>NZ_BAAAUV010000003.1:0-546843 GCF_039534125.1 Actinocorallia longicatena | reverse complement strand
GGCGGGGTCGCGGCGAGGCCGCCTGCGGCGGGGGCGGCGGCCCAGGAGGAGCCGAAGGGGTCCTGCGGTGCCTGCTGCCACGGCGCCGGGTCGGGCTGCTGCGCGGCGGCGGGCCAGGGAGCCGCGGCGAACGGGGTCTCGCCGTTCGGCGGCTGGGCCGGCCAGGAGGAGCCGGACAGCGCGCTCTGCTCGCTCGACCACGGGTCGGCGGCGGCGGGCTGCGGGGCCGACGGCCGGTCGTCGAAGACCGGGGTGAAGTGACCCGTGGGCTCGCCCAGCGAAGGGGCCTGCGCCGGGGCGATGGGCGTGGCGAACCAGTCGTCGGGGACGACCGGAGACGCGGCCGGCTGCGCCGGGTTCTGGACCGCCGGGTTCTGGACCGCCGGGTTCTGGGCCGACGCGTGCGGGGCCGACGGGTGCTGGGACGGGGTGGGCTCTTCCATGGCAGGGCTCCACCACTGTGTTGATTCGCCGGGTTCCTCCGGCGAGGCGGGTGCGGTCCACATCGAGGCGTCCAGTCGCATGGTCTTCTCGGTGCTGAGGCTCGGCGCGGCGTACGCGCCGGCGAGGGCGGTGAGGGGAGCGTCGCAGTGAGCGCAGCGCGATCGGCCTTCGGGCGCCGGTGCGGCGCAGGACGGACACTGCATGGCACTCACCCTTCGACGCTCGTCCTCTGACATTAGGGGGATCTGTGAAGGCAAGTTACTGCCTCGGTCGTTACCCGGTGATTCTGCCTTGTCCCTCCGGTATGTAAGACCGCAAGGTAGATAGAGAAGTAGTTGTGCGTTATGCATCACATCGCCACGCTTCGTGGTGTTCTCACCGCGGAAGGCATCCGAACCGGTGGTTCGGCGCTGATCACCACCGGATCTCCCCGTGCACCTACTAGAGTCATCGAAGGGCCTAAGGGAAAAGGGATTCGATGAGTGATCTTCCGCTGCGGTCGCAGTTGGCGGTCGCGCTGGGGCGGACCGCGTCGAAAATGTCGCGGCTGGCGGGGCGCGGCGACGGTTCGGTGATCGGCGGGAAGATCGGGCTGAAGCTCGATCCGGAGCTGCTCACCCGGCTGGCCAGCGACCGGAAGCTCGTGCTGGTGTCGGCGACGAACGGCAAGACGACCACGACGCGGCTCATCGCGAGCGCGATGAGCGGCCTCGGCGAGGTCGCGACCAACGCGTTCGGCGCGAACATGCCGACCGGGCACGTCTCCGCTCTGGCCTCGCAGCCCGACGCGAAGTACGGCGTCCTGGAGTGTGACGAGAAGTACGTGCCGCTCGTCCTCAAGGAGACCGGCGCGAACGTCGTGCTGCTGATGAACCTCAGCCGCGACCAGATGGACCGCGCCGGAGAGATCTGGCAGCTCGCCGGCAAGTGGCGCAAGGCGCTCGACGGCGCCGACACCCACGTCGTGGCCAACTGCGACGACCCGCTCGTCACCTGGGGCGCGCAGACCGCCAAGCGCGTCACCTGGGTCGCCGCGGGCCAGCACTGGAAGGAGGACTCCTGGTGCTGCCCCGAGTGCGGCGGGCCGCTCGACCGCGACCACAGCCACTGGGCCTGCCGCCAGTGCCACTTCGCCCGGCCCAAGCCCGACTGGATCCTGCACGGCAACCGCGTGACGGCCCCCGACGGCAACACCTACGACCTCGACCTCCAGCTCCCGGGCCGGGCCAACCGGTCCAACGGCGCGATGTCGCTGGCCGTCGTCTCCCTGTTCGGGATCGCGCCGCAGCAGGCCCTTCCGCTGCTCGGCCGCGTCGCCTCGGTGGCGGGCCGGTACACGACCGTCCAGCACGAGGGCCGCGACATCCGGCTGCTGCTGGCGAAGAACCCGGCCGGCTGGCTGGAGGCGTTCGACGTGCTCGACCCCGCGCCCGGCCCCGTCGCCCTGGCGATCAACGCCCAGGGCCCCGACGGACGCGACACCTCCTGGCTGTGGGACGTCGACTACCGCGTGCTCAAGGGACGCCCCGTCTGGGCCACCGGCGAGCGTAGGCTCGACCTGGCCGTCCGGCTCGAGGCCGCCGAGGTCGACTTCAAGGTCGTCGAGGACATCGAGCAGGCCGTCTGGGAAGTCCAGGGCGGCAAGCTCGACGTGATCGCCAACTACACCGCCTTCCAGTCCATCCGAACGAGGTACGGCCGTGCCCTCTGACATCGTGAAAATCGTCTGGATCTATCCGGACCTGCTCAGCACCTACGGCGACCGCGGGAACTGCATCGTCCTGGAGCGCAGGGCCAAGCTGCGCGGCATCCCGACCCGCACGGTGAACGTCCACTCCGACGAGCCGATCCCGGTCGACGGCGACATCTACCTCCTGGGCGGCGGTGAGGACCGTCCGCAGATCCTCGCGGCCCAGCGGCTGCGCGCCGACGGCGGCCTGCACCGCGCGGTGGAGTTCGGCGCGGCCGTGTTCGCGGTCTGCGCGGGCTACCAGCTCCTCGGCCACGAGTTCGGCGGCGAGGAGGGCCAGCCCGTCGACGGCCTGGGCCTGCTCGACATCCGCTCCGGCCGCGGCGAGATCCGCGCCGTCGGTGAGATCGTCGGCGAGGTCGACCCCGCCCTCGAGATCCCGATGATCACCGGGTTCGAGAACCACCAGGGCGTCACCCACCTCGGCTCCGGCGCCATCCCGCTGGCCAAGACCCTGGTCGGCATCGGCAACGGCAACGGCTACGAGGGCGCCTACAGCGGCCACGTCATGGGCACCTACATGCACGGCCCGGCGCTGGTCCGCAACCCCGCCCTCGCCGACCTGCTCCTGACCTGGGCGCTCAAGCGCCCCCTCCAGCGCATCGACGACACCTGGTCGGGCAAGCTCCGCACCGAACGCCTCAAGACCGTCCTCCCCACCCCTTCCTAGGACGTTCACCAGAAGCCCCCGGCCTCGTCGCCGGGGGCTTCCTGCTCTGTCCGACCGGCCCGCTATCGTCCGCTCATGATCGAAGAGCTGGTGGCCAGGCTGGAGTCCGGCGACGACGACGCCGCGGACGAGATCGCCGACCTCGCGGCGGTGGATCCGGAGGCCGTCGCGCCCCATCTGCGGCGCGTGCTGGCCGCGAACGTCCTGTGGCGGGCGCCCGTCCTCTACCGGGGCGGCGACGCCGACTTCCAGCGGTACGCGGCGCACCGCGTCGAGACCGAGCCGGACGCGGCGGCCCGGCTCGTGTACGCCCTCACCCAGACCCGCGGCCCGCAGGTCGAGGAGACCTTCCGGCGCTGGTCGCACAGCCTGCCCGAGGGCGTCGACCCCTACGGCCGCGGACTGCGCGCCCTGGCCCGCGACGGTGGCTGGCAGCCCGACGGCGACGGCGTCCGCCTGCTCGACGGCACCACCGCCTACCGGCTCGTCCCGTCCGGGGAGGCGACCCCCGCGCAGGAGGCGTGCCCGTGGTGCCTCAGCCCCCTGTGGACCGCGCTCGACGTCGACACCGCCGACCCGGCCGTCGCCCGCGCGCTCGACCACACCGGCTGGCGCGGACGGCTGCGCGTCACCACCTGCCACTTCTGCTCGTGCTACGGCACGACCTTCAGCGACGTCACCCCCGAGGGCGGCGCGGCCTGGTCGGAACGGACCGTCCGCCCCGCCTTCCTGCGTGACGCCGGCCCCGAGACCCCGCCGTCCACCGGCTTCGAGATCGGCGAACGCAGGGAGTCGCCCCTGCTCGCCAGCGCGTGGGAGGAGGGCGGCTCGACGCTCGGCGGCTCACCCGAATGGATCCAGTCACCGGACTACGTCGTCTGCCCGGCCTGCGACCAGGCCATGGACTACGTGGGCCTCATCGGCGGCGCCGACCTGGACGCGTACGGAGAGGGCGCCCACTACCTCTTCCTCCACACGCCCTGCGCGCTCACCGCCGTCGTCTACCAGCAGAGCTGAGCGACGCTCAGTAGACGAGGGCCTGGACGTCCGGGCGGGTGATCTCCTCGACGAAGGCGGGGGCGCCGGCGATGCGGACGCCCTCGATGAGGTCGGACTGGGTGATCTCGCGGCGGGCGGCGCACTGCGTGCAGAGGGTGACGGTCCCCGCGGAGAGGACGACGTCGAGGAGATCGGCGAGCGGCGCGGCGTGGGGGAGCGGGGGGAACTCCGCGACTCTGCCGGGCAGAGCGAACCAGGCGGACTCACCGGTGAGCCAGAAGGAGACCTCGACGCCGCTGGCCACCGCGGCGGCCGCGACCGTGAAGGCCTGGTTGGCGCGCTCGGGGGCGTCCGAACCCGCTGTTAGTTTGATCACCAGTGATCGGCTCATGGTCGGCAGCCTACTTCGGTGATTTCCCGGGATGGGAACCGATGGGATCTTTCTGGTGTCGGCAACGGATGATTTGCTGTATTGAGCAGCAGGAGGCAGGCTGTGAACTGGTCGCGTGGTATAGACCGGGCGGCTTTGACCACCGATTGACCCGGCGCTGTAAGGAGCCCACCGATGACCGAGCAGAACGGCCCCCAGTGGCCGTCGCCCGAAGAGCCGGCGTCGGCTGAGCAGCCCGCTGCCCCCGAACAGCCCGAGCAGCCGATCAGGCCCGCCGGAGAGCGGACCGTCGTCTTCGGAGCGCCGCAGCTGAGGCCGCCGGGCCAGCCGCCCGCGCAGCAACCGCCCCAGCAGCCGGGCGGCTACCAGGCCCCCGGCGAGCAGGTGCCGCCCGCCTACCAGCCGCCCGCCCCCGGCTGGCAGACCACCGAGCCCGCCCCGCAGGCCTTCCCTGCCCCGCCGGAGCCGCAGCAGTGGCAGCCGGCGCCTCCTTCCCATGGGCAGCAGCCGCAGCAGCCGGCCGACCAGGGCGGCTGGCAGCCGCTGGAGCCCCGCCAGGGCTGGCAGCAGCCGGAACAGCCCCAGCAGCCGGCCCCGCCGCAGCAGGGCTGGCAGCAGCAGCAGCCGTCCTGGCAGCAGCCCGCGGAGCCGCCGTCGTTCCCGCCGCCGCCCGCGGACTCCGCGCCCGACGCCTTCGCGCCGCCCGTTCAGGCCACGCCCTCCTTCCCGCCGCCGCCCGGTTTCCCGCAGGCCCCGCAGCCCCCGCAGGGTGAGGAGACGGCCGCCTACCCGCCGCCGCCGGCCTTCGAGCAGAAGCCCTCCACCGGCAGGCACGCCGAACCGCAGCCGCCTGCCGTGCCGCAGTCGCCGGCCGCGCCGCAGTCACAGTGGCAGGCTCCGCCGCCCGTGCCCGACGCCCCCTCGGCCTTCCAGCCGCCCGCGCCGGAGATCTCGGCCGCCCAGCCGCCCGCGCCCGGCGGCTACCAGCCGTCGAACGAGGACCCGTGGGGCACCGCCCCGCACCCGCGTCCGACCTTCGACCAGACCACCTTCGACCGTCCCGTGGTGGGCGAGGCGCCCGCCACCGCGATCGTCCCCGGCCTCCAGCTCCCGCAGCCGGACTTCCCGGCCCCCGAGCGGAGCGTCAGCGACCAGACCGTGCTGCCCGGCGGCCCGATCGAGGAGGCCAAGCCCACGGCCTTCTTCCCGGCCCCGTCCGCGCAGCCGCAGCAGCCGCCCCAGCAGCCGCCGTTCCCCGGCGACATCCCGCTGGTGACCAACAAGCCGGCCGAGACGGCCCGGCAGGACTCCGGCTGGCAGAGCGAGGACGCCCTGTCGACCCAGGCGCTCAACCCCGAGCCGCCCCAGCAGCAGCCCCAGCCGCCCATCGGCGGCGACACCCGGCTGGACTTCAACGCCGCCCAGTGGCAGCAGGCGGCCCAGCAGCCCCAAGCCCAGCAGCCTCAGGCCCAGCAGCCTCAGGTCCAGCAGCCCCAGCAGGACGAGGACGCCACCCAGGCCTTCGGCCAGCAGCAGTACGGCCAGCCGCAGGCCCAGGGCCCTTACGGCCAGCAGGGCCAGCAGCAGTACGGCCAGCCGCAGGCCCAGAGCCCCTACGGCCAGCAGCAGCACGGCCAGCAGGGTCAGCAAGGTCAGTACGGCCAGCAGCAGGGCCAGAACCCCTACGCCCAGCCGGGCCAGTACGCGCAGCCCCAGCAGGGTGGCCAGTACGGGCAGCCGCAGGCGGCCCCGGAGGAGGAGGGCGGCTCCAACAAGATCTGGATCTGGCTCGGCCTCGTGGCCCTGGTCGCCATCGCCGTGATCGTGGTCGCCTTCGTGCTCTGAGGCACCGGCCGCGAACGTTCCGCGCGTCAGACCCGTCCTTTCGGGCGGGTCTGACGCTTTTTTCGCTCCCAGGGAACAAGCGAAAGCGGGACGAACGTTGTATCCGGGGAGTGTCCAGGAGGCGTGCGGAAGGTTGCGCAGCGGGCATCGGACCCGGTAATGAGCCATTCGCTTTGACCTCGGGTGCAGGGGTTAGGTACCCTCTCCTTTCGTGCCCGCCTTTGGTGGGCTCGCCTGCGTGCGCGCAAAGCGGGGTCCGAAGACCCGGTGGCGCGGCGCAACTTGACTCCCCTCATCGCGAGGCTCCGCTGGAGCCTGGCGGAGTGCGGCCGGTGCGACACGCCCGACCGCGGGGGTCGGGGAGAGCAGGAAACCTGCAGGTCCAAAGCTCGCAAGAACAGCGGATCAGGGTTATGCGCGGACAGAAATTCCGGGTGTGACTCGCGCATACAAAACACAGTGTGGACAGCCCACGCTGACCCGGTCGCGGAGACCGGGCCCGGTACGACGAAGGAAGACGGAGAGCGGTGCCCACAATCCAGCAGCTGGTCCGAAAGGGCCGCCAGGACAAGGTGACCAAGACCAAGACGCCCGCGCTGAAGGGTTCTCCTCAGCGTCGCGGCGTCTGCACGCGTGTGTACACGACCACGCCGAAGAAGCCGAACTCGGCCCTGCGTAAGGTCGCGCGCGTCCGGCTCACCAGCGGCATCGAGGTCACCGCGTACATCCCCGGTGTCGGGCACAACCTGCAGGAGCACTCCATCGTGCTCGTGCGTGGCGGTCGTGTGAAGGACCTGCCCGGTGTTCGTTACAAGATCATCCGTGGTTCGCTGGACACCCAGGGTGTCCGCAACCGCAAGCAGGCGCGCAGCCGCTACGGCGCGAAGAAGGAGAAGAGCTAATGCCGCGTAAGGGCCCCGCGGGCAAGCGCGTTCTGGTCGCTGACCCGGTCTACAACTCCCCGCTGGTCACCAGCCTGATCAACAAGATCCTGCTGGACGGGAAGCGCTCCATCGCCGAGCGCATCGTCTACAACGCCCTCGAGGGCTGCCGCGAGAAGACCGGCAACGACCCGGTCGTCACGCTCAAGCGCGCGCTCGACAACGTGAAGCCGACCATCGAGGTCAAGTCCCGCCGCGTCGGTGGCGCGACCTACCAGGTCCCGGTCGAGGTCCGTCCGGCCCGCAGCACGACTCTGGCGCTGCGCTGGCTGGTCACGTACTCCCGTGGCCGTCGCGAGAAGACCATGACCGAGCGCCTCATGAACGAGCTCCTGGACGCCAGCAATGGCCTGGGCGCCTCGGTCAAGAAGCGCGAGGACACCCACAAGATGGCCGAGTCCAACAAGGCCTTCGCCCACTACCGCTGGTAGCAGCGGTGATGACGAGCAGACGAGAAGGACGCGAGCACAATGGCTGCTAAGACCGGTGTAGACCTCAACAGGGTCCGCAACATCGGGATCATGGCGCACATCGACGCTGGCAAGACCACGACGACCGAGCGCATCCTGTACTACACGGGCATGAGCTACAAGATCGGCGAGGTTCACGACGGCGCTGCGACCACCGACTGGATGGAGCAGGAGCAGGAGCGTGGCATCACGATCACCTCTGCTGCTGTGACCTGCAAGTGGTCCGTCGACAATGTTGAGAACACCATCAACATCATCGACACCCCGGGCCACGTGGACTTCACCGTCGAGGTCGAGCGCTCGCTGCGCGTCCTCGACGGCGCCGTCGCCGTCTTCGACGGTGTGGCCGGCGTCGAGCCGCAGTCCGAGACCGTTTGGCGTCAGGCCGACCGGTACGGCGTGCCGCGGATCTGCTTCGTCAACAAGCTTGACCGCACCGGCGCCGAGTTCCACCGCTGTGTCGACATGATCGTGAACCGCCTCAACGCGGTCCCGCTCGTGATGCAGCTGCCGATCGGCGCCGAGGCGGACTTCAAGGGCGTCATCGACCTGGTCGGGATGAAGGCGCTCGTCTGGAACGCCGAGGCCAAGCTGGGCGAGATGTACGACACCGTCGACATCCCCGACACCCACCTCGAGGCCGCTGCCGACTGGCGCGCGAAGCTCATCGAGACCCTCGCCGAGAACGACGACGAGATCATGGAGATCTACCTCGAGGGTGGCGAGCCCACCAACGAGCAGATCGTCCCGGCGATCCGTCGCGCGACCCTCGCCGCGAAGCTCACCCCGGTGTTCTGTGGCACCGCGTTCAAGAACAAGGGCGTTCAGCCCCTGCTCGACGCGATCGTTCGCTTCCTGCCGTCCCCGCTGGACGTCGACGCGATCGAGGGCCACAAGATGGGTGACGAGGAGACCGTCATCCTGCGCCAGCCGTCGGAGGACGAGCCGTTCTCCGGTCTCGCGTTCAAGATCATGTCCGACCCGCACCTGGGCAAGCTCACCTTCGTCCGCGTGTACTCCGGTGTGCTCGAAGCCGGCTCCTCCTACCTGAACACCGTTCGGGGACGCAAGGAGCGCATCGGCAAGATCTACCGCATGCACGCGAACAAGCGTGAGGAGATCGACCGCGTGGGCGCCGGCGACATCGTCGCCGTCATGGGTCTCAAGCAGACCACCACGGGCGAGACCCTCGCCGACGAGAAGAACCCCGTCGTTCTCGAGTCGATGAGCTTCCCGGCGCCGGTCATCAGCGTGGCGATCGAGCCGAAGACCAAGGCCGACCAGCAGAAGCTCGGTACCGCGATCCAGCGTCTGGCCGAGGAGGACCCGTCCTTCCAGGTCCGGACGGACGAGGAGACCGGTCAGACGATCATCTCGGGCATGGGCGAGCTCCACCTGGAGATCCTCGTCGACCGGATGAAGCGCGAGTTCAAGGTCGAGGCCAACGTCGGACGGCCCCAGGTCGCCTACCGCGAGTCGATCACGAAGACGGTCGAGAAGGTCGAGTACACCCACAAGAAGCAGACGGGTGGCTCCGGCCAGTTCGGTCGCGTGATCATCACGCTGTCCCCGCTCGGCGGCGGCAGCGACGCCTACGAGTTCGAGAACAAGGTCTCCGGTGGCCGTATCCCCAGGGAGTACATCCCCTCGGTGGACGCGGGCTGCCAGGACGCGGCCGAGTTCGGCGTTCTCGCCGGGTACCCGATGGTCGGCGTGAAGGTGACGCTGCTCGACGGTGCCTACCACGAGGTGGACTCCTCGGAAATGGCGTTCAAGGTCGCCGGTTCGATGGCGTTCAAGGAAGCGGCCCGCCGGGCCGGTCCTGTGCTCCTCGAGCCGATGATGGCCGTGGACGTGACCACGCCCGAGGACAACATGGGCGACGTGATCGGCGACCTGAACTCGCGCCGTGGCCAGATCCAGGCCATGGACGAGTCTCACGGCGCGCGGATCGTCAAGGCGCTCGTGCCCCTCTCTGAGATGTTCGGTTACGTGGGGGACCTGCGCAGCAAGACCCAGGGCCGGGCTGTTTTCACCATGCAGTTCGATTCCTACGCCGAGGTTCCCTCGAACGTCGCGCAGGAGATCATCGCCAAGGCCAAGGGCGAATAAGCCCCGACGATCCGGGCGGGAATCCACCCGCCCGGATCGGCCGAAGCACCACACCAGCCAGACAACGTACGTACGTCAGATTCACAGCGGCCGGCCCCTGCAGGGCGGCCGGGGGATCGCAATACTGAGGAGAACTCGTGGCTAAGGCCAAGTTCGAGCGGACCAAGCCGCACGTAAACATCGGCACCATCGGTCACATCGACCACGGTAAGACCACCCTTACCGCGGCGATCACCAAGGTCCTGCACGACGCCTACCCGAACCTGAACGCCGCCTCGGCGTTCGAGGACATCGACAAGGCGCCGGAGGAGCGCGAGCGCGGTATCACCATCTCGATCGCGCACGTCGAGTACCAGACCGAGTCGCGTCACTACGCGCACGTCGACTGCCCCGGTCACGCTGACTACATCAAGAACATGATCACGGGTGCCGCGCAGATGGACGGCGCGATCCTGGTCGTGGCCGCCACCGACGGCCCGATGCCGCAGACCAAGGAGCACGTGCTCCTGGCCCGCCAGGTCGGCGTGCCCTACATCGTCGTCGCGCTGAACAAGTGCGACATGGTGGACGACGAGGAGATCCTGGAGCTCGTCGAGCTCGAGGTCCGTGAGCTGCTCTCCGAGTACGAGTTCCCGGGCGACGACCTTCCCGTCGTGCGCGTCTCCGCGTACCAGGCCCTGCAGGGCGACGAGAAGTGGGCCGGCACCATCCTCGAGCTCATGAAGGCCGTGGACGAGAACGTCCCGCAGCCCGAGCGCGACACCGACAAGCCGTTCCTCATGCCGATCGAGGACGTCTTCTCGATCACCGGTCGCGGCACCGTCGTCACCGGCCGCATCGAGCGTGGCGTCGTCAACGTCAACGAGGTCGTCGACATCATCGGCATCAAGGAGAAGGCCACCTCGACCACCGTCACCGGTGTCGAGATGTTCCGCAAGCTCCTCGACCAGGGCCAGGCGGGCGACAACGTCGGCCTCCTGCTCCGTGGCATCAAGCGCGAGGACGTCGAGCGCGGCCAGTGCATCATCAAGCCGGGCACCAACACCCCGCACACCGAGTTCGAGGCCGCGGTCTACATCCTGTCCAAGGACGAGGGCGGCCGCCACACCCCGTTCTTCAACAACTACCGCCCGCAGTTCTACTTCCGTACCACGGACGTGACCGGCGTCGTCAACCTCCCCGAGGGTGTCGAGATGGTCATGCCGGGCGACAACACCGACATGCGCGTCGAGCTGATCCAGCCGATCGCCATGGAGGAGGGTCTCAAGTTCGCCATCCGTGAGGGTGGCCGGACGGTCGGCGCCGGTCGCGTCGCCAAGATCCTCAAGTAATACCCGCTCCGCGGGGGTGAGAGCCCCCGTAGAGTAACCAGCATCACAGTATGCGGCGGCGGGGAAGTGCCCCGGAATGACGGAAGGTATCCCCGTCGTTGCATATCCTGGTTCTAGTTCCCAACTAGAACACGCATCCGGGGCCACGTGTGTCCGCAAGGACCGCGCACCAACCCCGGTTTTGACACGTCAGCCCGCCTCTCGCGAGTCGGGAGGTTAATGCGCGGAGTCCACACTCCGTGCTGAGCAGCAAAGGACACACGGGCGCTATGGCGGGACAGAAGATCCGCATTCGGCTGAAGGCATACGACCACGAGGTCATCGACTCTTCCGCAAAGAAGATCGTCGAGACCGTGACGCGGACGGGCGCCAAGGTCGCCGGCCCGGTGCCGCTGCCGACCGAGAAGAACGTGTACTGCGTCATCCGCTCGCCGCACAAGTACAAGGACAGCCGCGAGCACTTCGAGATGCGCACGCACAAGCGGCTGATCGACATCATCGACCCCACCCCCAAGACGGTTGACTCGCTCATGCGGCTCGACCTTCCGGCGGGCGTGGACATCGAGATCAAGCTCTAAGGATTCCAATGAGCATCAGCAGGAAGGGCATCCTGGGCGAAAAGCTCGGCATGACCCAGGTCTACGACGCTGACGGCAAGATCGTGCCCGTCACCGTCGTTCTGGCTGGGCCCAATGTCGTCACCCAGGTTCGCTCCACCGAGAACGACGGTTACAACGCCGTGCAGCTCGGTTTCGGACAGATCGACCCGCGCAAGGTGAACAAGCCTCTGGCGGGACACTTCGAGAAGGCGGGCGTCACGCCCCGCCGCTACCTCGTCGAGCTGCGCACTGACGACGTCAGCGCCTACGAGCTCGGCCAGGAAGTCCTCGCCACGACCTTCGAGGCCGGCCAGAAGGTCGACGCGACGGGCACGAGCAAGGGCAAGGGATTCGCCGGTGTCATGAAGCGTCACGGCTTCTCCGGCCTGGGCGCCGGTCACGGCGTGCAGCGCAAGCACCGCTCGCCGGGCTCCATCGGCGGCTGCGCGACCCCCGGTCGCGTTTTCAAGGGTCTTCGCATGGCCGGCCGCATGGGCACGGTCCGCAAGACCGTTCAGAACCTCACGGTCCACGCCGTGGACGCCGAGAAGAACCTCATCCTGATCAAGGGTGCCGTTCCCGGCCCCAACGGCGGCCTGGTTCTGATCCGCAACGCCGTGAAGAAGATGGAGGTCCAGGCATGAGCAAGGTCGACGTCACGCTCGCGCCGGAGATCTTCGAGTCGAAGGTCAACATCCCGCTGATCCACCAGGTCGTCTGGGCCCAGCTCGCCGCGGCGCGCCAGGGCACCCACAAGACCAAGACCCGCGGCGAAGTCCGCGGTGGTGGCAAGAAGCCGTACCGCCAGAAGGGCACCGGCCGCGCCCGTCAGGGCTCGACCCGCGCGCCGCAGTTCGCCGGCGGTGGCATCGTCCACGGCCCGCAGCCGCGCGACTACACCCAGAAGACGCCCAAGAAGATGAAGCAGGCCGCTCTGCGGTCCGCCCTCAGCGACCGGGCCCGCGTCGGCCAGGTCCACATCGTCAGCAGCCTGATCGAGGGCGAGACGCCCAAGACCAAGACCGCTGTCAATGCGCTGCGCCTGGTGACCTCCGCCAAGCGCGTGCTCGTGGTGCTGAACCGCGAGGACGAGCTGACCTGGAAGTCCCTGCGCAACGAGCCGAGCGTGCACGTCATCGTCGCCGACCAGCTCAACACGTACGACGTGATGGTCAACGACGACGTCGTGTTCACCGAGAAGGGGTACGAGGAATTCCTCGCCCACGCCAAGGGGAGCGCGAAGTGAGCAAGATCTACGACCCCCGGGACATCCTTCTCGCGCCGGTCGTCTCCGAGAAGTCCTACGGGCTGCTCGACGAGGGCAAGTACACGTTCCTGGTGGACACCAGCGCCAACAAGACCCAGATCCGCCAGGCGGTGGAAGAGGTCTTCGGCGTCAAGGTCATCGGCGTGAACACCATCAACCGGCAGGGTAAGCGCAAGCGGACCCGCTTCGGCTACGGCACGCGCAAGGACACCAAGCGCGCGATCGTCAGCCTGGCGGAGGGCGAGCGGATCGACATCTTCGGCCCCCAGGCCTAGAGCCGGGCGACCGAAGAATTAGTAGGGGATGAACGAAAAAGATGGGCATCCGTAAGTACAAGCCGACGACTCCGGGTCGTCGTGGCTCCAGCGTGGCCGACTTCGTCGAGATCACGCGGTCCGAGCCGGAGAAGTCGCTGCTGCGACCGCTCCCCAAGAAGGGCGGCCGTAACAACAACGGCCGCATCACCACCCGCCACCACGGTGGCGGCCACAAGCGCGCCTACCGCGTGATCGACTTCCGTCGTCACGACAAGGACGGCGTCCCGGCCAAGGTCGCTCACATCGAGTACGACCCCAACCGGACCGCCCGCATCGCGCTGCTGCACTACGCGGACGGCGAGAAGCGCTACATCATCGCCCCCCAGGGTCTGAAGCAGGGCGACCCCGTGGAGAACGGCGCCGGCGCCGACATCAAGCCCGGCAACTGCCTCCCGCTGCGCAACATCCCGGCGGGTACGGTCGTTCACGCGATCGAGCTCAAGCCCGGTGGCGGCGCGAAGCTGGCCCGTTCCGCGGGTTCCGGCGCGCAGCTGCTCGCCAAGGAGGGCGCCTACGCCACGCTGCGTATGCCGTCCGGTGAGATGCGCAAGGTCGACGTGCGTTGCCGCGCGACGGTTGGAGAGGTCGGCAACGCCGAGCAGTCCAACATCAACTGGGGCAAGGCCGGCCGTATGCGGTGGAAGGGCAAGCGCCCGACCGTCCGCGGTGTGGCCATGAACCCGATCGACCACCCGCACGGTGGTGGTGAGGGCAAGACCTCCGGTGGACGTCACCCGGTCAGCCCGTGGGGCCAGAAGGAAGGCCGGACCCGCAAGGCCGGCAAGCCGAGCGACAAGCTGATCGTTCGTCGTCGCAGCAACAAGAAGCGGTAGGAGTCGTCATGCCACGTAGCCTTAAGAAGGGCCCCTTCGTGGACGACCACCTCATGAAGAAGGTGGACGTACAGAACGAGAAGGGGACCCACACCGTCATCAAGACGTGGTCGCGGCGCTCCATGATCGTGCCCGCGATGATCGGTCACACGATCGCCGTGCACGACGGCCGTAAGCACGTCCCGGTGTTCGTCAGTGAGTCGATGGTCGGGCACAAGCTGGGCGAGTTCGCTCTCACCCGCACGTTCCGCAGCCACGTCAAGGAAGACCGCCGCAGCCGTCGAGGCTGACGCGCAGCAAACCGAAGGGATCAGTCATGGAAGCCAGGGCCCAGGCGCGTTTCGTGCGCGTCACGCCCAGGAAGGCCCGCCGCGTGGTGGACCTTATTCGTGGCCTGCAGGCCGCGGAGGCTCAGGCTGTGCTGCGCTTCGCCCCTCAGGCAGCCAGCGAGCCGGTCGGCAAGGTGCTGAAGAGCGCCGTCGCCAACGCCACCCACAACTTCAACCTGGCCGAGGACACGCTGTTCGTGTCCAAGACCTACGTTGACGAGGGTCCGACCCTGAAGCGGTTCCGTCCGCGGGCTCAGGGTCGCGCGTACCGCATCAACAAGCGCACCAGCCACATCACCGTGGTCCTCGAGTCTCTCGAAGACGGTGCTTCGATCAAGAAGACAAGGAGGGCCCGGTAGTGGGGCAGAAGATCAACCCGCATGGGTTCCGCCTTGGTATCACCACCGACTTCAAGAGCCGCTGGTACGCCGAAAAGCTCTACAAGGACTACATCAAGGAAGACGTCGCGATCCGTCGCATGCTCACCAAGGGCATGGACCGGGCCGGCATCTCCAAGGTCGAGATCGAGCGCACCCGTGACCGGGTCCGCGTCGACATCCACACCGCCCGTCCGGGCATCGTGATCGGCCGCCGTGGCGCCGAGGCCGACCGCATCCGCGGCGACCTCGAGAAGCTCACGGGCAAGCAGGTCCAGCTGAACATCCTCGAGGTCAAGAACCCCGAGATGGACGCCCAGCTCGTCGCCCAGGGCGTCGCGGAGCAGCTCTCGAGCCGCGTCGCGTTCCGCCGGGCGATGCGCAAGGCGCTCCAGTCGACGATGAAGGCCGGCGCCAAGGGCATCAAGGTCCAGTGCTCCGGTCGTCTGGGCGGCGCGGAGATGTCCCGCAGCGAGTTCTACCGCGAGGGCCAGGTTCCGCTCCACACCCTGCGCGCCGACATCGACTACGGCTTCTACGAGGCCCGTACGACGTTCGGCCGGATCGGCGTGAAGGTCTGGATCTACAAGGGTGACGCGGCCCCGACCCGCGCCGAGCGCGAGCAGCGTGCCGCTGCCCAGCGCGCCGGCGCCGGCGCCGGTGGCGGCAACGACCGTCGTGGCGGAGACCGCCGTGGCGGCCGTGGCGGCGAGCGGCCCGCTCGCGGCGGCGCCCGTGGCGGAGCGCGCGGCGAGCGCGCCCCGCGTACCACTGAGAACACCGCGCCCGCTGCTGCCCCCGAGGCCGCCGCTCCGGCGCCTGAGGGGAGCTGAACGCCATGCTGATCCCTCGCAAGGTCAAGCACCGTAAGCAGCACCACCCCCGCCGTCGCGGCATGGCCAAGGGTGGCACGAAGGTGACCTTCGGCGAGTACGGGATTCAGGCTGTCGAGGGTCACTACGTGACCAACCGGCAGATCGAGTCCGCTCGTATCGCCATGACCCGCCACATCAAGCGTGGCGGCAAGGTCTGGATCAACATCTTCCCGGACCGTCCGCTGACGAAGAAGCCGGCCGAGACCCGCATGGGTTCCGGTAAGGGTTCTCCGGAGTGGTGGATCGCGAACGTGAAGCCGGGCCGGGTCATGTTCGAGCTGTCTTACCCGAACGAAGAGATCGCTCGTGAGGCGCTCACCCGCGCCATTCACAAGCTGCCCATGAAGTGCCGAATCGTGAAGAGGGAGGTGGGCGAGTAATGGCGAACACCACGGCCGAAGACCTGCGCACCCAGCCCGAAGACGAGCTGGTGACCAAGCTGAAGGAATTCAAGGAGGAGCTTTTCAACCTCCGGTTCCAGGCGGCCACCGGTCAGCTGGAGAACCACGGGCGGCTGCGCACGGTCAAGCGTGAGATCGCGCGCATCTACACCGTGATGCGGGAGCGCGAGCTCGGCATCGTCACCGTTGCCGAGGAGGGCGAGAAGTGAGCGCAGAGGTTACTGCGACCGAGACCGACAAGACCCGCGGGAACCGCAAGGTCCGCGAGGGCCTGGTCGTGAGCGACAAGATGGACAAGACCGTCGTCGTCGCCGTCGAGGACCGCGTCAAGCACCGGCTGTACGGCAAGATCATCCGCCGTACGACCAAGTACAAGGCTCATGACGAGCAGAACGCCGCTGGTGTCGGCGACCGGGTGCGTCTCATGGAGACCCGTCCGCTGTCGGCCACCAAGCGCTGGCGCGTCATCGAGATCCTCGAAAAGGCCAAGTAACTGGAACTGCGGGGGGCCTGGTCCGGGGCCCGAGGGTCCCGGACTCCCCGCACTCCCTTCTCGGGGTGAATCCCCGAGGAGCAAATCCACCAGGCTCCACCCCGGGTGGAGAACCGGTGAGAACCAACAGGAGTTAGAAGTGATCCAGCAGGAGTCGCGACTTAAGGTCGCCGACAACACTGGTGCGAAGGAGATCCTTTGCATCCGTGTTCTCGGTGGCTCCGGTCGGCGCTATGCGGGCATCGGCGACATCATCGTCGCCACGGTGAAGGACGCCCTTCCCGCGGCCGGCGTGAAGAAGGGTGACGTCGTCAAGGCGGTCGTCGTCCGTACGCGTAAGGAAGTCCGTCGCGCCGACGGTTCCTACATTCGTTTCGACGAGAACGCGGCCGTGCTCATCAAGGACGGCGGGGACCCGCGCGGAACCCGCATCTTCGGCCCGGTCGGCCGCGAGCTGCGCGAGAAGAAGTTCATGCGCATCGTCTCGCTCGCGCCGGAGGTGCTGTAATGAAGATCCGTAAGGGCGACGAGGTCGTCATCATCGCCGGTAAGTCCAAGGGCGCCACCGGCAAGGTCATCGCCGTCGACCTGAAGCGCGATCGCGTCACGGTCGAGGGTGCGAACCTCATCAAGAAGAACACCAAGGTCGACGCCCAGGGCAAGGGCGGTGGCATCGTCACCGTCGAGGCTCCGCTGCACGTCAGCAACGTGGCGCTGCTCGAGGACGGCAAGCCGGCTCGCGTCGGTTTCTCTGTCGTCGACGGCAAGAAGGTCCGGATCTCGCGTCGTACCGGCAAGGAGATCTGAGATGACCGAAACCACCACTGAGATCCCGCAGCCGCGGCTGAAGACGAAGTACCGCGAGGAGCTTCGTCAGCAGCTGCAGGAGCAGCTCGGCATCGAGAACGTCATGAACATCCCCGGTCTGACCAAGATCGTGGTGAACATGGGCGTCGGTGAGGCCGCGCGTGACGCGAAGCTCATCGAAGGTGCCGTCAAGGACCTGACCGCGATCACCGGCCAGAAGCCGGCCGTCGCCCGGGCCAAGAAGTCCATCGCGCAGTTCAAGCTGCGTGAGGGCATGCCGATCGGCGCGCACGTCACCCTCCGTGGCGACCGCATGTGGGAGTTCCTGGACCGTCTGCTGTCGCTCGCGCTGCCGCGCATCCGCGACTTCCGCGGCCTGAGCCCCAAGCAGTTCGACGGCCGTGGCAACTACACCTTCGGTCTCACCGAGCAGGTCATGTTCCACGAGGTCGACGTCGACAAGGTCGACCGCCAGCGTGGCATGGACATCACGATCGTGACGACCGCCACGAATGACGAAGAGGGCCGGGCGCTGCTGAAGCTCCTCGGCTTCCCGTTCAAGGAGGCCTAGGAAAATGGCGAAGAAGTCCCTCATCGCTAAGGCTGCTCGCAAGCCGAAGTTCGCCGTGCGCGCCTACACCCGCTGCTCGCGCTGCGGGCGTCCGCACTCCGTCTACCGGAAGTTCGGCCTGTGCCGTGTCTGCTTCCGTGAGATGGCTCACCGCGGCGAGCTGCCCGGCATCACCAAGTCCTCTTGGTAGCCGACAGCACCAGCGATTAGCACCACAACGTGAAGCTCCTCCCCCGATCGCCGATTCGGCGGTCGGGGGCGGGGTCGCGTACTGTACGAACAACAAACCGGGCACCCGAATCTGAGAGGTGCCCATGACCACGCTGTAGGTCCGTAGGGTCGCGAAAACCGCCTAGGCGGTGTGTAGCGGCAGCTGGAAACCGCGGCGAGGGAGGGCCACCAGGCCATGACGATGACCGACCCGATCGCAGACATGCTCACGCGTCTGCGTAACGCGAACTCGGCATACCACGACACCGTGTCGATGCCGTACTCGAAGATCAAGGCTCACATCTCCGAGATCCTCCAGCAGGAGGGCTACATCTCGGGCTGGAACGTGGAAGATGCCGAAGTCGGCAAGAAGCTCACCATCGACCTGAAGTTCGGGCCGACCCGTGAGCGTTCCATCGCCGGCATCAAGCGCGTTTCGAAGCCCGGTCTCCGGGTTTACGCGAAGAAGGACAACCTGCCCAAGGTCCTCGGTGGCCTTGGCGTCGCGATCATCTCGACGTCCTCCGGTCTGATGACCGACAAGCAGGCTGGCAAGCGCGGCGTGGGCGGCGAAGTCCTCGCCTACGTCTGGTAGCGGAAGGAGAATCAGACAATGTCTCGCATTGGACGTCTGCCGATCTCCGTTCCCAGCGGAGTCGAGGTCAAGATCGATGGCCAGAAGGTCACGGTCAAGGGCCCGAAGGGCACGCTCGAGCACACGATCGCCGAGCCGATCAAGGCCGAGCTCGAGGACGGCGTGGTCACGATCACGCGTCCCAACGACATCAACACGGTTCGCGGCCTGCACGGCCTGAGCCGCACCCTCGTCTTCAACATGATCGTGGGCGTCACCCAGGGTTACGTGAAGACGCTGGAGATCCAGGGCGTCGG
Source organism: Actinocorallia longicatena (assembly GCF_039534125.1). NCBI lineage: Bacteria > Bacillati > Actinomycetota > Actinomycetes > Streptosporangiales > Thermomonosporaceae > Actinocorallia > Actinocorallia longicatena. The sequence continues at coordinate 527,920 of NZ_BAAAUV010000003.1, read as the reverse complement.
TTACCGCGTCGTGGCCAAGGGCAAGGACCTCGAGTTCTCGCTCGGCTACAGCCACCCGATCCTGATCAAGGCCCCCGAGGGCATCACCTTCACTGTCGAGAAGCCGACCGTCTTCAAGGTCGAGGGCATCGACAAGCAGCAGGTGGGCGAGATCTCGGCCAACATCCGCAAGCTCCGTAAGCCCGACCCGTACAAGGGCAAGGGTGTGCGGTACCAGGGTGAGCAGATCCGCCGCAAGGTCGGAAAGGCTGGTAAGTAGTCATGGCCGGTACCAAGGACCTGTTCCGCAAGAACACGAGCAAGCGCGCCACGTCGCGCAAGCGTCGTCACCTGCGGGTCCGCAAGAAGGTCGTGGGCACCACCGTGCGCCCGCGCCTGGTCGTGACTCGCTCCACCCGGCACGTCTTCGTGCAGGTCGTCGACGACTCGATCCTCGGTGGTGGCAAGACGCTCGCGTCCGCGTCCACCATGGAGGCGTCGCTGCGTTCCAACGACGGTGACAAGACCGCCAAGGCCAAGGAAGTCGGCAAGCTCGTCGCCGAGCGCGCCAAGGCCGCGGGCGTCGAGTCGGTCGTCTTCGACCGCGCCGGCAACAAGTACCACGGTCGCATCGCCGCTGTCGCGGACGGTGCCCGCGAGGGGGGTCTCGCGCTGTGACCTCCTCCTTCAAGTCTGAGATGAGGAACCACTAATGGCAGCTGCTCCCAGTCGCGGAGGCGGCCAGGGCGGCGAGCGTCGTTCGGGCGGCCGTGACGGACGCCGTGACGACCGCCGTGGGGCCGACAAGGGTCAGTCGTACATCGAGCGCGTCGTCGCGATCAACCGCGTCGCCAAGGTCGTGAAGGGTGGTCGTCGCTTCAGCTTCACCGCCCTCGTGATCGTCGGCGACGGCAACGGCACCGTCGGTGTCGGCTACGGCAAGGCCAAGGAAGTTCCGGCCGCGATCGCCAAGGGCGTCGAAGAGGCCAAGAAGAACTTCTTCAAGGTCCCCCGTATCCAGGGCACCATCCCGCACCTCACCCAGGGTGAGGCCGCCGCGGGCGTCGTGCTGCTCAAGCCGGCCAGCCCCGGTACCGGTGTCATCGCCGGTGGCCCGGTGCGCGCCGTTCTCGAGTGCGCGGGCGTCCACGACGTCCTGTCGAAGTCGCTCGGCTCCTCGAACGCCATCAACATCGTCCACGCGACGGTGACGGCGCTCAAGCAGCTCAAGCGTCCGGAAGAGATCGCGGCCAAGCGCGGCCTGCCGATCGAGGACGTGGCCCCCGCCGCCATGCTGCGCGCTCGCGCGGCGGGCATCGAGGCCGCGAAGGTCGAGGTTTCGTCATGAGCGTGAAGACGCAGGCCGACATCCTCCGGGAGACCTCGGCGGACCGTCAGCTCAAGATCACGCAGATCAAGTCCGTGATCTCCGAGAAGCAGAACCAGCGGGACTCGCTGCGTACCCTGGGCCTCAAGCGCATCGGTGACTCCACCGTCCGCGCCGGCAAGCCCGAGGTCGTCGGCCTGATCCGCACCGTTGCTCACCTGGTGAGCGTTGAGGAGGTGGAATCATGAGCGACGCTCTGAAGATCCACGACCTCAAGCCGGCCCCCGGCGCCCACAAGAAGAAGGTCCGCAAGGGCCGCGGTGAGGCGTCCAAGGGTAAGACCTCCGGTCGCGGTACGAAGGGCACGAAGGCCCGCAACACCGTCCCGGTCGGCTTCGAGGGCGGCCAGATGCCGCTGATCCGCCGGATTCCGAAGCTCAAGGGCTTCAAGAACCCGAACCGGGTCGAGTTCCAGGTCGTCAACCTGGACAAGCTGGCCGAGCTCTACCCGCAGGGTGGCGAGGTCACGGCTGAGGACCTGGCCGCGAAGGGCGCCGTGCGCGCCAACCGCCCGGTCAAGATCCTCGGTACCGGCGACATCTCCGTCGCGGTGACGGTGAAGGTCAACGCCTTCTCCGGCTCCGCCAAGGAGAAGATCGTCGCTGCCGGCGGGACCGCCGAGCAGGTTTGATTTTCATGGAACCGGGATCGACCGTCCGTCGTTGGAAGGTCGGTCCCGGTTCTATCTGCTGTTAGCATCTCCGACGGGCCGACTTGCGTGTTAAGCCCGTCTCATTTATACGACCACAGGCCGTCCGGCCGACTGATCAGGTAATGGCGCAGGAGGAATGGTGCTCACCGCTGTCGCACGGGTGTTCAAAACGCCCGACCTGCGCAAGAAGATTCTCTTCACGTTGTTGATCATCTTCGTGTTCCGTCTGGGTTCGCAGCTTCCGGCCCCCGGCGTCAACGTCGGTGCCGTCAAGGACGCGATGAACCTGGCGTCCACGGGTGACAACAAGGGCATCTACTCCCTCGTGAACCTGTTCAGCGGCGGAGCGCTGCTGAAGCTGTCGGTCTTCGCGCTCGGCATCATGCCGTACATCACCGCGAGCATCATCCTGCAGCTGCTGACCGTGGTGATCCCGCGGCTGGAGGCCCTCAAGAAGGAGGGCCAGGCCGGAACCACGAAGATCACGCAGTACACGCGGTACCTGACCATCGGGCTGGCGATCCTGCAGTCGACCGGCATCGTGGCCATGGCCGCGACCGGCAACCTGTTCGGCGGCGCCACCGAGACGGACCTGCTGTACAACACGGACGTGTTCACCGTCGTGACGATCGTCATCACGATGACCGCGGGCACGGCCGTCATCATGTGGCTCGGCGAGCTCGTGACCGACCGGGGCATCGGCAACGGCATGTCGATCCTGATCTTCACCCAGGTCGTCGCGGTGTTCCCGTCGCAGTTCGTCCAGATCTTCAAGGACAAGGGCGGCTTCAAGTTCTCGATCATCATTCTGGTGGGCCTGTGCATCGTGGCCTCCGTGGTGTTCGTCGAGCAGGCCCAGCGCCGCATTCCGGTCCAGTACGCCAAGCGCATGGTCGGCCGCCGCATGTACGGCGGGACCTCGACCTACATCCCGCTCAAGGTGAACCAGGCCGGCATCATCCCCGTCATTTTCGCCTCGTCGCTGCTGTACCTCCCGCAGCTCGCCTCGCAGCTCTGGCCGAACAACGAGTTCCTCCAGAAAGAGATCATGCCGAGGCTGCAGCAGGACAACTGGGTGAACATGCTCATCACGTTCTCGCTGATCATCTTCTTCACGTACTTCTACGTCGCGATCACCTTCAACCCCACTGAAGTCGCCGACAACATGAAGAAGTACGGTGGTTTCATCCCGGGTATCCGTCCGGGGCGGCCGACCGCCGAGTACCTCGACTACGTGCTCACGCGGATCACCGCTCCTGGCGCGCTCTACCTGGGTCTGGTCGCCCTGATCCCCATGATCGCGTTCGCCGTCCTCCGGACGGCCAACGAGTTCCCCTTCGGCGGCACCAGCATCCTGATCATCGTCGGCGTTGGGTTGGACACCGTGAAGCAGATCGAGTCTCAGCTCCAGCAGCGCAGCTACGAAGGATTCCTCCGCTAGATGCGCATCGTTCTCGTCGGGCCCCCCGGAGCGGGTAAGGGGACACAGGCCCAGTTCATCGCTAGTCATCTGTCGATCCCGAAGATTTCGACCGGTGACATCTTCCGCGCCAATGTGAGCGGCGGAACCGAGCTCGGCGTTCTCGCCAAGCAGTACATGGACAAGGGCGACCTCGTCCCGGACGAGGTCACCGTGGCCATGGTCCGGGACAGGATCCACCAGGAGGACGCCGTCGGCGGCTTCCTGCTGGACGGCTTCCCCCGCAACGTCCCCCAGGCCGAGACCCTCAACGCCATGCTGGCGGAGGACGGTCTCCACCTGGACAGAGTCCTCCAGCTCGAGGTCGACAACGAAGAGGTGATCCGCCGGCTCTCGGGCCGCCGCACCTGTTCGGCGTGCCAGCGGATCTGGCACGTGGAGTTCGACGAGGGCAGGGACGACGTCTGCGACGACTGCGGGGGCCGGCTCTTCCAGCGGGACGACGACAAGGAAGAGGTCGTCAGGCACCGGCTGGACGTCTATGAGGAACAGACCGCTCCCATCGTGTCGTTTTATGACAAGGAGGGGATCCTCCTCCCGATCGACGCCACCGGTTCGGTGGAAGAGGTCACGGCACGGGCCCTCGGGGCATTGCGTTCTTAGTAGTTAGGCGAGTTGGGTGTTCAGAAGGAAGATGCGCGTCCAGGTCAAGTCACCCGAGCAGATCGAGCTCATGCGGGTGGCCGGGCGTCTCGTAGGGGAGACGCTGGCGCTGGTGTCCGCGGCCGTGAAGCCGGGCGTCAGCACCAAGGACCTGGACCGGCTGGCCGAGGAGAACATCCGGAGCAACGGCGGCATCCCCTCCTTCATCGGCGTACCCGGGCCGATCACGCCCTTCCCCGCCACCCTCTGCACCTCCGTGAACGAGGAGATCGTGCACTGCATCCCCAGGGACGACAAGATCCTGAGGGACGGCGACATCATCTCCATCGACTGCGGCGCGATCGTCGACGGGTGGCATGGCGACGCGGCCATCACCGTTCCCGTCGGCGAGGTCACCCCCTCCGTCCAGAAGCTCCTGGACGTCACCGAGGAGTCCCTGTGGCGCGGCATGGCCGCCTGCCTCGTGGGGGCCACTCTCGGGGACATCGGCCACGCCATCGAGTCGTACGTGCGCTCTCAGGGCCGTTTCGGCATCGTCGAGGGGTACGGGGGCCACGGCATCGGGACCGAGATGCACATGGACCCGTTCATCGCCAACGTCGGGCAGCCCGGCCGCGGGATGAAGGTCGGGCCCGGCATGGTCTTCGCGATCGAGCCGATGGTGAACCTGGGCAAGCCCGGGACCGACGAGCTCGAGGACGGCTGGACGGTCGTCACCGAGGACGGGAAGTACTCGGCGCACTTCGAGCACACGGTCGCGATCACCGAATCCGGTCCCCAGGTGCTCACCGCACTTGAAGACGGCACCGCGCGCATCGCAAAATTGAACGCGTCGTAAGAAGTCCCGACAGAGCACCTCTCGTGAGGAGAGTCCCGGATGCCGCAGAACCCCGACATGCGAGCGTCCGACAAGGACCGTGACCGGTTCGCCGAGGTCCTGCGCGACAACTACGCGGTCGGCCGGCTGACCCAGGACGAGCTGAACGAGCGCCTCGAGGCCGTCTACGCGGCCAAGACCGTCGGCGGGCTCCAGCAGCTCACCTCCGACCTCCCCGAGCAGGACCTGCACGATCTCCCGATCCCCGCCTCGACCGCCAAGCCGGTCCCGCGGACGGGCTCCAAGGCCGTCAAGGTCTACCGGACCGGCCTGGCCGCCTCCTGGGCCGCCTGGGGCTCGGTCAACATCGTCACCTTCGTCGTCTGGCTGTGCGTGCTGATCGGCACCGCAGGGGACGCCGCCTACCCGTGGTTCCTGTGGGTGGCGGGCCCCTGGGGCGCCGTCCTCCTCGCCGCGACCCTGTTCGGGCCGGACAAGGACTAAGCGAGCAGTCCGGCTCCGATCCAGCCGTCCTCGGCGCAGCCCGGGGGGAGGGCGAAGACGGCGGAGCCGATCGGGGTGGTCCAGTCGTTGAGCAGGTCGGAGGCCGCCAGGCGGCGTTGGACCGGGACGAACTGGCGGGCCAGGTCGGCCTGGTAGCAGGCGAAGATCAGGCCGGAGTCGGTGACGCCGTCCGGGCTGACGGTCTCGTCGTAGTTGTAGCCCCTTCTGAGCATGCGCAGGGCCGGGTCGGCGGCCTTGGCGAGGCGGATGTGGGCGATGTCGTCGATCACGGTGAAGCCCGTCGCGGCGGTCTTCGTGAGGTCGGGCTCGTCGTGCTCGCGGGTGCCGGTGAGCGGGGCGCCGGTGGACAGCCTGCGGCCCATGGCGAACTCCTTGGTGCCCTCGTCGGCGGCGTCCCACTTCTCCAGGTCCATGCGGATGCGGCGCAGGACCATCAGGGTGCCGCCGCGCAGCCACGCGGGGCCGTCGGAGATCCAGACGGACCGGTCGAGGTCGGCGGGCTGGACGGTGCCGTCGAGCTGGCCCATGAGGTTGCGCTGGGTCTGTCCCTGCGGCTGGGCCGAGCGGCGGAAGCCGCGCTGGGTCCAGCGGACGGTCGCGAAGTCCCGGGCGTCCTTGACGATCAGCCGCAGCGCGTGGGCGAGGGTGACCCCGTCGTCGGCGCAGAGCTGGACGAGCAGATCGCCGCCGCTCCACCGCTTCTCCAGCCGGTCGACCGGGAAGGCGGGAAGGTCGGCCAGCGGGCGAAGGTGCTCCAACTTCGCGGCCCGGAACAGGCCGGGGCCGAAGCCGAAGGTGACGGTCAGCCGGGCCGGGAGGCCGGCGAGTTCCGGCTGGGCGTCGGCCAGGCCGGTGCGGCCCGCGGTGAGGCGGCGGGCGTCGTCGGTGAGCAGGCGCATGAGCCTGCCGAGGTCGGCGCGGGCGATGCCGGGCCGCAGGTCGAAGCCCAGGAACGCGGCGTGGACCTGCGGAGGGGTGGCGATGCCCGCCTGGTGGGTGCCGTGGAAGGGCTCCACGGCCGGGATCTCGGCGGGGGCGGGTTCTGCGGTGGAGGGCGTGCCGGGACGGGCGAGGTAGGCCGCGGTGGCGGCGCCCGCCGCCACCGCGCCTCCGCCGATCAGGGCCCGCCGGGACGGGTGCGGCATCAGTGGCCCGGCGCGTACTTCTCGTTGCCGCCCTTGAAGGCCTTGCCCAGCGCGGTGAACGGGACGGTCGTGCCGTCCTCGAGCTTCAGCGTGAACGCGATCTCCGCGCCCGGCTCGATCGGCTCGGTGACGTTCATCAGCATGATGTGCAGGCCGCCGGGCTTGAGCTCCAGCCGTCCGTGCGCGGGGACGGTGAAGCCGCCCTTCCTCGGCTGCATCTTCATCTCGCCGCCCGCGCCGAGGACCTCGTGCAGCTCGACCATGGGTGAGGCGGGGGTGGTGGCGGCGACGACGGTGATGTCGGCGCCGGTGTCGTTGACGAGGGTGCCGAACGCGGCGGACATGCCCTTGTCGGCGGTCTTCACCCACTGGCCGGTGACCGTCAGGGAGGGGGCGGCGAGGGTGGGCGTGGAGGCGATGGGCGTGGAGGCGATGGGCGTGGAGGCGATGGGCGTGGAGGCGGCGGGCGCGGCCTTGACGGGTGCCGGGTCGTCGCTGCCGCCGCAGGCGGACAGCGTGAGGGCCAGCGCGAGGACGGCCGGGGAAAGGCGGAGCGGCATGGTGAGGAGAACCTTCCTGAGGAGGTGGTGAAGTGGTGGGCTCGGCGGCGCTCAGCGCGCCGGGAGGATCACCGGGGGACCCCTCAGGAACAGGACGTGCCGCAGGACGGCGGCGCGGAGCACCCGCACGCGGTCCGGGACGGCGGGAAGCGGCCGTGGCCGGACGGCCGGGATGGGGTGGAGCAGCGGGGCGAGGCGCAGGAGCAGCCGGCGGGCGAGACGCCAGATCCCGCTCTCGCCGCGGCGCAGCCACCAGGACGAGACGAGGGCGGCCAGGAGGTGGGCGAGGGTCATGCCCGGACGGCCGCCGGAGCCCTCGGCGAGCTCCTCGCCGCCGTGGTGGAGATGGCCGCCCTCGGCGAACAGCGCGTGGAGGGTGAACTGGCCGCCCGCGAGCCCGCCGAAGATCGTGGGAAGGCCGCGCTCGTGCCCGGCGAGCAGCCAGGCGAAGGCCAGGACGCCCAGGAATCCGGCGCCGACGGTCCACAGCGGCATCGGGGCGCGGGCCGCGGTCAGGTGGCCGAGGGACGTCAGGGAGACGCACACGGCGGCGAAGACCGAGGCGCGGACGAGACGGAGCGGCGGATTCCCCATGACGGCGCCCATCATTCCACGGGGTTCCGCGCAGCGGGCCCCGGGTCGCGGACGACCCGGGGACCAGGGGCTCGGGGTCAGGCGGCGGTGCCGACCGGTTCGCGGAGGGCGGCCCCGGCGGGGGCGGCCTTGCGGGACGGGATCGCGAAGGAGATCGCGGCGGCGAGGAGGGCAGCGCCGATGCCGATGCCGATGGCGGTGCGGAAGCCGTTCTCGGAGGCGACGGAGTGCCCGGCGACGGTGATGGTCATCTGGGAGAGGACCAGGCCGACGACGGCCGAGGAGACCGAGGTGCCGATGGAGCGCATCAGGGTGTTGAAGCTGTTGGCGGCGGCGGTCTCGCTCAGCGGCACGCCGCCCATGATGAGGGCGGGCATCGCGCCGTAGGCGAAGCCGGTGCCGGCGGCGCAGACACAGCTCGCGATCATCAGGCCGAGCGCGGAGCCCATGAGGGCCAGCATCGAGCCGTAGCCCGCCGCGATGATCACGGCGCCGACGATCAGGGTGACCTTGGGGCCGCGCAGGGCCGACAGCTTCGCGCCGACCGGCGAGATCAGCATCATGACGATGCCGTTGGGCGCCATCCACAGGCCCGCGGCGAGCATCGACTGGCCGAGGCCGTAGCCGATCGCCTCGGGAAGCTGGAGGAGCTGCATGGTGACGAGCATCTGGACGTACATCGCGAACCCGACCGCGATCGAGGCGACGTTGGTCAGCAGCACCTGGGGACGGGCGGTGGTGCGCAGGTCGACCAGGGGGTCGGAGTGGCGGAGCTCGAACCGTCCCCAGGCCAGCAGGATGACGGCCGCGGCGGCGAACAGCCCGATGACGCTCGCGCTGCCCCAGCCCCAGTCGGCGCCCTTGGAGATGGCCAGCAGGAGGCAGACGAGACCGGCGCCGAGACCGACCGCGCCGAGGGCGTCGAAGCGTCCCTCGTTCCTGACCTTGACCGAGGGCAGGACCCGCCAGATGAGGACCGCCACGACCGCCATGAGGGCTCCCGAACCCCAGAACAGCACCTGGAAGTCCGCGTGCTCGCCGACGGCGGCCGCGATGGGCAGGCCGAGCGCCGCCCCGATGCCGAGCGAGGCGCTGATCAGCGCGATCGCCGAGCCGATCTTGGCGGGCGGCAGGATGTCGCGCAGCGCGCTGACGCCCAGCGGGATGATCCCGACGCCGAGTCCCTGGAGCCCGCGGCCGACGATCATCGGCACGAGGGTGTCGGACAGGGCGCACACGACCGAGCCGAGGATGAGCGGGACCGTGCTGGCCAGCAGCATGGGCTTCTTGCCGTAGAGGTCGCCGAGGCGGCCCGAGACGGGGGTGGCGACGGACGCGACGAGCAGGGTGACCGTGATCACCCAGGAGGCGTTCGAGGCCGAGGTGTTCAGCAGGGTGGGCAGTTCGCCGATGAAGGGCACGACGAGCGTCTGCATGAGCGCGGCGGCGGTGCCGGCGAAGGCCAGCGTCGCCACGATCAGGTTGGTGCGCCCTGTGGGGGCGGGCTGGTCCACGCGGATCTCCTGTGGGTCGGTACGGGGGGATATATGTGAACAATACACATGGTATGCAGGATGCACATCATGTGCAGCCTGCATATCCCTGTGATATTCATGACATCGTGGAGAAGTCGATTCACGACGTCGAGTACGAGCTGATGCTGCTGGGCCGCTACCAGCTCTCGGTCGCCCGTGCCCGCAAGGAGAGCGACCAGCTCGAACGCAGCGCCTACGTGCTGCTGAGCCGGCTGGAGATGCAGGGTCCGATGACGATCCGCGAGCTGAGCGGGGCCTTCGGGCTCGACCAGTCCACGATCAACCGGCAGACCGCCGCCATGCTCCGCGAGGGCCTGATCGAGCGGATCGCCGCCCCCGACGAGATCGCCCGGCGGCTGCGCGTCACCCCCGAGGGCACCCGGCGCCTGGCCGCCGACCGCGAGTACCTCCTCGGCCGCCTCGAAGAGATCTTCAAGGGCTGGCCGCGCGAGGAGATCGCCGTCTTCGCCTCCTGCCTGGAACACTTCAACGGCTCCATCGAGCGCATCTCCGGCGAACCCTGGCCGAGGCCGTAGCGGGTCTCCGAGCTCACTCCGAGGTTCGTCGGATATCCATGGGGCGTGGGTGAGACGACGCGGATCCTGGTGGTCGACGACGAGCCGAACATTCGTGATCTGCTGGCGCAGACGCTGCGGCTGGTCGGGTTCGAGGTCGACACGGCGGCCTCGGGGCTCGAAGCGGTGACGGCGGCCGCCGTCGGCCCCGCCCTGGTGGTCCTCGACGTGATGCTGCCCGACCTCGACGGGTACGAGGTGGCGCGACGGCTGCGGGCGTCCGGCCGGGACGTGCCGATCGTGTTCCTGACGGCCAGGGACGCCGTCGAGGACCGGATCAAGGGCCTGACCGCCGGCGGCGACGACTACGTGACCAAGCCGTTCAGCCTGGAGGAGCTGGTCCTGCGGATCCGCGCCGTCCTGCGCCGCGTCGGCGCCCCCGGCGAGCTGGACGCCCGCCTGCGCTACGCCGACCTCGAACTCGACGAGGACACCCACGAGGTGCGCCGGGCGGGAACGGCCGTCGAGCTGTCGCCGACGGAGTTCAAGCTCCTGCGCTACCTGATGGAGAACGCCGGGCGCGTGGTCAGCAAGGCGCAGATCCTCGACCGGGTGTGGCAGTACGACTTCGCGGGAGACGGCCGCATCGTCGAGACCTACGTGTACTACCTGCGCAAGAAGATCGACTCGCTCGGGCCGCCGCTGATCCACACGCTGCGCGGGGTCGGCTACAGCCTCAGGACGTCGCGGTGAGGGGGCCGTCGCGGTGGTCGCTGCGGTCGCGGCTGGCGCTGGTGACCGCGGTGCTGGCGGCGCTCGGGCTGGTCGTCGCCGACGGCGTGGGGCTGGCGCTGTACCGCGCCTACCTCGTCGGCCAGGTGGACGAGCGGGTCTCGCGGATCGGCAGCGGCATGAGCGACGTCTCGCCCGAGGTGCTCGCGCGGCTGCGCGGGATCGTCGACCAGATAGGCCCGGCACGGGTGCCGGGCATCGACACCGACGAGTTCCGGCTGTACGCCGTGACCCCGGAGGGCGCCCACGGGCTGCTGGCCTCGGGGCGTCCCGGCCCGGACCTGCCGAGCCGGGAGAGGCTGGCCGGGCACGCGGGGAAGGGCCCGTTCACCGTGCCGGGCGTCGACGGCGGCGCGGACTGGCGGGTGCAGGTCGGGCGCGGCGGGACGGGGGACGTCCTGCTGGTGGGGGCCTCGTCGCTGCGCCAGGTGGAGAGCATCTTCCAGCGGCTGGTGGCGATCGACGTCGCGGTGCTGCTCGTGGCGCTCGCCGCGCTGAGCCTGCTCGCGCGGATGCTGGTCGGGATCGGGCTGCGGCCGCTGTCGCGGATGGAGGAGACGGCCGGACAGATCGCGGCGGGCGACTACTCGCGGCGGGTCGCCGACGTCGATCCGCACACCGAGCCGGGACGGCTCGGCCGGGCCGTGAACGTGATGCTGGGCCGGGTGGAGAGCGAGATCAACGCGCGGAAGGCGTCGGAGGAGCGGATGCGCCGGTTCCTCGCCGACGCCTCGCACGAGCTGCGCACCCCGCTGACGTCCGTGCGCGGCTTCGCCGAGCTGGCCCAGCGCGGCGGCCCGGCCGCGGAGTCGCTGGCGCGGATCGAGGCCGAGGCGGAGCGGATGGGCCTGCTGGTGGACGATCTGCTGCTGCTGGCCCGCCTCGACGAGCAGCGTCCGCTGGAGTCGGCCCCCGTCGATCTGCTGGAACTGGCCGCCGACCTGGTCAGGGACGTTCATGCCCAGGGCCGTCTGGTGACGCTGTCGGGGCTCGATCCCGACAGCGAGCTGTTCGAGCCGGTGATCGTCCCGGGGGACGGGCCGCGGCTGCGGCAGGTCGTCGCGAACCTGCTCGACAACGCCGTCCGGCACACCCCGGCGGAAGCGTCCATCGCGCTGCGGATCGGCTCCACGGTCCGCGAGGCGCTCATCGAGGTCGCCGACACCGGCCCCGGCATCGCGCCCGAGGACGCGCCCCACGTGTTCGAGCGGCTCTACCGGGCCGACCGGTCGCGCTCGGCCGAGGGCTCCGGCCTCGGCCTGTCCATCGCCGCGGCCATCACCGAGGCGCACGGCGGCCGCGTCGAACTGGCCGGGACGCCCGGCGGCGGCGCGACCTTCCGGGTGTTCCTGCCGGTTCCCAGCTCCCTCTGAGCTTCGCCTGAGGTGGGCCCGAGCCCGGTTCGCCAGGCTCGGCGCCATGAAACCGACAGCGATCACGGCGGGCTTCCTGGCCCTCGTCCTGCTCACGGGCTGCGGAGGCGGCGACGGTGACGAGCCGGGAGTCGTCTCCCTGGCCACCGGCGGGCCCGCGCCCAGCGCGACGGCCTCACGGAGCACGGTCGAGAAGAACAAGGAGTTCGCGCAGTGCCTGCGCGACAACGGCCTCAAGGTCGACGACCCCGATCCCACGACGGGGCAGCTCGATCGCGAGTCCCTGGCGAGCGGCGACGAGGCGGCCACCCGCAAGGCGCTCGAGGCCTGCCGCGACGCGATGCCGCAGGCCGCCCAGCAGCTCACGAACCCCGACGCCGCGACCCTGGAGAAGATGCGGAAGTTCGCCCAGTGCATGCGCGACGAGGGCCAGGACTTCGCCGACCCCGGCCCGGACGGGTTCGACTTCGCGAACTTCGACCGCGACAAGCCCGGATTCATGGACGCGGCCCGGGCCTGCCAGAAGAAGTTCCCCTTCTTCACTCCCGGAGGCGGCTCGTGATGGTGGTGAAGCACCCGGCCGGCCTGGAGGCCCCGGCCCCGCGCCGCCGCCGCCCGTGGCGGGCCGTGCTCGCCGTCGGCGGCGCCGGGGTGATCGGCGTGGCCGCCGTCTGGGCCGCGGCCGGGTTCGGCGGATCGGACGGCGACGCCTCGACGGCCCCGACCGGCCCGCCGGCCACCGCGAAGATCGAGAAGCGGACGCTGACCAGGACCGAGACGGTCGCCGGAAACCTCGGCTTCGGCGATGTCCGCTCGGTGGCCGCCCGGCCCGGGACGATCACCTGGGTGCCGTCGGACGGGGAGACCGTCGAACGCGGAGAGACCGTCTACTCCCTCGACGGCCACCGGATCCCGCTGTTCTACGGCGCGACCCCGGTCTACCGGACCCTGTCCTCCGGCACGGAGGGCAAGGACGTCCGGGTGGTGGAGAAGAACCTCGCGGCCCTCGGCTACGACGGCTTCACCGTGGACGGCACCTACACCTCCGGCACCGCCGACGCGGTCGAGCGCTGGCAGGACGACCTGGGCCTGGACACGACCGGCACGATCACCCAGGGCTCGGTGATCGTCGCTCCCGGCGCGATCAGGGTCGGTGAGGTGAAGCTCGGCGTCGGAGACCCCGGCGGCGGCACCGTCCTGACCTGGACCGGGACCACCAGGAAGGTGACGGTCGAGCTGAAGGCCGAGCACGAGGACCTGGTCGCCGAGGGGACCCGGGCCACGGTGGAGCTGCCCGACGGCGCCACGGTGAAGGCCGTGGTCACCCGGGTCGGCTCGGCCGCGACCGCCGAGGCGCAGCAGGGCGGCACGACGAAGGCCGCGGACGCCACCCTGCCCGTCGAGCTGGCCGTCAGGGACCAGAAGGGCCTCGGCCGCTACCAGTCGGCGCCGGTCGACGTGACCCTGGAGGCCGAGAGCCGCAAGGACGTGCTCGCGGTGCCCGTCACGGCGCTGGTGGCGCTGCGGGAGGGCGGCTACGCCGTCGAGATCGTCACCGGCGGGGTCTCCTCCTACGTCCGGGTCGAGACGGGCGTCTTCGCCGGGGGCCTGGTCGAGGTCACGGGCGCGGGGCTCGGCGAGGGCCTGGTCGTGGGGGTGCCGCAGTGAGCCCGGTCGTGGAGCTCGCCGGGGTGAGCAAGCTGTACGGAGACGTCGTGGCGCTGCGGGACGTCGATCTGGTGATCGGCCGGGGAGAGCTGGTCGGGGTCGTCGGGCCTTCGGGGTCGGGCAAGTCGACCCTGCTCAACATCGTCGGGACGCTCAGCCGGGCCGGCTCGGGGACCGTCCGGGTCGGCGGCCACGATGTCTCCGAGCTGAGCGACGGGGAGCTGTCGGCCCTGCGCGGCGGCACGATCGGCTTCGTGTTCCAGCAGTTCCATCTCGCGGCGGGGGTCCCGGCCGTCGACAACGTCGCCGACGGGCTGCTCTACAGCGGCAGGCGCCGCCCGGAGCGGATCAGGCTGGCCACCGAGGCGCTGCGCTCGGTCGGCCTCGGCCACCGCCTCGGTCACCGGCCGCACGAGCTGTCGGGCGGGGAGAAGCAGCGGGTCGCGATCGCCCGGGCGGTGGTCGGCGACCCGCCGCTGCTGCTGGCCGACGAGCCGACCGGGGCGCTCGACTCCGCGTCCGGAGCGGTCGTCATGGACGTGCTCCGCGACCTCAACGCCGCCGGGACCACCGTCGTGATCATCACGCACGACCACGAGATCGCGGGCTCGCTGCCCCGGTCCGTCCGGATCAGGGACGGCCGCATCGCCCACGACACCCTGGTGGCCTCATGAAGCCGAACATGAAGCCGAAACCGCCCCGGCTGCACCCCGCCGACGTGCTCCGGGTGGGCGTCTCCGGCCTGCGGTCGCGCCCGGCCAGAGTGGTCCTCTCCGCGCTGGGCATCGCCATCGGCATCGCCGCGATGATCTGCGTGGTCGGGATCTCGACCTCCAGCAAGGAGGACCTGAACCGGCGGCTGTCCGCGCTCGGCACCAACCTGCTGACCACCAAGACCGGGCAGTCCTTCGGCGGCGGCGACGCCCATCTGCCCCGCGAGGCCGTCGCGATGATCGGGAACATCGGGCCGGTCGAGTCCGTCTCGGCGATCGGCCGGACGGACGCGAAGGTCTACCGCAACGACCGGGTCCCGGCCGAGAGGACCGGCGGCATCGGCGTCTACGCCGCCCGCACCGACCTGCCCGCGACGGTCGGCGCCGAGATCGTCTCCGGCCGGTGGCTGAACGCCGCCACCGAGCGGCTCCCGGCCGTCGTGCTCGGGCCGGTCGCCGCCCGGCTGCTCGGCGTGCACACCACGGGGGTCGACACCCAGATCTGGCTGGGCGGCCGCTGGTTCACCGTGACCGGGCTGCTCGGCGCCAACGCCCTCGCCCCCGAGCTGGACACCGCCGCGCTCGTCGGCTGGCCGGTCGCGGAGCGGGAGCTGGGATTCGAGGGATATCCGACCACGATCTACACGCGGGCGGCCGAGGACTCGGTCGAGGACGTCCAGGCCGTGCTCGGGCCCACGGCCAACCCCGAGAACCCGTCCGAGGTGAACGTGTCGCGGCCGTCCGACGCGCTGGCCGCCAAGCAGGCCGCCGACGACACGCTCGGCTCGCTGCTGCTCGGCCTCGGCGCGGTGTCGCTGCTGGTCGGCGGGGTCGGGGTCGCGAACACGATGGTGATCTCGGTGCTGGAGCGGCGCGCCGAGATCGGGCTGAGACGCTCGCTCGGCGCCACCCGCGGCCAGATCAGGCTCCAGTTCCTGGTCGAGTCGCAGCTCCTGTCGCTGCTCGGCGGGCTGTTCGGGCTGCTGATCGGGATCGGGGTGACGGCCGGCTACGCCTCGGCGCAGGGCTGGCCCGCGCTCGTCCCGGCCTGGGCGATGGCCGGCGGGCTCGGCTCGACGCTGGTCATCGGGGGCGTCGCGGGCCTGTACCCCGCGCTCCGGGCGGCCCGTCTGGCCCCGACCGAAGCACTGGCCGCGAGCTGAGAGGGGAGTGTTCGGTAACCCCGTCTCCCGGACCTTCGGGCGTCAGTACTTTGAGTACATGCGCATGTGGCTCGAGGTGGCGGAGAAGGACGAGTTCGCCGAGGTCGCCGGGCTCGTGGAATGGGGCTGCCTGGCCTGGGCGGCGCAGCGCGGGGACGAGGTCGACGGCGTGTTCGTGCGGCTGGCGCTGGAGTTCCGGCACCAGAGCACGGACGGCCGCCTCGGCTGGTGGACCCCGGGCGAGGTGCGGCGGCTGCTGCTGGAGTGGATCCCCGACTCGGTGGCGTCCGGGCCGGAGACCTACCCGCTGGCGCTCGGCTCGGTCCGGGCGCTCCTCGGCTACCTCGACGCGAGCGGGCTGCTCGACCCGCGCGGCGGCACCGCCGCCGACTGCCTCGCCGAGGTCGACGCCGTCGGCCCCCGCTACCTGGAGCTGGTCAGGGAGCCGAAGACGCCGGGGGCCGCGACGATCGTCATGCGGGCGGCGTTCGAACGCGGCCTCGACCTGGCCGACTCCGAGGCCGTCAGGACCTTCCTCCAGGACGTCAAGGCGGGCAGGACCGAACTCGACGCCGGCCTCATCGCCCAGGTCCTGGACGGCCCTCGCGACGAGCCGCCGGCGCGCAAGGCCCCCGTGCTCCCGGTGCACGTCCCGGACGAGGCGGAGCTGCGGGCCGCGGCGGAGTCCTGCGGGTTCCTGGCGATGATGCGCGAGGGGATCCCGCCGCACGAGCTGACCTACCTGGAGGCCTGGGCCGAGGCCACCGGGCCCGCCGAGGGCGACGTGGTCGAGGTGTGGCGGCGGGCCCTGCTCGCGCTGCTGGAGCTGGAGGCGGCGGCCACCGAGGGCAGCCTGTTCCGGGTGATCTACCGGGACGCCGTTCCCGACCTGCTGCACACCCTGTACGGGATGGCGGCGCCGGTTTCGGCGTTCAGCCTGGCCGAGGCGACCTGGCTGA
Organism: Actinocorallia longicatena; assembly: GCF_039534125.1. Taxonomy (NCBI): domain Bacteria; kingdom Bacillati; phylum Actinomycetota; class Actinomycetes; order Streptosporangiales; family Thermomonosporaceae; genus Actinocorallia; species Actinocorallia longicatena. The sequence continues at coordinate 511,460 of NZ_BAAAUV010000003.1, read as the reverse complement.
ACTGCCTGCGCACCGAGCACCCGTTCCTGCCGACGACGGCCGCCGAACGCGAGCTGTCGCACGCCGACCTGCTCGGCGGGGTCGGCGACGTCCTGGACGGCCTGGAGCTGCTGGGCGCGATCACCGTGGAGGATCCCGAAGGACTTCCGTTCGTCGCGCTGACCCCGCTGGCCACGGCGATCCTCCGGGGCGAGTACCTGGCCGAGGGCAGGGAGGCGGGCCGCATCGGCGAGCTGACCGGGGCCCCGCCCGCCGGGCTGCTGGGCGTCCTGGTCGACCACTATCCGCCGGACGCCGCCCGCGAGGAGCTGGCGCTGTGGCTGGCCGCGCACGGCGACGACCCGGCGCCGCTGCTGGAGGCGATCCGCGACTGCCCGTTCCACGGCAGGGCCGCCGCCCTGCTGTGGGCGCTCACCTCGGATCTGGAGACGGGCCCGGCGCTGCTGGAGTCCCTGCGCACCGATCCCGTCCTGGCCCCGCTGGCCCTGACCCGGCTCACCGACCTGGGCACGGTCGGCCTGGACGACCTCACCGAGGCCGAGGGCGGCCTGGTCCTGGCGGAGAACTTCCTCACCCTGCTGGAGCGCCGCGGCCCGGCTGCCCTGACCGCCCGGCTGGCCCAGCTCCCGGACGACTCCCGGCAGCACGTCGTCGCGTCGGTCCTGGCCAGCGGCCACCCCGACGAACAGGGCCTCACCGCGTTCCGCGCCGCCCTCACCGGCTGAGAGCTCAGGAGCGGCAGGACAGCGACGGCAGCCGCCGCGCGCCGAGGACGACGATCACGCCGTAGGGCACGTTGCCGGAGTTGGTGGCCGCGAAGCGGTCGGACACCGTGCAGGCGATCTGCCGCAGTGCCCCCTCGGGCAGCCGGGACACCCCGGTGAACCGCACCACGACGCCCGCGCCGTCGCCGTCGTCGGCCGACACGAACCGCAGCCGGCCGGGCAGCTCGGTCGTCATCCCTGCGGGCGGGCCCTTCAGCAGCTCGATGACGCTGTCGGACAGCTCGCCGAGCCGCCCGGTCGGCCGGACCTGGGAGACCAGCCGCCCGTCCTGGAAGAAGAACAGCCGGGGGCCGCGCGCGATGCCCGCGGCGGGGCCGCCCGCGTCCACGACGCCGGTCGGCCTGATCCCGCAGCCGGCCAGCGCCACCAGCAGCCCGAGCGCGGCGAGCCGCCTCACGTGACCTCACCCACCGGGAGCCGGACGGTGAACAGGGCACCGCCGCCCTCCGCCCCGGACGCCGTGATCGTGCCCCCGTGCAGCCGTGCGTTCTCCAGGGCGATCGCCAGGCCGAGCCCGCTGCCCTCCGAGCGGGTGCGGGCGGCGTCGGCCTTGACGAACCGGCCGAAGACCTCCTCGTCCAGGCCCGGCGGCAGCCCGGGACCGTGGTCGCGGACCTCGACGACGATCTCTCCGCCGGACACCGAGGCCCGCACCTCGACGGGCGGAGCCCCGTGCTTCGCCGCGTTGCCGACGAGATTGGCGATGATCACGTCGAATCTGCGCGGGTCGAGCCGGGCCCGGATCCCGGCGGGGAGATCGGTCTCCACCCGTCCGGTCCAGCCCCGGGCGCGCAGGCACCCCGCGACGGCCTCCGCCACGTCCACGCTGTCGGGGGTCAGGGCCGCGACGCCCGCGTCGAACCGGGAGATCTCGATCAGGTCGTCGACGAGCCTGGCCAGGTTCCTGGTCTCCTCGCCGACGGTCCTGGCGGCGTGCGCGAGGTCGGCCGAGGCGTTCTGCGCCTCCTCCTCCAGGACCTCGGTGACGGCCGTCATCGCGGCGACCGGGGTGCGGAGCTCGTGGGAGACGTCGGCGGCGAACCGGCGGGCGGCGGCCTCCCGGTCGCTGAGCCGGGTGACGGTCTCCTCCAGCGCGGCGGCGGTCTCGTTGAAGGTCCCGGCCAGCCGGGCGAGCTCGTCGGAGCCCCGCACGTCCAGCCTGGCCCGCAGGTCGCCTCCGGCCATCCGGCGGGCCGTGCGGTCCAGCTCCCGGACGGGCCTCAGCACCTGACGGGCCGCGACCAGGGCCAGGACGACGGCCAGCGCCAGCGCGACGAGCACGATCCGCAGGGCCGAGTCCGCCATGTTCTCGATGTCGGTCTCCTCGGCGAGCAGCCCCTTGATCACGAAGACCTGGAGGCCGGACGGCCGGTAGCCGATCTCGCCCGACATCCACGCGTCGACCGACACCCCCACCGCGAGATGGGGCGTCCCGGCCAGCTCGAACCGCTGGAAGGCCAGCCCGCGCCAGGTCGCCCGCTCGCGCATCTCCACCGGGACCCGTTCCAGGACGCCCGGCGCGGTCTCCGCCCGCAGGTCCCGGAAGACGGCGGCGACCTGGGTGTCCCGGTCGTCCAGCGCCCGGGTGATGGCCGTCAGCGCGGCCTGGTCGGGCGGGTAGGGGATCTGCGGGGCCATCCGGTCGAGGCTCGCGCGCACCTGGACGGCCGTCGAGTTCTGCACCCGGGTCAGCATGATCCGCCGCGCCTGGAGGTAGCCGATCCCGGCCGTCGCGACCGTCGTGAACAGGGCCAGCGCGCCGAACGCCGCCAGCAGCCGGAACCGCAGCCCGCCCGTCACAGCGGCCCGAACCGGTAGCCGAAGCTCCGGACGGTCTGCACGTACACCGGCCGCGACGGGCTGGGCTCGATCTTGGCCCGGAGCCGCTGCACGCAGGCGTCGACGATCCGGGAGTCGCCGAGGTAGTCGTGCTCCCACACCGACTCCAGCAGCTGCTGGCGCGACAGGACCTGGCCGGGGGAGGCGGAGAGTTCCAGGAGCATCCGCAGCTCGGTGGGGGTCAGCGGGATCCGCACGCCGTCCCGGGAGACGGTCAGGGCGTCGCGGTCGATCGTCAGGGAGCCGTGGACCTCGGGGCCGGTCTGGGTGTGCTCGCCGCGGCGCAGGATGGCCCGGATCCGGGCGTCCAGGACGCGCGGGGCGATCGGCTTGACCACGTAGTCGTCGGCGCCGGCCTCGAGACCGGACACCACGTCGAGGTCGTCGTCGCGGGCGGTCAGCATGACGATCGGGATGGTGCCGAGGGCCCGGACCCGGCGGCAGACCTCGAATCCGTCGATGCCCGGCAGCATCAGGTCGAGGACCACGAGGTCGGGCGGGGAGGCACGGAGCATCCGCAGGCCCTCCTCGCCCGTCGCGGCCTCGTCCAGACGGTGGCCCTGGCGGCGCAGGCCCATGCCGAGGCCGCCGCGCAGCGAAGGGTCGTCCTCGATCAGGAGCACATGGGCCATGAACCGATTATCCGCAGCTCACGGCCGTGACCGCGCGGCGGGCTCGTTCTGTGGCGAAACCATGACAAAGGGCGTACGGGATCGGGAAACCCGTTGCCGAGGTTGGTGTCATGAGCCTCAGCACCCGCATCGCCCTGTTCTGTGTTCCCGTCGCACTCGCCGGTGTCGGCCTGTTCGCGGCGGTGTCGTCCGGTCTCGACCATGACCCGGATCGGGCGCGGACCGTCCTGGAGGAGGGGCCGGTCGCGGTGGGAGGGGCGGCGGCGGTCAGGAAGGCCGGGCTCACGCCCGGCACGGCCAGGGCGTTCGCGGCGGCGCGGGCGGCCGCGGCGGCGCAGGGGCGGCCGCTGGAGCTCACCTCCGGCTACCGGACGCCGGAGGAGCAGCGCGCGGAGTTCCTCGACGGGATCCGCAAGTACGGCTCGCCCGAGGCGGCCCGGCACTACGTGCTGCCGCCGGAGCGGTCCGCCCATGTGAAGGGGACCGCTCTCGACATCAGGCCGGAGGCCACCGCCCGCTGGCTGGAGACCGAGGGAGCCCGGTTCGGGCTCTGCCGGATCTACGCCAACGAGTGGTGGCACTTCGAGTACGCCGCGCGGTACGCCAAGGGCGGATGCCCCGGGCTCAAGCGCGACGCGCTCGGCTGATCGGCTCCCTACGCCGGTCGGCTCCCTACTTGGGCGTCCGCCGGGCGGCCCTGCGCAGGATCTGCATGACGACCATGGTGCCGATCGTCGCGGCCATGCCCTGGGCGCGCGGCCTGGAGTCGGGGTTGGCGGCGACGTTGCGGGCGCCGTCCTTCGCGCGGGCGGCGGCGTCGCTGGCCAGCAGCGCGGCGGTCTGGTCGCGGACGATCGAGGCCGTCTGCGCCGACACCGACTTCGTCTTCTCCCAGCGGGTGGACGGCCGCCGGTTCCGGCGCCTGCGCCGCATCCACAGCAGCACCGCGAGGCCCGCCGCGGCCGCTCCGCCGATCTTCGCCCCGTTGCCGGGCTTCCGGGCCACCTCGACGGCCTTGTCCTTCGCCTCTACCGCCTTGGCCTTGGCCTCGGCGGCCTTGTCCTTGGCGGTGCCGAGATGCTCGTCGGCGAAGTCCCTGGCCTCCTTGGCGTCGCTGGGATCACCCGAGGCGACCGGCTCGTCGACGGCGGGCGAGGGCCCCGGACGCCAGTCCGTGGTCGTACCCGTCGGCGTCGTCCCCGCGCCGGGGGGCCGCCCGCTGGGACCGTGGTCGTTGCTCATCGTCGCTCTCCTCGCGCTCGTCTCGGCTCGTCCCTCTTCCGTTCCCGACCAGCGAAGCCCAAACGACACATTCCCCTATCACCCGAAAAGCGGGACAGGTCAGGACCACTGGCCCGGGACGTAGCCGCCCGCCGGGGGGAGGGTCGATTCCGAGATCGCCCTGCCCGCCGCGTTGATGGACTTCAGGAACTTCGCGGCGCCGGGGTCGCCGTAGTAGTCGATGCGCGCTTCCATGTCCGTCCCCTGTCTCTCACGTTGCCGGTCACCTCGTTGACCCGGCGCGGGGAACGGGCGTGACCGGCGCCGTGAGAGACGTGTGTCACAGGGTGACGGGGTCAGGCGGCGAGGAGGGTGTCGAGCTTGGTGAAGGAGCTCTCCCAGCCCTGGCGGGCGCCGGATTCCATTTCGGGGGAGTAGGGGCCCTGGTGGATGGTGAGGAGGGTGCCGCCGTCGGTGTCGGCGAACTCCAGGCGGAGCTCGAAGCGGACGGGGGGCTCCCCGGGGAACTGGACGTCCTGGTAGCCGACGAGGAGCTCGTTCTCGACGACGTCGGAGAAGGTCGCCTCGATCGGGTTGGCGATCGAGGGGTCGGAGTCGTCGACCATCGTGAAGCGCTGGTGGCCGCCGACCTTCGCCTCGATGTCGACGGACTCGCGCGGGACGCTGAAGCCGACCGGACCGAACCACTGGGCGAGCTGGTCGGGGTCGACGAAGGCGCGGTAGACGAGCTCACGCGGGGCGTTGAAGACGCGGGTCATCTCGAGGTTCATGGTGGTTCCCTTCACTCGTTCTCTTGCTGGTTCTGCTGGATGCGTTTCAGGTGGGCGTCGAGCCGGTCGAGGTTGACGTCCCAGAAGCGGCGGTAGCGCTCCATCCAGCCCTCGATCTCGCGGAGCGGCTCGGGATTGAGGCTGCTGCTGCGCCACTGCGCCGACCTGCTGCGCGTGATCAGACCGGCCTGCTCCAGCACCTTCAGGTGCCGGGAGATCGCCGGAAGGCTGATCTCGAACGGCTCGGCCAGCTCGGAGACCGTCGCGTCGCCGTCCGCCAGCCGGGCGAGGATCGCCCGCCTGGTCGGATCCGCCAACGCGGCGAAGATGACGCTGAGCCGGTCCGTGGCCATGTGTATTTAACGCTCCTGTTAATTAACCGATGTGTTAAACGTAGGCCGGGCGAGGGCCGGTGTCAAGCGAGGGGGCGCCGAAAGGGCGACAGAGGGGCGACAGAGAGGTGACAAGGGGGGACAAGGGGGCGATGGACGGCCGGTGGCCTGGGGGAACGCCGGTCAGGCGGTGGCGCGGGCCGCGTTGGTGAGGGCGGCGAGGAGGACGCGGGGGTCGGGGGCGACCTCGGGGACGACCTCGCGCAGCGCGAGCCAGCCGTTGATGGCGAGGGCGGTGGGGCCGGCCTCGTTGAAGGCGGGGTCCTCGATGCCGTACCAGGCGGCGACATGAGACCAGCGCCACAGCCGGTGGGTTTCGGGCGGCGGGAACCCGCCGGGCCCGCGCTGGCCGGTGATGGCCAGCCTGACGGACTCCACGGTGCGCCCGACCCGGTCGGCGATCTCGCGCATCGCGAGCAGCGGATCGGCCTCGGCCCGCCGGACGGCCAGCCCCGGAGCGGTCGCCTCGGTGATGAGGATGACCTCGATCATGGCCTTGGCCAGGGACTTCGCCTCCCACGAGCAGCGCGCGTGGCCCGGCCCGGTCACTTCCGAAGGCCCGCGAACGCACGCGACCGTGACATATCCCTGGGTTCTTTCGAACAATTGGTCGAGCTCATGCTCGAAGACTGGTCTGCTCAAGACCAGTTCGAACTCATAAGCCGCCATGTTGGAAACGTACAACGCCGAACGGCACCAGGAAAGCTGTAATGCCCTACCTCAGCCCCTCCGTCAACCCCCGCCACACCCGCAGCGAAAGATCAAGATGCCCCAGCTCCGGGTTCTTCGAGTCCCGCACTCCTACACCCTGCGAGAGCTCTGCCACCTCGACGCAGGTGACGCCGTCATCGCTGGTACCGCTGTAGCTGCTCTTGCGCCAGTTGGTCATGCAGTCATTCTGCACTCGCATTGCTGAAGAATCTGCTCGATCTTGTCCACGCTGGAGTCCTGGGGCAGGGAGGCGTCTTTGAGGTCGAGCCAAGCCTGCTTGTACACACCTATTTCAGAGTCGTCCTCGATCCGTCTCGCACCGAGCAGGGAATCGGCCATGACCAGGCTGAAGTCACCGGGGGCGAAGTCGAACACCACGAATGAGGATCCGATTTCCGGCGGGTGGGTCTGGCTCAAGGCGAGAACCTGAAGGTGGGTTTTGCCGTTGGCGACGGCGTGGATCAGCGCGCGGAGCTGCCCCGCCATGACCACCGGGCCGCCGAGGTTCTGGTGAAGAACCCACTCGGGAATGATCGCGTGATGGCGCAGGCGGTCGTCTAGCCCGAAGAACGCCGCTTGGTGTGCCATCCGCTGCTCGATGCGCTTCTGAATCTCCTGGTGGCCGAGCGTGCTGCTCGCGAAGATCGCGCGCGCATAGTCCAGCGTCTGGAGGTGGCGCGGGACGAACTGAAGGTGAAACCAGTGGCTGTAAGCGGCGTCGAGCTCCATGCCGATGTTGCCGCCGACTCCTTGGAGCGCGGGGAAGCGTCGTATGAGGTCGGCTTGGCGCCTGGGGGCCTCGGCCAGGTTCATCAGCTTCTTGCGGAGGACCTCGTCGGTGACGCCGTACTGGAGCAACAGGTAGGCGACGTCTTTGGGCTTGGCGGTTGAACTGCCTGTCTCCAGACGGGAGAGGGCGGCGCGGGACATGTGGAGGCGGGCCGCGGCCGTGGTGAGGGTGAGGCCCAGGCCGTCGCGGATGTCGCGGAGGTGGGAGCCCAGGCGGTGGGTTCTGTCACCGGGGGACCTTTGGGTGCTCATACACTCATGGTGACGATCCGGGCGTGGCGTGTCAGTGCGAAGGCCAAGATCTGGAATTTCCCACCCGGGGTGCGGCGATCGCGTTTGATTTCGCTTTCGCCGGTGCGTCGCGTAGACTCACCATTCGGTCCAGTGTCAGGCCTGGCATGCCCAGAGTGTTCGAACGATGTTTCGAACTTTGGTGGCAGGGTCTCACGGCACCTCACCAGGTGCAACTGGGCGTCCCGAGTGGGATTTCAGGAAATCCGCTTCTCTCTTCCGAGGGCGGACGCTTGTGCCCGCCCGGGTGGACAGACGTAACCGAGCAGTGAAGCGCGGAGGCCATGGCCAAAAAAGAAGGCGCCATCGAGATCGAGGGCGTTGTCGTCGAGTCCCTCCCGAACGCGATGTTCCGGGTGGAACTGGACAACGGGCACAAGGTCCTCGCGCACATCAGCGGGAAGATGCGGATGCACTACATCCGGATCCTTCCCGACGACCGTGTCGTTGTGGAGCTGTCTCCGTACGACCTCACTCGCGGGCGCATCGTCTACCGCTACAAGTAAACCGATTGGGGTTGCCTTCCCCGTCCGGTGCCTGTCCAGCAGGCTGGGACGCGGGATGACCCTGAGCAACTGATCAGGAGACCCACATGAAGGTCAAGCCGAGCGTCAAGAAGATCTGCTCGAAGTGCCGCGTCATCCGCCGGCACGGCCGCGTCATGGTGATCTGCCAGGACCCGCGCCACAAGCAGCGTCAGGGCTAGCCGCCCCGGGCCTCCGGGCCCGATGCGTCTGAAGACGACAACTCAACAACAGGCCGCAGTTCGTCGCGTCCCGCAGGGGATACGGACGGATGACCCCGAGTCGGAGGCTCGGGCCCGCCCTGGGCAGGGACGGGAACGTGGTCGGTAGGACCTCCGCCAAGTAAGAAGGGACACTGCCCGATATGGCACGTATCGCCGGTGTCGACCTCCCCCGCGAAAAGCGGCTCGAGGTTGCGCTGACCTACATTTTCGGCATCGGACGCACCCGTGCGCTCGAGACCCTCGCCGCCACCGGAGTCTCCGGTGACCTGCGGGTGCACCAGCTCACCGATGAAGAGCTGGTCCCGCTGCGCGAGTACATCGACGCCAACTTCAAGATCGAAGGTGACCTGCGCCGCGAGGTTCAGGCCGACATTCGTCGCAAGATCGAGATCGGGTGCTACCAGGGCATCCGTCACCGCCGCGGGCTCCCCGTGCACGGTCAGCGCACGCAGACCAACGCACGCACCCGCAAGGGCAAGAAGAAGACCGTGGCCGGCAAGAAGAAGGCCGGCAAGAAGTAACCCCGTAGAGGGGAGCGGTCCTTCTACGGGACCAGCGGATTCCTTCCTCTCAGGAACCCGTTCGGTGTGTGAGGGACATTCAGAACGCATTTCCCTCGCAAGTGATGACCTCTGGAGAAAACGAAAGCAATGCCTCCTAAGAGCCGCCAGGGCGCGAAGAAGCTGCGCCGCAAGGAAAAGAAGAACGTCGCTCACGGGCACGCCCACATCAAGAGCACGTTCAACAACACCATCGTCTCCATCACGGACCCCAACGGGAACGTGATCTCCTGGGCCTCGTCCGGCCACGTGGGTTTCAAGGGCTCTCGCAAGTCCACCCCGTTCGCCGCTCAGCAGGCCGCTGAGAACGCCGCTCGCCGCGCCATGGAGCACGGCATGCGCAAGGTCGACGTCTTCGTCAAGGGTCCCGGCTCCGGCCGCGAGACCGCGATCCGCTCCCTCCAGGCCACCGGCCTCGAGGTGGGTTCGATCCAGGACGTCACCCCCGTCCCGCACAACGGCTGCCGTCCGCCGAAGCGCCGCCGGGTCTGAGTAGGAGATAGAGAGACATGGCTCGTTACACAGGCGCAGACTGCAAGCTCTGCCGTCGCGAGAAGACCAAGCTGTTCCTCAAGGGCAGCAAGTGCGAGGGCCCGAAGTGCCCGATCGAGATCCGTCCTTACCCGCCGGGTGAGCACGGCCGTGGTCGGCCGAAGGAGTCCGAGTACCAGCTGCAGCTTCGTGAGAAGCAGAAGACCCGTCGCATCTACGGGATCCTCGAGAAGCAGTTCCGCAACTACTACGAGGTCGCCAACCGCAAGAGCGGCAAGACGGGTGAGAACCTGCTCACGCTGCTCGAGCGCCGCCTCGACAACGTCGTCTTCCGGGCCGGTTTCGCGAAGTCCCGCGACGCCGCCCGCCAGGCGATCCGCCACGGCCACATCACCGTGAACGGCCACAAGGTGGACATCCCCTCGGCCCTCGTGTCCGAGAAGGACATCATCGAGGTCCGTAAGAAGTCCCTCGAGATGACCCCGTTCGCGGTCGCCAAGGCCGAGGCCGGCCAGCGCACCGTCCCGGGCTGGCTCGAGGTCGTCCCGGACCAGATGCGCATCCTGGTGCACTCCCTGCCGGTTCGCCAGCAGATCGACACCCAGGTGCAGGAGCAGCTGATCGTCGAGCTTTACTCCAAGTAGTCCATTACGGGCTTCGCGGAAAGAGCTCGCTGCCCCCCGAAGGCATAGGAATATGGCTTCGGGGGGTACCCCGGTTTATGGGAGTCGTCAAATAGCGGGCGACCCTGACAGAGAAGAGAACAACGCATGCTGATCGCACAGCGTCCGTCCCTCGCCGAAGAGCAGGTGGACGAGTACCGCAGCCGGTTCGTCATCGAGCCGCTGGAGCCGGGCTTCGGCTACACCATCGGCAACTCCCTCCGCCGCACCCTTCTGTCCTCCATCCCCGGCGCCGCTGTCACCAGCATCCGGGTCGAGGGCGTCCTGCACGAGTTCTCCACCGTGCCGGGGGTCAAGGAGGACCTGACCGACATCATCCTCAACCTCAAGCAGCTCGTGGTCTCCTCGGAGCACGACGAGCCCGTCGTCATGTACCTGCGCAAGCAGGGCCCCGGCGACGTGACCGCCGCGGACATCGCCCCGCCGGCGGGCGTCGAGGTGCACAACCCCGACCTCAAGATCGCCACGCTGAACAGCAAGGCGAAGCTGGAGATGGAGCTGACCGTCGAGCGCGGTCGCGGCTACGTCTCCGCCACCCAGAACAAGCAGCCGGGCCAGGAGATCGGTCGCATCCCGATCGACTCCATCTACAGCCCGGTCCTCAAGGTCACCTACAAGGTCGAGGCGACCCGTGTCGAGCAGCGCACCGACTTCGACCGTCTGATCCTGGACGTCGAGACCAAGCACTGCATGCTGCCGCGGGACGCCGTCGCGTCCGCCGGTAAGACGCTGGTCGAGCTCTTCGGCCTGGCGCGTGAGCTGAACGTCGAGGCCGAGGGCATCGACATGGGCCCGTCCCCGACGGACGCCGCGCTCGCCGCCGACCTCGCGCTGCCGATCGAGGAGCTGAACCTCACCGTTCGCTCCTACAACTGCCTCAAGCGCGAGGGCATCCACTCGGTGGGCGAGCTGGTGGCCCGCTCCGAGCAGGACCTCCTCGATATAAGGAATTTCGGCGCCAAGTCGATCGAAGAGGTCAAGCAGAAGCTGCACGACATGGGCCTGTCCCTCAAGGACTCGCCCCCCGGGTTCGACCCGACCGCCGCCGCCGACGCCTACGGCGACGGCGACGACGAGTCCTACGCGGAGACCGAGCAGTACTAGGCCTTTCGTAGGCTGACGAAGACGCCGAGCGAAAGCTCTGTGACCGGCGGGAGTCAATCGGCTCCCGCCCCACCGCTCCCGGTTCCTCACACGGCCGGGACGACTGACTCCGGTACCTCGAACGGCCGGAGCCCGAAAAGGAACACGAAATGCCTCAGCCCACCAAGGGTGCCCGTCTCGGCGGGTCCGCCGCGCACCAGAAGCTGATCCTGGCGAACCTCGCCACGTCGCTTTTCGAGCACGGCCGCATCACCACCACCGAAGCCAAGGCCCGCCGGCTCCGTCCGCTGGCCGAGAAGCTGATCACCAAGGCCAAGAAGGGCGACATCCACAACCGTCGCCTCGTGGTCCGGACGATCCGCGACAAGGGCGTGGTGCACAAGCTGTTCACCGAGATCGGCCCGCACTTCGCGGAGCGTCCCGGTGGCTACACCCGGATCACCAAGATCGGCAACCGCAAGGGCGACAACGCCCCCATGGCCGTCATCGAGCTGGTCCAGGAGCAGGTCTCCGGTGTCACGACCCGCAAGGTGACCGAGGAGAAGGCGGCCCCGGCCCCCGCTCCCGCCGCCGAGGTCGAGGAGACCGAGACCGACGAGGTCGCCGAGGCTCCGGCCGAGGAGAAGACCGAGAAGGCCGCCGAGTAAAGGCGTTCCGAGTAAAGGCCTAGCCTCGAAAGAGCCCGTCGTCCCGCTGAGGGACGGCGGGCTCTTTTCCTTTGAGAGAATGACGCCGGGCAGCGAGGAAGCGAAAGCAGGAACATGACGGCGTTGGTAAGGCTCCGGCTCGAGATCAGCTACGACGGGACGGATTTCGCGGGCTGGGCCCGCCAGCCGGAGCAGCGGACCGTCCAGGGGACCATCGAAGAGGCCCTGGCGCGGATCATGCGCCTCGATCCGCCGCCGATGCTGACCGTCGCGGGGCGGACCGACGCGGGAGTCCACGCGACCGGCCAGGTGGCGCACGTCGTGCTGCCGTTCCCGGCCTACCAGCAGATCAACGGGGCGATCACGCGGCGGCTGTCGGCCGTCCTGCCGCCCGACGTGCGGGTGACGGCCGTCGAGATCGCGCCGGACGGGTTCGACGCCCGGTTCTCCGCGCTCAAGCGCCGCTACTCCTACCGCGTGTGCGACGACCCGACCGGGGTGGCCCCGCTGGAGCGGCACGACACCGTGTGGCACCCCCGGCCGCTGAACCTCGACCGGATGAACGCCGCCGCGGCGCTGCTCGTCGGCGAGCACGACTTCGCGGCCTACTGCAAGAAGCGCGAGGGCGCCACGACGATCCGGCGGCTGCTGCGCTACGAATGGGAGCGCAAGGGCGACCGGCTGGCCGTCGCCGCGGTCGAGGCCGACGCGTTCTGCCACTCGATGGTCCGTGCCCTGGTCGGGGCGCTGCTGTCGGTCGGTGACGGCCGCCGCGACATCGAGTGGCCCGCGCAGGTGCTCCTGAACGGCGTCCGGGACTCGGCGGTCAAGGTCGCGCCCGCGCACGGGCTCGCCCTGGTCGAGATCTCCTACCCGGCCGACGAGGACCTCGCCGCCCGGGCCCAGGAGACCCGCAGGGTCAGGACCCTGCTCAGCCCCTGAGCGGCTGGTTGAGGTAGATCAGGAAGCCCTGGGCGACCTTCGCGAGCTGCCTGTCGTTCGGGGCGGGCGGCGGGCCGCTGATGTAGCGCACGTAGGCGTACAGGACGTAGCGGCCTGCGGACGAGGTCGTCGCGTAGCCGTCGGGGTCCATGACGTTCTTGGTGTGCTTGCCGGGCAGTCCGACGAACCAGTCGAGCTTGCCCGGGTTGGCGACCGCCCGGGTCTTGGTGGCGACGGCCTTGGTGGGCATCGCGACGACGCCGACCGTCACGCCGATGCGCTTGTTCCTGGTCAGGTAGGTCGCGCGGGCCACGCCCAGGCAGTTGCCGGTCTTGAGCGCCTTCACCATCGCGCCGCGGGCGGTGTAGTCGCAGCGGTCGTTCAGCGAGCGGGCGTCCAGGAGGAACGCGTGGGCGCTGACCTTGATCTCCTTGCCGCCGAAGAAGCGGGCGAGGGTCAGCTTCTCGTCGGTCTTGTAGCTGTCGGCGGCCGACCCGGTCTTCTGCTTGACCGGCGGGGCGCTCTCCTCCGGCTCGGGGGCGGGCGTGGTCGGCACGGGCACGGGGACGGCGGGGACCGACGCCGACGGCTGGGCGACGGTCTTGGCCTCCCCGCTGTTCGACCGGGTCAGGACCACGGCGGCGGCACCGGCGATGACCAGGGCGGGGACGAGAGCGACGGCCGCGTACTTGGCCCTCTTGGCGGCCTTCTTCTTCCGCTTCGGAGCGTGCTGCTGCACGGGCGGAGCGGGAGGAGGCGGCGGCGGTGCCTGGGGGAGGCCGAAGGCGGGGCTCGGCGGCATCATCACCGGCGGCCGGGCGGCGGCCAGATCCATGACGGTCGGGCCGCCCGCGGCGGAGGCGGAGGCACCGCCCCACTGCAGGACGCCGTCGAGGGAGCCCGCGGCGGCGGGGGCCGGGACCGAGGCGTCCAGGAGGGTCTGCTCGGCACCGGCGGGGGCCGCCAGGGCGGCCTGCCGGGGAGCGGCCTCCAGGGCGGGCTTGACCGGGATGCCGTCGAGCTTGGTCAGGACCGGAGCGGCGGAGGCGTCGGCCGCTTCCGGCTCGGGAAGGGGCTCAGCGGCCTCCTCCGCCGCCACGGCGGCAGGGGCCTCGGGCACGGCGGGCTCGGGCTCCGCGGGGGCCGCAGGAGGCTCCTCGGGGGCGGCGGCCACGGCGAGGGTGCCCCACGGCGGCCGGGTCTGCTGCGGCTGAGTCTGCTGCGGCTGGGTGAACACGGCAGCGTCGAGCAGGGTCTGGTCGGCGGCGAGGCCCGTCACCGGAGCGGCGGAGTCCAGGTGCGAGGAGGCGGCGGCGTCGAAGGAGGGACGCGGCAGCGACGGCTCGTCGTCGAGCGGGGCCAGGGGGAGCGGGTTGGCGGCCGTGGGCGCCGTGCCCGGCGGGTGGATCGCGTCCGGCTCGAGGATCGGCGCGTCGTCGGAGTCGCCGGGCGGGGGCACGGACGCGCGGGCGTTCGCGGCGTCGAAGGCCGGGCCCGCCACGAGGACGTCGTCGTAGGGCAAGGCCTGCGCCTGTGCCTGCGCCTCCGCCTGCTGCCACCAGGGCGTGGGCGGTGGGCCCTGCACCTGCTGGGGAGCGGTGGGTTCGGCGGATCGGTGGCCGAAACTCGGCGGCGCCGAGGGGAACGAGGGCACCGTGCCGTCGTTCTCGGCTCCGTTGGGGCCATCGTCAGGACCGGACATGGACCGACAGCCTAGCCATAACGTGCAAGATCTGGGGGCTTGCCGACAAATCAACCTCCGGCGGGAAGCGGCTTCCCGTTCTGGTCGCGGTAGTGCAGCGCCTGGCCGAGCCCGCTGCCCAGGACGGTGCCCTGGACGAAGGAGGAGACGGCGGTGCGGGCCGAGGCGGGGATCGCCTTGCCGCTCGGCAGCTGCACCCAGCTCATGATCAGGTAGTGGCCGCGGGCCTGGGCGGTGCCGAGGGCGTCGCCGTGGCCGATCTTCGAGGTCACGCCCTTGGCGGGCAGCGCGATCACGTAGGAGTCCTTGGCGTTCTTGGCGGTCGCCACGGTCTCGACGTTCTTGGCCGCCGCGGCGGTGCCCAGGTTGGCGACGCCGATCGTGCCGATCAGCTTGCCGCCCGAGGTGGTGAAGGTCGCCCGGAGGAACTGCGTGCACTTGCCCGCCGCCAGCGCCGAGACCAGCTTCGTCCCGTGGACGCTCTTGGCGCACGTGGCGGAGGTCGACGTGGTCATCAGGTAGGTGGTCTTGCCGCTGGTGAACTTCTTCTTGCCGAAGACCTCGGCGAGGGTCAGCGGCTTCGGGTCGGTCTTCTTGCCGGCCAGCAGGCCCGAGCTGGGGGTGGTCGGCTTCGTGCCGGGCTTGGTCTTGCCGGGCTTCTCCGCGGCGGGGGCCTGGCTCTGGGTCCCCTCGGCCGCGGGCGGGGTCTTCTTGTCGGCGTCGCCGCCGCTGAGCAGCGCATAGGCGCCGCCGCCGACCAGCACCACGCCGATCAGCGCGGCGCCGATCACGACCGGGACGTTGCTCTTCTTCTTGGCACCGGACGGCATCCTGCCGCGGCCGAGACCCGGACGGTCGTCCTCGCCTCCACCGTTCCACTGCTCGGTCTGACCGTAGGCGGGCGGCTGCTGCCCGCCCCACGGCTGCTCGCCGGGGGCCTGCTGGCCGCCCCACGGCTGCTCACCGGGGGGCTGCTGGGAGACGGCTCCGGCCCAGGGCGCGCCCTCGGCGGGACGGCCGGGCTCCTCGTGCCACGGGTTCTGCTGCGGGACGCCCTCCTGCTGCTGCCAGGCGGGCTGGGCCTGGGAGTTCGCGTCCTGCCACGCGGACTGGCCGGCGGAGGGGGCGTCCTGCCACGGCTGGCGTCCCTGCTCGTCCTGCCACGCGGGTTGGGCCTGGGAGTTCGCTTCCTGCCAGGACGGCTGGGCCTGCGAGTTCGCCTCCTGCCAGGCGGGCTGGGCCTGGGAGTTCGGGTCCTCCCAGGAGGGCTGGGCGGGGGACTCGGGCCAGGGCTGCTGCTGCGGGGCGACCTGGTCGGACCAGGAGGCCTGCTGGGCGAGGCCGTCCTGCCACGGGGAGCCCTGCTGCGCCTGCTCCTGCTGCTGCCAGGGCTGCTGCTGTGGCGCCTGCTGCTGTGGCTGCTCCGGCCAGGCCTGCTGGCCGGGTGCGCCGTGCCAGGAGTCCTCGGACGCGACGGGGGCGCTCAAGGGATGCCGGGACCAGTCGAGATCGGTCTCCAGCGGGTCGCCGTCCCACGGGGAGCGCTCGCCCTGCTCTGGCTGTGCCGCCCAGGCGGGATCGTTGGAGCGTCCGCCCGGCTGGTTCGTGTCACCCGGATAACCCATGATGTGGAGCCTAACGGTTGATTCGGGGTGGACTCCGGGCGGTTTCGTGACCCGAGGCCGACTTCAGCTTTGCACGACGGGCCCTCCGAGGGGGCGAAATCCCCGTCTTGGCCGGGGCATCGTGGCCGTTGAGGCATACTGGGAAGCAGTAGGAGTGCGGTATCTCACGCCCGTCCGCAGAGGCTGGACGAGGGGTGCCGCTTTGACCCGTGCTCGAACCCTCGGATATCCTGCTCGTTCGACAGTGCTCACTGTCAATGCCCTGGACGAGGCAGCGTCCTCGCTCGGGGCAAGCTCATGTCGGTTGTGCCTGTGCAGGCATTCTTGCAACCGGCACTCCGGTCCTTCATCTCTAAGGACCTGGATTCCGCAGTCGACAGAAATGAAGGCTCACGCCGTGCGTACGTTCACCCCTAAGCCCGCTGACGTGCAGCGTCAGTGGCACGTCATCGACGCGACTGATGTCGTGCTGGGTCGCCTCGCTAGCCAGGTCGCGATCCTGCTTCGGGGAAAGCACAAGGCGATCTACGCTCCGCACGTTGACACCGGTGACTTCGTCATCATCATCAACGCGGACAAGATCTCCCTCTCCGGCAAGAAGCTCGAGCAGAAGAAGGCGTACCGCCACTCCGGTTACCCGGGTGGACTGCGCGCCACGTCCTACAAGGACCTGCTCGAGAAGCACCCGGAGCGGGCCGTCGAGAAGGCGATCAAGGGCATGCTGCCCAAGAACAAGCTCGGCCGCGCGATGTTCGGCAAGGTGAAGGTCTACGCGGGCCCGAACCACCCGCACACCGCCCAGCAGCCGGTCCCGTTCGAGATCACCCAGGTCTCGCAGATCGTCAAGTAGATCAGCTTCGCGCTGACCACCCGAAAAAGAGGCCGCCAGGGCGCCCAGGGAACCGCTGTCTTAGGGTCCGCCGCCCCGGTTCAGAACACCCAACAGGAGAATCGTGTCTGAGAACACCGAGTCGGTCGCCACGGAAGAGGCGTTCGACTACGAGGACGCCCCGTCCGAGTACACCACCGAGTCCCCGGAGGCCGCCGACGAAGCCGTCGTGCGCACCCCGGCCGCGACCGGTCCGGCGTCCGCCACCGGCCGCCGCAAGGAAGCCATCGCCCGCGTCCGGATCGTCCCGGGCACCGGCCAGTGGAAGATCAACGGGCGCAAGCTCGACGAGTACTTCCCGAACAAGGTCCACCAGCAGCTCGTGAACTCCCCGTTCGTGACGCTCGACCTCGACGGCCAGTGGGACGTCATCGCGCGCATCAACGGCGGTGGCACCACCGGCCAGGCCGGCGCGCTGCGCATGGGCATCTCCCGCGCCCTGCAGATCTCGGACCCGGACAGCCGCCCGCCGCTGAAGGCCGCCGGCTTCCTCACCCGTGACCCGCGGGCCAAGGAACGCAAGAAGGCCGGTCTCAAGAAGGCCCGTAAGGCTCCGCAGTACAGCAAGCGCTAAGTGCCGCTGCTTGCGTGACCGAACGGCGGGCACCACCATCGTGGTGCCCGCCGTTCGGCGTTTTCGCCAACTTTTCAGGTACGACAGGCGATCTCACGTCGTGTCGTGACGGTTCGATGAGGGTGAGTGACGTGGGTCGACTGTTCGGTACCGACGGGGTACGAGGCCTGGCGAACCGGGATCTGACGCCCCGGCTGGCGATGGACCTGTCCGTCGCCGCCGCGCGGGTGCTCGGTGACGCGGGGGCGTTCGAGGGGCACAAGCCCGTCGCCGTCGTGGGCCGCGATCCGCGCGCCTCGGGCGAGTTCCTGGAGGCGGCCGTGGTCGCCGGGCTGGCGAGCGCTGGCGTGAACGTGCTGCGCCTCGGCGTGCTGCCGACGCCGGCCGTCGCCTACCTGACCCGCGAGCTGGACGCCGACCTGGGGGTCATGCTGTCGGCGTCGCACAACCCCGCGCCCGACAACGGCATCAAGTTCTTCGACCGCAGCGGCTTCAAGCTCGCCGACGAGATCGAGGACCGGATCGAGGCGCACCTCGGCGAGGACTGGCGCGCTCCGGTCGGCGAGCACGTCGGCCGCGTCTTCGAGGCGCACGACCGGGTCGCCGCGTACGGCGAGCACCTCCTGTCGACCCTGAAGGTCTCCCTGGACGGCCTGAAGGTCGTCGTGGACTGCGCGAACGGCGCCGCCGCCGAGCTGGCCCCCGGCCTGATGCGCCGGGCGGGCGCGACCGTCATCGAGATCGGCACCGCGCCCGACGGCCTCAACATCAACGCGGACTGCGGCTCCACCCACCTGGAGGCCCTCCAGCGGGCGGTCGTGTCGAACGGCGCCGCGGCGGGCATCGCCTTCGACGGCGACGCCGACCGCTGCCTGGCCGTCACCGCCGGTGGCGAGGTCGTCGACGGCGACCAGATCATGGCGATCCTCGCGCTCGAACTGCACGAGGCGGGACGGCTCCCCGAGAACACGGTCGTCGCGACCGTCATGTCGAACCTGGGCTTCAAGCTGGCGCTGCGCGAGTACGGCCTGACGATCCTGGAGACCGCGGTCGGTGACCGCTACGTCCTGGAGGCCATGAAGGAGGGCGGCTTCGGTTTCGGCGGCGAGCAGTCCGGCCACGTGATCATGCTGGAGCACGGCACCACCGGCGACGGCGTCCTGACCGGCCTGCACCTCCTGGGCGCGATGGCCCGCACCGGACGCGCCCTGGACGAGCTGGCGAAGGTGATGACCCGGCTCCCGCAGGTCCTGATCAACGTCCGCGGGGTCGACAAGGACCGCGCGAAGAGCTGCGCCGAGCTGAACGCCGCGATCGCCGAGGCCGAGACCGAGCTGGGCGACACCGGGCGCGTCCTCATCCGGCCGTCGGGCACCGAGCCGATGGTCCGCGTCATGGTCGAGGCCACGGCCGAGGACCAGGCCCACGCGGTCGCCGAGCGGCTCGCCGGAGTCGTCCGCACCCACCTCTGAGCCCCGCACCGGCGAAGTTCGACAGTCCTCGTCCCGAACTTCGTCAGGTGCGCATCATTCGTATGACGTCCCGGATTCTCTAGAGTCGGTGCCCTTACGGCATACCGAAGAACTCTGGGGTGGCACATGCAGGAGATCACTCGGCGGCAGGCACTGGCCGGCGGCGTCAGCGCGGCCACGGCCCTGTCCCTGGCGGGCTGGCAGGGCCGCGCGGCGGCGGGCGACGACGAGACGAGCGTGACGATCACCGTCATGGGGACGTCGGACCTGCACGGCAACTGCCTGAACTGGGACTACTTCAAGAACGCGGAGTACGACGACTCCGCGCACAACGACATCGGGCTGGCCAAGATCTCCAGCATCGTCCAGCAGATCCGCGCCGACCGGGGCGGCCACCGCACCCTGCTGTTCGACTCGGGCGACACCATCCAGGGCACGCCCCTCGCGACGTACTACGGGAAGATCAAGCCGATCACCGAGACCGGCGAGTTCCACCCGATGGCCAAGGCCATGAACGCCGTCAACTACGACGCGGTGACCCTCGGGAACCACGAGTTCAACTACGGCCTGCCGCTGCTGAGGAAGTGGATCCACCAGATGCACGCCCCGGCGCTGGCCGCCAACGCCGTGGGCTGGACCGGGGACACCCCCGCCTACGACCCCTACGTCATCAAGCGGATGCGGGTGAAGAACCACGGCGAGCCGATCCTGGTCGGCGTTCTGGGGCTCACCAACCCCGGCATCGCGATCTGGGACAAGGGCAACGTCGAGGGCAAGCTGCGCTTCCTCGACCTGGTCGAGACCGCGAAGAAGTGGGTTCCCGTCCTCAAGGCCAAGGGCTGCCACGTCGTGGTCGTCACCGCGCACGCCGGCGACGACGGCTTCTCCTCCTACGGCGACGCGCTGCCGGTGGAGAACGCCTCCGCGCTGGTCGCCGAGCAGGTTCCCGACATCGACGCGATCCTGTTCGGCCACTCGCACAAGGACGTCCCGCAGCGGTTCGTGACCAACAAGGCGACCGGCGAGCAGGTGCTGCTGGCCGAGCCGTCGTACTGGGGCCGCCGCCTGTCGGTCATGGACTTCACGCTGGAGCGCGCCGGCGGGACCTGGGCGGTCACCGCCAAGTCCGCGATCTCCATCAACTCCAACACGGTCGCGGAGGACCCGGCGATCGTCGCGCTGATCAAGCCGCAGCACGACACCACGGTCGCCTACGTCAACCAGGTCGTCGCGAAGTCGGCGACCGAGCTCAGCGCGGCGGAGTCGGCGTGGAAGGACACCCCGATCCTCGACTACATCCAGAAGGTGCAGACCGAGACCGTCAAGGCCGCCCTCGCCGGGACGCAGTACGCCGCGCTCCCGATCCTGTCGATCGCCGCGCCGTTCAGCCGCACCGCGGTGTTCCCCGCGGGCGACGTGTCGATCCGCGACATCGCCGGCCTCTACATCTACGACAACACCCTGATGGCCAGCCTCATCACCGGCGCGCAGGTGAAGGCCTACCTGGAGTACTCGGCGAAGTACTTCGTGCAGACCGCCCCCGGGGCCCCGGTCGACACCGCGAAACTGACCAACGCGGGCGGCACCCCGGACTACAACTACGACCAGCTCGCGGGCGTCTCCTACGACATCGACGTCTCGCGTCCCGTCGGCTCCCGGATCGTGAACCTGACGCTGGCCGGGGCGCCGGTCGCCGACGACCGGCAGTTCGTGATCGCGGTCAACAACTACCGGCAGTCGGGCGGCGGCGGCTTCCCGCACATCACCGCGGCCCCGATCGTCTACAACCGGCAGGTCGAGATCCGGCAGGCGCTCATCGACTTCGCGACGGCCGCGGGCACCATCGACGCCGCGACCTTCGCCGAGGTGAACTGGAAGCTCGTCCGGGAAGGCGTTCCCGTCTTCGGGTAAGCTCGCTCCTTCGCCCATTTTTCGAAGGAGAGCAGCGGCATGCCCGGAGAGCCCGACGTACTGAGGGCCGAACGCGACCATCTGAAGCAGTCGCGGGAGGCCCTGACGGCCATGCGGGAGCATGCCGAGTCGCTGTCCGCGGACGCCGCCGGCGACTGGGTGTCCCAGCAGGTCCTGGAGGGTCTGCTGGACATCCGGATCAGGGCTCTGGCCGACCATCCGGACACGCCGCTGTTCTTCGGGCGGCTCGACCACTCCGCCGACGTGATGGCCGTCGCGGACCTGCCGGAGACCGTCTACGTGGGGCGGCGGCACGTCCACGACCAGGACGGGCTCGCGCTCGTCCTGGACTGGCGGGCGCCGGTGTCGCGGGCGTTCTACCAGGCGGGGCCGCGCGAGCCGATGGGCGTCGTGCGGCGCCGCCGGTTCGGTTTCCGGGGCGGGGAGCTGACCGCGTTCGAGGACGAGACCCTCGACGGCCGGGAGCTGGAGACGTCGCGGCTGCTGGCCGAGGAGATCGAGCGTCCACGGTCGGGCCCGATGCGCGACATCGTCGCCACGATCCAGCCGGAGCAGGACGTGATCGTCCGGGCGGCGCTGGCCGAGACCGTCTGCGTGCAGGGCGCGCCCGGCACCGGGAAGACGGCCGTGGGCCTGCACAGGGCGGCCTACCTGCTGTTCACCCACCGGGAGCGGCTCAGCCGGTCGGGCGTGCTGATCGTCGGGCCGAACCGGGCGTTCCTGTCCTACATCGCGAGCGTGCTGCCCGCCCTCGGTGAGGTCCGGGTCGACCAGGCGACGGTGGACGACCTGCTCGGCACGCCCACCGGCACGGAGGAGCCCGCGGTGGCGGCGCTCAAGGGCGACGCGCGGCTCTCCGAGGTGCTGCGCAAGGCGCTGTGGCTGCATCTGGCGAAGCCCGGGGGCGGGCTGCTGTTCGTCAAGGGCGCCTCCCGCTACCGGATCCCCGACCACGAGGTGCGCGAGCTGGTGGCGTCGCTGCGCGGGACGACCCGCTACGGAGCGGGCCGCAACGCGCTCGCCCAGCGGCTGGCCCACCGGGTGCTGGTGCAGATGGAGGAGCGCGGCGAGGCCCCCGACGACCGGGTGCAGGACGCGGTCGCCCGCTCCCGGCCGGTGAAGGCGCTCGTCGAGGAGGTCTGGCCCAAGCTGACCCCGCAGGCCGTGCTGTTCCGGCTGCTGAGCGATCCGGAGTTCCTCGCGCTCGCCGCGAAGGGGATCCTCGACCCCGGCGAGCGGGAGCTGCTGCTGTGGGCGAAGGCGCCGCGATCGGCCAGGAGCGTCCGATGGACCTCGGCGGACGTCGCGCTGCTCGACGATCTCGCCGACCAGATGGAGCGCACCGGGTCGATCGGCCATCTCGTCGTCGACGAGGCGCAGGACCTGTCGCCGATGCAGCTGCGCGCGCTGGGCCGCCGCTGCGCGACCGGTTCCGCGACGGTCCTCGGCGACCTCGCCCAGGGCACCACCCCGTGGTCGGCGCGGACCTGGGAGGAGCTGCTCGGCCATCTCGGCAGGCCCGGCGAGGTCACCGAGCTGACCCTCGGCTTCCGGGTGCCGCGCGAGGTCCTCGACTACGCGGCCCGGCTGCTGCCGTCCGTGGCGCCGGGGCTGGCCGCGCCGCGGTCACTGCGGGCGGGCCTCGGCTCCCTCGCGGTCCGGCACGTGGGGGACGTTCCCGACGCCCTGGTGACCGCGCTCATCGAGGCCCTGTCCCGTGACGGCTCGATCGGCGTCATCGCCGCCGACGACACGGTGCCGATCCTCGCCGAGACGCTCACCGAGAACGGCCTCGACCACGCGATCCTCACCGAGGACGGCGTCGAGGGCGAACGCGTCCACCTCATCCCCGCCACCCTCGCCAAGGGCCTGGAGTACGACCACGTCCTGGTCGCCGAACCGGCCGCCATCGTCGCCGCCGAACCCCGCGGCCTCGCCCGCCTCTACGTCGTCCTCACCAGAGCCGTCACCTCCCTGACCGTCCTGCACTCCGAAGCCCTGCCCGAGCAGCTCTAGCCTTCGATCTCCAGCTTGCCGACCTTGAGATGGGCGATCTCGACGACGCCGGCGGACAGGTGCTCGACCAGGGCCCGCCTGACGGTGAGCCTGCCGATCACGAGGGCGCCGACGGCGACGGCGCCGAGGGCGGCCGAACCGATCGCGAGGGCGCCGAGGGCGGTTCCGGCGTCGAGACGGAACCCCGTGCCGCTCGCGCCGATCGCCTCCGCCCCGACGGCCTCGGCCTTCCTGTGGGGAGCGTGCTCCGCGTTCTCATCCATGGGATCAGTCCTACCCCACGGGCCCCTCCGGTGCTCGCCGGAGGCCGGGTCCGGTGAACCGCCGGGGAAGGGCGAGGTAACGATTCGGATGAGGGCTGTTCCTCAGAAGGGGCATGTCGGGCGACGATGGAGGCATGGACGACGCGCGTGCGGAGAGTCCCTACACGCAACGGGTTCTGGCGCAGCTGAGGGCGTGGCCGACCGTTGCCGTGACGGACGCGGAGTGCGGATCGGGCCCGGCTCTGCGGACCGGTTCCGGGGAGATCGCACATCTGCACGGCGGGGACGAGGCCGAGGTCAGGCTGGGGGCAGAGGCCGTCGGGCGGATGAAGGCGGCGCTCGACCAGACCGGGCGGGTGAAGCTCCGGGCGGAGACCGTCCGGGTCCGGTTGCAGAGCGACAACGACGTGCGCCTGCTGCTGTCCCTGCTGAGCGTCGCGATCAAGGAGAGTTCCCGCGCCAGACCGGGCGGGAACGGTCCATGGTGCCGGCACGGACGCATCGCCCGGTCGGCTTAGGGTCCGAAACAGACCCTAGGGGCTGTTTCAAAGTCGGCGCCCGTGGCGAGCGGCGTCCAGGTGCGTGCCTCGCGGGGGCGGAGGAGGGAGTCGACCTGGTTGGGTCGGCGACCGACGACAACCTCGCGAGGTGCGTGCCTGGGCGCCGCGCAGTAGGGCAGTTGACTTTGAAACAGACCCTAGCCGCCGCACTGCTCCAGCATGATCTGCTTGTCGGCCGTGGTCACCGGCAGGTCGTACTTGAGGGCGACCTGGGCGAAGCGGACCGAGTAGGCGCAGCGGATCCGCTTGACGGGCGGCAGCCAGGAGGCCGGGCCCGAGTCGCTCTTGGAGCCGTTGGTGGGGCCGTCGACGGCGATGAGGTTCAGCGGGTCGTTGGCGATCTGCTCGCGCTTGTCGGCCGTCCAGCGGGCGGCGCCCATCTGCCAGTCGTAGGACAGCGGCATCACGTGGTCGATCTGGACCTCGTTGGCCTTGGCCTTCTCGAACGCGATGGTGTCGCCGGTGTAGGGGTCGTGCAGCGTCATCTCGACGACCACGCAGTCGGAGCCGGAGCGGTACTTCACCTTCTCGCCGTCGCGGGCGAGGATGTCGTTGCGGGTGTCGCACCCGTTGCGCGCCAGCGCGACGCCGTCGGCGGTGTCGGTCCAGGTCGGGCCGAAGCGGTCGCGTTCGTAGCCGGTCTTCGGGCCGCGTCCGGCGGTCCTGACCTGTTCGATGACCTTGCGCCCGGCCTTCTGGTCGGCGTCGGAGGTGAGCGCGGCGAGGCTGGGCCGCTCGCCCTTGGGGTTGTCGAGCGGGACGGCAGCCTTGGCGTTCTCGCCGCCCTTCTGTGGTGAGGTGGACGAACCGTCCGCGTCGATTCCGGCGCATCCGCTGAGCAGCGCCATCGCCAGCACCGCACTCGAACCGCGCACCAAGACCGCCCGGCGCATCGCCCACATCCTTTGCATTTGTCGGGAAAACGCCACCAGGCTATGCCCGTTGATCCGGCGGTCAATCCGGCACGATGGGCCCGTGCTCCATCTCCGGACGATCGTCCCTCCCGAACTGACCGAAACCGTTCTCGAAGACTTCGGGCGGCACCCTGGTGTCGCCAACGTCGTGCTGCTCCCCGGCGCCGCGCGATCGCCCGAGGGCGACGTCATCCAGGCCGACGTCGCCCGCGAGAGCGCCGACGAGATCGTCGAGGGCCTGAAGAGCCGCGGGGTCGAGCAGTGCGGCTCGATCACGCTCGGCCGGTTCGAACTGGCCGTCGGCGAGGTCTTCGACGAGGCCGAGGAGGCGGCGCCCGGCTACGGCGACGACGCCGTCATCTGGCAGGACCTCGACCGCAAGACGGCGGAGGAGACCGTCCTCACCTGGACGTTCCTGGCCTTCCTCGCGCTCGCCACCCAGCTCGCCGGCATCGCCGCCCTCATCGACTCCTCGGTCCTGGTCGTCGGCGCGATGGTCCTCGGCCCGGAGTTCGGCGCGGTGGCGGCGATCTCCTACGGGCTGCTGTTCGGCGACCTGCGCCGGGTCGGGGCGGCGCTGCGGACCCTCGCGATCGGGTTCGCCCTCGCGATCGCCATCACCTTCGTGTGCGCCTGGGTCAGCCATCTCATCGGGGTGATCGACCTCGACGAGCTGCCCACGGACCGGCCGCAGACGGGGTTCGTCTACTCGCCCGACCGGTGGTCGTTCATCGTCGCGCTGCTGGCGGGGACGGCGGGCGTGCTGTCGATGACGTCGGGGAAGGCCTCGGCGCTGGTCGGCGTGTTCATCTCGGTGACGACCGTGCCCGCAGCGGGCAATCTCGCCGTGGCGCTGGCGCTGAGCCACTCCTCGGAGATCAGGGGCTCGATCCTGCAGCTTCTGGTCAACCTCCTGGGGATGATCATCGCGGGCATCGTCACGCTGGCCGTCCAGCGGCTGGCCTGGAACGCCGTTCTCAGGCGCCGGAGGCGCACCCAGGGCCCGCCCTCCGTCGCGGGATGAGCGGGCGGCGAACCTGAGGAGGAGGGGGTGTACTTCTGACGGGTGATGACGCGGGGTGTCCAGGCCTTCTAGCCTGGGCCTCATGCCGATCATCGCCACCCGGGACCTCTCGATGAGGTTCCCCAGGGTGACCGCGCTGGAGTCGCTGAGCTTCACCGTCGAACCCGGGGTCACCGGGCTCGTCGGGGCCAACGGCGCGGGGAAGTCCACCCTCATCAAGATTCTTCTCGGGCTGCTCCCTCCCTCCGGGGGGCAGGCCCAGGTCCTCGGCCTCGACATCGCCGCACAGGGCTCGCAGATCCGCGAGCGCGTGGGGTTCATGCCCGAGTACGACACCCTGCCGCCGGACGTGTCCGCCACGGAGTTCGTGGTGCACATGGCCCGGATGTCGGGGCTCCCCGCGACCGCCGCCCGCGAACGCGCCGCCGACGTGCTGCGGCACGTGGGCCTCTACGAGGAGCGCTACCGCCCCATCGGCGGCTACTCGACGGGCATGAAGCAGAAGGTCAAGCTGGCGCAGGCGCTGGTCCACGACCCGCAGCTGGTCTTCCTGGACGAGCCGACCAACGGCCTCGACCCCAACGGCCGCGACGAGATGCTGGGACTGATCCGGCGGATCGGCGCCGAGTTCGGGATCAGCGTGCTCGTGACGTCGCACCTGCTCGGTGAGCTGGAGCGGGTCTGCGACCACGTCGTCATCATCGACGGCGGGAAGCTGCTGCGCTCGCAGGCCGTCGAGGCCTTCACCCAGACCAGCGGCCAGCTCCTGGTCGAGGTCGAGGACCGCAGCGACGACCTGGGCCGGCTGCTGTTCGACCGCGGTGTCGCCGTCCGGCCCGAGGGCCGCTTCCTGATGATCGACATCGCCGACGAGAAGACCTACGACCAGATCCGTGACGGGGTCGTCGAGCTGGGGCTCGCGCTCATCCGCATGGAACAGGCCCGCCACCACATCGAGGAGGTGTTCCAGCAGTGACCACCGCCATCCACGACATCGGATACCGGCACTACGACGGTCCCCGGCACGGGCGCGCGTTCATCGTGCGCTCGCTGTACCTGTACAACCTGCGCGCGGTCTTCGGGCTGGGACGCGGCGCCAAGGCGAAGATCATCCCGGTCTTCCTGTTCGTCTGCCTGCTGCTCCCGGCCGCCGTCGACGTCGCGATCCTGGCGTTCATCAAGGAGCCCAAGCTCCTGATGAACTACTCGATGTACCCGCTGTGGGTGCAGCCGCTGATCGCGATCTTCCTGGCCACCCAGGCGCCCGTGATCGCCTCGCGTGAGATCCGCTTCAAGACCGTCCCGCTGTACTTCTCGCGGCCGGTCCGCACGCTCGACTTCGTGCTGGCCAAGTTCCTCGCCTTCGTGACGGCCCTGTTCGCGCTGATCGCGATCCCGCTGACCCTGCTGCACCTCGGCTTCCTGCTGACGCGCTCGGGCATGGTCAAGAACGTCCGGGAGGCCGGGCCGCTCGCGGAGCTCGGCAAGGTGCCCTCGGTCGTCCACCAGAGCGGGCTGTACCTGGCCGCGCTCGCCGGCTGCCTGCTGTTCGCGCTGGTGCTGGCCTCGTTCGCGCTCGTCATCGCGGCCTACACGCCGCGCCGCGGGTTCGGCGTCGCCGCCGTCATCGCGGTCTACCTGATCTCCAACGTGGTCGTCGCGATCATCCAGGGGGTGGCGATCAGCTCGGGCAACTGGGACCTCGCCAAGTGGATGAACCTGTTCACCCCGTTCCCCCTGGTCGACGGCGTCCAGACCGGGCTGCTCCATGCCGACGTCGGCTCCCGCGGCGAGACCGTGGGCCCGCGGACGGCCGGCGGCGGCCTGCTGTTCCTCGCGGCCAACGTGGCGGTCGTCGCCGGGTCGCTGTCCGTCCTGCTCGCTCGCTTCCGGAAGGCGGGACAGTGACCTCCATCCAGATCCAGGACGTCTCCCGCTGGTACGGGAACGTCGTCGCCATCAACGGCGTCACCATGAACATCGGGCCCGGGGTCACGGGGCTGCTCGGGCCGAACGGCGCCGGCAAGTCCACGCTGATCCACATGATGGGCGGGTTCCTCGAACCGTCCTCCGGCACCCTGACGCTCGAGGGGACGCCGATCTGGCGGAACCCGTCGGTGTACGAGAACATCGGCCTCGTCCCCGAGCGGGAGAGCGCCTACGACTTCCTGACCGGCGAGCAGTTCATCGTCTCGATGGCCAAGCTGCACAAGCTCGGCGACCCGAGGGCCGCGGCCAGGCGGGCGATCGCCATGGTCGAGATGGACTACGCGGCGGCCCGGCCGATCGGCACCTACTCCAAGGGCATGAAGCAGCGCATCAAGATGGCGTCCGCGCTGGTCCACGACCCGGCGGTGCTGCTGCTCGACGAACCGTTCAACGGCATGGACCCGCGCCAGCGGATCCAGCTCATGGACCTCATCCGCCGGATGGCGGCCGAGGGCAGGACCATCCTGTTCTCCTCGCACATCCTGGAGGAGGTCGAACGGCTCGCCACCCACATCGAGGTGATCGTCTCCGGCCGGCACGCGGCCTCGGGCGACTTCCGCGAGATCCGCCGGCTGATGACCGACCGGCCCTACCAGGTGACCGTCCGGTCCACCGACGACCGGACCCTCGCCTCGGCGATCATCGCCGACGGTTCGGCGAGCTCGGTCGAGCTCACGGACGGCAAGCTCCAGGTCGAGGCCACGGACTTCCACCGCTTCACCTGGCTGCTGCCGCAGCTGGCCAAGAACGCGGGCGTCCGGCTGTGGGAGATCTCCCCGTCCGACGAGTCGCTCGAGAGCGTCTTCAGCTACCTGGTGGGCAAATGATGAATCCGACCATCGCGTACATGACCTTCCGCGGGATGCTCGGCCGCCGCAGAGTGATCATGCTGTTCCTGCTTCCGGCGATGCTGCTGGCCCTCTCGGTCCTGCTCAAGGCCACCGTGACGACCAACATGCTGGACGTCGAGGTCGCGGTGCTCCAGCGCTTCGCCCTCGCGACCCTGCTGCCGCTGCTCGCGCTGATCGCCGGGACCGGGGTGATCGGCCCCGAGATCGACGACGGCCAGATCATGTACGTCCTGACGAAGCCGATCTCCCGGACGTCGGTGATCGTCACCAAGTACGTGTGCGCGGTCGTCCTCGTGACGGGCTTCGCGGTGATCCCGACCGTCCTGTCCGCGGTGATCCTCGGGGAGAACTCCGAGCTGCCGGGGGCGTTCGGGATCGGGGTCTTCGTCGGCGGCGTGGCCTACAGCGCGATCTTCGTGGCGCTGGGCGTCATCAGCAGGCACGCCGTCACCATCGGCCTGATCTACGCGATGGTGTGGGAGTCGCTGGTCGGGAACTTCGCGCCCGGGGCCAAGACGCTGAGCGTCCAGCAGTGGGCGCTGAGGATCACCGACGAGTTCACCACCACCCAGTCGATCAATCCGGACATCGGGCTGGCGACCGCGGTCATCCTGCTGATCGTGGTCACGGTGGGCAGCATGCTGCTCGCGACCGTCCGGCTCCGTTCCCTGACGATCGCGTCGGCGGAGTAGATCCGGCCGGAATGTGCCCCGTGAATCACACCTTCGGGTGGGGTTCACGGGGTTTCCTGTATCCATGGATCTTCACTCGGTGCGGGACTCCCTCCTCCCGCCGGTCCGCCGCCGTGCGCCCTCGGGTCCGCCGCGGCGCCCCGCCGTCCCGCCGTGGCGGCGGCGGAGGGCCAGGCCCGTCGCGGCCGCCCTGGTCCTGGCGCTGGCCGTCGGGGCCGGGTGGGCCTTCGCGGGCGAGGGCGGGGTCAGGACCGTGAAGGTGCGCGGAGGCGCCGTGGTCACCGCGAAGGTGGCCGCGGGCACGCTCCGGGCCGTCGAGCTGGAGGAGACGCCCGAGCTGGCCGGGGCGACGGCGCTGGGCCGCCCGATCCAGGTGGCGCCGGTGCGGCTGGACGGGCCCGCGCGGATCTCCTTCCCCGTCCCGGCGGTGCCCGGCGCCGATCCCGCGCAGGACGCCGGGATCGCGATGCGGAGCGACGGCACCGGAGACCACTGGACCTACGTCGGCGGCGAGTACGATCCCGCCACCCGGCGGATCTCGGTCGAGACGACGCACTTCTCGCAGTGGATGCCCGTCCTGCGCGATGTCGCGGGCCTCGCCACGGCCGTCTCCGGCTATCTGCGGGGGCTGCTCGGCGGCGGTGTCCCGGCCGTCGACTGCCGGGGGGACCTGCGCGGGACTCCGGTCGCCGACCCCGTGGGGCCCCGGCTGACGGCCTGCCTGTCGGCGTCGGGGGAGCTCCAGATCGCCAATCCGCACGGCTTCCCGGTCAACCTCTTCCTGCCCGCCGGGGTCTCCGCCGCCGCGGGGAACGCGCCCCAGTCCGCCGGCCAGGGCCTCTGGGTTCCGGCGGTCGAGCGGCTGCGCCGGGGCACCGTGCTGCTCCCGAACGCCAAACGGGTCTTCCACGTGGACGTCCAGTCCCTCGGCAAGGGGACGCCGTCCGTCGTCGGCGACGTCGACGTCGCCACGTTCGTCTTCGATCTGGCCGCGTTCCTCGCCGACCGGGTGCTGCCGCTCGACCTCAGCGGCAAGGGACCGCCGGTCAAGGCGACCGAGGGGCTCATGGACTGCGTCCGGCGGACCGCGGACGCCCTCCAGGACCGGCCGGACGTCCGGGCGTTCCTCGACGGCCTCGGCACCCTGATCAGGACCTGCTACTGGCCGGAGGCCAAGGCGCTCGCCGAGGCCACGATCAGGAAGTACGGCGTGAGGTTCCAGGAGCGGGCGCTGTCGTTCCTGATCCGCCCGCTCGACGTGATCCTGCACCTGCCCGCCTACGTGGACACCGCACGGGAGGTGCTCTCCACCGCCAAGATCCTCGACAGGGGCGACTACCACCCGGTGGTCCTGCTGGCCCCGGGACTGGACCCCCGGCAGGCCGACGCCCTCACCGACAAGGCGCCCTCGGGCGACTGCGGCCTCCTCGGCCAGGTCCTCAACGTCCTCCCCTTCGTGGACGGCCTGCTGAAGAGCGCCTGCGGGCAGCTCCTCCGCTTCCTCCACCTCTCCTAGGGAGGCGGCTACCAGCGCATCGTGACCTCTTCGGCCCAGCCGCGGAGGCCGTCGACGGTCACCCGCTCGCCGGGGGAGGGCTCGATGACGCCGCTGTAGCGGCCGAACTGCTGGACGGTCCTGTTGCGGAGCAGGAGCGCGTTGACGTCGACCGCGCGGCGGTGGAACGGGGTGAACACGACGTCGACGCCGGGGCCGGTGATCGTCCAGGGGGCGTGCTCGTCGGCGGCGTCGTAGGACCAGGTCAGCTCACGGGGGATCGCGGTGATCCGGCCGTCGACGCACAGCGCGTTCTCGGTCATCCCGGTCCCGGCCGTCCACTTGCCGCCGAACTGCAGGCCGACCACGTGCCCGCCGGTCCTGCCGGAGGCCGCGCCCCAGTTCCAGACCATGTCGCGCGGCCAGCGGCCCCTGCCGTGGTCGAGGACCGCCCAGGAGTCGGCTCCGAAGACGTACTCGCGGCCGCCGGTCCGGACCGTTCCCGTCGCGGGCAGCGCCGTCTGCTTGGAGGTGAACTGGAAGCGCCGCTCGCTCCAGGGCACGACCACGTTGAGGGTCTCGTGCCCGGCGGGCCGCCGGACCGTCAGATCGACCTCGATCTTCCCCTGCGACCGCAGAGCGATCTCGTCGGCGCCGTCCACGATCTCGATCCGGGGCAGCCGCGACGCCGCCCGGCCGCCGAGGCTCGCCGGAAGCCGTGTCCCGAGCCCGAACGGCGCGATCGCCTCGGACGTCACGGGCGGCAGGCCGTCGGCGGCGAAGTAGATCCCGTTGACGCCGATGAAGTCCAGATCGCTGACGGTCAGCGCGACCAGCGCGCCCTCGGTCATCACGCACCAGTACTCCCACCGCTTGGTGCGTCCCCACCCCTTCAGGGCGGTGTCGTGCAGCGGCCGCCGCGACCAGCCGACGGCCCCGGGGTTCAGCCGCCCGTCGGGCAGGCAGAGGGCGACGGGCTCGGTGATCTCGCGCATCTAGATCCTCCGCAGGCGGATGCGCTGGACCGAGTGGTCCTGGGCCTTCTCCAGGACCAGGGTGGCCCGGGCCCTGGTGGGAAGGATGTTCTCCACCAGGTTCCGCTCGTTGATCTCGTGCCAGACCGAGGTGGCGAAGGCGACGGCCTCCTGCTCGGACTGGGTGCGCGTCTGCTCGTGGAAGTAGGAGCGGGGGTCCTCGAACCGGGTGTGGCGCAGGGCGAGGAACCGGTCGAGGTACCACTGGCGGATGTGCTCGACCTTGGCGTCCACGTAGATGGAGAAGTCGAAGTAGTCCGAGACGGCCAGCGCGCCCGCCGGAGGCACCTGGAGGACGTTGATCCCCTCCAGGATGAGGATGTCGGGCGTCTTCACCGCCTGGCGCTCGCCCGGCAGGACGTCGTAGGCCAGATGGGAGTAGACCGGGAGGGTCTGCTCGCGGGAGCCCGCCTTGATCGCCGAGACGAACCGGAGCAGGGCGCGCCGGTCGTAGGACTCGGGGAAGCCCTTGCGGTTCATCAGCCCGCGGGCGGTCAGCTCGGCGTTGGGGTACAGGAAGTTGTCCGTGGTGACCAGTTCGACCCTGGGGTGCTCGGGCCAGCGCGCCAGCAGGGCCTGGAGCAGCCGGGCGACCGTCGACTTGCCGACGGCGACCGAGCCCGCCACGCCGATGACGAACGGGGTCGGGCGGACCGGCTCGTTCAGGAAGGTCGTCAGGGTGTCGCGCAGCCCGCTGTCGCCGGAGAAGAACAGGTTCAGCAGCCGGGAGAGCGGCAGGTAGACGTCCTCGACCTCGTCGATGCCGATGGGGTCCTTGAGCCCGCGAAGATCGTCGAGGTCGTCCTGGGTGAGGGTGAGCGGGGTCTTGGCGCGCAGCTCTTTCCAGGCATGCCGGGCGAACTCGACATAGGGGCTCGGGATGCTCTCCCAGGGTGCGCTCACGAGGAGCCAGAGTATCCGTGCGTGATCGCAGGCCCTCAGGGCGGCACCCCGATAGTCTGACCGCCATGTGTGGAATCGTTGGGTACGTGGGCGGGCAGCAGGCCCAGCAGGTGGTCGTGGACGGTCTGGCTCGGCTGGAGTACCGGGGATACGACTCGGCGGGGCTGGCCCTCGTGGTCGAGGGGACGCTCGCCACGGCCAAGAAGGCGGGCAAGCTCGTCAACCTCCGCAAGGCGCTGGAGGAGGAGCCGCCGCCCGCCTCGACCATCGGGCTCGGGCACACCAGATGGGCCACCCACGGCTCGCCGAACGACCTCAACGCCCACCCGCACGTCGACTGCGAGGGCCGGATCGCCGTCATCCACAACGGGATCATCGAGAACTTCGCCTCGCTGAAGGCCGACCTGGCCGAGCGCGGCCACACCTTCCCGTCCGAGACCGACACCGAGGTCGTCGCCCACCTCCTCGAGGAGGAGGTCAAGGCCGGTTACGACCTGCCCGACGCGATGCGCAGGGTCTGCCGCCAGCTCGACGGCGCCTACACGCTCGTGGCCGTCGACGCCCAGGACCCCGAGGTCGTCGTGGGCGCCCGCCGCAATTCACCGCTCGTGGTCGGGCGCGGCAAGGGCGAGAACTTCCTGGCCAGCGATGTCGCCGCGTTCATCGAGCACACCCGCGACGCCATCGAGCTGGGCCAGGACCAGGTCGTCGAGCTGCGCCGCGACGGCGTGACCGTCACCGACTACGAGGGCCGTCCCGCCGAGACCCGCGAGTACCACGTCGACTGGGACGTCTCGGCCGCCGAGAAGGGCGGCTACGACTACTTCATGCTCAAGGAGATCGCCGAGCAGCCGCGCGCCGTCGCCGACACGCTGCTGGGCCGGATCGGCCGCGACGGCCGGCTCTCCCTGGACGAGATGCACATCACCGACGCCCAGCTCCGTGAGATCGACAAGATCGTCATCATCGCCTGCGGCACGTCCTACCACGCGGGCCTGATCGCCAAGTACGCGATCGAGCACTGGGCGGGGCTGCCCTGCGAGGTCGAGGTCGCCAGCGAGTTCCGCTACCGCGACCCGATCCTCAACAGCCGCACCCTCGTGATCGCCATCTCGCAGTCGGGCGAGTCGATGGACACGCTGATGGCCGTCCGGCACGCGCGGGAGCAGCGGGCCAGGGTGCTGTGCATCTGCAACGTCAACGGCTCGACCATGCCGCGCGAGTGCGACGGCGTCCTGTACACCCATGCCGGGCCCGAGGTCGGGGTCGCGGCGACCAAGACCTTCCTCACCCAGCTCGTGGCCGTCTACCTGATCGCGCTGTACATCGCGCAGGTCCGCGGCACCAAGTGGGGCGACGAGGTCTTCGCCATGGTCCAGCTCCTGGCCACGATGCCGGAGAAGGTCGAGCAGGTCCTGTCGACCATGGGCCCGGTCAGGGAGCTGGCCCGCTCCCTCGCCGACGTGAAGTCGGTGCTGTTCCTGGGCCGTCACGTGGGCTTCCCCGTCGCCCTCGAGGGCGCGCTGAAGCTCAAGGAGCTCGCCTACATGCACGCCGAGGGGTTCGCGGCGGGCGAGCTGAAGCACGGCCCGATCGCGCTGATCGAGGAGGGCCTGCCGGTGATCGTCGTCGTGCCGCCGCGCGCCCGCGACGTCCTCCATGACAAGATCGTTTCAAACATTCAGGAGATCAGGGCCCGGGGGGCGCGGACCATCGTGATCGCCGAGGAGGGCGACACCTCGGTGGTGCCCTACTCCGACACGCTCATCGAGGTCCCGGCCGTGCCGACGCTCCTGCAGCCCCTGGTGGCGACCATTCCGCTCCAGGTGTTCTCCTGCGAGCTGGCCACCGCCAAGGGCCACGACGTCGACCAGCCGCGCAACCTGGCCAAATCGGTCACGGTCGAGTAGAACCAGGACGGCCCCGGCGGCGTCGCAGTGTTCACGGATCTCGGTGAGGAGCACGAGTGGACCAAGACGTCGGCGTTCTCGCCAGGGGGGTGACCCGGAGCTTCGGGCGCTTCCAGGCGCTGCGCGGGATGGACCTCACGGTCCCCTACGGGGAGGTGACCGCGCTCGTCGGCGCGAACGGCGCGGGGAAGACGACGCTGATGCTCGTCCTGGCGACGCTGCTGGCGCCCGACCCGGGGACCGCGGAGGTGAAGGTCGCCGGGTACGACCTGCGCACCCATTCCGCCCTGGCGAGGGCCTCGCTGGGCTGGATGCCGGACACCTTCGGGGTCTACGACCGGCTGACGGCGGTGGAGTACCTGGAGTTCTTCGCCGCCGCCTACCGGGTGCCGCGGGCCGACGCCGCGACGCGGATCGCCGAACTGCTGGAGCGCGTCCATCTGGTGGAGTTCGCGCGGCAGCCCGTCCATGTGCTGTCGCGCGGGCAGAAGCAGCGGCTCGGGCTCGCGCGGGCGCTGGTCCACCGGCCCAAGGTGCTGCTGCTGGACGAGCCCGCCTCGGGCCTGGACCCGCGGTCGCGGGTGGAGCTGCGGGACCTGCTGCGGGGGCTGGCCGCCGAGGGCTGCGCGGTGCTGGTCTCCAGCCACATCCTGAACGAGCTGGAGGAGATCGCCGACCGGGTCGTCCTGGTCGACCAAGGACGGACCGCCGGGGAACACGACCTGGCGACGCTCCTGGCGTCGGCGTCCGGGATCTGGCGGATCCGCGCCCTCGATGAGGACGCCCTGGGCGTCGCGCTGGACCGCAGGTCGGTCCCGCACCGGATCGCGAGCGGGACCCCCGGCGTGGACGCGGGGCCGCTCACCGAGCAGGAGGCGGCCTCGCTGCTGACCGATCTCGTCGGCGACGGGGTCAGGATCGTGTCCTACGCGCCGGTCGGCGGCGTGCTGGAGTCGGTGTACCTCGCGATGACGGAGGACCGCAGGTGAACGGCATCGACGGCGTCCTGCTGGTGGCGCGCCAGGAGTTCCGGACCCGGCTGCGGACCGGCCGGTGGAAGATCCTCCTCGGGGCCTGGTTCCTGGTCGTCGGGGTGTTCGCGGTGCTGATGCGCCTGGCCCTCGACCTCACCGACACCGATGATCCGGGCGTCCCGCTGTTCGGCACGCTGCTGCTGTTCGTGCTGATCCTGACCATGCTCGTCGCGCCCGCCCTGACCGCCCAGTCGATCAACGGGGACCGTGAGCGGGGCACGCTGGCGACCCTCCAGGTCACCCGGCTCACCCCGTGGGAGATCACGCTCGGCAAGTTCGCGGCCGGCTGGGCGACCGGCCTGGCCACCCTGCTGCTCGCGCTGCCGTTCATCCTCTGGCCGATCGTGGAGGGGGCGGTCCCGCCGCTGCGCGGCCTGGTCAGCGTGGTCGTCCTGGCGCTGCTGATCGGCATCGTCTGCGCGATCGCCCAGGCGCTGTCGGCCCTGGTCATGCGGGGGATCACCTCGACGCTGCTGTCGTATCTGGCGGTGTTCGCCGCGATGATCGGGACGGTCATCGCCTTCTTCATCGCCCAGCCGCTCGTGGCCACCCACGTCGACCGGGGCGACTACATCGACTCGGTCGACCACTCCGAGCGCGTCTGGTGGCTGCTGGCCCCGAACCCGTTCGTGATCCTCGCCGACGCGACCCCGCGGCTGCCGCGCGTCCAGCGGTGCTACGACTACGCCTACCCCTCGACGACCGACGGCACCGGCACGAGCCCGCCCGTCAGGCGCTGCCACCTGGAGAGCCCCGACACCTTCGACCCCCTCGGCGAGATCGGCCGGTCGGTCCGCGACGCCCGTCTCGGCGCGGACGAGAGGGACGACCGCTTCGCCTATGACGAGGAGGCCGGCGCCCCCGTTCAGCGTTCCGCGGGCCCGGTCTGGCCCTACGGCCTGGGCTTCGGCCTCCTGGTGGCCGGCGGCTCGCTCTGGATCACCGCCCGCAGGCTGGAGACCCCGGCCCGGACCCTGGGCAAGGGCGTCCGCATCGCCTGACCGTCCGATGCGAAAGGGGCGCCACCGATGCCCGGTGGCGCCCCGTCGTCATCGTGCTAACGGGCGGCGTGCCTCAGCAGGCCGTTCCACGCGGGGGCGCTCAGGCGGAGCGCGGGTCCTCCGGGGTTCTTGCTGTCGCGCACCGCGATGACTCCGGTGCGCAGTCCGGCCACCTCGACGCACTGCCCGTTGGCGAAGCTGGCCGAGGCCCGCCGCCATGTCGCACCGTGCAGGTCACCAGGCTTGAGATGTTCCACGTTGTCTTTTGGCTTTCTGAGAGATCCTGAAATGGGACGGCATTGTTGTGTCCCGAGATGAATCTCGCTTTCGGCGGTAGCCGTACCCGCGAGGAGATGATCTTAGCGGGGCGGGAACCGCCGGGGCCGGTGAAACGCCTAGACCTTCTGAACGAGCCGTTCCAGGAGGTCACGGCTGTCTCCGGGGGTGAGGGCGACCTCGCTCAGGCGCCGGTGGGCCAGGCGGTAGCGGTAGGTCTCGACCTCCTTTTCCGACTGGTGCGCGGTGAGCCCCTCGGTATGGACGATGTCGGGGAAACGGGTGTCGTGGACCTGGGCGAATTCCAGCAGGATGAATGGCTCCGCGACGACCGGAAATGAGAATTCCAGCGGAATGACCCTCAGGTCGACGTTCTCCCTGAGGGAGAGTTCCATCAGATGCTCCAGCTGTTCGCGCAGCGTCACGGGGCCGCCGTAGGGACGGTGGAGCACCGACTCGTCGATGACGCAGTGGACCTTCTGCGGCGAGGTGCGGGTCAGGACGTTCTGCCGCTGGAGCCGGACGTCGAGGGCCCGG
Source organism: Actinocorallia longicatena (assembly GCF_039534125.1). NCBI lineage: Bacteria > Bacillati > Actinomycetota > Actinomycetes > Streptosporangiales > Thermomonosporaceae > Actinocorallia > Actinocorallia longicatena. The sequence goes on along the minus strand of NZ_BAAAUV010000003.1, from coordinate 474,140 downwards.
CCGAGCGCCCCCGGGGTCACGGTCGCGATCGCGTTGGCGAGCTGGATCACCGCGGTGGCGTAGCCCCTGGTCTGGAGCAGCCCGGGAATGATGGAGTTGTCCCAGATGTACTGGGTGTCGGCCTCGTCCTCCATCGCTATGAAGGTGGCGTACTCGGGGTCGAGGCTGACCACGTCCATCCACCAGCCGCGCTCACGGGCGTCGCGGGCCAGGGCCATGAGCTCGTTGTTGCGGTGGCCGTCGACCTCGTAGAGGGCCAGCAGGGCGCTGACGTCGGGCAGCGCGGCGCTCGTCTTCGCCGTCTCGATGCGGCTGACCTTGGCCGTCGACCAGGAGAAACGCGCGGCGACCTCCTCCCCGGTCATCCCGCTGTTCTCGCGGAGCTTGCGCAGTTCGACCCCGAGCCTGCGCTGGCGGACGGTCTGCGTTCTGGGAGCGGCCATGATTCACGTTACTCTGCAACTTTCACCGCGGGCCAGCCGGTTCCCCGGGCACGGGTCGTTACGATCAGAGAGTGATCGTGGGTGTCGGGATCGACGTGGTGGAGATCGCCCGGTTCGAGGCTTCGCTGGAGCGGACGCCCCGGCTGCGGGAGCGGCTGTTCACCGAGGCGGAACGGGGGCTGCCCGCGCGGTCGCTCGCCGCGCGGTTCGCCGCCAAGGAGGCCCTGGCCAAGGCGCTGGGGGCGCCCGGCGGGCTGCTGTGGACCGACGCCGAGATCCGGAGCGCGGCCAACGGACGGCCGTCGCTGCACGTGCGGGGGACCATCGCGGCGGTCGCGGACCCGCTCGGGATCACCTCCTGGCACGTGTCGCTGAGTCACGACGGGGGCATCGCGACGGCCGTGGTCGTCGCGGAGGCGGGAGGGACGTCATGAGGTACGCGCACACGGTCGAGAAGGTCCGGGCGGCGGAGGGCGCGCAGATGGCGCTGTTGCCCGAGGGCACGCTGATGCGGAGGGCGTCCACCGGGCTGGCGACGGTCTGCGCGCGGCTGCTCGGCCGCGTCTACGCCACCCGGGTGCTGCTGCTCGTCGGCGGCGGCGACAACGGGGCCGACACCCTGTACGCGGGTGGCGAGCTGGCCCGCAGGGGCGCCCGGGTCACGGCGGTGCTCGCCGGGTCCGGCGCGCACGAGGCGGCGCTGGCGTTCTTCCGCGCGGCAGGAGGCAGGGTCGCCGACGGCGCCGGCGTCCCCGAGAGCGAGATCGATCTCGTGATCGACGGGCTGGTCGGGATCGGCGGCAGGGGCGCGCTCCGCGAGCCGTACGCCGCCCTCGTGCGGGCGCTGCCGCCGCACGCCGCCGTGATCGCCTGCGACGTCCCCAGCGGGGTGGACGCCGACACCGGCGAGGTCGGGGGCGAAGCGGTCAGCGCCGACGTGACGGTCACCTTCGGCACCCTGAAGCCGGGGCTGCTCGTCGACCCCGGAGCCTCGTTCGCCGGGCTGGTCGAGCTGGTCGACATCGGGCTCGATCTCCCCGAGGCCGACGTCGTGGCCGCGACCACGGCCGATCTGCGGCCGCCCCGGCCGACGGTGGAGTCCGACAAGTACCGCAGGGGCGTGGTGGGCGTCCTCGCCGGAGGCGACTCCTACACCGGGGCCGCGGTGCTCGCGGTCGGCTCCGCGCTGCACGCGGGAGCGGGGATGGTGCGGTTCGCCTCCACCGAGGGGGTCGTCGACCTGGTCAGGCAGCGGTGGCCGGAGGCCGTCACGACCGTCCTCGACGCCACCGGCCTCGATCGCGCCGATCTCGATCGCGTCGGCCGGGTGCAGGCCTGGGTGGCGGGGCCGGGACTCGGCACCGACGCTCGCGCCCGCGACCTGGTGCTGGCCGCGCTCGCCACCGACGTCCCGGTGCTGGTCGACGCCGACGGGCTGACCGTCCTGGCCGAGCTGGGGCCCGGAGCCCTCGACCGGGCCGCGCCCACCGTGCTCACCCCGCACGCGGGGGAACTGGCCCGGCTCCTCGGCGCCGAGCGCTCCGACATCGAGGCCCGGCGCCTCCACCACGTCCGGCTGGCGGCCGAGACGTTCGCCGCGACCGTCCTGCTCAAGGGCTCCACCACGCTGGTGGCCACCCGCGGGGAACCGGTCCGCGCCAACCTCACCGGCACGCCCTGGCTGGCGGCCGCGGGAACGGGCGACGTGCTGTCCGGCCTGGCCGGGACGCTCCTGTCCGCCGGGATGCCCCCCGCCGAGGCCGCCGCCACGGCCGCCCACCTGCACGGGCTCGCCGCCAGGATCGCCGCCCACCCCGACCCGCGGTCCGGCCCGAACCCGATCACCGCGTGGGACGTCCTGACGGCGATCCCCGCGGCCTTCCGGCAGGCGCCCTGAAGGCAAAGAGCGGGTCCGCAGTGTGATCACGCTCGGTACCCGAACTCTTCACCTTGGCGGACTCTCCAACAGGGAGTGGCAGACTTTGTTGGTATGACGATTCCGACGCGGGCGCAGGTGGAGCTCGCGGCCATCAGGCACAACGTGGGTGTGGTGCGCGGTGCCGCGGGCGGCGCCGAGGCCATGGCCATGGTGAAGGCCGACGGCTACGGGCACGGCGCGGTGCGGGTGGCGCGGGCGGCGCTGGAGGGCGGGGCGTCCTGGCTGGGCGTGGCCTTCCTCGCCGAGGCGCTCACGCTGCGTGCCGCCGGGATCGATGCACCGATCATGGTCGCGGTCTGTCCCTCGGGCGACGACTACGGCACGGGCGTGGTGCAGGGCGTCGACTTCGGGGTCGGCGCGACCTGGCTGCTCCGGGAGATCGTCGCGGCGGCCGAGGCGACCGGGCGCACGGCCCGGATCCAGCTCGCCGCCGACACCGGCATGACGCGCGGCGGCGCGACCGTCGAGCAGTGGCCCGACCTGGTCGAGGCGGCGCTCAAGGCGGAGGCCGCGGGAGCGGTGGAGATCGTCGGGCTGTGGTCGCACTTCGCCTGCGCCGACGAGCCCGACCATCCCTCGGTCCGCAGGCAGATCAGGGTGTTCAAGGAGGCCGTCGAGCTGGCCGAGCGGGCCGGGGTCAGGCCCCAGGTCCGGCACCTGTCGAACTCGGCGGCGGCGCTGCACCTGCCCGAGGCCCGCTGGGACCTCGTGCGGCCGGGCATCGCCACCTACGGGCTGAATCCCGCCCCCGCCCTGCCGGACGGCGGGCTGCGGCCGGCGATGACCGTGACCTCGAAGGTCGCCCTGGTCAAACGGGCCGCCGCGGGCGAGGGTGTGTCCTACGGTCACCTTTACACCACCTCGAGGGAGACGAACGTCGCCTTGATCCCGGCCGGATATGCCGATGGAGTACCTCGTAACGGGACCAACGTCCTGGAGCTGCTGGCGGGCGGGAAGCGCCGGACGGTCGCGGGCCGGGTCTGCATGGACCAGTTCGTGATCGACCTCGGCGACGACTCCCTGGCCGAGGGCGAGGAAGTCGTCCTCTTCGGCCCGGGGGACCGGGGCGAGCCGACCGCGCAGGAGTGGGCGGAGCGCACCGGCACCATCTCCTACGAGATCGTGACCAGGCTCGGCGGGCGGGTGCCGCGCGTCTATTCGGAGTAGACAGGGGGATCATGGACGGCAGGCGGAAGCGCAGGCTCGGCATCGCGGGAGCGGTCGCCGGGCTCGGCGCGGCGGGGATCGGCGCGGCCGTGGCGGCCCGCAAGATCGCCGTCGGGCGGGTCAGGCTGCTGCCCGACCCCGATGTGAACGAACCGTTCGGGCAGTTGCGCGGCGAGCCCCTGACGGTCCTCGCCGACGACGGCCTCGCCCTGCACGTGGAGATCGAGCAGCCGCCGGGACGCCGCCCCCGCAAGCAGCTCACGATCGTCTTCTGCCACGGCTACTGCCTGACCCAGGACACCTGGCACTACCAGCGGCGCGATCTCGCCGGCACCCGCATGGTCTTCTGGGACCAGCGCAGTCACGGGCGTTCGGGCCGCAGCCGTCCCAGCCGGGCCACGATCGACCAGACGGGCGCCGACCTGGCCGCCGTGCTGCGCGCCACGACCCGTCCCGGGGATCCGGTGCTGCTGGTCGGCCACTCCATGGGCGGAATGTCGATCATGGCGCTGGCCGAGCGGTCGCCCGAGTTCTTCGACCGGCAGGTGATCGGCGTCGGGCTGATCAACACCTCCACCGGCGACATCCACGAGATGACGCTGGGCCTCCCGCTGATCCTCGCCAAGGTCATCCGGCCGGTGGCGCCGCGCGTGGTCCGCGGGCTGGGAGCCCGCAAGAACCTCATCGACCCTGCCCGCACCGCGGGCGCCGACCTGGCGTTCTTCGTGATCCGCCGGATGGGCTTCGCGGACCGGAACATCAGCCCGACCCTGGTCGACTTCGTGGAGCGGATGATCAGGGCCACCACGATCGACGTGATCGCGGAGTTCTACCCCGCCCTCATGCGGCACGACAAACGCAAATCCCTTGAAACACTGACAAAGGTGCCGATCCTGGTGATGTCGGGCGGCGCGGATCAGCTCACCCCGCGGGCGCACGGCGAGCTGATCGCCGACTCCCTGGACGACGCGGAGTTCGTGGGCGTCGACCAGGCGGGCCATCTGCTCCCGCTCGAACACCCCGGGCTGGTCACCGCCGCGCTGCGCCGGCTGCTGGCCCGCGCCACCGGACGTCCCGTCGAGGAGGCGGCCTCTTGAGGATCAAGACCCCCGAAGAGATGCACGAGTTCGGCCTGAAGCTGGCCGGGCTGCTGCGCCCGGGCGACCTGCTGGTGATGTCCGGCGGGCTCGGCGCGGGCAAGACCACCCTGACGCGCGGGATCGGCGAGGGCCTCGGGATCCGGGGCCCCGTGACCTCGCCGACCTTCGTGATCGCCCGTGTCCACCCGCCGCTGGCCGCCGGGCCGCCGCTGGTCCACGTGGACGCCTACCGGCTGGGGGGTTTCGCCGAGGTCGACGATCTCGATCTCGACGCCTCCCTGGAGGAGGCCGTGACGATCGTCGAATGGGGCGAGGGACTGGTCGAGGGGCTCAGCGAGGAGCGCCTGGAGATCAGGTTGGAGAGGGTGGGCGACGGGGAGGAGAGAGAGGTCGTTCTGGCAGGTGTGGGCGCCCGATGGGCCGGGATCGTTCCACGATGAAGATTTATTGTTCTTCTGTGCTGTTTGATACCGGTGGGTACTCCCGAAGTTACCTACGCGTGTCGTAATCTCTTCCTCGCGGTAAAGGGATACTTCCCCGACATTCGGACTGGGAGTCCTGTAGTGGGCGGACAACGTCGGAGGGCCAACGGCTCCGAGCGGAGCATGGCGATCTTGCTGGGCGGAGCACTCACCGGAGTGCTGGCCGTCTGCGCGATCGCCGGTTTGTTCATTCTCAAAAGCGCGAGCAGCAAGGTGCCCGAGGTCGCCTCCTCGTCCGTCGCCAAGGTCGAGCCGCAGAAGCAGCAGCAGAAGGCCGAGGCCAGCCCGAGCTTCACCCCGTTCGAAGTGGTCCCCGACGCCTGCGACATGCTCGAGAGCTCTCTCACCGGGCGGCTGGTGCCCGGCAGCAAGGAGGGTGTCCCGCCCGCGACCTCCGCCGACGACGAGAGCCGCTGCAGCTGGGGCGACTTCGGCGCCCGCGACCCGCGCGAACTCTCGGTCGAGCTGCGCGGATCCGGCTCGGTCGAGGACTCCAAGAACCAGTTCAACGACGAGTGGAACTCCGACCGGACCGGCGACACCCTGATCTCGGGTCAGAAGCTCAAGTACAGCAAGGAGGTCGGCGGTCTCGGCGAGGCCGCCTACGCCCTGTACATCGTGGGCGGCGACGCCGCCTCCGGAGTGATCAACGCCCGCGTCGGCAACGTCCTGATCACGATCCGTTACGCCGGCCGCGCCGGCGAGGAGACCCCCCTGTCCCAGAGCAAGGCCCTCTCGGGCGCCACCGAGGCCGCCAAGATCGTCGTCACGGCCGTCCAGCAGGCCGGAGAGAACCAGCAGCCGAGCTAGGTCTGGGCCGGACAGGCCTTAGGCTTGTTGGCTGTGCTGGTTCTGGCTTTCGACACCGCGACCTCGGCCGTCACCGTTGCCCTGTACGAGTGGCTGCCCGGTGAGGGCGTGCGGCCGCGCTCCGTCGTCCGGGGGGAGGAGCGCCAGCGGCATGCCGAGGTGCTGAGCCCGTCGATCGGGCTGGCGCTGAAGCGGGCCGGGGTGAGTCCGGGGGATCTCGACGTGGTGGCCGTCGGCGTCGGGCCCGGGCCCTACACGGGGCTGCGGGTGGGCCTGGCGACCGCCGACGCGCTCGGGAACGCCCTCAGGATCCCCGTGCACGGGGTGTGCACCCTCGACGCCATCGCCTGGGCGACCGGGCGCGACGAGCCGTTCGTGGTCGCGACCGACGCCCGCCGCAAAGAGGTCTACTGGGCCCGTTACGCCTCCTACTCCGAGCGGCTGACCGAGCCGATGGTCGGACCGGCGGGCGACGCCGCGCTCGGCCTGCCCGCCTACGGCGAGGGCGCCAGGATCTACTCGGAGATCCTCGGCGAGCCCGGCGAGCCGCTGCTGCCCTCGGCCGAGGCCGTCGCGGAGATCACGATCTCCCGGCTGTCGGGCCTGCGCGGGCTGCCGCTGCTCACCCCCGACCCGCTGTACCTGCGCCGCCCGGACGCCCAGGAGATCGGCCCGCGGAAGAAGGCCGTCCAGTGATCCGCCAGATGACCGAGGGCGACGTCAAGGCGGCCCTGGTGATCGAGCACGAGCTGTTCGGCGACGAGACCTGGACCGAGAACATGCTCCTCGGCGAGCTGGCCGACCAGCCGCGCACCCGGCACTACGTGGTGCTGGAGGAGGACGGCGAGATCATCGGCTACGCGGGCCTGTCGGCGGCCGGCGGCGAGGCCGACGTCCAGACGATCGGCGTCCGGACCGCCCACCAGGGCCGCGGCCTCGGCAAGGCCCTGCTGACCGAGCTGCTGGAGGAGGCGGAGCGACGCGGCTGCACCGCGGTCTTCCTGGAGGTCAGGGCCGACAACACCACCGCACAGGGGCTCTACGAGCGGTTCGGCTTCGAACGCATCGGGCTCCGCAGGGGCTACTACCAGCCGTCCGGGATGGACGCCGTCGTCATGCGCAGGGGGAAGCTCTCATGACCGAACCACTGGTCCTCGGCATCGAGACCTCGTGCGACGAGACGGGCATCGGCATCGTCCGGGGGCACACGCTCCTGGCCGACACGGTCGCCTCCAGCGTCGGGGAGCACGCGCGGTTCGGCGGCGTCGTCCCCGAGGTGGCCTCCCGGGCCCATCTGGAGGCGATGACCCCGACCATCGACAGGGCGCTGGCCACCGCGGGCGTCACGCTCCACGACCTGGACGCCATCGCGGTCACCGCGGGTCCCGGGCTGGCGGGCGCGCTGATGGTCGGCGTCGCCGCGGCCAAGGCCTACGCCCTGGCCCTCGGCAAGCCGCTGTACGGCGTCAACCACCTGGCCGCCCATGTCGCCGTCGACCAGCTGGAGCATGGGCCGCTGCCCAAGCCGTGCGTGTCGCTGCTGGTCTCCGGCGGCCACTCCTCACTGCTGCTGGTCCCCGACGTCGCCTCCGACATCCGCTCGCTCGGCGCGACCGTCGACGACGCCGCGGGCGAGGCCTTCGACAAGGTCGCCCGCGTGCTCGACCTGGGCTTCCCCGGCGGCCCCGTCATCGACCGCCGGGCCCGCGAGGGAGATCCGGCGGCCATCTCCTTCCCGCGCGGCAAGCTCGACGACGGCACCTACGACTTCTCCTTCTCGGGGCTGAAGTCGGCGGTCGCCCGCTGGGTCGAGAACCGCGAGCGGGCGGGCCAGGGCGTTCCGATCGCCGACGTCGCCGCGAGCTTCCAGGAGGCCGTCGTGGACGTCCTCACGCGCAAGGCGATCGCGGTCTGCAAGGACAACGGCGTCGACCACCTCCAGATCGGCGGGGGCGTGGCCGCCAACTCCCGGCTGCGCGAGATGGCGCAGCAGCGCTGCGACAAGGCCGGGATCCATCTGCGGGTGCCGCGTCCCGGCCTGTGCACCGACAACGGGGCCATGGTCGCGGCCCTGGGCTCGGAGCTGGTGGCCTGCGGCGTCGAGGCCTCGCGGCTCGACCTGCCCGCCGACTCCTCGCTGCCGGTCACGACCGTCCGGCTCTGAATCAGAGCAGCGCCTTCGGGGTCCGGAAGGCGTGCCGGTAGGCCAGCGGCGCGACGCCCAGCGCCGCGTGCAGATGCTGGCGTAGCGACACGGGCGTGTTGAAACCCGAGGCCCGGGCCACCTCGTCGACCGACAGGTCGGTGGACTCCAGCAGGTGCCGGGCGTGCTCGACGCGCTGCCGGGCGAGCCAGCGCGACGGGCTGAGCCCGGTCTCCTCGCGGAAGCGGCGGGTGAAGGTCCGGGTGCTCATCGCGGCGTGCGCGGCGAGGTCGTCGAGCGTCAGGGCCGTGTGCAGACGGGCCAGCGCCCAGGCCCGGGTCGCCGCCGTGGTGGTGTCGGGGGCCGCCGGGACGGGCCGCTCGATGAACTGGGCCTGTCCTCCCTCGCGGAAGGGCGGGGCCACGCAGCGGCGGGCGGCGCGGTTGGCGACCTCCGCTCCGTGATCGCTGCGGATCACGTGGAGGCACAGGTCGATGCCCGCCGCGACGCCCGCCGAGGTGAGGATGTCGCCGTCGTCGACGAACAGGACGTCGGGATCGAGGTCGACGGTGGGGAAGAGCGAGGCGAAATGAGCGGTGTTGCGCCAGTGGGTGGTGGCCTGGCGGCCGTCCAGGAGGCCCGCGGCGGCCAGCACGAACGCTCCGGTGCAGATGGACATGATGCGGGCCCCGCGGGCGTGGGCGGCCCTCAGGGCCTCGCTGACGGCCGTCTCCACGGTCCCCTCGGCGTAGGGAGGCCCGCCGTGGACGCCGGGGACCACCACGGTGTCGGCCCGCTCCAGCAGCGACAGGTCGTGGTCGGGGACGATCGAGAACCCCGCGGCCTCGCAGCGGACGGCCCGGCCGCCGGGGGTGCAGGTCTGGACGTCGTAGTCGGCCGGGGCCTCGGCCGCCCAGAAGACCTGGCCGGGGATGCCGGCGTCGAGACTGGCGAAGTCGTCCAGGACGAGCACGGCGACGAGATGGGTCATACCGGCCATTCTATGGCCTGAATCTTTCGGATATTGGCTCCCCGGCCACTCGTGAGAAAAGGGACGACCCGGAAGAATCAAGGTCATGACGAAGAGACTGCACAGATCATGGCTGGTGGCGGGGGTCGCGCTGGTCGCGATCGTCGGCGCCGCGGGGTTCAGGGCCACCCCCGGGGTCATGATCGACCCCCTCCAGCAGGAGTTCGGCTGGAGCAAGGGGACGATCTCCCTTGCGGTCTCGGTCAACCTGATGCTGTTCGGGCTGACCGCCCCGTTCGCCGCCGCCCTGATGGACCGGTTCGGGATGCGGAGGGTCGTGTCGGCGGCGCTGCTGCTGGTCGCGGCCGGCAGCGGGCTGACCGTCTGGATGACCGCGAGCTGGCAGCTCGTCGCGACCTGGGGCGTGCTGGTCGGCCTCGGGACCGGCTCGATGGCCCTGGTGTTCGCCGCCACGCTGACCGACCGCTGGTTCGCCACCAGGAAGGGCCTGGTCACCGGGATCCTCACCGCGGGCGGCGCCGCCGGGCAGCTGGTCTTCCTGCCGCTGCTGTCGGTGCTGGCGCAGGAGCACGGCTGGCGCAGCGCGTCCGTCACGGTCACGGCGGCGGCGCTGGCCGTCGTCCCGCTGGTGTGGTTCCTGCTGCGCGACACCCCCGAGGAGATCGGCCTCACCGCCTACGGCACCGACGAGCCCGTCGTCAGGACGCCCCAGCGCGGCGCCGCCCGGCGCACCCTGGCCACCCTGAGGGACGCCGCACGGACGCGCGGCTTCTGGTACCTCGCGGGCGGGTTCGCGATCTGCGGCGCGACCACGAACGGCCTGGTCGGCACCCACTTCATCCCCGCCGCGCACGACCACGGCATGGGCCAGACGGCCGCCGCGAGCCTGCTCGCCCTGGTCGGGATCTTCGACATCATCGGGACGATCCTGTCGGGCTGGCTCAGCGACAAGGTCGACCCGGGCAAGCTGCTCGTCGCCTACTACGGGCTGCGCGGGCTGTCCCTGCTGGTGCTGCCGCAGCTGTTCGCCGCGAGCGTCCACCCCAGCATGCTGCTGTTCGTCCTGTTCTACGGGCTGGACTGGGTGGCGACGGTGCCGCCGACCGTCGCGCTGTGCCGCCGCCTGTACGGCCGGAGCGGGGCGATCGTGTTCGGCTGGGTCTTCGCCTCCCACCAGATCGGCGCCGCGTTCGCCGCGACGGCCGCGGGACTCACCCGCGACCGTCTCGGGAGTTACGACGCCGCCTGGTACGGGGCGGGCGTCCTCTGCCTCGGTGCCGCGTTCGCCTCGGCCGCCCTGGTGGCCAGGCCCCGCAAGGAGCGGATCAGAAGATCCCCTGTCCCGGTGTGAGGATGCCGTCGGGGTCGTAGGTCCGTTTGGCCAGCTTGAACGCCGGCCAGACGGGACCGTAGTGCCGCTTCCAGTCCTGCGGCGTCAGCGGGAGCGTTCCGATCGGGTACCAGGAACCGCCGCGGGCCCTGGCCGTCTCGTAGAAGGCCAGGTTCGCGGCCGTCATCGCGGCGGGGTCGGCGACCCCGGGCGAGGCGGTGCGCAGGATCGAGAACAGGTAGGCGTACCGCTCGTCCGGCATCCGCAGCAGCGGCGCCCGCAGCTTCGCGGTGTCGATCGGGTAGAGCAGGATGACCGCGCTGAACCCGACGGTCGCCGGGGTGAGGGTCGGGAGGGCGCCCGCGACCAGCTCGTCAACGGCCGAGGCGGGCAGCAGCGAGTCGAGCCAGGGGTGCGGCCTGGTCCACTCGCCGAGGCTCTTGAGGATGTCGACGATCGGGCCGATCCGGTTGGCGAAGTCGTAGTAGGCCTGGTCGGCGGCCGTCAGGGAGGTCGCGCCGAGGTCGCCGGTCAGGCGGGCGTCGTCGGCGGCGGTCGCGCCGTAGGCGACGGCCTCCAGCATGTACTTCCAGGTGCCGTCCGGCTGCGACTGGAGCTGGCCCTCCACGTAGTCGAAGCGGCCGGACCCGATCAGGGCCCGCTGGACCGCGGTGAGCTCGGGCAGCGTGGCGAAGAACAGGTTGTAGTAGCGGACGGTCTCCGGCGCCGGCACCAGCCTGAGCGTGGCCCGGGTGATGATCCCGACCTGGCCGCGGCCCGACAGCAGCGCGTAGAACAGCGGCGCGCGGCTGGTCGGAGAACAGGTGACGAGCCTGCCCGCCCCGGTGACGGCCTCGAGTTCGAGGACGTTGTCGACCTGGGCGCCGTGGTGGCCGATCTGGCCGCCGAGCCCGCCGGCGCTGAGCGTCCCGCCGACGGACAGGTCGATGTAGTCGGTGAGGACGGGCGGGGTCAGGCCGCGCGGCAGCGTCGCTTGGAGGAGGGTGTTCCACAGGGCGCCCGCGCCGACGGAGGCGCGGCGCCCGGAGATCTCGATGCCGGACAGCGGGGCGAGCTCGATGACGAGGCCGCCGGCGACCTGCGACTGGCCGTTGGTCGAGTGGCCCTGACCACGTCCGGCCACGGGGATGCCGTGCCGGCGGCAGAACTTCACCATCTTCACGACGTCCTGGACCGACCCCGGTTCGAGGACGGCCAGCGGCCGGTGGTGGACGATGTGGCCGAAGTCGTCGGCGGCGGCGTCGAGGGAGGCGGCGTCCGTGCGGAGGGTGCCGTCGAGTGCGGGTACGGAGTCGAAGGGGCCTGCGGCGTTCGCGCCGGTCACCCAGCCTTTCGTGATCGGGTCGAGGCCGAGGACGAGCGCTCCGCTCATGAGCCCGGTCATGAGCGAGCGTCGGTTGAACTCGTGCAAGGGAACCTCCTGAAGATCCACTACTTCGGAAGAATCCCACTGATCGCATGTCCGGGCGGTTAAATGTCATCCAACCGTGGCGAACGGGCCTAATGTTGCACATGTGACGAGCGAACGCGGTCTCCGCCACGCGGCGGCCTTCGACTCCATCGGAGCGCGCTACGACGAGGCGTTCCCGCACAAGGACGGGCAGCTCGCGGCCGGTGAGTGGCTGCTGGAGCGGCTCACGCCCGGAAGCAGGGTCCTCGACGCTGGCTGCGGCACCGGGCTGCCGACCGCCGCCCAGATCACGGCGGCGGGCCACCACCTCACCGGGGTCGACGTGTCCGCGCGGATGATCGAGCTGGCGCGGGAGAACGTGCCCGGCGCCGAGTTCCGCCAGGCCGATCTCTCGGCGGCCGGGCTCGGCGACGGCTACGACGCGATCGTCGCCTTCTTCGTCCTGCTGATGATCCCGCTCGACGGCATCCCCGAGGCGCTGCGCCTGCTCCACGACCGGCTGCGGCCCGGCGGGCTGTTCTGCCTGTCGATGGTCGAGGCCGATCTCGAGGACGTCCCGATCGCCTTCCTCGGCCAGGAGCTGATCGTCTCGGCGTACCTGCGCGAGGAGCTCCAGGAGCTCGTCGAGGCCGCCGGATTCGTGGTCGAGGAGCTCAACGTGATCTCCTACGCGCCGCAGACGACCAAGGCCGTCCCCGAGGTCCAGCTGTTCCTCAACTGCAGGCGTCCCCAGGGATGAGGGCCGGGCGGTCATGAAAGCGGCACTGGAGTACCTGGGCGAGGCCACGGCCCGGATCGGCACCCGGCTCGATCCCGCCGAGACCGCGCGGGCCCTCGCGGGCGCGCTGGTGCCCCGGCTGGCCGACGCGGCGACCGTCTACCTGAGCGAGGGGCTGTTCACCGGCCACCGCGACGACGGGCACCGGGTCGAGGGACACCGGGTCGAGGGGCCGCTCCGCCAGGTCGTGTGCCTGCCCTCGGTGACGGTTCTCACCGACGGGCTCGAGGAGGCCATGGGGTCCGGTGAGTCCGTCCTGGGCAAGACGGATCTGGCCGTCCCGTTGCAGGTCAGGGGGCGGATCCTCGGGGCCGTGCTGCTCCGCCGCGAGCAGGGCTTCGACGACGAGATCGAGCTGATGCTGGTCGCGCAGCTCGCCGCGCAGGCCGCTCTGGCGGCCGACAACGCCCACCGGTACCGGGTCTCGGCCGCCGCCGCCGACACCCTCCAGCGCAGCATGCTGCCGACCCGGCTGCCCCGCCTCGCCGGGATCGACCTGCACCACCGTTATCTGCCGGCCAGCGACCACGCCCGGATCGGCGGCGACTGGTTCGACGCGATCCCGCTGCCGTCCAGCCGGATCGCGCTGGTCGTCGGCGACGTCATGGGCCACGGGATGAGCTCCGCCGCGATCATGGGCCAGCTCCGGACGGCCGTCCAGACGCTCGCCGCCCTCGACCTGCCGCCCGGCCAGGTGCTCCGCCAGCTCGACGGCCTCGCCCAGGGCATGGGCGAGGCCTATCTCGCGACCTGCCTGTACGTCGTCTACGACCCGGTGGCGCGGCGGCTGACCTTCGCGAACGCCGGCCATCTGCCGCCGGTCCTGATGCGCGCCGACGGGACCACCGAGCTGCTGGCGGTGCCCGAGGGGGTGCCGATCGGGGTCGGCGGGGTGGCGTTCGAGCCGGTCGAGATGGCCGTCGCGGACGGCGACCGGCTGGTGCTGTGCACCGACGGCCTCGTCGAGGTCCGCGGCTCCGACATCATGACCGGGATGGAGGGCCTGCGCACGGAGCTGGCCCGCCGCCGCCTGTCCCTGGACGCCCAGTGCGAGGAGCTGATCCGCGCGCTTCCCGACCGGCAGGACGACGTCGCCCTCCTGATGGCCGACCTCCAGGGCATCCCGGCGTCCCACGTGGCCCGCTGGATGCTCCAGCCGCGCCGCCAGACCCCCGCCAAGGTGCGCAGGCTCATCCGCTCCACCCTCAGGTCGTGGGGCCTGGCCGACCACATCGACACGACCGAGCTGCTGGCCACCGAGCTGGTCACCAACTCGGTGCGCTACGCCACCCGCCCGGTCGAGCTGCGCCTGGTCCGCACCGACGCCCTGCTCGTCGAGGTCACCGACGACGACTTCGCGCTGCCGGTGCTCCGCTCGGCCGCCGACGACGACGAGGGCGGCCGGGGACTCCAGCTCGTCTCCCGCCTCGCCCGCCGGTGGGGCGCCACCCGCACCACCACCGGCAAGGTCGTCTGGTTCGAGCAGCCCCTTGTTTAGACGTCGTCGGCTTTAGACGTCGTCGGCGTCCATGATCCGGTAGGCGTAGCCCTGTTCGGCGAGGAAGCGCTGGCGGTTGGCGGCGAAGTCCTGGTCGAGGGTGTCGCGGGCGACGACCGAGTAGAAGCGCGCTCCCTTGCCGTCGGATTTGGGGCGCAGGACCCGGCCGAGGCGCTGCGCCTCCTCCTGGCGGGAGCCGAAGCTGCCGGAGACCTGGATCGCCACCGACGCCTCGGGGAGGTCGATCGAGAAGTTGGCGACCTTCGAGACCACCAGGCAGGAGATCTCCCCGGTGCGGAACGCCTCGAAGAGCTTCTCGCGCTCCTTGATCCGGGTCTCTCCCTTGATCACGGGGGCGCCGAGGCGCTCGCTCAGCTCGTCGAGCTGGTCGATGTACTGGCCGATCACCAGGGTCTGCTCGCCCGCGTGCTTCTCCACGAGGCGCTCGACGACCTTGGTCTTGGTCTCGGTGGTCGCGCAGAAGCGGTAGCGCTCCTCCGGCTCGGCCGTGGCATAGGCCAGCCGCTCGGAGTCGGTGAGGGTGACCCGGACCTCGACGCAGTCGGCGGGCGCGATGTAGCCCTGGTTCTCCATCTCCTTCCACGGCGCGTCGTAGCGCTTCGGGCCGATCAGGGAGAACACGTCGCCCTCGCGGCCGTCCTCGCGGACCAGAGTGGCGGTCAGGCCCAGCCGGCGGCGGGCCTGGAGGTCGGCGGTCATCCGGAAGATCGGCGCGGGCAGCAGGTGGACCTCGTCGTAGACGACCAGGCCCCAGTCGCGGGCGTCGAACACCTCGAGGTGGCCGTACACGCCCTTACGGCGCGACGTCATGATCTGGTAGGTCGCGATCGTGACCGGGCGGATCTCCTTCTTGGAGCCGGAGTACTCGCCGATCTCGTCCTCGGTCAGCGAGGTGCGCTTGATCAGCTCACGCTTCCACTGGTGCACCGAGACCGTGTTGGTGACGAGGATCAGCGTGGTGGCCTGCGCGTGCGCCATCGCGGCGGCGCCGACGATGGTCTTGCCGGCGCCGCAGGGGAGGACCACGACGCCGGAACCGCCCTGCCAGAAGGCCTCGGCGGCCTCCTTCTGGTACGGACGGAGCACCCAGCCGTCCTCCTCGAGGTCGATCGCGTGCGCCTCGCCGTCGACGTACCCGGCGAGGTCCTCGGCCGGCCAGCCGAGCTTCAGCAGCGCCTGCTTGAGATTGCCCCGCTCGGACGGGTGGACGATCACGGCGTCCTCGGAGATCCGGTCGCCGAGCAGGCCCTTGATCTTCTTGGCGCGCAGCACCTCCTCGAGGACGGCCCGGTCGACCGAGACCAGGACGAGGCCGTGCGAGGGGTGCTTCTCCAGCCGGAGCCGTCCGTAGCGGCCCATCGTGTCGGCGATGTCGACGAGGAGGGCGTGCGGAACCGGATAGCGCGAGAACTTGATGAGGGCGTCGACGACCTGTTCGGCGTCGTGCCCCGCCGCCCTGGCGTTCCAGAGCGCGAGCGGGGTCACCCGGTAGGTGTGGACATGTTCCGGCGCCCTTTCCAGCTCACAGAAAGGGGCGATGGCCCTGCGGCAGTCGGCTGCCTGGTCATGATCGACCTCGAGCAGCAGGGTCTTGTCGGACTGGACGATCAGCGGGCCCGTCATAACCGTCCAGTCTATTGACCGCGCCCCATGCCCGGACCGTGACCCGCTTCCGCGGCCGCGAGGAGCCCGGCAAGATCCGCGATCGAGCCGATGACGTGATCGGCGCCGTCCGCCGGGACGGACGGCCGGTACTTGCCCGTCCTGACGAGGACTCCGGTGAGGCCCGCGGCCTGGGCGCCCAGCACGTCGGCGTCCAGGTCGTCGCCGACCATCAGGGAGTCCGCCGGGGCGGCGCCCAGCAGGTCGAGCGCGGCGGTGAAGAAGGCCGCGGACGGCTTGCCGATCACCTCCGCCTCGGTGCGCGCGGCCGCCTCCAGGCCGAGGAGGAAGGCTCCCGCGTCGAGGCTGAGACCGCCGGTGACCTGCCAGGACAGATTGCGGGCCAGGGCGACGAGCCGGGCGCCGTCCTGGAGGAAGCCGAACGCCCGGTTCAGCGCCTCGTAGCCGAACTCCGGCCCGGCGCCCCCGATCAGGACGACGTCGGGGCGCTCGTCCACCAGCTCCAGCCCGGCCAGGTCCTCACGGATGTCGCCGCTGTTGAGCAGGTGACAGCGCTTCCCGGCCAGCCGCGCGGCGGCCAGCACCGGCGCGGTCACCACGTCGTCCGGGGTGACCGGGAACCCCGCCCCGACGAGGGCCGCGGTGATCCCCGCCCGCGTCCGCGAGGTCGTGTTGGTCAGCAGCGCGAACGGACGCCCTGACCTCCGGAGCTCCCGCACCGCCTCGACCGCGCCGGGCAGAGGCTCCCACGAGACGGTCAGCACCCCGTCGATGTCCAGAAGTACGGCCATCCCCTTCTTCTACCCGGCCTTCTCTTGACGATGCGACAAGAGCAAGCCTACTCTCTTGGCAAGCTGACAAGAGGAGAGCGTGATGGAGATCGAGGGCTTGCGGGTTCTGGTGACCGGGGCGTCGAGCGGGATCGGAGAGGAGATGGCCAGGGCGTTCTCGGCCGCAGGGGCCGAGACGCTTCTGGTGGCTCGGCGGGCGGAGCGGCTGGAGGCGCTCGCCGCGGAACTGCCGGGGGCCGTGGTCATCGTCGGAGACCTGGGGGAGAACGGGGGCGCGGCGCAGGTCGCCGCACAGGCCGGGCCGGTGGACGTGCTGGTCAACAATGCCGGGAGCGAGACCGGCGGGTCGGTCTGGGCCGTCGGCGACAGGGACGAGGCACGGCGGATGTTCGAGGTCGACTGGTGGGCCCCGCTGGCCCTGATCTCCGCGCTGGTGCCCGGGATGCGGGAGCGCGGACGCGGTGCCGTCGTCAATGTCACGTCGATCCGGCAGATCCTGGCCTGGCCGTCGCTGGGGCACAGCGCCGCGGCGAAGGCGGCGCTCGCTCAGGCGACCTCGACGCTGCGCCTCGAGCTGACCGGCAGCGGCGTCGGCGTCGTCGAGGTGATCCCCGGCCCGGTCGAGACCGCGGCGCTCGGGGCGAGCAGGCTGCTGCCCGGTTTCGTCGAGCTGCTGGACGGGATCTTCGGCACGGGGACCCCCGGCGAGCTGGCGGAGCTGGTCGTGGCCGCGGTGCGGGAGGAACGCGAACGCGTCTTCTACCCGAAGGCCGTCGAGCAGGCCTACGACGACCCGTCCGGGCTGCGCGCCACGATGGCCGAGGCCGTCCGGGAGCTGGGCCCGCCACCGCCCGAGCTCGCCGACACCCTGGTCCTCGGACCGGGCGATCCGATGATCACCGAGGCCAAGGCGGCCTGGGAGAACGGCCGCTGAGATAGCGTGCCGACCATGCCGCGCAACAGACAGGACGTCGACCGGGAGGCCAAGGTCGCCGAGATCCGCGAGGCGGCCGTGCGCATCCTGCGCGACGGAGGCCACCCCGCCCTGTCCCACAGCGCGGTCGCCAAGGAGCTGGGGCTGGCCCGCACCGCCGTCTACTGGTACTTCCCCGCCAAGGACGACCTGTTCGTCGCGGCCCTCGCCGAGGTCTACGCCGCCGACCTGGGCACACCGCCCGCCGGCGACGACGTCATGGCCCGTCTGCGCTGGGCGGTCGAGCGTCTCACCGCGCTCCAGCCCCTCACCCACGCCCTCCACGAAAGGGCCCGCCACTCCGAGGCCGCGGCGAGGCTGGAAGCGGCGCTCCAGGAGTCCATGTGCTCCCGCCTGCGCGCGCTCCTGTCACCACGCGTCCCGGCCGAGCGCCTCGACCGCGTCACCACCACGATCATCGTCTTCGTCGAGGGGCTCCTCACCCAGCCCAGAACCACGAGCGACCGCCTCGACCTGCTGGAATTCCTCGTCACCGAACTCACCTGAGCGGCCCGGCCGCACAGGCCAGGGAGCCCCGCTCATGTCCGACGACATCTACGCGCCCAGCGCGTTCACCGAGATCCGCGACCAGGTCGCCCGCCACGAGACCACCGTCGCCGACGCCGTCTGGCCCGACTTCCCCGGCTACCGGGCCACCGCGGCCCCGAGGGAGATCCCCCTCTTCCTCCTGACCCGCGTCCCCTGACCGGGGAAACAGATCTAGGCGGCGAGGGCGTCGTAGTAGTCGGTGCCGGAGTCGGAGCTCGCGAAGACGCCGAGGGCGGCCATGACGACGACGGCGGCGATCGACAGGACGATGGCGGCGCCGAAGATGATCCAGCTCCACATCGTCAGGTTCTTGGCCGAGACCGGGTCGGTGTGGACGCGGTTCAGGGCCATGGCGGCCGTGATGATGCCGGGGATGGCGAAGATCCCGCAGCACAGGACGGTGAGGACGCAGTTGGCGATCAGCGCGGCGAGGGCGGCGCCGTTGTTCGGCGGAGGCGGCGGCGGGCCCCAGCCGTACTGGCCCGGCTGCGGCCCGTACGGGCCCGGCTGCGGTCCGTACTGCCCGCCGTACTGCTGGCCGTACTGCCGTCCCTGGCCGTAGGGGTCCTTCGGGGGGTAGCCGTAGCTCACTTCTCCAGCCTTCGTCCGGGGCGTCGGGTTTGAGAGATTGGACTGTGAACCTTATCTGCTGGTTCAGGCCTTTCTCACGCCGGTGATGCGGTGCAGCGCGAAACGCTGGACGGACGCCCTCGTCTGGTCGTAGGCGGTGAGGAAGCCGCCGTCGACCCGCACGGGTTCGATGATCCGGCTGGAGGCCTGTCCCTGCTGGTCGAGATAGCCGATCCACAGGCGGGTGCCGATCGCGGCGCGCAGTTCCTCGATCATCGCCAGCGCCGGGGTGCGCGGCGGATCGCCGAGGGGGGCGCCGATTCCGGCCGCCTCCTCGCCCGCCCGCAGGGCCCGCACGGCGGCGGCCGCGATGCCCGCGTCCACGGTGTGCTCGTGGTCGTGCGGCTGCCGGGCCTGGGGCTCGGCCCGCTGGACGTCGGTGCGGGTGACGACCAGGCCGCCCTCGGTGGACTCGGCGACCGGGGCGAAGCCCAGGGACCGCAGTGACTCCAGCAGCTCCTGGCGCGAGAGCCTGCTGGCCAGGACGGTCGGAGCCAGCCGGTACAGACGCAGCGCGGCGGCCCTGCGGTCGGCGAAGATCTCGTCGAGGACGGCCGGATCGTCGCAGCGGACATAGGCGAGGGCCGTGCCGACGCGCAGCCGACCGTGCTTCTTGCCGACATCCTCGATCATGTAGCTGAGGGGCTGCGGGATCGGGGTGGCGCTGTGCCTGGTCAACAGGTCGATGAGCTCGGAGACGGTGCGTCCGGCGTCGAGGGCGCGGCGCAGGGACTCGGGCGTGAAGCGGTAGACCGTCGCGCCGCCCTTGGACTCGACGTCGGCGGACAGGGCCAGCTCGCGGGCCAGTTCGGGGACCAGCGGGCCGGGGGCGACGGCCGTCAGGTCGGCCTGGAGGAGGACGTGGTCGACCGGGTCGGGGAGCAGCCTCGCCAGGTCGGGCCGGATGTCGGCGCCCTCCAGGAGCGGGCCGGTGTAGGAGGCCCTCGCCCCGAAACCGGTCAGGCCGAGGAAGGCGGCCTCGCGGAGCGTCCAGGAGACGATGCGGTCGTGCAGGCCGCCGGTGCGCCGGGGGTGCCGCCAGGCGAGCCGGTCGAGGACGGCCCGCTCGGTCGGGGCCAGGCCCTCGGGCAGGGCGTTGAGGACCTCGCGGCGGATCCACGGGGCCGTGGTGCGGACCGACTCGTCGGCCAGGGCGTTGACGGTCTTGTCGCGGTCGTCGCGGGCGCCCGCGAGGCCGGGGACGCGGTCGGTCTCCAGCCAGGCGTTGGCCAGCTCGGTCCAGCGTTCGGCGGCGTCGCGGAGCAGCCACAGATCGTAGGAGCGGGTGGGGATCCAGTCCGACTCCTTGGCCAGCAGGCCGGCCGCGTAGGCGAGCTCGGCGACGAAGGCGGCGTCGGCCTCGGAGACGTCCAGGAGGGTCGCGGCGGCCTTCAGGTCGCGCACGGCCAGCCCGCCCGAGCGCAGCACCGGCGGGGGATCGACGCCCCAGCGTTCCAGCAGCTCCTCCACCAGCCGCAGCGCGGTGAAGGCCTGGCCGGAGGCGATCTGGTCGGTCAGGGCGAGGCCTCGCTCGGTGCCCGTCGCGGGCGGCGGGGTCAGCGGATCGTCCCGGAAGACCACGTCGCGGCGGAGATGGAGGGCGACCTCGCGGGGGAGGGTGACGGTGCGGTCGTCGGTGGCCACCAGCAGCGCCCTGGCCAGCAGCCGTTCGATCGGGCTGCCGGCGGTGGCCAGGTCGACGGGGCGGCGGGCGTTGTCGATCCGGCCGGTCGGCGGGCCCCAGGCGAGCTGCTCCAGGGCGGCCCTGGCCTCGGGTCCCGCGTCCTCGATGAGGTCGGCGGGCTCGGCGATCCGTTCGGCGATGGCCTCGCTCAGGCCGGTCGCGCTGGCGAACGAGGTGGACAGGCCCAGGTCCTCGGCGAGGGTGATCAGGCGGTCGCGCGGGACGGCGCCGAGGGCGTCGCGGGCGGTAGGGCCGAGCCCCGCGGGGGACGGCAGCGCCTGGCGGACGCCCGGTGCCACCTGGAGCTTCTCGCGGGAGGCCCGCCTGGACGCCGAGAACGGCTCGCCCTTCCAGACCAGGCCGATGGCGCGGAGGCCGTCCACGACTTCGGCCGCGGCCGGTCCGAGGGCCTTGCGGACTGCTGTGATGGAGGGGGAAGGGAGGACCAGGATGGTCTCCAGCACGGCGAGTTCTGCCCTGCTCAGCCGGTCGAGGGCGCGGGCCACGGCGGCGGGCGTCACGGCGCGGGCGGCGAGCCCGCCGAGGTCGGCGGGGACGGGAGAGATCAGTTCGGGGCGTGCGGAGACGAGGGCGCGCAACTCCTCGTCGGTGCGCCCGCGCAGCCAGTCCCCGTAACTGTCCAAACGCCGCTCGTACTACTTGCCGCCGGCCTGGGGTACCGCCGCCGGGGCCGTCTGGTGCACGCTGACGTCGCCGATGAGGCCCAGCGCGAGGCGGGCCCATGCCGCCACGAACCGTTTCTCGTCGGTCTTGATCGGCGTCTCGTAGAGAGACTCGTTGGCGAGCCAGTAGTTGACCACGGCACCGCCGAGCACGGCCGCGATGGCCTGCCAGTCCTCTTCGAGGTCCTTGAACTCCGGCTGGCTGCCCAGCCAGATGGCGATGCCGTCGTACAGCGGGTTCACCACGCCGTCCCGCAGGTCGGCGACGAGCTGCGGGAACTGGTCGAGATCGCGGAACAGCACCCGGATCAGGTCCTGCTCCTCGCGCATCTTGGCGATGCCCGCGTGGCAGGTCATCCGCAGCCGCAGCTCGACGGGCTTGTCCTGCAGCGTCTCCGACTGAGCGAGGACGGTGACGACCTGCTCGCGGGTCCTGTCGATGTGCTCGCGGATCGCCGCCGAGAGCACCTCCTGCTTGGACGGGAAGTGCCGGTAGAGGCCCCCCGCGCCGGGAGACAGGCCCGAGGCGGCCTCGATCTCGGCCACGGACGTCGCCGCGTAGCCCCGGTCGGCGAACAGGCGCAGCGCCTCGGCCACGATCCGTTCG
This sequence comes from Actinocorallia longicatena, assembly GCF_039534125.1. Taxonomy (NCBI): domain Bacteria; kingdom Bacillati; phylum Actinomycetota; class Actinomycetes; order Streptosporangiales; family Thermomonosporaceae; genus Actinocorallia; species Actinocorallia longicatena. The sequence goes on along the minus strand of NZ_BAAAUV010000003.1, from coordinate 452,466 downwards.
CGCGTCGAAATGCTCATTCTTGTGATCCTCCCCCAACAGCCTATCTGTGAGGTCCCCTCCCGCGGGCGCGCAGGCGCCGCACGGAGGGGAACCGCCGCAGGTGAAGGCCTCTCCCGGTCCGCGGGATCGGTGATCAGAGCTCGATGTCGTCGGCGACGGCGCGCAAGACCGTCGCGATCTTCTTGGCCTCCGCGCCGGACGGATACTTGCCGCGCTTGTAGGCGTCGCCCACGTGATCGAGCAGCTTGATGAGGTCCTCGGTCATCTCGGCGAGCTGGTCGGGCTTCTTCCGCTTGGCCTTGGCGAGGGTCCGTTCGACCGACGGAGGAGTGTCGATCACCCTCACCTGGAGCGCCTGCTGGCCGCGCCTTCCCTCGATCACGCCGAATTCGACGCGCTGCCCCTGCTTGAGAGCGGTGACCCCGCCGGGAAGGGCGGAGGAATGGACGAAGACCTCACCGCCGTCGTCGCGGGTGAGGAAACCAAAGCCCTTGTCGGTGTCGTACCACTTGACCTTGCCACTGGGCACGGTTGACCTCTGTCGTCTGCGTCTTCTGGATCCGTACAAGGCTACCGGGCCAACGCAAAAGGGCGATACACCTTATTGACCCGTCTCTGTTCCGGGTCAGGATCGTGATTGACCCGGGTCGGAAGGAACGGTTCCGGTCAGGTTCCCGCGAGCCAGGCGGGGAAGGCCGTCAGGTCGGCCAGGACGTGGTCGGCGCCGTAGGCCGTCAGGGCCTCGGCGTCGATCGGGCCCGTGGCCACGCCCAGGCTGAAGGCGCCCGCCGCGCGGGCGGCGTCGACGTCGCCGGTGTGGTCGCCCACGTAGGTCACCGCGCCGTGTTCCCGCAGGGCAACGCCCTTGGCCGCGGCCCACAGGCCGCCCGCCACGAGGTCCACCGGCAGGCCGAGGAAGGCGACGGTGGCCCGGGCGTCCCGCTCGTTCTTGGCGGTGACGACCATGGTCCGGCCGCCGGCCGCGATCACCGCCTCCAGCGCGGACAGCGCCCCCGCCATGGCCTCGGTCATCGGAATCGCGAGATCGGGGTACAGCTCGCGGAAACGCAGGACCATGGCCGGGATGTGCTCGGCCGGATACCAGTGGGCGAGTTCGCTCTGCAGCGGAGGCCCCAGCCGGGACGTCACGAGGGGAACGTCGATGAAAACGCCGGTCTCGGCGGAAAGAGCGGCATAGACCGCTCCGATTCCCTTGCGCGTATCGGCGAGGGTCATGTCCAGATCGAAACCCACCATCATGGGCATCAGTCTAGAAAACGGCTCGCCCGCGCCCTTCCGGTAGTGGCGATGCGACGGGATCCGAGTGGAAGAACACGGGCGGCCCTGTACTGCACCAGCCAATTCGGCCAGTCCGAAACCAGAGGTTCCGTGATCCGGATATACCCGGGGGCGGATCGTCCAACCCTCCCGGCATTCGCCTCGGTGCACGGTCATCCCTCCCGATGAGCGACAATCGGGGGGTGAGCTCACTGCGTCCCGCCCCAGCCCGCCGCGCACGCGCCGCGGCCGCCGACACCGCCTGCGTCGAGGCCGTCGAGCTGGCGCTGGAAGCCGCCCGCGAGGTGGCCGCCCCGTCCGAGGTCGGCGAACCGCTCGGCCACGCCGTGGAGGGCGACCGCGTCGTCACCCACTATTTCGCCTGCACCGACGCCGGTTACAAGGGCTGGCGCTGGGCCGTGACGGTCACCCGCGCCTCCCGCGCCAAGAACGTCACGGTCAGCGAGGCGGTCCTGCTCCCCGGCGAGGAGGCCGTCATGCCCCCCGCCTGGGTGCCCTGGCTGGAGCGCCTGCGCCCCGGCGACATGGGCCCCGGCGACCTGCTGCCCACCGCGGCCGACGACGCCCGCCTGACCCCGGGCTTCACCCAGCCCGAGGACGAGCAGACCGACCGGCAGGCCACCTGGGAGCTCGGCCTCGGCCGCGCCCGCGTCCTTTCTCCCGAGGGCCGCGACCAGGCCGCCGAACGCTGGTACGAGGGCACCGCGGGTCCCCGCACCCCGATCGCGACCTCGGCCCCCGCCCAGTGCAGCACCTGCGGCTTCTTCATCCCGCTGGCCGGTGATCTCCGCCAGCTCTTCGGTGTCTGCGCCAACGCCTACGTGCCCGACGACGGCCGCGTCGTGGCCGTCGACCACGGCTGCGGCGGCCATTCCGAGGCCGTCGAGGTCCCCTCGGCCGCCGAGGCGCCGCCCCTGATCCTCGACGAGATGGCCTACGACCAGTTCCCCGAGGACTGATCCACCCCGGTCCACCTGCGCTGATCCACCCGCCCGCCCCGTCCCCCCACCCGGGTGGCACGGGGGCGGGTCAAAGTCTGATGGGGTGGGGGGATGAGCGATGTGTTCGGGACCGGCGAGATCCGGCGGCGGGTTCTGGCGGGCTGGGAGGCCGGGGCGGCGCGGTTCCGCGAGGACGCGAACGCCGAGGAGGACTTCGGGCGCGGCGGTTACCGGGGACGGGTCGTCGTCGAGCTCGCCCAGAACGCCGCCGACGCCGCCGTGCGCGCCGGAGTGCCCGGGCACGTCGTCTTCAGCCTCGCCGGGGACGTGCTGACCGCCGACAACAACGGCAGCGCCCTGGACGCCGCCGGGGTCGAGTCGCTGTCCACGCTGCGGGTCTCGACCAAACGGGGGACCGGTGCCGTCGGCCGGTTCGGAGTGGGTTTCAGCGCCGTCGTGGCCGTGTCGGAGGAGCCCTCGATCACCTCGGGCGGGGCGGCCGTCGCCTGGTCGGCCGAGCGGACCAGGGCCGAGGTGGCCGGGATCGCCGCGCTCGCCGGGGAGCTCGAGGCCCGCAAGGGCCAGGTGCCGCTGCTGCGGCTGCCCTACGAGGGCGTCCCGGGGATCGTGCCGGAGGGCTTCACCACCCGGGTGACCCTGCCCCTGGCCTCCGCCGAGGCCGTCCGGGCCGTCGAGGAGCAGCTCGAGGCGGTGGGCGCGGCGCTGCTGCTGGCCCTTCCGGGCCTGTCGAGCCTCACCGTGACCACCGCGAACGGGACGCGCACCCTCGCCTCTGAGTGGGCGGGCGACGGCGATGTGACGATCACCGAGACGGCCGTGACGCTCGGCGGCGACGGTTCGGGGGTCGGCACGGAGGTCACCGTGTGGCGGACCGTCGAGGCGCACGGCGAGATCGCGGCCGAACTGCTGGCCGACCGGCCCGTCGAGGAACGTGAACGCCCGTTCTGGCAGGTCAGATGGGCCGTCAGGGACGACTTCACCTGGGGCGAGCGCGTCGTCCACGCCCCCACGCCCAGCGCCGAGCCGCTGGACCTGCCCGCCCTGCTGATCGCGGGCTTCCCCATGGGCACCGACCGGAGGCACGTCGCCGAGGGCCCGCTCACCGGCTTCCTCGTCGACCGGGCGGCCGAGGCCTACCTGGATCTTCTGCGCCGTTTCGACGGCCCCGAGCTGCTCGCGCTCGTCCCGGGACCGGTCGCGGCGGGGACCGTCGACGCCGCGCTGCGCCACGTGATCACCGGGCTGCTGCCCGGCGCCGCCGTGCTGCCCTTCGAGGGAGGACGGGTCCGCGGCAGGGACGCCGCCGTCGTCGACGGCCCGCCGGGGCTCGCGGAGATCGTCGGCGAGGTCGTCGACGGGGTCCTGCCGGAGCGCTGGCCGGTCAGGAACCCGGGCCTGCGGGCGCTGGGGGTGCGGCGGATCGGGATCGCCGACGCGGTCGACGCCCTCGCCGGGGTCCGCCGCGACGCCGCCTGGTGGCGCGGGACGTACGACGTGCTGGCCACGGGCGACCTCGGGGAGCTCGGCGCGCTGCCGGTCCCGCTGGTCGACGGCCGGGTCGTGCGCGGACCGCGCGGCGTGCTGCTGGGCCGCGACCTGCCGTCCGGGCTGGACGTCCTGGGCCTGCGGATCGCCGACCCCGAGGCCGACCACCCGCTGCTCACCAGGCTCGGGGCCGTGGAGGCGGGGCCGCGGCAGGTCCTGTCCGACCCGGCCGTCCGGATCGCGGTCGAGAACTCCTTCGAGGACTCCGGCGAGATCGCCGACGCGATCCTGCGCCTGGCCGAGGGCCTCGACGCCCTGGAACCGTGGCTGTCGGACCTGGCCCTGACCGGCCGGGACGGCGAACCCTACGCCGCCGGCGAGCTGCTGTTCGCCGACTCGCCGCTGGTCGAGATCATGGGTCCGGACTCGCCCTTCGGGATCGTCTCCGACGAGCTGGTCGAGCGCTACGGCCGTGCGGCGCTGGAGGCCGTGGGCGTCCTGTGGACCTTCGCGGTCCTGCGCGCCGAGGACCCCGACCTCGACGAGCTCGACCTCGACGGCGTCGACGCCTGGGACCTGCCGCAGGGCCATCTGCCCGAACTCGCGGCCGTCCGCGATCTGGAGCTGGTCCGCGACTGGCCCGCGGCGCTGCGCCTGCTGGCCGCGCCGCCGCTGCGCGAGGTCGTCCTCGAACCGCTGCGGATGCTGGACGGCACGACCGTCCCGTCGTACACGTCGTGGTGGCTGACCGCCCACGACGTCCTGGGCGGGCCGCGCCGCGCCCCGAACGCCGACCCGATCCTGGAGGGCCTCTACGACCTGGCCCCCGAGGGCCTGGACCCGGAGTTCGCCCGCGCCCTGGGCGTCCGCCGCTTCCTCGACGACCTCCCGCCCGACGAGCTCCTCGACCGGCTGGCCGACCCGGCGCGCACCGTCACCCGGACCCAGCTCCGCGAGCTGTGGACCTGGCTGGCGGGGGCCTCCGACCTCGCCCCGCCGGACAGCGTCAGGGCCGTCGTCGGGGAGTCCATGGAGATCGTCCCGGCCGATGACGCGATCATCGTGGACGCCCCCTACACGCTGCCGCTGCTGATCACCCAGCCGCTCGTCCTGCTGCCGCACACCGAGGCGGAGGCCCTGTCGGACCTGCTCGACCTGCCGCTGGCCACCGACGAGCTCGCCGGGGAGATCACCTCGGAGGGGACCGTGCGGCCGGTGCCACAGACCGTCCTCGACCTGTTCCCCGAGGCGCCCGAGACCTACTTCCACCACGCGCCGCTGGTCGTCGACGGCCACGAGGTCTCCTGGTGGTACGACGGCGCGCCGCACGCGAGCACCCCGCAGGGGCTGGCCCGCGCGATGGCCTGGGAACTCGGCCGCTGGTCCGACCGCCACCTGCTCTCGGCGATCCTCGCCGACCCCGGCTCCGCGGCCGTCGACCTCGCCGAGTTCGACCTGGCCTAGTCCTGAGCCGCCTGGTCCTGAGCCGCCCAGTCCGAGGCTGTCCGCTCCGCCGTCGTCTGCTCAGGCGTCGTCTGCTCAGGCGTGGCCCGGTCCGCGGCGCGGCGGGCCTCGTCGGCGGCGCGGGAGCGGGTGAGCCGCGGGGTGTACCAGGAGGCGAACAGCCCGATCACGACGCCGGCGCCGCAGACCCAGTACCACCAGCGTTCGTCTTCGGGCAGCCCGATCACCAGCAGGACGACCAGCGCCATCGCCCACGCGAGGGTCCCCGCGACCGCGATGAGGACGTCATTGGTCTTCAGCGGTTCCGGTTCGGGCTGTCGCGGTCGTGCCATGACGATCAGACTACCCACCCGTCACGATATGACCACGGTCACACCCTGGTGGCGAAATACCCCCTGGGGGTATAGCGTTCCCTCGAGTCGAACGCACCCCGCCGAAAGGAAGAACGACGATGAAGCAGCAGAGCCTCACCCGGCAGGCCGTCAGCGCGACCCTGCACTGCCTCACCGGCTGCGCCGTCGGCGAGATCCTCGGCATGGTGATCGCGACCGCGCTGGGCCTGCCCGACGTGCCGTCGATCGCGCTGGCCGTCGGCCTGGCGTTCGTGTTCGGTTACGGGCTGACGATGCGTCCCGTCCTGGCCGCCGGGCTGCCGCTGCGCAGGGCCTTCGCCGTGGCGCTGGCCGCCGACACGGTCTCGATCGCGGTGATGGAGATCGTCGACAACGGCTTCATGATGGCCGTCCCCGGCGCGCTCCACGCGGGCCTGGCCGACGTGCTGTTCTGGGCCCCGCTGCTCGGAGGCTTCGTCATCGCCTTCGTGGTCACCGTCCCGGTCAACCGGGCGCTGATCGCCAGGGGCCGGGGCCACGCCGTCGTCCACGCCTACCACCACGGCCACGCCGACCACGGCACCGCGGACCACGGCCACGCGGATCACGGCCACGCGGATCACGGCCACGCGGATCACGGCCACGCGGATCACGGTCACCACGCCTGAGCCGGAAGGGGTCCCTGGGAGTATTCCCGGGGGCCCGTCGGCCGGGAATAGGCAGAAGGAGGAGGTCGTTAGCGAGGGTAATGACTCTTGCTAACGATTTTGACGATGATGGACGAGATGACGAACAGGCCGGGACTGCCCGAGGAGCTGCGGATCGCCGTGGCCCGTCTGTCACGGAGGCTGCGGAACCAGGGGAACGGCAGGCTGTCGTTCACCCAGTACGCGGCGCTGGCCGTGCTGGACAAGCACGGCGAGATGACGCCCCGCGAGCTCGCCGACCACGAGAAGGTGCAGCCCCCGTCGATGACCAGGACGGTCGCGGCCCTGGAGCTGGAGGGCCTGGTGGTCAGGAGCCCGCACCCCACGGACGGCCGTCAGGTGGTCCTGGTGGCGACCGACTCCGGCCGCGCCCTCCTCGCCGAGCATCGCAGGCTGAAGGAGGCGTGGCTGTGGCAGAGGCTCCAGTCCTTGACCGAACGCGAGCGGGAGATCCTGGAGGCGGCGACGCCGATCCTGGAGAAGCTCAGCCGGAGCTGAACGCCCGTAAGGACGGGGACGCGGGGAACAGGGGCGGGATGTTCCGGTCCCTGCGCAACCGCAACTACCGGCTCTACATGTCCGGCCAGGTGATCTCCAACACGGGCACCTGGATGCAGCGGATCGCCCAGGACTGGCTGGTCCTCCAGCTCACCCACAACAGCGGCACCGCCCTGGGCGTCACGACCGGCCTCCAGTTCCTGCCGATGCTGCTGTTCGGCCTGTGGGGCGGTGTGATCGCCGACCGGTACCCCCGCCGCAGGCTGCTGATGTACACCCAGGTCGCGATGGGCGTCCCGGCGCTGCTGCTGGGCGTCCTGGCCCTCACCGGGACGGCCGCCGTCTGGCACGTCTACGTGCTGGCGTTCGTCCTCGGCGTCGCCACCGTCTTCGACAACCCGGCCCGGCAGACCTTCGTCGTCGAGCTCGTCGGCCGCAAGGACCTGCCCAACGCGATCGCCCTGAACAGCGCCACCTTCAACGGCGCGCGCGTGTTCGGCCCGGCCGTCGCCGGAGTCCTGATCGCGCTCATCGGCACGGGCCCCGTCTTCCTCGTCAACGCGGCCAGTTTCGGCGCGGTGATCATCGGGCTGGCGATGATGCGCGAACGGGAGCTGCGCGTCCGGGAGCCGGTTCCGCGCGGGAAGGGCCAGCTGCGGGAGGGGCTGCGCTATGTCAAGGGCCGTCCGGACCTGGTCATGGTGCTGGTCACGGTCTCGCTGATCGCGGGCTTCTCGATGAACTTTCAGATCACGACCGCGCTGATCGCCACCGAGGTGTTCCATCGGGGGGCGTCCCAGTTCGGGCTGGCCAGCACGATGCTCGCCGTCGGCGCGCTGACCGGCGCGCTGCTGGCCGCCCGGCGGGCGGCCCCGAGCAGGAAGCTCCTGTACGGGGCGGCCTTCGTCTTCGGGATCTTCGAGGTGCTGGCCGGGATCATGCCGTCCTGGATCCTGTTCCTGGCGATGCTGGCGCCCGCGGGCGTCGCGCTGATGACCTTCACGACGGCCGCGAACGCGACGCTGCAGCTCAGCGTGGACGGCGACATGCGCGGCCGCGTCATGGGCCTCTACATGCTGGTGTTCATGGGGACCAACCCGATCGCCTCGCCGGTGGTGGGCTGGGTGGCCGAAACGTTCGGGCCCCGGGCGTCGATCATCGGGGGAGGGTGCGTGGCGATCGCCACGGCCGCTACCGTGATCACAATTATCCGATATGGGGAAAAGCGGGTTGCGACCCCATAAGCTGGGGCTCCCCGACGGCAACCGAAACGTAAGAGGAGGATGACGTCGTGACTGTCTCCCTGCAGAAGGGTCAGCGGATCTCGCTGAACAAGCCCGGCGGCGGCGGCCTGAGCCTGGTCAGGATGGGCCTGGGCTGGGACGCGGTGAAGAAGAAGGGGTTCTTCGGCTCACGCGAGCAGGAGATCGACCTCGACGCCTCCGTGGTGATGTTCGCCGACCAGCAGATCGCCGATGTCGTCTACTTCGGGCAGCTCGTCAGCCGCGACGGCTCCGTCCGGCACACCGGCGACAACCTGACCGGCGCGGGCGAGGGCGACGACGAGTCGATCATCGTCGATCTGAACCGCCTCCCGGTGCACATCAGCTCGCTGGTCTTCACCGTCAGCTCCTTCCAGGGGCAGACCTTCAACGAGGTCGAGAACGCCTTCTGCCGCCTGGTCGACGAGTCGTCGGGCGCCGAGCTGGCCCGCTACACGCTCACCGGCGGCGGCGCGCACACCGGAATGGTCATGTCCCGGCTCTACCGGCACGGCGAGGAGTGGAAGCTCGGCGCCATCGGCGAGCCGTCCATGGGCCGTACCTTCCAGGACATGCTTCCGGCGATCGCGGCCCACGCCTGAGCCATGGCGGAGCTCGTCCGCGGCGCGAACGCCCCGCTGAGCGCCACCCGGGTCACCGTGACCTGTGCCTGCGCCGCCCCGGCCGACCTCAGCGCGCTGCTGGTCGGCCGGGACATGAAGGCACGCACGGACGACGACCTGGTCTTCTACAACGCCCCCGCGGCGGGCGGCGTCACCTGGACGGCCGAGGCCGTCACCGTGGACCTCACCGCGGTCCCGGCGGACGTCCACGCCGTCGTGATCACCCTCAGCCTCGACCAGGGCACGTTCGGGGGGCTCACGCCGCCGAGCGTCCGGGTCGAGGAGCACTCCTTCACCGCCGACCGGCTCGGCCCCGAGTCGGCGATCGTCGCGCTCGAGATCTACCGGCGCGACAGCGCCTGGAAGGTCCGCGCCGTCGGCCAGGGCTACGCCGGCGGTCTCGCCGAGCTGCTGGCCGACCACGGCGTCCAGGTGGACGAGCCCGCCGCGGAACCGGCGCCGGTCATGCCCGAGCTGCCGCGCACGGTCCATCCGCCCGACCTGCCGCCCCCTCCTCCGCCCCCGCCCCCGCCTCCGACGGCCGTCCCGTCCGGGGCCCGGGAGCTCGCCTACGCCGACCGGGTCTGGATGGTCTGGGAGGACGCGAGCCGCTCCCTGGAGTCCTATCGCTCCTCGGTCCAGCACGCCCTGACGATCCGCGACGACGAGGTGGCCGGCCGCGCCGTCCCCGGCAGATCCCAGCAGGTGATGACCGCCGCCGCCGAGCGCATGCACGCCGACATGTCCCAGCTCGCGGGCGAGCTCGCCGAGCACGAGGGCAGGGTCGGCGCCGAGCTCGCCCCCTTCTCCAGCGCGTCCTGGCTGACCTGGGGCCCGCTCACCGAGCTCGGCCCCGGCCTGCTGCTGGGCGACCTGACCGCGGAGGAGACCCCGGCGCTCCAGATCCCCCTGGTGCTGCGGCTGCCGTGGCGCCGGCCCATCTGGATCAACGAGGGGGCCGCCCCGCGCGACCCGATCGCCTACGCCTGGTCGCTGGTCACCCGGTTCTTCGCGGCCGTCCCGCCGGGCAGCTCCGCGCTGGAGATCATCGACCCGTCGGGGCTGTCGGGCTGCGGCTGGGTCAACTCCCTCCCGCACCCCCTCGCGGGCGCCGGGGTCGCCCACGGCTCCGCCGTCGGGCCCCGCCTCGACCATCTGCTCAACCTCATCGACCTGCGCTCGGTCGGCGGCGAGGACGGTCCCCTGCTGGCGGGCGCGCCCCCGGTCAGGCTGGTCGTGCTGTTCGACGTCGGCGCGGCCATCGAGCAGCACGGTGACAAGATCCTCCGGCTCGTGGACGAGGGCCCCGCCGCCGGAGTCCCGGTGATCTGCGTGAACAACGAGACCTTCACCGGCGAGTCCGTTCGCGCGCTGCGGATCAGGCAGGCCTCGCACACGCTCCCGTCCACGCCCGGCACCCTGTCGGACGCCTGGGTGGGCGGCGACTGGACCCTCGTCCCCGACGTCCTCCCGGACGGCGGGGCGCTGCAGGCCCCCTCCCTGCTCCAGCACGTGCTGTCGGCACACGCCCGTGCCATCGAGCGCGCCTGAGATGAGACTCTTCGCCGCGCTCGTCCCGCCCGCCGAGATCCTGGACGAACTGGACGCCTACACCGCACCGCTCCGCAAGGAATGGCCGGAGCTGCGCTGGGCCGGACGCGAACTGTGGCACGTCACCGTCGCCTTCTACGGCGAGACCGACGAACGCTCCTACGAACGTCTCCTGCCGCGCCTCCAGCGCTCGGCGTCCCGGACCCCGGTGCTGAACCTGTCCTTCGCGGGCGCAGGAGCCTTCCCCGGCGGCGGAGTCCACGCCCGGGTGGTCTGGACGGGCGTCTACGGCGACCGGCGCCCCCTGGCCCAGCTGGCGGCCTCCCTGGCGGCCACGGGCCGTCGCGCGGGCGCTCCCGACCCCAAGCCGTTCCGCCCGCATCTGACCCTGGCCCGCTGCCGTGTCCCCACCGACGTCCGGACCCTGACCGAACGCCTCGCCTCCTTCGCCGGACGCCCCTGGCAGGCCGCCTCGGTGGCCCTCATCCACAGCCAGATGCCCCGAGCCGCCTACGAGACTCTGACCTCGTATCCGCTGAGCGGTTAGATCTCCGGCGGCGGGGAGGCCGGGCCCGCCGAGTCGGGCGGGCCCCAGGGCAGGCCGTACTGCTCGCAGGCGCGGCGGAGCTCCGACAGGTCGGGGGCGAAGGTGACGCGGCGCAGGACACGGCCCGCGGGGCTCCAGACGACCAGGCGGGGGATGCCCTCGCCGCCGTGGTCGATGCCGACGCCGCCGACGGTCTCCCGGCGCAGGCTCCAGTCGGTCTTGCCCAGGCGGGTGACCGACGCGATCCCATGGATGCTGATCTTGAGCTGGCTGCGGTTGCGGTCGAGGAGCCAGCCGGTGCCGATCCCCGCGAGGATCCCGACCGGGACGGTCCAGAACAGCGCGGGGGACAGCTTCCCGGCGAACCAGGTGATCGTCAGGGCGACGAGGAAGCCCAGGGCGCTGAACATGCCGTAGCCCCACACCCGGGAGCGCGTGGTGGCGTCCAGGAGCGCTCCGGGGCCGCCCTCGGGGGTCGGCAGGAGCAGCGGGTCGGCGGAGATCGTGGAGACCGCTCCGTGGAAGGCGGCGCTCAGGTAGGCCTCGTACTCGGCGTCGGTGATCGGCAGCCCGGCCTGGCGGGCCTGCTCGCGCAGGTCGGTGCGCGCGATCCGCAGGGCCTTGAGCGGCGCGGCCAGGAACTCCTCACCGTCGGAGTCGTAGACCCGCAGCCAGGCGTGGCCGTCGACGGTCAGCAGCTCGATCGCGCCGATCCGGTCGGCGGGCATCTTCAGCAGGACGTCACCGGCCATGTCGGCCCAGCCGAGGCCGTCCTCCGCGACGACCAGCCGGCCGCCCGGCACCTGGGAGAAGATCTCCGGCAGGCCGTCCAGGCCGTACTCCGACGGCCTGATCACCGCGGGGGCGGTGCTGACGACCCGGTAGCCGTGCTCGTCGAGGGTGTGGGTGAGCTGGAACTCGTCCAGGCCGCGGGCGTTGAGCTGGGCCATGACCCGGAGCCTGTGGTCGAAGACGACGGCGGTCAGCGGCGCGTAGTCGGGCTCGCCGGTCAGCGGGTTCAGCTCGGGGCCGGGGCCGACCAGGACGGCGCCGATCTGCTCGGCGGGCAGGTCCTTCAGCGCGGTCGCGGAGATCGTCCAGCGGTTGGGGGCCGACCTGCGCAGCCTGCGGCGGGCCGCGAACAGCGCGCCGGAGGCGGCCAGCGCCCACAGCCCGGCACCGAAGCGCGTGGTGAAGGACGGTTCGGTCCCGGCGGCCCCGGCCACCATCAGCGCGGCGACCAGCACGAAGCTCCCGGTCGCCAGCAGCGCCCTGGTCCGGAAGCGGCGGGCGGTCTGGGAGGTCAGGGTCACGGGCTCGCCCGCGGGCTCGGCCGGTTCGACGACGGCCGACATCAGCGCCGCCTCGACGTCCAGGTAGTCCTGCTCCTCGTCGGGGTCGGGGGCGTAGTCGCCGTCGACGACCCTGATCCGCAGGCCGAGCCGGCGCGCGGTGACGAAGAAGGTGTGCGGCTCGAAGCCCATCTCCGGCAGCGTGCCGAGCTGGGTCGTGCCGAACTTGTGGTGCACCGTCAGCACCTGCTCGTCGGCGGTGATCGACAGTTCCTGGATGCGCTCGAAGGCGTAGTTCTGCCGGACCTCGCCGTCATGCCCGACGACCTCGAGGCCGTCGGCGGAGAGCTTCCAGGAGGGTCCCGGCCGCGCGCCGGGGGCGACGAGCGGCACCAGGGCCGCGGCCATGACGGCCAGCGCCCACAACCAGGACGGGTCGATCGGGACAAGGGCGATGGCGAAGGCCAGAAGGACGAAGGGGGCACCCCCCGGGGGGCGCCGGCCCTCAGCCCTCAGGCCGACGAGCTCGTGGTCCACAGGAGGAATAGTGACACGCTCCACTCACTTTCGTCTGCGGGCGTACGCGACCGCGGCCACACCCACTCCAACCAAGACGAACAGCCCGAGCCCCTTATTGGTTCCCTTACCAGGTGTCTTTTCCGTCTCATCGTCCTGGGAGACGGGCTCGGGAGAGGGCAGGGCTTTCTCGGGGAGCGGAACCCGCCAGACCTTGCGGTCCTCGCCCTCGGAGCTGACGAGCAGGGAACGGCCGTCCGGGGCGTAGGTGATCGACTCGCCCTGCTCCTGCGAGGGCAGCGACAGGGAGGACAGGCGCTTGCCCGGAGCGCTGTAAAGGGTGGCCGAGAAGTAACCCCTGATCACGAACGAGCTTCCGTCCGGGGCGAAGGCGCCGTCGGTGGCGAAGGAGTGCGCCGAGCCGACCGGCTTCAGCACGTTCTTCCGCGACGTGCTCAGCCTCTTCGGCGCCTGGTAGAGCTTGCCGGTGCCGAGCAGCTTCGAGGCGACGTAGAGCCGGTTGTCCCGCGGATCGATCATGATCGTCTCGGCGTCGCGGGCGCCGTCGGCGTAGGTGAAGCGGAAGGCCGTCGCCTGGAGCGTCCGGCTTCTGATCTGCGCGGGCTCGGTGACCCGGTAGACGGTCACGTAGGGCCAGGCGCCGTGCATGTTGTCGCCGATGTCGGCGATGTACAGGGCGTCGCGGCCCTTCTCGTCCTTGCCGAGGGCGATGCCCTCCCAGTCGCGGGCGTTCGCGCCGGCGATGGTGAAGACGGCCTCGGTGCGGCCGTCGGAGTCCAGCGCGAAGATCCTCGGCGAACCGCCGGAGTCGTTGTGGGTGTAGACGATCCCGGGATGCCTCCGGGAGGCCGCCAGCCCCGACGACTCGGTGATCGCGGGATCTTTGATCGTGAACGCGACCTGTGCGCCGCCGCCCCCCGAGAGCGGGAGGGCGGCGGCGACCAGCACGTTCAGTATCGGGCTCACCTCAGCAACGTACCCACGACCACGGCCAGAACAAGCATGGTCAGGACGGTGGGCAGCAGCCAGCGCGACGGACGATACACGCCCCGAAGCCTACGTGACCCTAGAGACGCTCGACCACGTAGTCGATCGAGGCGGTGAGGGCCTCGACGTCGGAGGGGTCGATGGCCGGGAACATGCCCACGCGGAGCTGGTTCTTGCCGAGCTTGCGGTAGGGCTCGGTGTCGACGATCCCGTTGGCGCGCAGCACCTTCGCGACGGCCGCGGCGTCCACGGAGTCGGCGAAGTTGATCGTGCCGACGACCTGGGAGCGCTGGGCGGGGTCGGCCACGAACGGCGTGGCGAACTCCGACTTCTCGGCCCAGCCGTACAGCCGGGAGGACGAGTCGGCGGTGCGGGCGGTGGTCCAGGCCAGGCCGCCGTTCTTGTTCATCCACTCGATCTGCTCGGCGAACAGGATCGCGGTGCCCACGGCGGGCGTGTTGTAGGTCTGGTCCTTGCCGGAGTTGTCGACCACGGTCCTGAGGTTGAAGAACTCCGGGATGTACCGGCCGGACGTGCCGATCTCCTCGATCCGGGCGAGGGCGCGCGGCGAGGCGAGGGCCACGAACAGGCCGCCGTCCGCGGCGAAGCACTTCTGCGGCGCGAAGTAGTAGACGTCGGTCTCGGAGACGTCCACCGGCAGGCCGCCCGCGCCCGAGGTGGCGTCGACCAGCACCAGCGAGTCGGCGTCGGCGGACACGCGCTTGATCGGCATCGCGACGCCGGTCGAGGTCTCGTTGTGGGTGAGGGCGTAGACGTCCACGCCCTCCTCCGCGACGGGCAGCGGGTGGGTGCCCGGCTCGCTGGAGATCACGGTGGGCTCGCCGAGCCACGGCGCGCCGCCGACGACCTTGGCGAACTTGGAGGAGAACTCACCGAAGGTGACGTGCTGCGACTTCTCGCGGACCAGGCCGAACGCGGCGGCGTCCCAGAACGCGGTGGTGCCGCCGTTGGACAGCAGGACCTCGTAGCCCTCCGGAAGCTGGAACAGGTCACCGAGGCCGGACCGGATCCGCCCGAACAGGGACTTGACGGGCTTCTGCCGGTGCGAGGTGCCGAAGTAGGTGGCACCGGAGGCGGCGAGCGCCTCGAGCTGCTCGGGCCGGACCTTGGACGGACCGCATCCGAAGCGGCCGTCGACGGGCTTGATCTCTGCGGGAATGACGATGTCGCTCACGTCACCGAAGCCTACGTGACCTGCTCAAGAGATCGCTTCCCGGTATCGGATGCCGAGACGCGGTACCTCAGGAGCGCGGGGAAGGCGAGCCCGGCGGCCACGACGAGGACCACGCACCCGATGCCGCCGAGGATCCAGGACGCCGACGCGCCGAGGGAGGCGGCCATCGCCCCCGCCCGCAGGTCGCCGATGCGCGGCCCGCCCGCGACGACCACGACGAACACGCCCTGGAGCCGTCCGCGCATCTCGTCGGGGGCGTAGGTGGCGAGGATCGCCTGCCGGAACACCCCGGAGATCATGTCGGCCGCCCCGGCGACCCCCAGCAGCAGCACGCACGGCCACAGCGACCGGGTCAGCCCGGCCGCGGCGACGGCCGCGCCGAAGACGGCGACCATGAGGATCAGCGCCGCCCCCTGACGGTCGACCCGGCCGATCCAGCCCGAGACGAGGCCGCCGGCCAGCCCGCCGAGGCCGAGCGCCGCCACGAGCAGGCCGGTGGCCGAGCTGCCGCCGAAGTGGGTGTCGGCGACCTCGGGGAACAGGGCCCTGGGCATGGCGACGGTCATGGCGATGATGTCGACGACGAACGACATCAGCAGGACCGGCTGGGAGGACATGTAACGCAGGCCGTCCTTGACCGAGCGCCAGCCGGAGATCTTGGCGTCGGCGGTCGTGAGCGGCGGGACCGCGGGCAGCCGCAGGGCGGCCCACAGCACGACGGTGAACAGGACGGCGTCGATCAGGTAGGCGATCCAGTAGCGGTCGGCGGTGAGGGCGGCGGCGGCCAGCAGGGGGCCGAGCAGGATGGAGGAGTGCATGCCGGTCGAGCCGAGGGCCATCGCGGGGGCGATGTCCTCGTCAGGCAGGAGCCGGGGGATGATCGCGTTCCGCGACGGCGACGCCATGGCGAACGCCCCGGACTGGACGACGACGCACACGATCAGCAGGGCCAGGCTGTCGAGCCCGAGCAGCGCCTGGAGCAGCAGGAGCAGGGTCACGGCCCAGGAGACCAGCGAGGAGATCAGCAGCACCCGGCGCCGGTCGAAGTGGTCGGCGATCGCCCCGCCCCACAGCCCGAACACCAGCAGCGGCACGAACCCGGCGACGCCCAGAACGCCGACCCAGAACGACGAGCGCGTCATCGCGTAGACCTGCACCGGGACGGCCACGGCCGTCACCTGCGCGCCGGTGAACGACACGACCTGGCCGATCCAGAGCCGGCGGTAGGCGGCGTGCCTGAGGGGGGCGGTGTCGATGAACAGCTTCACGGGGAGAGACGTTCGAGGATCCAGGCGCCGTCGTCGCGGCGGTAACGGAGCCGGTCGTGGAGGCGGTTCTTGCGGCCCTGCCAGAACTCGACGGTGGTCGGGACCACCAGATATCCGCCCCAGAAGTCCGGAACCGGAACGCTGTCCTTTTCCGGCCAGCGGGCCTCGATTTCGGTGAACCGTTTCTCCAGTTCCTCGCGCGACGACACCACCGTCGACTGGTGGCTGGCCCAGGCGCCGAGCTGGGAGCCGTGCGGGCGGGAGTGGAAGTACTCGGCGGTCTCGGCCTGCGGCAACCGCTCGACGGTCCCGTTGACGATCACCTGGCGCTGCCGGGCGTGCCAGGGGAACAGCAGGCTCGCCCTGGGGTTCTCCGCGAGGTCCAGGCCCTTGCGGGAGGTGTGGTTAGTGAAGAACCGGAACCCGTCGGCGCCGAAGCCCTTCAGCAGGACGGTCCGCGCGTGCGGCTCCCCGGCGGCCGTCGCGGTGGACAGCACCATGGCGTTGGGGTCGGGAAGACCGGCTCCGACGGCGTCGGCGAACCAGCCCGTGAACAGCGAGAACGGCTCCGGCGGCGCGACGGACTCGACGAGTTCGCCGTCCTCGTAGGACTCGCGCAGCGCGGCCGGGTCGGCAGGGGAACGATCCACAACATCCCAGCCTCTCATTTTTCGGGGCGTAGGACCGCAACCCCTGGGGTACTGGCCAGTAACCAACGCGGTTCAATGGCCCCTCCGATCACGAGTGCGGGGGACCGAGAGGCAGGCACACCCTATGTCCGATGAGTTCAAGCCAGGCCTAGAGGGAGTGGTGGCCTTCGAGACCGAGATCGCCGAGCCCGACAAGGAGGGCGGTTCCCTCCGTTACCGGGGCGTCGACATCGAGGATCTCGTCGGGAAGGTGCCGTTCGGCCGGGTCTGGGGCCTGCTGGTCGACGACTCCTTCGATCCCGGGCTGGCGCCCGCGGAGCCGCATCTGCTGCCGGTCCGCTCCGGCGACGTCCGGGTGGACGTCCAGGCGGCCCTGCCGACGATCGCCACCGTCTACGGGATGCGCCCGCTGCTCGACATCTCCGACGAGGAGGCCCGCGCCGACCTGGCCCGCGCCTCGGTCCAGGCGCTGTCGTTCGTCGCCCAGAGCGCCCGGGGGATCGGCCTGCCCGCCGTCCCGCAGGGCCGGATCGACCAGGCCCCGACCATCACCGAGCAGTTCATGGTGCGCTGGCGCGGCGAGCCCGACCCGGCGCACGTCCGGGCGATCGACGCCTACTGGGTCTCGGCGGCCGAGCACGGCCTCAACGCCTCCACCTTCACCGCCCGGGTGATCGCCTCGACCGGCGCGGACGTCGCCGCCTCCATCTCCGGGGCGATCGGCGCGATGTCGGGCCCGCTGCACGGCGGGGCGCCCGCCCGTGTCCTGCCGATGGTCGAGCGGGTCGAGCAGCTCGGCGACGCCCGCAAGGTCGTCACCGACATCCTGGACGGCGGCGAGCGGCTCATGGGTTTCGGTCACCGGGTCTACCGGGCCGAGGACCCCCGGGCCCGGGTGCTGCGGCGCACCGCCCGCGAGCTGGGCGCACCCCGCTACGAGGCGGCCAAGGCGCTGGAGGACGCGGCCCTCGCCGAGCTGCGCGAGCGCCGTCCCGACCGGCCGATCGAGACCAACGTCGAGTTCTGGGCCGCCGTCATCCTCGACTTCGCCGAGGTCCCGACCGCGATGATGCCCGCCATGTTCACCTGCGGCAGGACCGCGGGCTGGGCCGCGCACATCCTGGAGCAGAAGCGCACCGGGCGGCTCGTGCGGCCCAGCGCCCGCTACACCGGTCCCGGCACCCGCGCGATCAGCGCGGTGACCGGCGCCGGAGCCCTGTAGAAATTCCGCCGCCGGCTCTCTTGACGCGCCCCTCGGGAAGCTCCCGAGGGGCGTCGTTGTTTCAAGTAGACTCGTCAGCGGAACTCTGGAGGAAACCCTTGACCTCACACGGCCTGATCGACACCACGGAGATGTATCTCCGTACGGTGTACGAGCTCGAAGAGGAGGGGATCGTCCCGCTGCGCGCCCGAATCGCCGAACGCCTCTCCCAGAGCGGGCCGACGGTGAGCCAGACCGTTGCTCGTATGGAACGGGACGGACTGCTGCGCGTCGAGGGGGATCGCCATCTCGAACTGACCGAAACCGGCCGCGATCTGGCCGTACGGGTCATGCGCAAGCACCGGCTGGCCGAATGCCTGCTCGTGAACGTGATCGGCCTTCCCTGGGAGGACGTCCACGTCGAGGCGTGCCGCTGGGAGCATGTGATGAGCGAGCAGGTCGAGACCCGGCTGGTCAAGCTGCTGAACAACCCCACCACCTGTCCCCACGGCAACCCGATCCCCGGCCTCGAGGAACTCGGCGGCCCGGCGGAGGAGGCCGGCACCGAGCGCCTGCAGGCCATGACGGTCGCCGCCAGCAGTGACGGACAGCACGCGGTCATCCGCCGGATCTCCGAGCAGGTACAGAGCGACCACGATCTGATGCTTAGACTCAAGCAGGTCGGGATACAACCCGGACGTGAGGTGACCCTCGCGGTTGGCGACGACGGTGTGCGAGTGACCTGTGACGACTCAGCGGACGGGCCTGCGACGGAGCTTCCTCGGCGCATCGCCGAGCACGTCTTTGTCGCGAAACGCTGACACCTTGGCTGAGGATCTCCGCGTTTTTCACACCGCCGCCCTCGCATACGGCGTTCAATGGGCGCCGGAGGTGAGCGGATGAAGCACTGGGGCGAACCGCCCTTCGAGGCTCAGCTACCGCCTGAGACCGTGCTGAACCAGATGGAGATGGCGGTCATCGTCTGCGACCGCTTCAGCAACGTCATCTACATCAACGCCTTCGCGAAGAAGCTGTTCGGCTTCGGGGGCAGCGAGTTCATCGGCCAGAGCGTGCTCTCCCTCGGCATCGCCGAGGAGGACCACGAGCAGGCCACCGAGCTCGCGAAGCACGTGCTCAAGGGCGGGGTGTGGGAGGGCACGTTCTGCAACCTGCGGGACGACGGCACCTCGGTCTACACGCGCGCCCACGCGGTTCCGCTGCGTCATCCGTCCGGGGCGATCGACGGTGTGGCGATCTTCGCCCGCGAGGCCCTGCGGTCCAACCAGCGCGAGCAGGACCGGTACGGGCTGCTCGAGCGGATCGGCACCCGGCTCGCGGGCTCCCTCGAACTCGAGGTGACGCTCCGGCAGGTCGCCGAGACCCTGGTCCCGCAGTTCGCCGACCATGTCTTCATCGATCTCTTCACCGGCGACAAGCTGGTGCGCAGGGCGTCCCGGCACACCGACGGCTGGGCTCCGCCGCCCGGCACCTGGGCCGAGAACGGCGAGCAGGTCCACTACCCGTCCGAGCACCAGGCGGCCAAGGCCATGCAGCGCCGCGACGCCGTGCTCGAGGACACCGTGACCGGGGTCTCCGCCGAGCTGGGCGTCACCTCGATGATCGCCGCTCCGCTGGTGGCGCGCGGCGAGCTCCTGGGCGTCATGAACCTGGCCCTGTCGCATCTGGGCCGCCGTCCCGACCCGCACTACGACGGCTTCGACCGCGACCTCGTCGGCGCGATCGCCGGCCGGGTCGCGCTGGCCGTCGACAACGCGATGCTGTTCGAGGAGGAGCGCGAGACCGCGCTCGCCTTCCAGAAGCACCTGCTGCCCGGCGAGACCCCGCCCCGCCTGGACGGCCTGCAGATCGCCTGGCGGTACGAGCCGGCCAAGCCGATCGAGTCGCACGGCATCCAGACCCAGGTCGGCGGCGACTGGTACGACGTCATCCCGCTGTCGGCGGGCCGGGTCGGGATCGTCATCGGCGACGTCGAGGGGCGCGGCGCCATGGCCGCGGCCGTCATGGGGCAGCTGCGCGCCGCGTTGCGCGCCTTCGCCCAGGACGACAAGTCCCCGGCCGACATCATGCGCAAGCTGGACGAATGGGTCCGCACGGTCACCCAGCCGGACCGGCCGAGGCCGCCGCTGGTGTCGTGCACCTACTTCATCTACGACGCCTGGTCGCGCGAGCTGACCTTCGCCAACGCCGGGCACGACCAGCCGCTGCTGGTCGTCAACGGCAACGTGGGCGAGCTGGACTTCAACGACGCGCGGGGGGCGATGCTCGGCATCCGCTCCTCGGGGGTCGGCGGCGAGATCATGTTCAACGAGGACTCGGTCGTGCTGAGCCCGGGGAGCACCCTGGTCCTGTACACCGACGGCCTGATCGAGCGGCGCCCGCGCGACGACGGCACCTTCTACACGCCGGAGCAGTCCAAGACCCTCATCGAGAACGCCGTCGCCGTGGCGGCCCGCCGTGACGTCGAGACCGTCGCCAACGCGATCTTCAACGCCATTCCGGGCGACATCGACGACGACGTGGCCCTGGTCGTCATACGTACGGCGGCCGAGGAGCTCCCGGTCGAGGACCGGATCTTCCCCGCCGAGCCCATCATGGTCTCCGAGGCCCGGCGGCTGGCCGCCGAGACCTTCGCCGCCTGGGGCATGCACGACGACCAGGCCGAGATGGCGTGCCTGCTCGTGTCCGAGGTCGTCACCAACGTGGTCCTGCACGCCACGAACGTCCCGAGCCCGAAACGGGCCCTGGTCGGCGCGCCCGAGCTCAGCTTCGACGAGGACGACTGGGACCTCGGCAACGGTCTCGGCCGTCCCGAGCCGGTGAAGCAGGAGTTCCGGCTCCGGCTCCGCAAGGGCAACGACGCCCTGTGGGTGGAGGTCTTCGACCCCGACCTGCGGCTGCCGCGCATCCGCAACGCGGGCGAGACCGACGAGGGCGGCCGCGGCCTCTACCTGGTCGACCAGCTCGCCACCCGCTGGGGCTCGCGTCCGACCGCCGACGGCAAGGCCGTCTGGTTCGAACTGCCCCTGACCTGAGGGCCGGCTACCGGGCCCGGTGCGGGACGGCGGCGATGTGGGCCCAGGTCTGGGTGAACCACAGCTCGCCGCCGATGAGCCGCGGGCGGGCCCCCGTCTTGGGGCCGCCGCCGGTCTCGGCCATGAGCGCCTCGCGCAGGTGGTCGGCGATGCGCGGGGTCTGGGCCGCGGCCAGCCAGGGCCCCGCCGGACGCTCGACGGTGACGAGATCCAGCCGGGTGACGGTCGCCCCGGCGCTCTCGATCATGGCGGTGAAGTCGCCGATCGGGGGCGTCGAGCGGTAGCTGGGATCGCGGACGCGCTCCAGGGCGTCGCGGTGGTCCGACGAGTGGTTGGTGCGGGCGAGATCGGCTATCACGATGCGCCCGGCCGGATGGCAGACCCGGATCATCTCGCGGAGCGCGGCCACCGGATCGGCCAGGCGGTGCAGCGAGAACCGGGCGGTGACCAGCGAGAACACGGCGTCGTTGTAAGGGAGCGCGCTGGGGTGGGAGGACAGGTCGCCCGAGTGCTCGGGGCCGATGCCCACGGTCGTCACGTCGCCGACCGAGGGGCTCAGGGCGGACGCGACGGGGCTGGGCCCGTAGGCGACGTCCAGGCAGTGGTCGGCGGGGGTGGGCTCGGCGAACTCGATCAGGCGGTCGAGGAAGGCGGCCAGGGTGCCCGCAGCGGCGATCGTCATCGCTCGCCTCCTGTCCAACTCGTGCCCCACGCGTGGGATCGCGCACCGCGGGGGCTCCCGCGGTGTCCAACCCAATGAGACGGAGCGGGCGGCCCAACGGTTCACCCCTCTTTCATTTCAGTGACTGCCCCCACAGCGCGAGCACGACCAGCACGAAGACGATCATGATGGCGCCGCGGGCGGGGGTCGACAGCCGCAGCCAGCCGGTCACCTTCTGCACCACGAACGCGCAGAGAATGGCGAGGAGTACGAGCATGACAATGCCGTCCATGTCGCCCACAGTAGACGGTTTCCAGGGGATCGCTGTGGATTCCGTTGAAGATCAACAGGGGTAGCAGGGAAGGAGAGGACTAGCAGAGAGGCGGTGGCCGATGTCCGGACAGCACGCGGCGCCCAAGGAGCGCGGGATCGGCCTGATCCTGGTGGCGCTCATGCTCGGGATGCTGCTCGCGGCGCTCGACCAGACGATCGTCTCGACCGCTCTGCCGACGATCGTCAGCGAGTTCGGCGGGCTGAACCACCTCTCGTGGGTCGTCACCGCCTACATGCTGGCCAGCACCGCCTCGACACCGCTGTGGGGCAAGCTCGGCGACCAGTACGGGCGCAAGCCGCTGTTCATCATCTCGATCCTGATCTTCCTGGTCGGGTCGATCCTGTGCGGCCTGTCGTGGAACATGCTGTCCCTGATCGCCTTCCGCGGCGTCCAGGGCCTGGGCGGCGGCGGACTGATGGTGCTCGCGATGGCCATCGTCGGCGACGTCGTGCCGCCCCGTGAGCGCGGCCGGTACCAGGGCCTGTTCGGCGCGACCTTCGGGGTGGCGAGCGTCGCGGGGCCGCTGCTCGGCGGGTTCTTCGTCGACAACCTGTCGTGGCGCTGGGTCTTCTACGTGAACATCCCGCTCGGCGCGATCGCGCTCATCGTCATCTCGACGGCGCTGCACTCCAAGTCCGAGCGCACCAAGCACACGATCGACTACCTGGGCACCTTCACGCTCGCGGCCGCCGCTGTCTGCCTGGTCCTCGCCACGACCTGGGGCGGCACGGAGTATCCGTGGGACTCACCGGTGATCATCGGGCTGTTCGCCGCGGCCGTCCTGCTGCTGGTGGGCTGGTGGTTCGCCGAGCGGCGGGCCGCGGAGCCGGTGCTGCCGCTGCACCTGTTCAAGAGCTCGGTGTTCGACATCGCCGGGCTGATCGCCTTCGTCATCGGCTTCGGCATGTTCGGCGCCCTGACCTACCTGTCGGTCTACCTCCAGGTGGTGAAGGGCGTCTCGCCGACGATGTCGGGGCTGGCGCTGCTGCCGATGATGGGCGGCCTGCTCGTGACGTCGATCGTCTCGGGGCAGCTCATCACGAGGACCGGCCGGTACAAGATCTATCCGATCATCGGAACCGCGATCACGACGCTGGCGATGTTCCTGCTGTCGCGGCTGTCCCCGGACACCACCACCCTGGTCCAGAGCGTCTACTTCGCGCTGCTGGGCATCGGGCTCGGCTGCGTGATGCAGGTGCTGATCATCGCGGTGCAGAACAACGTCCCCTACGCCGACCTCGGCGTGGCGACCTCGGGCAACACCTTCTTCCGGTCGATCGGCGGCTCGTTCGGCGTCGCGGTCTTCGGCGCGGTCTTCAGCAACCAGCTCGCGGCCAACATGGCGGACGCGCTGAAGACGATCACGCTGCCGCCGGGCGTCGACCCGAGCACGTTCCAGCAGAACGCCTCGGCGATCAAGCAGCTCCCGCCGCAGGACTCCGAGGCGATCCTCGGCGCCTACACCGACGCGATCCAGACCGTCTTCCTGTACGCGATCCCGATCGCGGCGGTGGCGTTCGTGCTGAGCTGGTTCCTGCGCGAGGTCCCGCTGAAGACCTCCAACCGCGAGGCCGACCTGTCGGAGTCGCTCGGCGCCGGCAGCGCCCGGTCGTCGCTGGCCGAGCTGGAGCTGGCGCTGGCCCGGCTGCTGCGCCGCGACCCCGACGCCCGGGTGCTCTACACCCAGCTCGGCCACCGCGCCGGGCTCGACCTGCCCGCGGGCGGCATCTGGGCGCTGTCCCGGGTCGCCACCTACGGGACGATCTCCGGCCAGACCCTCGCCGACCGCGGCGACACCACCCGCGAGGACGGCCGCCAGTTCACCGACCAGCTCGTCTCCGAGGGCTACATCGACCGGGTCGGCGAGGAACTGGTCCTGACCGATACGGGCCGCGCGGTCAACGAGCGGCTCGTCGAGGCCCGCCGCAAGGGTCTGGAGCACCTCCTGGACGGCTGGGAGCCCGAGAAGCACCCGGAACTGGGCGGGCTTCTGGAAAAGCTCGCCCGCACCTCCCTCGGTTCCGAGTCCGACGCCGAGTCCCTCGTCGACTGAGTGCCACCGCCTGCCCCAGTGTCTAGGGTCACCGTTGGGCGGGCGAACCGGAAGAGGTAAGCTCGCACTGACCGAACATCGTTCGGTTTGGGACGGAACCCCCTAGACCTAATTGGAGGCGTCGTGGCCGAGGCGTACATCGTCGGTGCGGTCCGTACCCCTGTGGGCACCAAGAAGGGTGCTCTCAAGGACATTCACTCCGCCGATCTCGGCGCGCACGTGCTCAGGTCCCTCATCGAGCGGACCGGGGTCGACCCGGCAGCCGTCGATGACGTGATCATGGGCTGTGTGATGCAGGTCGGTGCCCAGACCCTCGACGTCGCGCGCACCGCGTGGCTGTCGGCGGGCCTGCCCGAGTCCGTGCCGGGCGTCACCATCGACCGGCAGTGCGGTTCCTCGCAGCAGTCGATCCACTTCGCCGCGCAGGGCGTCCTGTCCGGCACCCAGGACCTGGTCGTGGCGGCCGGCGTCGAGAACATGGCCCTCGTGCCCATGGGCTCGTCGGTGCCGCTCGACGAGAACTGGAACGCCAAGGCCGGGATGCCCTGGGGCACCGGCTGGAAGGAGCGCTACGGCGACCAGGAGATCTCCCAGTTCCGCGGCGCCGAGCTCATGGCCGAGAAGTGGGGCCTGTCGCGCGAGGACCTCGAGGCGTTCTCCCTCGAGTCCAACGTCCGCGCCGGCAAGGCGATCGAGGCCGGTTACTTCGACCGCGAGATCGCCCCGCTGAACGGCCTCGAGCGCGACGAGTGCGCCCGCCCCGACACCACCCTCGAGAAGATGGCGGGCCTCAAGACCCTCCGCGAGGGCGGCGTCATCACCGCGGCCGTCTCCTCCCAGATCGCGGTCGGCGCGTCGGCGCTGCTCATCGCCTCCGAAGAGGCCGTGCGCACCCACAACCTGACCCCGCGCGCCCGCATCCACACCCTCGCCCTGGCGGGCTCCGACCCGGTCTACATGCTGACCGGCCCGATCCCCGCCACCGAGAAGGCGCTGAAGCGGTCCGGCCTGTCCATGGCCGACATCGACGTCACCGAGATCAACGAGGCCTTCGCCCCGGTCGTCCTGGCCTGGCAGAAGGAGCTCGGCGCCGACCCCGCCAAGGTCAACCCCAACGGCGGCGCGATCGCCCTGGGCCACCCCCTCGGCGCCACCGGCGGCATCCTGATGGCCAAGCTCCTGCACGAGCTCGAGCGCACCGGCGGCCGTTACGGCCTCCAGACCATGTGCGAGGGCGGCGGCCAGGCCAACGCCACCATCATCGAGCGTATTTGATGAGGCCCGTCGCTCTGGGCGCCCGGCGGGGACACCCGTCCTGCCGGGATGCCGGGGCGACGGCTGAGAAGACCCGCGGTGGCAGCGTGACTGCCGTGAAAGGTGATGGTCGCCCGTGACGGTTCGGTATGAGTTGAGCGATCACGTGGCGACCATCACCTTGGATCGGCCGGAGGCCAGGAACTCGCTCTCCGAGGCGATGATCCTTGAGCTGCTGGCCGCGTTCGAGAAGGCCAAGGGCGATCCCGAGGTGCGGGTGGTCGTGCTGACCGGGAGCGGGGACCGGGCGTTCTGCTCGGGAGCCGATCTCGGGAGCCTGCGGCTGGACGGGGCCGGCGGGGCGATCCGGGACAGCGCGCCGTACAAGCTGTTCACGGCGGCGCCGAGGCTCGGGAAGCCGCTGATCGCGCGGCTGAACGGGAGCGCGGTCGCGGGCGGGCTCGGGCTGGCCGTCAGCGCCGACATCGTGATCGCCGCCGACGACGTGAAACTCGGGACGCCCGAGGTCAACGTCGGGCTCTGGCCCATGATGATCATGGCGATCCTGAACCGGAACATCGCGCCCAAGCAGGCGTTCAAGCTCTACTACACCGGCGAGTACATCTCCGCGGCCGAGGGCGTCGCCATCGGGCTCGTCACCGAGGCCGTGCCGCGCGCCGACCTCGACGGCCGCGTCGCCGCGCTGGCCCGAACCATCGCCTCGAAGTCCCCGCTCGGGCTCGGCAGAGGGCGCGCCGCGTTCTTCGCCACCGCGGGAATGCCCCTGGAGGAGCAGGTCGAGGCCCTGCTCGGCGAGCTCGTCGAGCTCGCGGGCAGTGACGACGCCCGCGAGGGGATCACGGCCTTCCTGGAGAAGCGCGCCCCCGACTTCACCGGCACCTGACGGGCTGCCCTCCGCTGACCGACGCGCGGTCGTGATTTCACCCGAGCGTGAGGAACGGCCGTCTACGTTACTGATCATGCTGGCCATCGACGACGATCACGCACCCCTGTACACCGTGGGGCAGGTGGCATCGATGCTCGGCGTCCAGCAGGCGTTCCTGCGCAGGCTGGACGAGCACGGCGTGCTCTCACCGTCGCGGACCGAGGGCCGTCAGCGACGGTACTCCCGGCTGGAGATCCAGCGGCTCCAGTACGTCCACGACCTCGTGGAGCAGGGCATGACGCTCGCGGCCGTCCGCAAGATCCTCGAACTGGAGGACCGGGTGCGCGAGCTGGAGGACGCGCTCAAGCGGATGCCGAAGACCCGCAAGCGCGCCTCGGTCCCGCCCCTCGACGAGCGGTTCATCCCCTGAACCGGGGCCGTGCCCGGATTCCCGCGCGGTCCGTCGAGGAAGTTGCGCAAACCGCTTGACCGGTCGTTCCCGGCGGTGTTCGCTTTCCGTGATGGACGAGACACGCAGACCCACGCTCATAGCCTCCGTCCAGCGTGCGCTGCATCTCATGGAGACCGTGGCCTCGCATCCGAGCGGAGCACCCGCCAAGCAGCTGGCGCGCGAGGCCAAGCTGCCGCTCGCCACCGCCTACCACCTGCTGCGCACCCTCGCCCACGAGGGCTACGTGACCAAGCTCTCCGACGGCGTGTGGGTCCTCGGCGACCGGGTCGAGGCGCTGCACGCCCAGGGCAGGACCCAGGGCGTCCTGTCGCGGATCCGCCCGCTGCTGTCCCGGCTCAGGGACGAGCTCAGCGTCGCGGCCTACTTCGCCGTCCACGAAGAGGACGAGATCCGCATCATCGACGTCGCCGACGGCCCGAAGACCCCGCGCGTCGACCTCTGGGTCGGCTTCGACGACGCCGCGCACGCCACCGCGATCGGCAAGTGCGTCCTCGGCCAGCTCGGTCCCGCCGCCCGCACCGACTACCTGTCCCGCCACCCCCTGGTCGACCTGACCCCGCACACGATCACGAGCGAGGCCAGGCTGACCAGGACGCTGCGGCCCGACGGGGTCTCCCTCGACAAGGAGGAGTACGCCATCGGGACGGGCTGCGCCGCCGTGCCGGTGACCGACGCCACAGGGGGCGTCGTCGGGGCCCTGGCCGTGTCGTGCCGGGCGAGCCGTCTGCCCAGGGTGGAGGCGGGGGCCGCGCGGATGCGGGAGACCGCCGAACAGATCAACAGGGCGCTCGCGCTGACCTGAGAGCGTTCTGTAACGGCCTTTCCTCGTCGGCGTTACCGGTCTGCCGGTAAACTCTGCCCGTTCACGGACCCGATCACGAGCGGACCCCATGTCAGAGAACATTCAGCCCGTACAGCCGGCCGCAGGCGAGGGCGCCCTGGAGAACCACCTCGGCGGTGACGAGGCGAAGAACTACCGGCAGTACGAGTACGACATGGTGGCGCCGCACGTCGGCAGGTCCCTGCTGGAGATCGGGTCGGGACTCGGCCACTTCTCGGAGCAGTTCGCCGGACGCCTCGACTACCTGTGCGTCAGCGACAACGACCCGTACTGCGTGGAGCAGCTGCAGAAGCGTTACGCCGACAACCCCGACGTCGACGTGCTGTCGCTGGCGCTGCCCGCGACCGTCGACGTGCGCGAGAAGGTCGACACGGTCGTCATGATGAACGTGCTCGAACACATCGCCGAGGACGTCCAGGCGCTCAAGGATCTCGCCGCGGCCGTCAAGCCCGGCGGGCGGATCGTCATCTGGGTGCCCGGCTACATGCAGCTCTACGGAGAGTTCGACCGCAAGGTCGGGCACGTCACCCGCTACACGCCCAAGACCCTCGGCGCGACCATCGCCGCCGCCGGGCTCCAGGCCGACGTCCTCAAGCCGATCAACTTCCTCGGCGGGATCGCCTGGTGGGCCGCCGTCCGCCGCGGCGGCGTCGGCTACCCCGACCCGCGCCTGGTCAAGATCTACGACCGGACCGTCATCCCGACGACGCGCCTCATCGAGAAGCTCGTCCGGCCGCCGTTCGGCCAGACGGTGTTCGCCGTCGCCCGCGTCCCCGAGTAGGTCGCGTCGCGGCCGAACCCAGTGTGATCGGCCGGTCGCGGAGTATCATTTCGATCCGTGACCGGCAATCTGCCCGCCGAGCTGAACCGGCTCGTCGGACGACGTCAGGAGATCGCCGACGTCCGCCGCCGGCTGGCCGAGGCGAGGCTGGTGACCCTGACGGGCGTCGGCGGGGTCGGCAAGACCCGGGTGGCGCTCAGGGCCGCGCTGGAGAGCAGGCGGGCCTTCCCCGACGGCGTCTGGTTCGTCGAGCTGTCCGGCCTCCAGGATCCCGAGCTGCTGGCCCACACCATCGGCGGCGTCCTCGGTCTCCAGGACCAGTCGGTACGGCCGCAGGCCGACGTGCTGGCCGAGTTCCTCTCCGGCCGGCGGACCCTGATCGTCCTGGACACCTGCGAGCACATGGTCGGGCCGTGCGCCGCCCTCGCGGAGCTGCTGCTGTCGGCCGCGCCCAAGGTCGTGATCCTCGTCACGAGCAGGCAGCCGCTGGGGGTCCCCGGTGAGCGCGTCCTCGGGGTGCAGCCGCTGGCAGAGGACGCCGTTGAGCTCTTCTACGAGCGGGCCCAGGGCGTCGACCAGGCCTTCGACTGCGAGCGGTCCCTCGCCGAGCGGCTGTGCGAGCGGCTGGAGGGGATCCCGCTGGCCATCGAGCTGGCCGCGGTCAGGCTCCGCACGCTGACGCCGGAGCAGCTCCTGGTCCGGCTCGACGACCGGTTCCGGCTGCTGGAGACCCCGTCGCCGGGGAAGACGCGGCACCAGACCCTGCGCACCACCATCGGCTGGAGCCACGAGCTGTGCACGCCGCGCGAGCGGCTGCTGTGGGCCCGTCTCTCGGTGTTCGCCTGGGACTTCGACCTGGAGGGCGCCGAGTTCGTCTGCTCCGACGCCTCGCTGCCCGCGGGCGAGGTCCTCGACGCCCTCGGCGGGCTCGTCGACAAGTCCATCGTGACGCGCGAGCCGGGCACCACCCGGTTCCGGATGCTCGACACCGTCCGCGAGTACGGCGAGGACTGGCTGGTCAGCCTCGGCGACGACCTCCAGCTGCTGAGCCGCCACCGCGACCACTACCTGCGGCTGGCCCGCCGCTTCGACCGGGACTGGGGCGGTCCCGAGCAGCTCGTCTGGTTCGACCGGATGCACGCCGAGTTCCCCAACCTGCGCGCGGCCCTCGACTTCTGCCTGGCCGAGCCCGCCGAGCTCGACGCCGGCCGGGAGCTGGCCGTCCGGCTGCGGTTCTTCTGGGGCGCCTTCGGGATGGTCCGCGAGGGCGCCTACTACCTCGACCGGATCCTGGCCTCCGACCGTCACGTGGAGGCGCTGACCGCCCGGATGTGGCTGGCGACCTTCCAGGGCCGCATCGACCCGCGGGACATCGAGGAGCTCACCGCCGCCGCCGAGGGGCACGGCGACGCGGAGTTCCAGGCATGGACCGGGTACGTCCTCGGCAACGCCAAGGTCCTGCTCGGCGCCCTGAGCGAGGCCCGGCGGCTGTACGCGGCGGCCCTGCGGGGCTACCGGGGCCTCGGCGCGCCGCTGCCGGGCACCGCGCTCGCGCTCGCCGGGCACGCCTTCGCGCTGTCGATGGAGGGCCAGCCGGAACGGGCCATCGGGATGCTGGAGGAGCAGATCGCGCTGGCGTCCGCCGGGGGCGACCGCTGGTCCCGCTCCTACGGCGACTGGATCTACGGGCTGACCGAGCTGGGGATGGGACGCCCCGCGGCCGCCGCCGCACACGCCCTCGCCGCCCTGGAGGTCAAGCGGGAGCTGTACGACAGGGCGGGCGTCGCGATGGCCGTCGACCTGCTCGCGGCGGTCGCGGGGGAGCAGGGCGACGGCCCGCGCACCGCCCGGCTGCTCGGCGCCGCCCACCGGCTGTGGCGCACGTTCGGGCTGCCGCAGCTCGGCTCGCCCGATCTGGTCGCGGCGCGCCGCGGCGCGGAGGGCAGGGCGCACGCCCTCATCGGCAGGGACCGGTTCGAGGCGGAGTTCGCGCTCGGCGCCGGGCTCACCCTCGAGGACGCCCTCGGCTACGCGTTCGGCGA
This sequence comes from Actinocorallia longicatena, assembly GCF_039534125.1. Classification (NCBI taxonomy): domain Bacteria; kingdom Bacillati; phylum Actinomycetota; class Actinomycetes; order Streptosporangiales; family Thermomonosporaceae; genus Actinocorallia; species Actinocorallia longicatena. The sequence continues at coordinate 422,229 of NZ_BAAAUV010000003.1, read as the reverse complement.
GGAGATCCCCCAGCCGAGGCCGGGCCCGGAGATCGAGCGGGTCCTGACCCACCGCCAGCAGGAGATCGCCGAGCTGGTCGCGGGGGGCCTGTCCAACCGGGAGATCGCCGAACGGCTCGTGATCTCCAAGCGGACCGTCGACTCCCATGTCGAGCACATCCTGGACAAACTGGGATTCGGCTCCCGTGCCCAGGTCGCCGCCTGGGTGGCGCGGCTAGGTATCCGCGAATAGGTATACGGATCCGGGAGTCTCCCGATGCGTTTCTCACCCGCGTGGTCGAGACTGTGAGTGGCTCGAAAGGATTTCCGGCCGCCTCTCCGTCCAGCGCTGGGCATCATGCGGGACGGGTCTGCCCCGGATCGGACTTCCCGAAGGCCGCCACAGGTTCCCGTGTGGTCCGACGGCTCTGCGGCAAGGAGGCGGGAGGGGGCCTCCCTGTCGTGGAGTCAGCAAGATATTCATTCTGAGAACGGACATCTCGCCTGGCATGCTGAAGGGGTGACCTCTAACCCCCTGGTAGGCCGCGTCAAGGAAATGAAGCGTCTGCGCAAGGCGCTCACCGACGCGCCGGCGGCCGTCCTGGTCGGGGGCGAGGCCGGAATCGGCAAGACCCGCCTGGTGCGCGAGTTCGGCGCGCAGGCCGGGGTCAGGGTGCTCAGCGGCGGCTGTGTCGAGCTGGGCTCCGACGGGCTCCCCTTCGCTCCGTTCAGCGCCGCGCTGCGGTCGCTCGTCCGGGAGATCGGCGCGGACGGCGTCCGGGAGCTCCTGCCGGGGGCCAGCGGCCTGGCCCGCCTGCTGCCGGAGTTCGGGGACGCCGACGTGACGACCGTCGAGTCCAGGGCGCGGCTGTTCGAGCTGGTCCTGACGCTGCTGGAGCGGCTCGCGCCGATGGTCCTCGTGGTCGAGGACGCGCACTGGGCCGACAAGTCCTCGCGCGACCTGCTGGAGTTCCTCATCCGGAACCTCGGCGGGCAGGTCCTGGTCGTGGTCACCTTCCGCAGCGACGCCCTCGACCGGGGCCATCCGCTGCGTCCCCTGCTCGCCGAGCTGGCCAGGGTCGACATGGTCGACCGGATCGACCTGCGCCGCTTCACCCGCGCCGAGACCCGGCGGCTGCTCCACCAGGTGCTCGGCCGCGGACCCGAGGAGCGGATCACCGACCAGGTGTTCGCGCGCAGCGAGGGCAACCCGCTGTTCGCCGAGGCGCTCGCCGAGATCGGCGGCCGTATGCTGCCCGACTCGCTGCGCGACCTGCTGCTCGTCTCCTTCCAGAAGCTGCCGGAGGAGACCCAGGAGCTGCTGCGGGTGGCCGCCGCGGGCGGCACCCGGTTCGAGCACGAGCTGCTGTCGGCCGTGGTCGGGATGGACGACGCCGAGCTCAGCCGCTGTGTGCGCCCGGCGGTGGCCGCGAACGTCCTGTCGGTCGACGGCGACGGCTACGCCTTCCGGCACGCGCTGATCCGCGAGGCCGTCTACGACGATCTGCTGCCGGGGGAGCTGAGCCGGCTGCACCGCCGCTACGCCGAGGCGCTCACCGAGCGTCCCGCGCTGGTCGCGCCCGGACGGGCCGCCGGTGAGCGCGCCTACCACTGGTACGCCGCGCACGAGCTGGCCAAGGCCCTGGAGAGCGCGTGGGAGGCCGGCGAGGAGGCGATCCGCCAGTTCGCCCACGCCGAGGCGCTGCGGATGCTCGAACGCGTCCTGGAGCTGTGGGACCGCGTCCCGGAGGCGGACCGGATCGGAGTCCGGCACTTCGAGGTGCTGAGCCGGGCGGTGGAGCTCGCGAGGTTCGCAGGGGAGGACGCCCGGGGCGTCAAGCTCGCCACCGAGGCGCTCAAGGAGGCCGAGACCCCGGCCGAGCGGGCCAGCCTGCTCGGGATGCGCGGCTGGCTGCTCTACGACCAGAACAGGCCCGAGGGCTTCGACGACCTGCGCGACACCATCGACATGCTGCCCGACGAGAACGTGGCCAGGGCCAGGGCGCTGGCCATGCTGGCGGTGAACCTGTCGAAACTGGCGGGCCGGGGCCCGGAGGCCAGGGCCGCCGCCGAGGAGGCCCTGGTCGTGGCCAGGAAGATCGGCGACGCGACCGCCGAGGCCAGCGCGCTGATCACGCTGGCCGTCCGCAGCGCGGAGCCGGACGAGGAGCGGATGCGCCAGCTCGACGCCATCGAGCCGCTGATCTGCCACATCGAGGACTACGACGAGGTCCTGCGCCTGGAACTGGCCCGCTCACACGTCCTGGAGGGCATGGGACGGCACGAGGACGCGATCAGGGTGGCCAGGCTCGGTGTGGCCAAGGCCAAGAAGTTCGGCCTGATGCGGACCACCGGCACCGTCCTCGGCATCAACATGGCCGAGCCCATGGTCGCGCTCGGCCGCTGGCCCGAGGCGCTGGAGATCATCGCCCTGGCCCTCGAGCGGCGTCCGCTGCGGCGCCACGAGGGCGGCCTGCGCTTCCTGGCCGCGACGATCCACATCGCCCGCGGCGACCTCGACCGGGCGGCCGCCGATCTGGCCGCGGCCTGGGAGGTCTGCGCGATGGGCCGGCTGCGCCGCTCGGAGGAGCATCTCCCGCTGATCCACACCGAGATTCTGATGCGGCTGGCCGAGGGCCGTCCGGACCTGGCGCTGGCCGCCGCCGAGCCGCTGCGGACGCACGCCGACATGAGCGACGAGGCGCGCTACACCTGGCCCGGGCTCGCGGCCGTGGCCTCGGCCTGCACGAACGCCGGGGAGTTCGCGCCCTACGCCGCCCGCGCCGCCTCCCTGGAGGTGCGCGGATGCCTCCAGCAGGCGCACCGGCTGACCTTCGACGCGCACGCCGCCCGGATCCGCGGGGAGGAGCCCGACTGGGACTCCGTCCGCAAGGCGTGGGAGGAGCTGTCCCACCCCTACGACCTGGCCAAGGCGCTCTACCACTCGGCCGAGCACGCCGCCGCGAACGGCTCGCGCGACCAGGCGCTGGCCTGGCTGGAGGAGTCCGTCGAGCTCGCCGCCCCGCTGGGGGCCGCGCCGCTGCTGGCCAGGGTCCAGTCGCTGCGCTCCCGGCTCGGCACCGCCGCGCCCGCGCACGGGCTGACCCCGCGCGAGCTGGAGGTGCTGCGGGAACTGGCCTCGGGACGGCCGAACAGGGAGATCGCCGAGACGCTCTTCATCTCGGCGAAGACCGTGAGCGTCCATGTGAGCAGCATCCTGACCAAGCTCGGCACGGCCACGAGGGGACAGGCGGCGGCCCGGGCCAGGCAGCTGGGAATTTTGTCGGAACTGGATGGCATATTTAACTCGTGACGATGTCGGTGGTGAGCCCGGTACTGGTAGGGCGGTGGGCGGAGCTCGGGGAGCTCGACGCCGCCTTCGCCGAGGTGCGGGCGGGCACGGCCCGGACCGTCCTGGTCGGCGGCGAGGCCGGGGTCGGGAAGACCCGGCTGATCCGGGAGTTCGGCGAGCGGGCCTCCCGGCAGGGCGCCCGGATGCTCAGCGGAGGCTGTCTCGAGCTGGGCGTCGACGGATTCCCCTTCGCGCCTTTCACGGCCGTCATGCGGCAGCTCGTCAGGGAGCTGGGGTCCGAGGGGATCGCGGCACTGGTCGGCGGGCGGACCGAGGGGCTGGCGCGGCTGGTGCCGGAGTTCGGCGAGCCGGGGGCCGACGAGACCGGCCAGTTCCAGGCGCGGCTGTTCGAGCTGGTCCTCACGCTGCTCGACAGGCTCGCCGAGCAGGGCCCGGTCGTCCTGGTGATCGAGGACGCGCACTGGGCCGACAAGTCCTCCCGCGACCTGCTGGCCTTCCTGGTCCGGAACCTGGGCGCGATGGCCGCGCTGATGATCGTCGTCACCTACCGGTCGGACGAGCTGCACCGCACCCATCCGCTCCGGCCCCTGCTGGCCGAGCTGGATCGCATCGACCGGGTCAGCAGGCACGAGCTCGCGCGGCTGAGCCGGCGCGAGGTCAGCGAGCTGATGGGGCGCCTGAGCGGCGGCGAACCCGATCCGGTCCAGGTCGAGAAGTTCTTCGGGCGCAGCGAGGGCAACCCGCTGTTCGTCGAGGCCCTGATGGAGGCCGACGGGCGGATCTCGCCCGATCTCCCCGAGTCGCTGCGCGACCTGCTGCTGGCGGGCGTCCAGCGGCTGCCGGAGGAGACCCAGGAGCTGCTGCGGATCGCCAGCTCGGGCGGGGCCAGGATCGAGCACCGGCTGCTGGCCGTCGTGAGCGGGCTCGGCGAGGTCGGCATGACCCGTGACCTGCGGCCCGCCGTGGCCGCGAACATCCTGACCGTGGACGGCGACGGCTACTGCTTCCGGCACGCCCTGATCCGTGAGGCCGTCCACGAGGATCTGCTGCCGGGGGAGCACACGCGGCTGCACACCCGCTTCGCCGAGGCGCTGGAGGACGACCCCACGCTCGTGCCGCCCGGCCGGGCCGCCGCCGAGCTGGCCCACCACTGGTACGCCGCGCACAACACCGAATGGGCGCTGATCAGCGCCTGGCGGGCGGCGGCGGAGTCGGACAAGGCCGCCGCCTACGCCTCGGTCCTGCGTTTCCTCGAACGCGTCCTGGAGCTGTGGGATCTGGTGCCCGGCGCCGCGGAGAAGATCTCCAGCCCGCTGCAGGAGGTCTACGAGCAGGCCGTCTGCGCGGCCGACCTCGCGGGCGACAGCGAACGCGGAATCAAGATCGCCAACGCCCTGCTGAAGGAGCTCGGCGACGACCCGGTCAAGCGGGCGTTCGTGCTGGAGCGGCGCGGCCGGATGAAGCACCGCGCGGGCCGTGACGACTGGCTCGAGGACATGCGCCAGGCCGCCCGGCTGGTCGGCAGCACCGAGGAGCCCACCACGGAGGGGGCCCGCAGCCTCGCCGCGTTCGCCCAGTACGTGTTCATGGGCTGGGCGAGCGAGGAGGCCTACGAGGCCGCGGGGAAGGCCCTGACGGCCGCGCGGAAGGTCGGCGACCCGCTGGCCGAGTCCAGCGCGCTGCTGACCCTGGCCTGCCTGCACGGCCACCTCGCCTACGGGCCCGAGCAGTCGGCGGAGCTCGACGAGGCCGAGCGGATCGCGGTCGAGCACAACCTGGAGCAGCTGATCCTGCGCTCGGCCGTCAACCGGTCGCACTTCCTGGAGGGCTCGGGCCGGCACGCCGAGAGCGTCGACGTGGCGTACAAGGCCATGGACCAGGCCCGCCGGTGGGGGCTCTTCCGGACCCAGGGGTCGTTCCTGGCGATCAACCACGCCGAGTCGCTGTACTCCCTCGGCCGCTGGGACGAGGCGCTCGTCGTGCTGGAGCAGGCGCTGGAGTCCGATCCGCCGCGCCCGCACCAGGCCTGCCTCCTCCAGCTCGCGGCCCACATCCTCTACGCTCGCGGTGACCTCGAGGGCGCGGCCCAGCGGATCGCCCAGTGCCGGCGGATCGGCGCGTGGGAGATCGACAGGAGGCTCCAGGAGTACCTGCCGATGGTGCAGATCGAGGCGCAGCTCGCGGCAGCGGAAGGCCGTCCGGGGGAGGCGCTGGAGATCCTCGCGGAGGTGCTGCCGTTCAGCGGCCGTCCCGACGACTCCCGCTACACCTGGCCCGCGCTGATCGTCGCCGCCCGGTGCGCGTCCACGGTGGAGGAGCTCGAGCCGTTCCTGGTGCGCGCCGAGGCGATGCACACGCACGGGCCGCTCCAGGAACTCCAGAAGCTCACCTTCGAGGCGGAGCTGACCCGGGTGCTGGGCACCGTCGCCGACTGGCAGCCGGTCCTGGACGGCTGGGAGCGCGTCGGCCAGCCGCACACCCTGGCGACCGTCCTGGTCGGCGCGGCCCGCGGCGACGGCAGGCAGGGCGAGCGCGAGCGCGCCGCCGCCCGTCTCGACCGGGCCGTGGAGCTCGCCGAGCGCCTGGGCGCCGACCTGCTCCGCGCCGAGGCCGTGGCCCTGGCCCGCCGCATCGGCGGCCGCGCCTCGCCCTCGCACGGCCTCACCGCCCGCGAGCTGGAGGTCCTGCGCTACCTCAGCCTCGGCGACTCCAACAAGGAGATCGCCGGGAAGCTGTTCATCTCGGCCAAGACGGCCAGCGTCCACGTCAGCAACATCCTGGCCAAGCTGGGCGCCTCCAGCCGCACCGAGGCCGCCGCCACCGCCCGCCGCCTGGGCGTGGGCCCCGTCTGAGCCGCCCTTCTCGCCTAGAACGGGCAGAGCACTCCTAAGACGGTGCTTAGACGCCCCTCCCGGTGATCTGAGCCCGGGAGATAGGGCATCCGCCCCATGTGGCGGCGGGGGTCTTAGAGAGAGATTGAAGGTGTCAGCAGGAAGCACTCCAGCGAAGGACACCGAGATGCACATCGAATTCACCCGGGCGGAGATGAACGCACGGACCGAGCGTTACCAGGCGGAGGCCGCCCACCAGGTCGTCAGGACCCCGCGGTTCCGCTGGTTCCGGTCAAGGAAGCACGACCAGAAGATAGGTCGGCTTCGACCCAGGGGAGTCGCGGGTTGACTCCTCCGGGCTGATCGGGGGCTGGGGCCTCGGACGTCAAAGGCCCCAAAGACGAGGTCCCTTCCGCGTCCCAGGCGGAAGGGGCCTCGCTTTTCACATGCCCTTCTACCCCCTGGCCAGCGGCCGAAGGGCTCTAGTCATAGCTGCACGTCTCCCGTTGATCATGGCCGTCGTCACCCAGGTAGACGCCCGCCAGTCTCGGCTGGGTACCGCGCTAGCCCGAGCAAGGCAGACACATGGGTGAAAGATGGGATCCCCGGATCGAGCGGTGGCGTTGCTCATGAGGATCGCTGACCCCGTATCCCCGATCCGCGTTCGGAGACCCTGGACTACGAATAGACCCTCGGCCTGGCCGTCGCCCACAACATCGTCGCCTCCCACAACGGCGAACTCACCATCCAAGACGGCCCCACCCTCGGCGCCACCTTCGTCCTCACCATCGCTCTCTCAGCCCCTCCACCCTCGTCACCCCCGAACGCATCTCTCAACGGCAGAAGGCTGGTCCGAAGAATCTTCGGACCAGCCTTCTGGTCTTCCAGCGCCAATGAATGGCAAGTATGTGGTGATTTAGGTGGCCGAATCATTGGAATGAACAGTAGATTTCACAATATTTGAAATTCTCGTACATATAGGTCAGTTGCCAGAGATCCTGTAAGGCTAACTCGAAGTGAGGGACAAGGAGATTCTCTTGGTTCACGGCTATGGCGGCGTGCGCCCCTCGGCAGCGATGCCTCGTCCGCTGCCCGTTCTCGTGCTCGCCGATGTCAGTGGGAGCATGAGTCAGCATGGCAAGATCGAAGTGCTGAACGAATGCGTCGCGACGATGATTCGGTCCTTTGCTGCCGAGGACGTCGTGCGCGGCGAGATCAATGTGGGCGTCGTGACTTTCGGCGGCGAAGGAGCTCAGCTCCATCAGCCGTTCCAGCCCGCTACCCGGATCACGTGGCAGGAAATGCGGGCGTCCGGCCGTACGCCAATGGGCGACGCTCTCACTCTCGCCAACGAGATCCTGCACGATGACGCCGTCATCGGCCGCCGGGCATTCGTCCCAACCCTCATTCTCGTGTCCGATGGGCAGCCCACCGACCCGTGGCAGGAGCCAATGGACCGGCTTTTGGCCTCACCGCGCGGTGCCAAGAGCGTCCGCATGGCCGTGTCCGTCGGCGCCGACGATGGCGAGGGGATTGATGTTCTCAGCGCGTTCGCGCATCCGCTGCGGCCTCGTCGAGCCGACGAGGCACATGAGCTCTCACGCTACTTCGCCGCAGTCACGATGTCGGTCACCATGCGAGTGCGCAGCACCAGGCCCAACGAGTCGAACACACCCTTCTCCGAAGACGAATTGGACGATCTCCTCGGCTGATCCAGGCCAGGACTCGAAGGGAGAGCGCCTCATGAGCGGCATGGGCACGGGATCCGTCGTCAAAGATGAGCATGGCCGCCCGCTCCGGCTCGACCGCCTGCTGGGGGTGGGCGGACAGGGTGAAGTGTGGGCGTCCGGGTCGCGAGTCGCGGTGAAGCTGCTGAACGCCCGGACGCCTCGGGCACGGGCGGCGCTTCGGGAGCGGCTCGGCGTGGTACGGCGGCTTCCTCTGGACGGGCTGCCGATCTCCAGGCCGTACTCCATGCTCGCGGAGCCCCACGCCGGTTACACGATGGACCTTCTGGCGGACATGGACCCCCTCCGGGCTTTGAGCGCACCCAGTAGCCGCGACCTCCTGACCTGGTACGCGGCTTCGGGCGGGTTGCGTCGCCGACTCACCCTCCTCGCCGCAGCCGCGGACGCGCTGGCCCGGCTTCACGCCCGCGGCATCGTCTACGGGGATCCCTCCCCGTCCAACGTTCTGGTGTCCGCTGATCCCGCTCATGAAGAGATCTGGCTGATTGATGCCGACAATCTCGGGGTCGTGTCTGACGTTCCCGAGCACGGCTATGCCACCTTCGGGTACGGCGCCCCAGAACTCATCGCCGGAACCGGCGGGATCTCCAGCCTCTCCGACGCCCACGCCTTCGCCGTCATCGTTCTCGAGACGATCGCCCTGGTTCACCCGTTCCTGGGCGACGCCGTCGAGGAGGCCGGGCCCGAGGAACAGGACCGGGCCTTCTCCGGCGGCCTCCCTTGGATCGATGATCCGGACGACGCGCGGAACCGGTCCAGCAACGGACTGGATCGCGAGGTCGTGCTCACTCTGGGTCTCCGCAAACTCGCCGCCAGGACCTTCGGTGAAGGGCTGCATCGGCCCTGCCGCCGGCCCAGTCTGGGCGAGTGGCGGGCCAAACTGCGCGCCGCCGCCGATCTCCTCGTGCCCTGTACGGCCTGCGCGCAGGCGTCCTACGTCGTGAACCCGCGGTGCTCGTGGTGCGGGGCCCCGATCGCACCACCGTTGCTCGCCGCCGTGGGCTTGGCCGTACCGGGTGCGCTCGAGGAATCCCCTCTGTCCGAGGCGCTGGCCGTTCCGCAGGGCCGATGGATCGGTGTCCGATCGCGCAACGTCCTCGTCTCGTCGGAGGATCCACCCGGCAGGCATGTGGCATGGCTCCACTGGGAGCCGGGACGCCATCTCGTCATCCGGAATGAAGGGGACGGCCCGATCTGGCTGCGCCGCGACACCGGCGGCCCTCAGCTGTCCGTTGAGCCGCATGGTGAGATCTCCGTTCCCGCCCACGGGGCAGTACCGGAGTGGACCGTCCATTTCGGCGCCCCGTCCGAGATTCACCGGATGCTCCGCTTCCGATCACTCAAAGGACGCTCCTGATGAGCCCTCCACGCCGACCCCAGACGAGTGGGCAGAAATCCGGACGTCAGCAGACGTCCCCCGTGAATCCACTGCCCGGACGCTCGGACTTCTGGTGGGCGGTCTGGGACGGTCCGGAGATCCGGCGTGATCCGGACTGGGCGGAGATCGTCCTCTCTCGCACCCCGGCCGGTGAGGTCATCGGTTCCGTCGGAGGAAAGGTCGGCCGCGTTGTGCCCGACGGCGGTGATGGGACCGAGCGTCTGGCCGCGACGCTGGCCAACAGGTCGAGAATCGTTCTGCTGTCCGCGCTTCGTGAGAGCAACGGTATCCGGCATATCGGTCTCAACGCTTACCGATACGAGTCGGCTCCTCCGATGGATCCGCAGTCCATCGGCGTCGGAGACCGGGTCATCAAGACCATCGAGGAGATGGAGCCAAAACTGCGGAACAGTCCAGAGAAGATCCTCCGTTGGTTGACCGGCCAGCTGTTCCTGCCGCCCAGACCCGGATCCGGGCCGGACGCGCCCCGCCGGCTCATCGTCTCCGCCGGACATGCCGAGGCCTCGCCGAATGTCAGCGGATACCGTCTGCACGGCCGGAGGGTCATCGCGGACATCCGCACCGACGACGGCCGCCTCGTCATCGCGCGGCTGCGGCGTGCGGCGCCCGACGGCGCACAGCGCCATCTGCGTCTCACCGAATGCCACGCCACGCTCACCGACGTTTCACAGGCGTCAGTCATGCACGCCGAGATGCGTCATCAGCTAGGACGGTTGGCCACCGGCCAGGGTTTTCTCGCGATGTGGAACGACTACAACCGACTGGAGACGCACTTCGTTCGTCGTCAGGTCCGTTCGTTCGGACAGGCCACCTACAACGTCGTCGAGCACATCGCGGAGGACGTCTACCGATTCCGAGTCGATGCGCATCCTGGTCCGGATTCCCTGACCTTCGCCGAGAGGGTCCGTCGCAAGCTAGATCGGAACGAGACAGTGGAACTCGAAGCGTCCGGGAAGCGGCCCGAAGTGCTCGACGGGCCCGACGGGGACGGGACGGGCTGGGCCCTGCTCGGCGACACCCTGGGCAAGGAGACCATCACGGGTGAGGTGGTCGCCGCCGATCCCGACTCGGGAACCGTCGACCTCAGGGTGATCCGTCTGAACCGCCGCCGCGTCGTGGGTATCGGGGCGGATCAGGCGCAGGACATTCCCTCGACGGGCTTCCTGCACCGGGCCTACCGCGGTGACCGGAGGCAGATGCAGCGTCGCCGGGATGCCTTCGAACGCATCCTTCGCGGAGGCACCGGGATTCCTACCCTCCTTTCTCTGCTCGAGGGCAAACCAGTCGGCGGCGAAATCCGCACAGTCGCTCTCTCGGCAGGCGCCAGGGCCTGCTTCAAGGACGGTGTGCCCACCCCGCTCCAGGTGAAGGCCCTCGAAACTGCACTGGGAACGCCGGACATCGCGCTGATCCAAGGTCCGCCGGGAACGGGCAAGACGCAGGTGATCGCCGCACTTCAAGTCCAGCTGGCCGAGGAGAACAGGAGCTACGCCGGGCTCAGGGGCAGCATCCTGCTCTCTAGCTTCCAGCACGCGGCGGTCGACGAAGTCGCCGAGCGCTCAATGGTACTGGGCCTGCCCGCGCAGAAGGTGGAACGTGTCCAGCACGGCCCCACGGTCCTGGCCGACCAGTGGCGCGAGGAGACGGTGGCCGCGTTGAGCGCCCAGATCGCGACTGGCTCGGTGGGGGAGAGACTCGCCGTGCTCCGTGAGGTCACCGCCCGTAGCGCTGGATACCTCATCACACCCACGCCACCCCACGGCACCGCCCGGCTGCTGTCCCGAATGGACGATCTGTGCGGCTCCCTTCTGCCGCCGGAGCTGGCCGACCGGCTACGGGCCATGGCCTGGACTTTGGGGATGGCTCGTATCCAGGCCACCGCCGACGACGAACGTGAGCTGGCGATCCGGGCCTTGCGAGCGTTGCGCACCGTACCAGAGTCGTTCCTGGACGACGGCCCTCGTGCCGCTGCCAAGGCCCGGCGCCGATGCCGCCCGTACGCGGCCGCGGCGGACCTGGAGCTTCTCGCCCAGGCGGCCGACTGGGCGTCTGACGACGAAGCCCCTCCGTTCCTCGATGAAATGGCCGCCGCACGGGACCGACTGATCGATTTGCTTCAGCCGAGCGGCGACGCGCACGCACCGCCCGCGGTAGATCCCGACGTCGCCGAGTTGTTGGCCGAAATCGCCGAGGCCATGGAGGACCAGGTGCGCAACAGCTCGGGAGACGGTGCCGAGCTTGCCATCCTCGACTATCTGGAGAGCCTGCTCGGCGATCCTGTGGCGGTCGACTGGACGCTGCGCGCCTACACCGCCTCCTACGCCGCGACCCTTCAACAGGCCGCGTCCCCCGCCATTAGGGACGCCAAGGAGGAGACCCGGGTGGAGGACGTCGTCTTCGACACCGTAATCATCGACGAGGCCGCCCGTGCGAACCCTCTTGACCTGATGATCCCGCTGATCCAGGCCGGCAAGCGGATCATTCTCGTGGGCGACCACAAGCAGCTGCCGCACATGCTCGAGCCGGACGTGGAGCAGCAGATCGAGAGTCTGGATTCCGCCACGCGAGGCCTCCTGCGCGAGAGCTTGTTCCAACGCCTGTTCGACAGCCTGGCGGAGAGCTCGGAGATCACCCGGACGGTCACCCTCAACGAGCAGTTCCGCATGCACCCGACGCTCGGAGAGTTCGTCAGCACAACTTTCTATGGAGATGATCTACTTTCGCCTCGCCCGGCGGAGGATTTCGCGCATGACCTTCCCGGCTATGCAGGCAAGGTCGCGATATGGCTGAACGTCCCGGCTGAGAAGGGTCCGGAGCAAGGAGGCCGTAGCAAACGGCGGCCCGCCGAGGCGAAGATCATCGCCGCGGAGCTGGCCCGTCTCGAGAAGGCCGAACCGGACCTCACCTTCGGCGTGATCTCCTTCTATTCCTCGCAGCGAGACGAGATCTGGAAAGAACTGGTTCGTCAGAAGCTCGCCACCCGAACCGATGACGGCTTCCAGCCCGTCGAACGCTTCCAGCACGACAGCCAGGGGCGTAGGGCGGACCGGCTCAAGGTCGGCAGCGTGGACGCCTTTCAGGGCAAGGAGTTCGACGTGGTCTTGCTATCGGCGACGAGATCGGCGCGAAACCCGTCGCCACCACAGCCCGGCACCCCGGTGTATGAGAGCTGGATCAAGCGCACCTACGGTCACGTCACCCTGGTCAACCGGCTCTGCGTCGCCATGAGTCGGCAGAAGCGCATGCTGATCGTGGTGGGGGACGCCGCCATGTTCGCCCCGGCATCCGCTCCTCTTCACGTCCGGCCGCTCACTGACTTCTATCAGTTGTGTGGAGGTGATCATGGCCTCGTCCTTTCCCCATGAGGCCCGCGTGGTCCAGTTCTCGAAGCCGCCAGATGACCGCTCGAACCGGATCTGCGTGGCAGTTCCCGCCTGGGCCTATCGGGTGACCGCACCGGTGCTGCCGCGCCGTGGCCTTGATCTGTTCGAGAAGGTGGTGCTCGGACTGTGCCAATCGGGGCTGCGCGAGCCCGCCGCGATCGGCGCACGGATCGGCCTGCACCCGATGCTGTGCCGCCACATCATCGACCAGGCGAGGTATCGGGGGCTGCTGGAGCCCGCAGGCGAGCTCACCGCCCCAGGGCTGCACGCACTGCGGACCGGCAGCGTCGCCGAGGAGACCTCTTGGTCTGTCCGTTACGTCTTCCAGTCCCCCGATGACGGTGACCTGTGGCCGCGCACGACCGGCGAACTGACCGAAGCCCCGACGGTTTGGCGGAGAGGCGACCGGATCGGGGTGCGAACCGGTACGCACGGCCGTCCGGACGATGTCGAGGCCACGCTGTTTCCCGCGGGAGACCGGCTGCCGACGCGTCCCCGGCCACTGCAGATCGTCGAGGTCGCGCGCCTTGACCAGATCGCTCGGGAGCGCAACCGCATCCGGGAGCTCGAGCAGGTGTCCGGCCTGGCCGCCGCGCCCCAGCCGGAGGCCGCCCGGCTCGCTCCTGATCCGGACTCACAAGTCCTCTCCCGGGTGTCCTTCGTCGACGGTCCCGAACCCGTTCTCCTGCTGGCGTTCGCCGAAATCTCATCGGACGGCGCGCTGGTCGCCCGCGACCCCTTCGGAGGTGAGACCAGCGCGATGCTCAAGGAGCTTCTCGAAGGACGTATCCGTGCCGACGAACAGCTCGCGGCCGACGTCGCCGGTCTGGCCCGGGACACGGCCGAGCACAGGAAGAAGAAGTTCACCGAAGCAAGCCGGGACATCGACACTCTGCTGGAGAACGAGCTCACCGTTGAGTTCGGACATCGCATCCGGAGGGTCGGCGACACCCTGAACATGATGAAGAACGTCGACAAGGCCCTACTCGAGAATCAGCTCAAGCCAGTCGCCCAAGTTTCATACCAGCTCTACGAGGTGCTCTTCCGTGAGCTGGTGGTCGCCTTTCCTCCCCCTTCCCATCTCGGTTCCACGGCATCAGCGACCAGCTCAGCCGTCGTCGACAAGGCCGCTTTGGAGATCGGGTTCCAGAGTGTTCCCTCCCTGTTCAGGGTGGATCTAGGGCAGTGCTTCCGCAACCTGAACGCGGATAAGAACCTCTTCTTGAAGGAGGCGGGTGTGCTCGCCTGCGCCGCGGCCCCCGCGCACTCGCCCGCTCACCCGCTGTACGCGCTGGCGCAGTCCCGGCCGGACCTACTAAGCGACCTGGCGACCCTCGGCCAGCTGCGGAACCGGGCCGCGCACGCCGACGGTGAACCGGCCACGGCCGAAGACGCCCGGTGGTGCCGCGACCTGGCGGCCCTCGCCGTCCGAACTCTGCTTCTTCTGCCCTGAGCCCGAGAAAGGAAATCCTTGCTGTGTCGTCCAAGCGCACCAAGAATCGCCGCTCCAACCCGCAACCTCGGAGAAGCCCCCAGGTCCGGCGCCCGGAACCGCCGGAGCACCGCGAGACCCTTCGGGAGGCCGCGCTGGAAGCCGCGCTGATTACCGAAGGAGAACTCGCTGAGACACAGGAGCCTTCGGAGCCGCTGGACGAGGGGGCGATCACTGCCGCTTGGACCGAGGTCGCCGAGCTCCACGCCATCTTCCGGCGAGCCGTCCAGGAGCTGGAGAGCCGTGGCAACGCTACGGTCCGGCACGAGGAGGAGCTGGCCGCCCGGTTGGCGGAGGCGGCCCGCGAGGCCTCGGAACTCGCCGTGCGCACGGGCGATCTCGCTGAACGCGAACGAGCCCTCCTGGACGGAGAACACGACCTTCTCACGAGGCAGGAGGAAGAGAAGGCATCACTCCTCCAGCGTGCCAGGGAGACCCTGCTGACCGCACGGCGAGAAGTGGAGGAACAGCAGCACGCGCTGGCCGCGGAACACGAGCGGACCAGGACCGCGCTCCGGGCCGATCTCGACATGCAACGCGACGCTCTGGCGGAACAGGCGAGCGCTCTTAAAACCGAGCGAGGCCGATTGAGGACCTGGGAGACGTCGCTGGTCGCCCGGGAAGAGGACCTGGAGGACGCCCGGCAGCTCTTCGACGAGAGACTGGAGCGCGCGTCCGAAGCTGCGGCGTCGGAGGCACGGCTTCAATGCGTCCATCTGGAAACGCGTAACAAGGCCCTACTCGATCATGCCGGAACCCTGCGCCAGCAGTTGGACGAGTATGACCGGACCGCCCGCGCGTTCAACCACCGAAGCCCGGAAGAGGTCCTCGCCGAACTGGAGGAACTGCGGAGCCGGAACACCCGGCTGGCGGAGCAGCCGACCATGCCGGAGGCGGCCATGGCCAGGCTCGCCGATCTGGAGGAGGCCAGACGGTTCTGGCATGAGGAGAGAACGACGCTCATCGCGGACAACGAGCACCTGCGCCGTCGGCTCCAGGGACACCAGATCACGGCCATGGAGCTCGAACGACTCAACACCGTCAACGATGCGGCCGAGTCCACAGTCCGGTCCTATCGCGCGCACATCGAGGATCTCCGCAGGGACATCGAAGTCCTCACCGAGCGCAAGCAGGACGAAACGGCGTTCCCTCAGTGCTCAAGTATGGACAGCGACTACGCCGATCCTCTCGTGGAAACCGTGCAGGACCCTCCCGACCTGGAGGAGCTGACCCACTGGTTGCACGAGTTCGTCGCCGACCGGTTCGCTATGTACTACTCCGTCAGCGACCTCGCGACCTTCTTCGGTGGGCTGGCGGCGTCACGGCTCCATCTGCTCCAGGGAATCAGCGGCATCGGCAAGACCCAGCTTCCGTTGGTCGTCGCGCGGGCCCTCGGCGCACAGGCCGCTGTGGTGCCGGTCACGGCGGACTGGCGGACCCCGCAGGACCTGGTCGGCTACTTCAACGCCTTCGAACGGCGGTTCTACGAGTCGGAGTTCACCCAGGCTGTCTATCGGGCCGGCAGCCCGACCTTCCAGGCCAGGCCATTCTTCGTCGTCCTGGACGAGATGAACCTGTCCCATCCCGAGCAGTACTTCAGTGAGGTGCTCTACCAGCTCGGGCAGGAGACCCGACCCGGCGATCCGCCGCCCAGCCTCACCTTGATGACGACCGCAGTCCGACCGGCTCCCGACCGGTTCGCGGACGAGCGCAAGCTCGTGCTTCCGCCGAATCTGTGGTTCCTCGGTACCGCCAATCACGACGAGACGACGGTCGCGTTCGCGGATAAGACCTATGACCGGGCGCATGTCATCGAACTGCCGTCGAGGCCACAGCGGTTCCGGACCAGGGCCACCCAGGACCGGCCGCCCTTGTCACTGACCGCGCTGAACGCCGCGTTCGGGCGGGCGCGTCAGGAGCATCGGGATTCAGCCCGGACAGTGGCCGCATTCCTCGATGAGGATCTGACGGACCGCATGCTGCGCGACTTTCAGATCG
Source organism: Actinocorallia longicatena (assembly GCF_039534125.1). Classification (NCBI taxonomy): domain Bacteria; kingdom Bacillati; phylum Actinomycetota; class Actinomycetes; order Streptosporangiales; family Thermomonosporaceae; genus Actinocorallia; species Actinocorallia longicatena. The sequence continues at coordinate 406,086 of NZ_BAAAUV010000003.1, read as the reverse complement.
CCTCCGGCTCTCGCTCTCATGTCTACCTCAACTCGTTCGTGCCCGTGGCGCGCGCCGCCGGGGTCAGCGAGAGCGAAGCCGCCGATTTCTTGTTCGCCAGCCGATTGCTGCGCAAGCTGCACGGCAGGTTTGAAATCCCCGTCCGATCACTGAAGGAGCTCCGCGACGACCTCCCACAGCTGTGGCGTAAAGCCTTCTCCACAGAGCCCGACCGGTCTCTGCGTAAGCTCGACGACGAGATCAGGCTGCGTGGAGATGTCTGACCTCCGCGTGCGGATTCACGACCGGGTCACCGGAGCGGAAGTCGCCATGCCCTCTGGACAGGTCCAGCCGGGACGGTTGTACTTCGCTCCCGGCGATCTGGCGTTGACTTGTGACGGTGTACCGGTAGTGCCCGGTTCCTATCTCATCCAGCACCGCTCATGGACTCTCCGAAACGAGGACAACGGAACCACAACCTCGGGCGAACCCATGCGGGCGGACGCCGATACGACTAGCGGCCAGGTGATCTTCAATCTCGGGCGAGAGCTCCGGGAACTTGACGGCAAGCCGGTCGAGCAATGGGCCGTCCGCACCCCCCTCATGGGCGGCAGTGAGCTGGACCAGCGTCTGCACCTCCTCCGGCTAGACAAGGCGCTGACCGAGACGCTGCCGGCCCTGCGCTCGGCCTGCCACCGCCCGGTCACCCGGCTGCGTTCGGTTGAGCGGTTCGTTCCCATCGGTCAGGTCCGCCAGATCGTTCCTCGCGCGATCGCCGAGCTCTCCGCTCGCAGTCAGGACTGGGCCCGGATGACTCCCTCCGGTGTCCGACCGGCACGTCTCCTGTCGCCGGTCCGCGAGAGCGACCTCGACTTTTACGAGAACCGGATGCTCGCCCAGCTCGTCGACGGCCTCTGGGCTCACGCACGTAACCGGCTCTCCGACGTCGAACGGATCTTTCGTCTCCTGCGCGAGATCGGGACCTACGCGGATGCCGCTGGGGGGAGGCCGTGGCGCGATAGCCAGCGCCTGTTCCACATCATCGCCGACCTGTATGAGAAATCCGAGAGGAACAAGCAGGCCCAGGAGCTGAGTGCCCTTTTCGCCGACCTTCGTGACGTGCTTGCCGGTCTCCGTGGGCCGTCGATCCTGCCGGGAGTCCGCAGGGACGCCGATCTGGGATCCGCACTGCGGAGCACCAACGTGCTGACCAACGACGCCCGCTACCGGCAGGCGGCCGACCTCCGGCGCGTCTGGGTCGCGGAGAGTGCGGGAACCGAGGATCCGGAGCGGCCACAACAATGGTGTGAGGCTTTTACCTTCTACGCCGGGCTGCTGCTCGTGCACGCGCTCGATCTGGTCGGTCTGGAGACGAGCGGCAGCCTAGGGCGGGGCCGGACGCTGCTCATGGGCGACCTGGCCATGGACTGGGACGATGCCGATGTCTTCGTGCTCCGGTGCGGGACGAGGACTCTGCTGCGCGTGGTTCCATTGGCCCATCCATTCACCGCGTCCCGGCAGGCTGGACCGGTCGGCCACGAGATCGACGTGCTCCAGGCGGCCCGCCCGACGGCCCGAACCCTGGTCCTCTACCCCGGGGAGAACTCGGAGCGCACCGTGTTGCCGCTGGACGTTCGGCTCCGGGCCTTCCAAGGGTGTGAGGCACCCGCACCGACGATCAGCGGCCGCCCATTGGCGCTGCTCCCCGTCTCGCCACTGGAGATCGACAGTGTCATCCGGCTGGCACGGAGCCTGCGCTGGGCGATCGTCCGCGAACGCGTCGAGGCCTACCCCGTTCGGGTGATGTGCGACAGGAAGCTCGCCAACGCCCTCGCAGAGGGCTCCGAGTGGCTGACCGCGACCCCCGATGGCCTGCTCCTTCGCAGGCCGCCGGCGCCGTACGAGCTACAGGACGCCGTTCGCCGAGTGGAATCGAGCGCCCCGCTCAGAGTCGGCACCCGCGGTCCCGCCGGTATCGATCAGCTCCGTACCGATCTGACGGCAGCTGCTTTCGAGGCCTCGGAAACCACCCGGTGCCCGCTCTGCCACACACCGTGCGCGGACCCGATCCGAGCCGTTCGCCTCCGCGACAACGACACTTTCGCGACCCACTGCGTCTCCTGCGATCAAGCCTGGGAGATCCGCAGATGTGCCGGATGCAGCAGTCCCTTTCCCGTCCTCCACACGCGGAAAGAGCCACCGGCCCCCGCGCACGGCGATACTCTCGACCGGACCTTCGGCAGCGAAATGCTCACATCCCGCTGCTGGATCCGCCCTGCGGCCACGCTCTGCCCGCTCTGCTCCAAATGCCCCGAGCCATCATCGGCCACCTGCAACCGCTGCTCACCAGTACCGACATAAGATCAAGACACGAAATCGGCCGTCACCCGACGTCCGAAACCCAGCCACTAGACAAACAAAAGGGTTCCTCCACAAGTGGAGAACCCTTTTGCGCTGGTCGGGGTGGTGGGATTCGAACCCACGGCCCTTTCGTTCCGAAATATCGGCTGTCACTCTGCTGGACTCCTGCCCTATAGGCTGACGTGCCGTAGCTCGTCTCTCAACATCTCTGGGCATACCCGTCGCTCTGATGCGGTTGCTGTACGGCAGCCTCTAAAGCCTAGCTAGGGGCAATGATGCGGTAGCTGCGTCGCTCTCTGGCACACGTTCGTATCTCTGCTGTCGGCGGATGGCGTTTCCATCCAGAACATTGCCCGGCTCGTCGGGCATGTGGGAGGGTCATCCGTAACGGAGAAGGTGTACCGGCACCAGATCCGTTACGTCATGGACGAGGGTGCGACGGCCATGAACCGCATTTTCCCGGGTGATCCCGAAAAGCCCCAGTCGCCCAGTTGGACTCCCAACCCATCAGAGGCCCGACCCTGACGTCAGGATCGGGCCTCTGAGCTGCTAGGGAGCGCCGAGCGAGTCTGAAGATCCGTCCTAGGTTCCAGGCGGAAGGGGCCTCGCTTTTCCGTTTCCGGACGCCTCCGTCAGGTGAGGGCGGCGATGGAGTCGTCGGTGCAGGTGTCCCAGAAGGTGCCGGCGACGTCCTCGAGGTGGTCGAGGGAGTCGGCGGCGAACAGCAGGCGCTGGTAGGCGGTGATGTCGTAGACGGTGCTGCCCATCTCGCGGACGTCCAGGGGGTGGATGTCCATGTGGCGGAACTCCTCGATCTCGCCGTAGGACGACAGGATGCCCGCGCCGTAGGCCCTCAGCTCGCCCGCCTCGTGCAGGACGCCGAACTCCAGGGTGAACCAGAAGACCTTGGAGACGAACTCGAGCGCCTCGGTGGTCTCGACCCGCCGCGCGGCCTGCCCGGCGACCCGGTAGAGGGCGGCGAAACGGTCGGAGGCCAGTGCGTTGGCATGGCCCATCACCTCGTGGATCACGTCGGGTTCCGGCGTGTAGAACGGGACGCTGTGGTGCCGGATGTACTGGGTCGAGTAGAAGTAGTCGTCGGCCAGCGACCCGTAGAAGTCCCGCAGCGGGACGAGCCCGGCGGCCGGCAGGTAGCGGTAGCCGGTCAGGGGCTCCAGCAGGCCGGAGACCTCCTCGAGCTGCGGCACCCGGTCGGCGGGGAGCCGGAGCCGGTCCTTGGCGTCCAGGTACTCGCGGCAGGCGTAGGTCTCGTGCTTGGCCTTGAGCTCGGCCGAGACGATCCGCCAGACCTCCTGCTCCTCGGCGGTGTAGTGCGCTTCGGGGATCGGCTCGCCGCGCTGGTGGGTGAGGGCGAGATGAGCGATCGTGTTGCGGCGTTCGCGGTAGACGGGATCGGCGAATCCGGGGTGGGACTGCGCCAGTTCTACCGTTACGGCCCCGTGTTCGTCCCGGGTCACGGGAGCGAAGTACTGGGCTTCTTCGAACATGTCCGCGCCTCCTCTTTGAGAGCGGCCCTGATCTGGTGAAACAGGTTGTGTGACCGAGGACACCAGACGGGGAGCCTCCAGGGCAAGTCCGGCACGCCGTCTGGTTACTGTGGGTGCATGACGCTTCGCTCACTGGCATCGGAAGACGAGTTCGACGAGCTGCTCGGCGGGTCGCGGCCCGTCCTGGCCCTGTTCACGGCGATCCACTCGGAGGCCGCGAAACGCATGGTCCCCGTGGTGGACGACCTCGCGGGCTCCCTCGGGGACGCGATCACGGCCGTCCAGGTGGACGTCGACGAGGCGTCCTGGGAGGACGAGCGGCTGGAGGTCGCGAACGTGCCGACCCTCCTGCTCCTGCGGGGTGACAAAGTGATCATGAGGACGGCCGGGGAGAGGACCGAGGACGAGCTGGCGCAGCGGATCGCGGCCGCTTTGGCGGAATGACCAAACAGTCCGGTCATCCCATGTTTGCCAGTAGTGTCTATCTCCGCACTTCGAGGTTGGGTTTGTTAGGGGGCATGGGCATGACGGATGCTGGGCTTGTGATGAGCTCAACACAGCTGCGCGGGGTCCTGCACGGGCTGCCGGGCGTGGACCAGGTCGGCCAGGACGCCAGGGCGGCCCGGCTCGGCACCCGGTCGATCAAGAACGAGGCCAAGGCGCGGGCCATCGACCTGGCCATCTCGATGGTCGACCTGACCACCCTGGAGGGCGCGGACACGCCGGGCAAGGTCCGGGCGATGTGCACCAAGGCCGTGCGGACCGCGCCGGGGGCGCCCACCGTCGCCGCGGTGTGCGTCTACCCCGATCTGGTCAAGATCGCCGCGGACGAGCTGAGCGGCTCCGGTGTCGGGATCGCCTCGGTCGCCACGGCCTTCCCGGCCGGGCGCGCCCCGCTCGCGGTCAAGCTCGAGGACACCCGCCAGGCCGTCGCCGACGGGGCCACCGAGATCGACATGGTCATCGACCGCGGAGCCTTCCTCGCCGGGAACTACGGCAAGGTCTTCGAGGAGATCGTGGCCGTCAAGGAGGCGTGCGCCGGGTCGGTGAACGGCGGCGAGGGCGCCCATCTGAAGGTCATCCTGGAGACCGGAGAGCTGGTCACCTACGACAACGTGCGCCGGGCGTCCTGGCTGGCCATGCTGGCCGGGGGCGACTTCATCAAGACCTCCACCGGCAAGATCCAGCCCGCCGCGACCGCGCCGGTCGTCGCGCTGATGCTCCAGGCCGTCCGGGACTTCCGCGCCGAGCGGGGACGGATGGTCGGGGTGAAGCCCGCCGGCGGCATCCGCACCACCAAGGACGCGATCAAGCAGCTCGTCCTGGTGAACGAGATCGCCGGACCGGACTGGCTCGACCCGCACTGGTTCAGGATCGGCGCGTCGACCCTGCTCAACGACCTGCTCATGCAGCGCCAGAAGCTCGCCACCGGCGTGTACTCCGGCCCCGACTACTTCACGCTGGACTAGACATGTCTGAGTCAGAATCAGTGGACTTCTCCTACGCACCCGCTCCCGAGTCCCGGAGCATCGTCCAGATCAAGGACTCCTACGGGCTGTTCGTCGGCGGCGAGTTCGTCCCCGGCAAGGAGTCCTTCAAGACGGTGAACCCCGCGACCGAGGAGGTGCTGGCCGAGGTCGCCTCCGCCACCGCCGACGAGGTCGACCGGGCCGTCGCCGCCGCGAGGACCGCCTTCGACACCGTCTGGGGCCCCATGCCCGGGCGCGAGCGCGCCAAGTACCTCTACCGGATCGCCCGGCTGATCCAGGAGCGCTCCCGCGAGCTGGCCGTGCTGGAGTCGATCGACAACGGCAAGCCGATCCGCGAGACCCGCGACGTCGACCTGCCGCTGGTCGCCGCCCACTTCTTCTACTACGCCGGCTGGGCCGACAAGCTCGAGCACTCCGGCTTCGGCACCCGGCCGATCGGGGTCGCGGGCCAGGTCATCCCGTGGAACTTCCCGCTGATGATGCTCGCGTGGAAGATCGCCCCGGCGCTCGCCTGCGGCAACACCGTCGTGCTCAAGCCCGCCGAGACGACCCCGCTGACCGCTCTGCTGTTCGCCGAGATGTGCCAGCAGGCCGACCTCCCGCCCGGCGTGGTCAACATCGTCACCGGCGCGGGCGAGACCGGCCGCGCGCTGGTCGAGCACCCCGGCATCGACAAGGTGGCCTTCACCGGCTCCACCGAGGTCGGCAAGCAGATCGCCCGGTCGGTCGCGGGCACCGGCAAGCGCCTCACGCTGGAACTCGGCGGCAAGGGCGCGAACATCGTGTTCGACGACGCCCCGCTCGACCAGGCCGTCGAGGGCATCATCAACGCGATCTACTTCAACCAGGGCCACGTGTGCTGCGCCGGTTCCCGGCTGCTCGTGCAGGAGTCCGTCGCCGACGAGCTCCTCGCCAAGCTGAAGATCCGCATGGCGACGCTGCGCGTCGGGGATCCGCTCGACAAGAACACCGACGTCGGCGCGATCAACTCCGCGGCGCAGCTCTCCACCATCAGGGACCTGGTCGCCAGCGGCGTCGACGAGGGCGCCGAGCTGTGGTCGCCGCCGTGCGACCTGCCCGAGAGCGGCTTCTGGTTCGCGCCGACCCTGTTCACCGAGGTCGCGCTCAGCCACCGCATCGCCCGCGAGGAGATCTTCGGCCCCGTGCTGTCGGTGCTGACCTTCCGGACGCCCGCCGAGGCCGTCGAGAAGGCCAACAACACCCCGTACGGCCTGTCCGCCGGTGTGTGGACCGAGAAGGGCTCCCGGATCCTGTCCATGGCCGACAAGCTCCGCGCGGGCGTGGTGTGGGCCAACACGTTCAACCAGTTCGACCCGGCGTCGCCCTTCGGCGGCTACAAGGAGTCGGGTTTCGGCCGCGAGGGCGGCCGCCACGGTCTGGAGGCCTACCTTGCCCACTAAGTCGTCGAAGGAATCGCAGCGGCTGGCCGTGCGCAAGACCTACAAGCTCTACATCGGCGGCGCTTTTCCGCGCTCGGAGTCCGGCAGGTCCTACGTCGTGAACGACAGCAAGGGCAATTTCCTCGCCAACGCTTCCTGGGCGTCCCGCAAGGACGTCAGGGACGCGGTCGTGGCGGCCCGCAAGGCGTTCGGCGGATGGTCGTCGAGAACGGCCTACAACCGGGGTCAGATCCTTTACAGGATCGCCGAAATGCTCGAGGGAAGGCGTTCTCAGTTCGTCGAGGAACTGCGCTCCACGGGCCTTTCGGTGGCCGCCGCGGAGAACGAGGTGGACGCGGCCGTCGACCGGTGGGTCTGGTACGCCGGATGGGCCGACAAGATCGGCTCCGTCACCGGTTCGGCGAATCCCGTCGCGGGGCCGTTCCTCAACCTCTCCTCGCCCGAGCCGACGGGGGTCGTCGCGGTCCTCGCGCCCACCGACTCCGGCCTGCTCGGACTGGTGTCCGTGCTGGCCCCGGCCATCGTCTCCGGCAACACGACCGTGGTCGTCACCGAGACGCCGCTGGTCGCCGTCACCTTCGCCGAGGTGCTCGCGACCTCGGATCTGCCCGGCGGCGTCGTGAATATTTTGACGGGCCGCCACGCCGAGCTCGCACCGTGGCTCGCGGGGCACATGGACGTCAACGCGATCGACCTCACGGGCGCTCCGGAAGAACTCGCGAAGGCCTGTGAAATCGAGGCTGCGGGCAATCTGAAGCGTGTCCTTCGACCCGCCGCGAACGACTGGGCGGCCGACCCGGGAACGGCCCGTATGACGGCCCTTCTGGAGACGAAAACCGTGTGGCATCCCATCGGGTCGTAAACGAGTTTCGCAGTTCCGTGTTTTAGATCTACCGCAGGCGTGGAATACCTCCCCCCGTAGCTGATCACTACGGGGGGATGGATCAGTGCCTACCAAATCAACAACTCGTGCGACCACTCGCCGTAGCACTACGACGACTCGCACCGCGGCGGCCAAGAAGCCGACCGTGAAGAAGGCCACCACGACGGCCGCGCGGAAGGCGGCGCCGAAGAGGGCGACCGCTGCCAAGCGGACCTCTGCGGCGGCGAAGTCCACCGGGACCGTCACGGCCCGCACGGCTTCGACGTCGAAGACCCGTCCGGCGGCCAAGAGCACCGCTGCCAAGAAGCCCGCTACGCGGACCGCGGCGAAGACCGCCACGACCCGCAAGCCCGCCGCCCGCAAGACCACGGCGGCCAAGCGGACGACGACGGCGCGGGCGACCACCGCCCGCACCACGACCGCCCGCACCACGCCGGTGCGCTCCTCCGCGGCCAGGGGGATGACCCCGGCCGCGGCGGCGACCAAGGTCGGCTCGGCGGCGACCAAGATGACGGCGGCCACCACCAAGATGACCGCCGCCGCCACCAAGGCCGGCACCTCGGCCAAGGCCCTGAACTCGGCGATGACCGCCATGAAGACGGCGACCAAGTCGATGGCGACGGCCGCCAAGGCCATGTCCGACGCGGCCAAGGCCATCAAGTCGGTCAAGCTGGCCACGGCGGCCAAGCCCGCCGCGGCCAGGGCCCGCACCACCGCCGCGAAGGCCGCTCCGGCGCGCAGGACGGCGGCCAAGACCACCACCACGCGGGCCACGGCCGCCAAGAAGACGACCGGCACCAAGACCGCCACCACGGCGGCCAGGAAGCCGGCGGCGAAGAAGGCGACCACAGCGGCGAAGAAGCCCGCCGCGGCGAAGAAGGCCACCACGACGCGCACGGCGGCGGCCAGGAAGGCCACCACCACGGCGACCCGCGCGGTCCGCAAGCCCGCCGCCAAGAAGGCGGCGACGACGCGTACCGTGGCGGCCAAGAGCACCACCTCGGCGGCGAAGAAGCCGGCGGCGGCCAAGAAGGCCACCACCGCTCGCGCCACCACCCGTCCGAAGGCCACCACGGCGAAGAAGGCTCCGGCGCGCAAGCCGGCCGCCCGGCGCGCCGCGGTCCGCAACGCAGCCCCGGCCACCGTCGTGGTCGTGGAGGAGCCGATGAACCACTCGGCCTCCGGCGAGGCGGGCTTCCTGTCCGGTCTTTACGGCGACCTGTAACAGCCGCGTTCCGTCCAAGGCCCTTTCCCTCCGGGGAAGGGGCCTTGACGCTTGTCCGGAAGGACCGTCCTTGCCGCAGTTCGGCCATTTCCTGGCGCCGGGCCCCGACGCCGTCCGCGTCGCCGTCGAGGCCGACCGCCTCGGCCTCGACCTCCTCGGCGTCCAGGACCATCCCTACCAGCGCCGGCTGGACTGCCTGGCCCTGATGGCGACGGTCCTGGCCGTGACCGGCGGGATCACGGTCTTCCCCGACGTCGCCTGCCTGCCGCTGCGGCCGCCCCAGGTCCTCGCGGGCACCCTGGCCTCCCTGGACGTCCTGAGCGGCGGACGCGCCGAGCTGGGCCTCGGCGGCGGCATCTTCTGGGACGCGATCACCGCCCACGGCGGCCCGCACCGCACCCCCCGCGCGTCCCGGACGGCGCTCGCGGAGGCCGTCCAGGTCATCCGGCTGCTGTGGTCGGGGGAGAAGGACGTCCGCTTCGAGGGGGAGCACTACCGCCTCGGCGGTGGATTCCCCGCCATCGGAGGCCCGGTGCCCGTCCATCCGATGGGGATCTGGCTGGGCGTCACCGGCCGCCGCTCCCTGGAGATCGCCGGGACGCACGCCGACGGCTGGATCCCCTCCTCCTCCTTCGTCCCCCCGGAACGCCTCGCCGAGGGCCACCGGATCATCGACGACGCCGCCCACGCCGCCGGGCGCAAGCCGTCCGAGATCCGCCGGATCTACAACTTCGCGGGCCCCAGGACGGCCGCCGAGCTCGCCGATCTGGTCATCGAGCACCGGATGGACACCCTGATCCACGCGGGCGACCCCGCCTGGCTCCCGGTCCTGGCCCACGAGGTGGCCCCGGCCGTCCGGGAGATGGTCGCAGGGCGAGCGGGTGCCCGGGGTGAGCCGGTTACGCGTCGAGCAGCGGGAGCCGGATGACGAAGCGGGCGCCGTCGTCGCTGTCGGCGACCCGGATCGCGCCGCCGTGGGCGGTGGTGATCTCCCGGACGATGGCCAGGCCGAGGCCGGTGCCGCCGGTGTCCTTGCTCCGGGAGTCGTCCAGCCGGGTGAACCGGCGGAACACCTCCTCGCGCAGCTCCGCCGGGATCGAGTCGCCGTCGTTGACGATCTCCAGGACCGCGGTGCCCTCCTCCGCCCGCAGGACCACCGCGACCCGGTGCTCGGCGTGCCGCTGGGCGTTGTCGAGGAGGTTGGTGAGCAGCCGGGTGAGCTGGAGCGGGTTGCCCGAGATCCGGACGGGATCCAGCGTCAGCTCCACCGGGATCGGGAAGCGGCGGCGGGCGACCTCGGCGCGGATCAGCTCGTCGAGGGCGACCGGCTCGGTGGGGGCGGCGTGGCCGCTGTCGATCCTGGCCAGCGTCAGGAGGTCCTCGACGATCGCCTGGAGCCGGTCCAGGCTGGCCGACAGGTGCTGCCCGGTCTCCTTCCAGTCGGTCTCGGCGGGGTAGAGCAGCGCCTCGTCGAGCTGGGCGCGCATCGCGGTGATCGGGGAGCGCAGGTCGTGGGAGGCGTCGGAGGTGAAGCGGCGCTCCCGGTAGATGGTCCGCTCCAGCCGGTCGAGGACCCCGTTGGCCGAGACGGTCAGCGCGTACAGCTCGTCGCCGTGCTTGGGCAGCGGCAGCCGCTCGCCCATCCGGACTCCCCGGGCGTCCGCCCCGATCTCCTCGGCGCGGGCCCGGATGTCCTCGACGGGCTTGAGCGCGCGGGAGACCGTCCGGGCCGAGCCGAGGGCCGTCGCGGTGACCAGGACGATCGTCGCGATGGAGAGGATCGTGATCAGGCGTCCCGACACGTACCAGGGCACCGCGTCGCTCATGGCGTAGACGACCCAGTCCCCGTCGGGCTCGTAGACCCGGAAGGCGACCACGATGTCGCAGCCGGGGACCAGCGGCAGGTCGCAGCGGACCTGGTTGACGCGGGGGCTGTCGTCGGGCGGCATGATCGCGGTGATCCGCGGCGCGTCGCCGAGCGTCCCGCTCCCGGCCACGACGGTGCCCTGGGCGTTGACGACCTGCACGATCTCGAGATCGTCGATCAGGGCCGACGGCAGCACCTTCGGCAGATGACCGCGCTTGATCGAGTGGACGATCTTCAGCGCGGCGGCGGCCGTCTTCTCGGTCCGGTAGTTGCTCGCCAGGTCCCGCACGGCGAGGAGCGCGGCGGCCGATCCCGCGAGGCACACCAGCAGCATGACGGAGGAGGCGATGAGGCTCAGCCGGGCCCTGATGGACCACCCGTGACTCACGCATCCCCCCAGGCCGTACAGCTCAGGGGGGATACTTTCGAGCATAACGATCTCGTTATGCCCCGAGGCAAAGACTCGGAAAGCACACCGTCATGATCTATTTCAGCGGCCTACATGCGCTCGGGCACCGGGATCCCGAGGACGCCCAGCCCCGTGACCAGGGTCTGGAGCGTGACCCGCAGCAGCGCGAGCCTGCTGTCGCGGACCTCGACCGGAACCTCGGGCTTGGCGACCGGGCACTCGTCGTAGAAGGTCGTGAACGCCTGGGCGAGCTCGAAGAGGTAGGTGCACAGCTTGTGCGGATAGACCCCGTCGAGGACCTCGTCGATGACCGAGGGGAAGCGCAGCAGGTGCAGTGCCAGGGCCCGCTCGGCCGGCTCGGTGATCGTGATCGGCGAGGTGGCGTCCTCGACGGAGACCCCGGCCTTGCGGAAGATCGACCGGATCCGGGCCGTGGCGTACTGGAGGTAGGGGCCGGTGTTGCCCGAAAGGGCGAGCATCCGGTCGAAGTCGAAGACGTACTCGCTGTCGCGGGCGGTCGACAGGTCGGCGTACTTGACGCCGCCGATGCCCACGGCGTGCGCGATCTCCTTCTTCGTCTCCTCGTCGTAGCCCCGGTCCTCGACGATCTTCTCGGCGCGCTCGACGGCCTCTTCCAGCAGCGCCGCCAGCTTGATCGACTTACCGGACCTGGTCCGCAGGATCCGGCCGTCGTCGCCGAGGACGTTGCCGATCTTGGCGTGGAACGGCTCGGTCCTGCCCTTCCAGCCGGCCCGCTCGACGGTGTCCCAGGCCATGCTGAGGTGCAGGGCCTGCGGCGCGCCGATGACGTAGACGGCCCGGTCGGCGTGCAGGGTCTGGGCCCGGTACTTCAGGCACGCGACGTCGGTGGTTCCGTAGCCGTAGCCGCCGTCGCTCTTGCGGATGATCAGCGGCAGCGGCTCGCCCTCGCGGCCCACGTAGCCCTCGTTGAAGACGCAGAGCGCGCCGTCGTCGATGACCGCGATGCCGCGTTCCTCGAGCTCGTCGCAGATGCCGGGGAGCATGTCGTTGTACATGCTCTCGCCCGCGAGGTCGGAGTCGGTCAGCGAGACGTCGAGCATGGAGTAGATCTTGTTGAAGTAGACCTTCGACATGTCGACCAGCCGGTGCCAGGTCTCCAGCGTCGCCGGGTCCTTGGCCTGGAGCAGCACGACCCGCTTGCGGGCCCGGGTGGCGAAGTCGCCGTGCCCCTCGCCCTTCTCCGACGCCTCGAACTTGGCCCGCGCCGCCTGGTAGAAGGAGTTCGGGTCGTTGACGAGCAGCTGGCCCTCTTCGGTGTCCTCGCCCACCTCGAGCAGGTGCTCGATGAGCATGCCGAAGGGGGTGCCCCAGTCGCCGATGTGGTTCTGCCGGATGATCGTGTGGCCGCGGAACTCGCCGGTCCGCGCGAAGGCGTCGCCGACGATCGTGGTCCGCAGATGCCCGACGTGCATCTCCTTGGCCACGTTCGGCGAGGAGTAGTCGACCGGGATGATCTGCGGCCGGTCGGTGATCGGGACGCCCGCCCGGACGTCGCCGACCAGCGGGGTGACCTGGCTCGCGATCCACCCGTCCGCCAGCTTGATGTTGATGAAGCCCGGGCCGCTGACCTCCACCGAGGAGGCGACGCCGTCGACGTCGAGGCGGGCCACGATCTCGTTCGCGACGTCGCGCGGGGCCTGTCGCAGCTTCTTCGACAGCGGCAGTGCCACGTTGGCCTGCAGGTCGGCGAACTGGGACGGCCGGATCACCGGGTCGGTGCCCGCGTGATCATCACCGAAAGCGGCGGTGATCGCGGCCTGCACCCGGGCGGCGATGACGAGTTGTGGATCGGACATGCCCCCAGGTTATCGGCCGCACCGCCCCAGACTCGACCCGTTAACGTTTCTTGGGAATCCGGGCGAGGAGCTTTCCGTACCAGTTCCGCCTGAGCGCCAGCGACAGCAGGAACCCGAACGCGGCGGCGATGACCAGCGCCACGACGTCGTTGTGGAAGCTCGAGTGGTCGAGCGCGAAGAAGTGCCGCAGCCAGGGCACGGCCAGGATGACCAGGAACGCGGCGCCCATCGCGACGACCAGCCCGATCCGCCACCAGGTGTAGGGGCGGGCGATCAGCGCGAGCACCCACATGGCCAGGAAGAACAGGGTGAAGGTCGCGGTCGTCGAGTCCTGGGCGAACTCGGACGCCGGATCGTCGCGGGCCAGCATGTAGCCGAGGAAGGTCGCGGCCCCGCAGGCCAGGCCGGCCGGGACCGCGAACTGCAGCACGCGCGGCACGAAACCGGGCCGCGCCCGCTCCAGGTTCGGCGCCAGGGCCAGGAAGAACGCGGGGATGCCGATCGTCAGGGTGCTGATCAGCGTGAGATGGCGCGGCAGGAAGGGGAACCTGACCCCGATCAGCCCGACCAGGACGGCCAGCAGGATCGAGTAGACGGTCTTGGTGAGGAACAGGTTCGCGACCCGCTCGATGTTGCCGAGGACCCGCCGTCCCTCGGCCACGACGTGGGGGAGGGTCGCGAAGCTGTCGTCCAGCAGGACGATCTTGGCGACGGCGCGGGTGGCGCCGCTGCCCGACCCCATCGCCACGCCCAGGTCGGCGTCCTTGAGCGCGAGGACGTCGTTGACGCCGTCGCCGGTCATCGCGACGGTGTGGCCGCGCGACTGGAGCGCCTTGACCATGTCGCGCTTCTGCTGCGGGGTGACCCGGCCGAACACCGAGTGGGTGTCGACGGCCTCGGCGATGTTCGCCTCGGTGAGGTCGCGGGCGTCGTAGGGCCGATCGGCGCCGGGGATCGCGAGGCTCCGGGCGATCGCGCCGACGCTGGCGGGGTTGTCGCCGGAGATGACCTTGACCGCGACGCCCTGCTGCCCGAAGTACTCGATCGTGCCGTGCGCCTCGGGCCTGATCCGCTGCCTCAGCACGACCAGCGCGACGGCCTGGAGACGTTCCCCGCCGCCCTGGGCGAGCACGTCGAGCCTGCCGTCGGGCACCTTGACCAGGGCGAGGACCCGCAGGCCCGTGGCGCCGAGGCGCTCGGCCTCGGCCCGGTGGGGATCACCGGCGGCGAGCAGGACGTCGGCCGCGCCGAGGACCCAGTCGCCCTCCTTCTTGAACGAGGCGCCGCTCCACTTCCTGGCACTGGAGAACGGGACGACCTGGTCGACGATCCAGCCGGGATCGGCGCCCTCGCTCATGGACTCGGCGACGGCGTTCATGGTCGGGTTGGGGGAGGGGTCGGCGGCGACGAGGGCGCGCAGGGCGTCCCGGGCGGGCAGGTCGTCGCGCAGGACGGTGAACCGGTCGAGGTCCATGCCGGGCTCGGTGAGCGTGCCGGTCTTGTCGACGCACAGCACGTCGACCCGGGCCAGGCCCTCGATCGCGGGCAGCTCCTGGACCAGGCACTGCCGCTGCCCGAGCCGCACCACGCCGACGGCGAAGGCGATGCTGGTCATCAGGACCAGGCCCTCGGGGATCATCGTGACGACCCCGGCGACCGCGCTGACCACGGCCTGCCCGAAGTCGTTCTTGCTGACCACGAACTGGCTGACCACCAGCAGCAGCCCGACCGGGACCAGCAGCCAGGTCACGAGCTTGAGGAAGCGGTTGATGCCGGTCTGGAGCTCGGAGTCGGCCAGCTTGAACTGGCTGGCCTCCAGGACGAGCTTGGCCGCGTAGGCGTCGTGGCCGACCTTGGTGGCGGTGAAGGAGCCGCCGCCCGCGACGACGAAACTGCCCGACATGACGTCCTGCCCGGACGCCTTGTGCACCGGGTCGGCCTCGCCGGTCAGCAGGGACTCGTCGATCTCCAGCGAGCGGGAGTCCTCGACGACGCCGTCGACCACGATCCGGTCCCCGGTCTCCAGCATGATCAGGTCGCCGAGGACGAGGTCCTTCTGCTCCAGCAGGGTCTCGGCGCCGTCCCGGCTGACCTTGACGCGCTGCTCGCCGACCACGGCCAGCTTGTCCAGGGTGCGCTTGGCCCGCAGCTCCTGGATGATCCCGATCGCGGTGTTGGCGATGATGATGCCGCCGAACAGGGCGTCCTGCCAGGCTCCGAAGATCAGGACCAGCACGCACAGGGAGCCGATCAGGCCGTTGAACCGGGTGAAGACGTTCGCCCGGACGATCTCCTGGACGCTGCGGCTGCTGCGCCGGGGCACGTCGTTGGTCTGACCCGCCTCACGCCGCTCCGCCACCTGGGCAGTGCTGAGTCCCATCACAAGATCCCCCCGAATCAAGGTGATCATCCCCCGGCGGGTGGCCCCCCAACCGGGTCCGCGGGGTGCCTGCGGGAGAATCTCGACGGCTTCGTCGCCGCGTGGAGCTGGTCTTTCACCCGTTCGGTCAGCCCTCCGACGGACAGGTCGTAGCCCAGCTTGCAGGCCGCCGCGATGCCCCGGGCCCCGGCCGCCCCGTGCGCGATCACCACCGCGCCGTTCAGGCCGAGCAGGACGCCCCCGCCGTAGGTCTCACTGTCGAAACGGGCCGTCAGCGCCTGGAGTTCCTTGCGTTGCAGGGCGGCTCCGATCTTCGCCGTGCGGCTGCCCGTCAGCGCGGCGCGCAGCTCGTTCACGGCGACCCGGATGGTCCCCTCCATGGTCTTCAGGGCGATGTTGCCGGTGAAGCCGTCGGTGACGATGACGTCGACCCGGCCGCGCAGCAGGTCGTGGCCCTCGACGTTGCCCGCGAACTCGATCGGGGCGGCGGACAGGAGCTCCTGGGCCTTCTTGGACAGCTTGTTGCCCTTGCCCGCCTCGGCGCCGATGGTCAGCAGGCCGACGCGCGGGTGCGGGACGTCCAGGCGGATCTGGGCGAAGGCGGTGCCGAGCATCGCGAACTGGACGAGCATCTCGGGCTTGGCGTCGGCGGTGGCGCCGGCGTCGAGCAGGACCGTCGGCCGCGGCCTGGTGGGGAGCGTCACGGCGATCGCGGGCCGCATGATCCCCACGGCGGTCTTCAGCCGGACGGCCGAGGTCGCCACGACCCCGGCCGTCGATCCCGCCGAGACCAGCGCCCCGGCCTTCCCGTGCTTGATCAGTTCGCAGGCGATCGCGACGGTCGACCGCGGCTTGCGCCACGAGGCCAGCGCGCCCTCGTCCATGTCGAGGGACTCGTCGGTGTGCACGATCGGGATCTGCCCGGCCATGCCGTGCTCGGCGAGCAGCCCGCGGATGCGGCGGGCCGGGCCCACGAGGACGAGCGGCACGTCGTGCTCGCGGAAGGCGGCGACGGCTCCCGCGACGATCTCGCGGGGGGCGTTGTCGCCGCCCATGCAGTCCAGCGCGACAGGCAGCACGCTCTACTCCTCAAGGACGTGTCCAACTCAGTCCTTGCAGTCTGCACCCAGGCAGTGGGCGTTCTTCACGATGGGCTTCCCGCCGACCAGGATCGTGTAGTACTCGTCCTGGGACGCCGCCAGCGCCGCCCCGAACACCTGGACCCGCTTCCTGTCCGCGGTGGTGGCCTCGCAGTTGACCAGCATCTGCTTCTCGGTGGCCTGTTCCATCGTGTGGCAGGCCAGCGGCTGGGCCAGCTTGTGTCCTCGGGTGTCGAGCTCGGCCTGGGCCGTCTTCGGCACCGCGGCGAGCATCTCCGCCTGGGTCTCGTATCGCAGAGACTTGTTGAACACGAAGAGCATGGCCACCGCAACGACGAGGCCGGTCACGATCATGCCGCCGATGCCGGCGACCAGGAGCTTCTTGTTCGTCACGCCGGGTTACCTGACCCGTCGCGCGCCGCGCCACACCGGCGGGACGCCGGCTTTTGCAAGATCATTTATCTTTGCATCCGGTGGCGAGACAGTCCTTGTGCAGGACCTCCCGGCCGCCGACGGTGATCACGAAGTCCTGTTCGGGGTGCGTCGTGTCGGCTTCGGTGGCGGTGCCCTCGACCCTGATCGGCTGCCCGTCCGAGGTCGTCCCTGAGCACTCCACCCGGACATGGGCCAGGGTGTTCCCGGCGAGCGTCCGGCAGCCGATCCCGCCGCGGACCCGGTAGCCGAGCGCCTTCAGCTCGGCCGCGGAGCCGTTGCTCATCGCGATCTTGAGGGAGCCCTCGGAGACCCGCTCGGCCACCGCCTTCTCCTCCGCGCAGGCCGTGCAGGCCGTCAGCAGCAGGAGCGCGGCGAGCGCGGGGGCGAGGCGGCGGACCATGCGTCAGGACAGTACCCGCTGGACGGCCGCGGCCACGGACTCCGGCGCGTCGAGCATGACCATGTGCCGGGCCTTGCGCAGCACGGTCCGGCGGCCCAGCGGGCTCATCGCCGCGAGGTCCGCGTGCGCCCGCTCCCAGTGCTCCGGGTCGCCGACGCCGCCCAGGGCGGTGATCACCTCCAGTGGGACCGGCGGGAAGGGAGCGCGGCCGCGCAGGGCGTTGAGATCGGCGGCCATCTCCGGATAGGCCGTGTTCTCGGCGATCATGGTTCCGTAGACGGCGCCGTGCCCGAAGACGTCCTTGATCAGTTCTGGGGGCGTCGTGTGGTCCCCCCGGACGCTCATCAGGGCGAGCACCCGGCGGCGGCTCCACGGCCCGCACAGGCGCGCCAGCCCGGTGATCTCCAGCCCCGCCCCGACCGCCCCGGCCAGCGGGGCGAGGGCCGCCGTCAGATGGCGCCTGGCGCGGGCGCCGGGCTCACAGCTCGGATCGACCAGGACCACGCCCCTGACCAGCTCCGGATGGATCCGGGCGAGGGCCTCGGCGTGGAAGGCGGCCATCGAGTGGGCGACCAGCACGACCGGCTCGCCCAGCCACTCGGCGAGCGCCCGCAGCAGGTCCACCTCGCGGCGCAGGCTCGGGATCTCGGCCGACGCAGGGCTCTCGCCCAGCCCCGGACGGTCGAACACCAGCACCCGCGGCCCGGGCAGCAGCGCCCGCACCTGCTCCCAGTCGAACCACGCCCCGCCGAGCCCGCTGCTCACGAGCACCGGCGGCCCGTCACCCGACTCCACCGCGTGCACCCCGGCGACGATCACACCGCCGCCTCTTCCCGCCCGGCCGCCCGGCCCGCCCGGCGGGGGCGCGGCCGCTGCCACAGCGCCCAGGCGATCAGGAACAGCCCCAGGCACAGGATCGTGATCTGGATCCGCTGGACGAGCCCCAGCCACCGGCCCGCCCACATCAGCACCAGCGTCCCCGCCGCGGCGACGGCCTCGACCAGTGCCAGCGGCCAGCCCCACCGGGCCAGCGCGGGCCACCAGCCGTACCGCCGGGCCGCGATCGACAGGCACAGCAGCGCCGCGATCCCGCACGTGATCACCGCGGAGCTCGTCACGGAGTGGAAGCCGTGCGAGAACGAGACCTGCCCGGCCCGCTCCCGCAGCGCGCAGGCGGTGTCCATGCTCGGCGCGCAGTCCATCGAGAAGGTGGCGTCGCCGATGGCCCAGAACCCGAACAGCAGCAGGAAGATCCACCCGGCCACCGCCCAGGGGAGCCGCCGCAGCATCACCAGCGCGTAGATCGACACCCCGATCATGATCACTCCGGTGACCAGATCACCGCCCGCGAAGACCCAGTGCAGCGGCTGGTCGCTCGCCGAGAGCTCGCTCACATAGCCGTCGATCACGTCGAGTCCCGGCCGGAGCAGGAACCCCAGCACCCAGGACGAATAGGTCACGGCCGCGACCGCGGCCAGCCAAGCGACCACTCGGGGCACCCGGCCCGGCCCGTCCTCCATGCCCCGATTCTAGGTCCCGCGGCCTCGCAGCCCAGGTGATCGGCCGGGCCGATAGTGGATTGATAGTGGGGGCGGGCATCGTTAGGTGACCTGATTTCGTCACCTTGCAGCCGGGTCGAAGTGGGTGGCACGAGGACGGGCTTCCGGGCGGACCGCACCGGCGGGGCCCGTCCTCGTGCGTTCCGGCGTCAGGAGCCGTAGGACGCGACGATGTAGGCGCGGCCGATGGTGTGGGCGACGATGTTGAAGCCGATCTGGCCGGTCGTGGCGTCCGCGGGGACCCCGAGCTCGGCGACGTCCAGGGCGTGGACGGCGAAGATGTAGCGGTGGGTCTCGCCGGCGGGCGGACCGGCGCCGCCGAAGGCGTTCTGGCCGTAGTCGTTGCGGCCGGTCGTGCCGATCTCGGGCGCTCCCCGCTCGACGGAGGTGACCCCCGCGGGGATGTCCCAGGTGAGCCAGTGCCAGAATCCCGAGCCGGTGGGCGCGTCGGGGTCGTAGACCGTGATCGCGAAGCTCCGGGTGCCCTCGGGGAAGCCGGACCAGGCGAGCTGCGGGGAGATGTTGCCGCCGCTGTGGCCCCAGTCGTCGAAGACCTGGTCCTGCGACAGGGTCCCGCCGTCCTGGACGTCGGTGCTGGTCAGATCGAACGCCGGAACGGGCTTCAGGAACTCGTACGGAATCGGGGCTGGCATGAGAAAGGGCCTCCATCACGATCGGATGGAGGCCACTTTAGAAGGCTTACTTGCCCGTCGCCTCGGTGTAGGCGGAGATCACTTCATGGGGATCGCCGTCCATGATGATCTTGCCGTCGTCCAGCCAGAGGACCCGGTTGCAGGTCTCCTCGACGACGTCGAGCTGGTGGGCGACCAGGAAGACCGCGCCGGCGTCCTTGCGGAGCTGCTCGATCTTGGCCTTGCTGCGCCGCTTGAACTTGGCGTCACCGGTGGCGAGCGCCTCGTCGATCAGCAGGACGTCGTGGGTGCGGGCGGCCGCGATCGCGAACCGCAGGCGCGCGCCCATGCCGGAGGAGTAGGTGTTCATCGGATACTGGATGAAGCCCGGCTTCAGCCCCGCGAAGTCCACGATCTCCTGGTACTTGCCCTTGGTCTCCTCCGGAGACAGGCCCATGGCCAGGCAGCCGAGGATGATGTTGCGCTCGCCCGTGAGGTCCTTCATGAGCGCCGCCCCGACGCCCAGCAGCGACGGCTGGCCGTCGGTGTAGACCCCGCCGGTGTGCGGCGGCAGCAGTCCCGCGATGGCCTTCAGCAGCGTCGACTTGCCCGAGCCGTTGGTGCCGATGATCCCGATCGCGTCGCCCTTGTAGGCCACGAACGAGACGCCCTTGACCGCGTGCACCTCGGTCGTCTGCGGCCGGTTCTGGCGCTTGAGGACGCGGAGCAGGGCACTGGCGCCTGAACCGCGCTCGCCGCCCGCTCCGTACACCTTGTAGACGATGTGCAGATCGTCGACGACCACGATGGGATTGCGCGACTGATCGATCTGCACGGGTGTGTCCACAGGACGGGGACGCTGCTTGGTCTCAGCCACGCCCATACCTCTCTTCAGCCCGGTAGAACCAGTAGAAACCACCGACCAGCATGACAACGGCCCAGACGACCGCGTAGATCCACAATAGCCCCGGCTGGTCCATGGAGACCTGGGGATCGGTCTGGCTCACGTATTTGGGGATCAGGGCCTGACGGGCGAGCTCGACGTAGACGTAGCCGGGGTTCGCCTCCATCAGGTTCTTGATCCAGGGGTTCTCCTGGACGACCGCGGTCTTCTCCGTCACGCTCGCCAGCGAGAAGATCACGCCGGAGGTGTAGAGCCAGGTCCGCAGGACGAAGGGGATCAGCTGGGTGATGTCGCGGGTGAACGCGCCGATCCGCGCGACGATCATGCTCAGGCCCACGTTGAACAGGAGCTGGAGCAGGACGATCGGGATGATCAGGAGCCAGCTGAGCGTGGGGAGCACCCCGTAGCCGAGCACGATCACGATCAGGACGCCCATGGCGACCAGGAGCTGCTGGAGCTCCACGACCGTGTAGGCGAGCGGCAGCGTGGCCCGCGGGAAGTGCAGAGCCCGGATCAGGGACAGGTTGGTCCCGATCGACTTGGCTCCGGCCGTCACGGACCGCTGCGTGAAGGAGAACAGGAAGACCCCGGTGACCAGCCACGGCACGTAGTCGGGGATGTTCTTCTTCGTGCCGAGCAGCACACCGAAGATCAGGAAGTAGACGAGCGCGTTGAGCAGGGGGGTGAGGACCTGCCACAACTGACCCAGTTTGGACGAGGTGTACATCGACATGCTCTTGGATGAGGCGAACATCCAGATGAAATGCCGACGATTCCATACGTCGCTGACGTACTGGCGTAGGTTGGGACGCGCAGCACTCTGGGTAAGGCCGTTTCTGGCGGCGAAAGCGGCCAGCGACTCGCTGGACGCCCCGGCCGATGCGGGGGGCGCGGCGAGACCGCCGGCGAGGCCGCCACTCGGCCGTTCCGGGTGACTCATGGCGCTGAGCTTATTGCCTCTAGGGGCACGCATGGGACTTTCGGCGACATGAGATCTTCTTCGGGCGTCGCGGAAACTCCCGGCGGGCTGTGGAGCGGTTGGCGGTAACCTCGCCTTTGTGAGTCGTGAAGGTGTAACCCCGCAGAGCGAAGATTTCTCGGCCTGGTACAACGAGGTCGTCATCCAGGCGCAGCTCGTGGACCGTGGCCCGGTCCGCGGGACCATGGTGATCCGGCCTTACGGATACCGCGTCTGGGAGCTGATCCAGAGCGACCTGGACGGCCGTATCAAGGCGTCCGGGCACGAGAACGCCTGTTTCCCGATGTTCATCCCGGAGAGCTATCTCAAGCGCGAGGCCGAGCACGTCGAGGGGTTCTCCCCCGAGCTGGCCGTCGTGACGCACGCCGGGGGCAAGGAGCTCGAGGAGCCGCTGGTCGTGCGGCCGACCTCCGAGACCGTCATCGGCGAGTACATGGCCAAGTGGATCGACTCCCACCGCGATCTCCCGCTGCTGCTGAACCAGTGGGCGAACGTCGTCCGGTGGGAGATGCGGCCGCGCATGTTCCTGCGCACCACCGAGTTCCTCTGGCAGGAGGGCCACACCGCCCACGCCGACGAGGACGACGCGATGAAGGAGACCCTCTGGGCGCTCGGCGCCTATGAGGAGCTCGCCCGCGACCTCGCCGCCATGCCGGTCGTCAAGGGCGAGAAGACGCCAGGGGAACGGTTCGCGGGCGCGGTCCGCACCTACACGATCGAGGGCATGATGCGGGACGGCCGGGCCCTCCAGGCCGGTACCTCGCACTACCTGGGCACCAACTTCGCCAAGGCCTTCGAGATCGACTACCAGGACGCCGACGGCGAACTGCGCCTCGCGCACACCACCTCCTGGGGCATGTCGACCCGCATGATCGGCGGCGTCATCATGACCCACGGCGACGACAAGGGCCTGGTCTTCCCGCCCCGCCTCGCGCCCTACCAGGTCGTCATCGTGCCGCTGGGCCGCAAGGAGCAGGCCGAGACCACCGCGGCCAAGGCCCACGAGATCGCCGCCGAGCTGCGCGCCGCGGGCGTCCGGGTCTTCGTCGACGACAAGCGCCCGCAGCTGTCGCCGGGCTTCAAGTTCAACGACTGGGAGATGCGGGGCGTCCCGGTCCGGCTGGAGCTGGGCCTGCGCGACATCGACAACGGCGTCGTCACCCTCGCCCGCCGGCTCGCCACGCAGGAGGGCCAGGGCAAGGAGCTGATCCCGCTCGGCGAGGTCGCCTCGGCGATCCCGGCGATCCTCGAGGACTTCCAGGCGTTCCTGCTCAAGCGCGCCGAGGACTTCCGCGACTCCCGCACGGTCTCCGTCGACGGCTGGGACGCCTTCGCCGCCCAGGTCGCCCAGGGCTGGGCCGTCGCCCTGCACTGCGGCCGCACCGCCTGCGAGGACGACATCAAGGCCGAGACCGCGGCGACCCCGCGCTGCATCCCGGACGCGGGCGAGCCCGACGAGGGCACCTGCGTCCGCTGCGACCAGCCCTCCGCCTACGGCAAGCGCGTGATCTTCAGCAAGTCCTACTAGTTCCGGCTAGTTCCGGCACGACGAGGAGGCCCGGCCGTGACGGCCGGGCCTCCTCGCGTTCCGTCAGCGGGTGATCGGGTGCTCGCGGGTGAGCCCGGCGATCGCCTGGAGGGGGTTGGCCGGGGTGTTCCTGGCGCGGAAGAAGACGTCGGAGCCGCCGGCCCCGGGGAGCGGGAGCCCCTTGCAGGTGAGGTCCTTCTTCGGGAACCTGCCGTCGATCAGGTAGGCCTCGACGATCCGGTCCACGCAGGCGTTGCCGCTGAAGTAGACGCCGTGGTCGCCCTCGCCCTTCACGGTCAGCAGCCGCGAGTTCCTGAGCACCCGGTGGGCCTTCAGGGCTCCCTCGTAGGGCGTGGCGGGATCATGGACCGACTGGACCATCAGCATGCCCGGCAGGTTCCGTCCCGGACGCTTGAGGGCCAGGCCGGGCCGCCGCTTCCAGTACTGGCACGGGTCGATGATCGTGCTCCAGCCGATCAGCGGGTACTTCTTCCCGAGCTTCGCGCTGCGGGCGGCGAGCTGCTTCGGCGTGCCCCGGTGGGCGGTGTCGTTGCAGGTGATCGCATAGAAGGTGGCGTCCTCGGAGTCGCGCGGCGGCTCCTCGTCCTCGGGTGCGGCGGTGTGCAGCGGCGTGCTGATCGTCCTGAGGCTCCTGACGAGCTCGTTGAGCGTGCCCGCGGCGGCGGCGCGGCCGTTCGGCTCGAGCCCGGTGTAGCGGCGCATGAGGGCCAGCAGCGTCCCGGTCGTGGGGAAGGCGTCCTTGACGTACATGGCGCCGGCGATGAGGCCGTCGACGTCGGCGGGGCGCAGTTCGGAGCCGTAGAGGGGGAGGGGCTCGCGGGCGACGTCCCTGCGGATGCCCTCGTAGACCGCGATGACCTGCTTCGCCGTCCGGCCGATCTTGTAACTCTTGTGGTTCCTGGCGGCCCACGGGGCGAAGTCCTCGCGGAACCGGCGCTCGAAGCCCTTCGGCTGGAGGTTGAAGGCCTCCTGCCAGCCGCCGGTGAACTGGACGTTGGAGTCCAGCACGAACCGGCCGGTGCGCCGGGGGAACTGGGCGGCGTAGTGGGCGCCGAGCCAGCTGCCGCCGGAGTAGCCCACCCAGTTGATCTTCTCCTGGCCGATCAGGGACCGCAGCAGGTCGAGGTCGCGGACGGTCTGAGCCGTCGTGACGTACCGCTGTGCGGGCCTGGCCTGGCAGTCCTTCGCGATCGCCTTCGACAGCCTCAGCAGCCGCGCGACGTTCTTCGGCCGGCGGTCGCGGGAGTCGGGCGTGTCACCGTGACCCTTCTCGCCGCAGGTGAGCTGGAAGACGCCGCGGACGTCGATGCCGTAGAGGTCCATCTCCTCGGCGAGCCGGGACTTCTTGGCCAGCCCCCACAGCATCGGCATGATCGTGCCGGACGCCCCGGGCCCGCCGGGGTTGGTGAAGACCGCGCCCCTGGCCTTCCCGTTCCTGGCGGGCAGGCGGGTGGCGATCATGTCGAGCGTCCTGCCGTCGCCGGGGTGCGCCCAGTCCCGCGGGACCTTGTAGACCCCGCACTCCAGCCGCCCGTACTCGCCCAGGTCCTCGTCGGGACCGGCGGCGGGGTCGGGCTGGAAGCACTTCACCCACGGGATGTGCTGAACGGAGAGGGGGGCCGGGGCGGCCTGTGCCGCGACGGGCGACAGCGCGCCCAGCGCCACGACCACGACGCCGGCAAGGGCGATTCGACGCAAAGGGGACCTTCCAGGGGAGGAGACGAGCAGAGGGTCCCGGCCATCCCGGCCGGAACCCTCGGTAACGAGTAAAAGGAGGCTAAGCCATCCTTCGCCCCGAACAGTTAAGAAATCATGCGAATTGACGCCCTCTGACCAGCGGATACATGCGAAAGACCCCGGCCGGTACGGCCGGGGTCCTCCGGTGGAACGCTGGTGATCGGTTTACTGCTCGAGCAGGTCGCCGTAACCCTTGTTGCGGATGAGGATGTTGGTCACGGGGGCCTGGAGGCGGCCGGCGAGGTCGGGGGCCGGGATCGGCTGGCCCTGGCAGGTGCCGTCCTTGCCCGGGTAGACGCCGTCGACCAGGTAGGCCTCGACGATGTTGTCGACACAGCCGTTGCCGCTGGCGTAGATGCCGTGGTCGCCTTCGTTGACCACGGTGATCAGGCGCGAGTTCTTGTACTTCTTGTGCGCGTTGACCGCACCGGAGTACGCGGTGGCCGGGTCGTGGGTCGACTGGATCATCAGGAGCTTCGGCCCGCTCTTCATCTTCTTCAGGTTGACGCCGGAGGGGCGCTTCCAGAAGGCGCAGGGGTCGAAGATCTTGCCGTAGCCGACCAGCGGGTACTTCTTGCCGTTCTTCGCCGTGTACGAGGCGAGCTGACCGGCCTTGACGTACTTGGTGTCGTTGCAGGTGACGTCGTAGAACGTCGCGTTCGAACCGGCCTCGGGGTCGGCGAGCGGATTGGCGACGTTGTGCACCGCGAGCGTCGTCTGCTGGCGGATCGGGAAGCCGGCGTTCTTGGCCGCCTGCGACAGCGTGAACAGGATGCTCGCGATGTCGATGAACTGGCCCTTGACGTACAGGCTGGAGGAGATGATGTTGTCCAGCGTGCTGGCGTACACCTTCAGCTTGCTGCCGTCGTCGAAGACGAGCGTCGCGTAGCCGCCCTTGGCCTTGGTGATGGCCTTGCGGACGCGCTCGTACCGCGTGTAGACGGCCTTCTTCGACGCGCCGAGCTTGAAGATCCCGTTGTACTTGGCGGCCCAGCCGCCGAAGTCGTTGTAGAACCGGGTCTGGAACGCCTTCGGCTGGGCGGCGAAGATCCGCTGCCAGGTGCTGGTGAAGTCGGTGTTGGAGTCCAGGACGAACCGGCCCGTGTGCTTCGGCCAGTAGCGGGCGTAGTAGGCGCCCATCCAGGATCCGCCGGAGTAGCCGACCCAGTTGATCCTGTTGACGCCCGCGCCCTTGGAGTCCTTCAGGTTGATCCGCAGCCACTCGAGGTCGTAGACCGTCTGGGGGGTGTTGACCAGGCGGGCCGGGATCTTCTTGGCGGAGCCCTTGTTGTTGCAGGCGGCCGCGACGCGCTTGGCGGCGGCGAGGAGCTTCTTGGTGTTGGCCTTCGACCGGTTGCGCGGGTCGAGGTTGTTGCCCCAGTTCGTGCTCTTGCACGCGGCCTGGGTGCTGTAACCGGTGCCGCGGACGTCGATGCCGATGACGTCCATGTTGTCGAGCAGCTTGTTGCGGCCGGCGTCGAGGAAGGCCAGGGGGAGGGACCAGCCGGGACCGCCGGGGCCGCCCGGGTTGGTGAACACGACACCCTTGGGGTTGCCGGACCGGGCCTTCAGGCGAGTGATCTGCAGCGAGATCTTCTTGCCGTTCTTCTTGTGCCAGTCCAGCGGTGTGTACAGCTTGGCGCACTCGAGCGCCTTGTACTCCTGGGGGGTATTAGCCGGGAGTGGACACGGCTTCCAGTTCAGGGTCTGACGCGGAATCCGGAAGTCCGGATTTGGCGTGGGCGACGGAGCGGCGGACGCGGACGAGAGCGCGGTGGCCAGCATGAGCAAACCCGTCGCCGAGCCCGCCACCACGAGGGCGGAACGGCGCATGCAATCCTCCTCGGGCGCAGGAAGAGGGCAGCCGGGCCTTGGCCGGCGCCCTCCCCTGCGAGATCTTGAAGAGGACCTTACCGGTAAAACGGGCATAAGAGGTTAGCCTCTAGAAATCAAACAGTGCGCCCGTAGCGGCACTCATTTCACAGGCGTTGCCATAGGTGCGCTGGAAACTGATCTCCGTGCCGCGCCATGTTCCCTCGGCCTCGACCGTCAGGGGGGCGTACTCCTCGGTGCAGATCACCTCGCCCGGATCCCGCTCGATCCGCCCCCCTGACGCCTCGAGCTGGGCGCAGGCCTCCTCCGCACGAGGGTGGTGGCCGTTCGGCGGATCGCAGTCGAGGATCAGCGCCCGATAGGAGGAGATGACGCCGCCGCCCGCCAAGGTGATCGGCCCCGTCGTCACCGAGAGCCGCAGAACCGACGGCCCCCCGGCGGCCGCCGGGACGAACGGCATCAGGGACAGGATCGCGCCGCCCAGCAGCGCTCCGGCGAGATGGGGCATGAGGGATCTCCTTAGGCGAACGGAAATCACTCAGGGTAGTTATCGATGTTCAACAGGTCAGGGCCGAGTGCGTGTCCATCCCTCTCCGTGAGGAAAACGAGAAGGTCCCGGGGAGTGGAAGGCCGGGGAAGACGGAAAGACCCGCCTTTGCGGGCGGGTCCTTCTCGTCGGCCGCCGGAACGGCGTTTCCGGGATCAGGCGGCGCGGGCGGCCGGGATGCTCGTCTCGGCGAGCGCCTCGCGGAGCTGTTTGCGGCCGCGGTGCAGCCGGGACATGACCGTTCCGATGGGGGTCCCCATCATCTCGGCGATCTCCTTGTAGGCGTAGCCCTCGACGTCGGCCAGATAGACGGCGTTGCGGAAGTCGGGCGGCAGGGAGCGGAGCGCCGCCACCACCTCGGAGTCGGGAATGTGGTCGAGCGCCTCGTGCTCGGCGCTGCGCAGGCCCGCGATGGCGGACTCGGTCTGGGCGAGCTGCCAGGATTCCAGTTCGTCCGAACCGGTACGCTGCGGCTCCCTCTGCTTCTTGCGGTAGGAGTTGATGAAGTTGTTGGTGAGAATCCGGTGCAGCCAGGCTTTCAGGTTCGTGCCCTCCTGGAACTGGTGGAAGTTCACGTAGGCCTTGGTGAGGGTCTCCTGGACGAGGTCCTCGGCGTCGGCACTGTTGCGGGTCATCCGCACCGCGCTCGCGTAAAGCGGATCGGCCAGCGGTAGAACGTCGCGCTCATAACGCTCGGTCTTGGATTCCATCGTCTTCATCGGCACCCCTCCCCCCGCGCGGACGTGAGTCAGAATCAGGACATCACGGCCTCGGAATGTCACTCGCAAATCCCCAGTAAAGCCCTTTAAAATACGACTTAACCGGGCAAATCGCCCCGCAGTACTCTCATGGTGAGAACGAACGAATGCGCTGGGTGAGTTCCGTGGACCGTGTCACACCGGCTACCCTGGATCCAGGGCCGTGCAGATGCACGTGCAATCAGACTGACAGTCAGTCGTGTTGACAACCCACCCCACCCCGCTGAATCCGACGTCCTCGTCGGCCACCCGTGAGGCATCCCCGCCATGACGCCGTCCGGCTCCACGACCCGTCGCATGCAGCTCGGGGCCCAGCTCCGCGCCCTGCGCGAGCTTCGAGGCCTGACCCGTGCTGAGGCCGGCTACGCCATCCGCGCCTCCGAGAGCAAGATCAGCAGGCTGGAACTGGGGCGGGTCGGGTTCAAGGAACGCGACGTCGCGGATCTCCTCACCCTCTACAAGATCATCGATCCGGCGGTCCGGCTGCCGCTGATGGAGCTGGCCGCGCTGGCGAACGCGCCGGGCTGGTGGCAGCCGTACCAGGAGCTGCTGATCGCCTGGCAGGCCACCTATCTGGGGCTGGAGGAGTCGGCGTCGCTGGTCCGTACCTATGACGCCCAGTTCGTCCCGGCGCTGCTGCAGACCCCGGACTACGCCGCGGCGCTGGCGGCCGCCGCCCATCCCGAGGCGTCCCAGGAAGAGCTGGAGGCCCGGGCGGCCCTCGTGGCGGCCCGGCAGAGGGCGTTCTTCCGGACAGGCGGCTCGCGGCTGTGGACCGTCATCGACGAGGCGGTCCTGCACCGGCGGGTGGGGCGGGACGGCGTTCAGCGGGCCCAGCTGGAGCATCTGCTGGCCCACTCCTCGATCACGCTCCAGATCCTTCCGTTCGGCTGCGGGGCGCATCCGGCGCAGGCGGGCTCGTTCACCCTGCTCCGCTTCCCCGACAAGGACCTGAAGGACATCGCGTGCGTCTCCTCGCAGACGGCCGCGACCCAGTACGACAAGCCGGACGAGGTCGACGCCTACCAGGAGGCGATGACGCATCTCACGGTCGCGGCGCTCACCCCGGACGCCTCGAAGACGCGGCTGACCGAGCTGGCGGCCACCTTCTGATCCGGCTCCGGCCGCGGACGGGTACATGCGAGAACCCCGCCAGGCCGGTGGTGTCCGGCATGGCGGGGTTCGATGGCGACCCTGGCAGGATTCGAACCTGCGACCTGCGGTTTAGGAAACCGACGCTCTATCCCCTGAGCTACAGGGCCAACGCCCGTCAAGCTTAGCGGAACTCGGACGCTCCTCGCTCGGTGCCCGTCCGGCCCCGGTTCGCCGTTCACCGGGCGTGTCCGCGGGCGTGTCCGAGGCGTGGGCCGGGGTGTGGGCGGGGTTCAGTGAAGGTCTTGGTTGGTTGAAGGCGCACGGGTCATCGAGGCGGGTGTAGTAGCGTTCCGAGCGCTGTCCCTGGCCCCTGTCGTTTTCGGAGCATTTGAGTGTCGAGTCCTCGGTCGGTGCGGTTGAGTGCGGTCGCGCTCGCCACACTCGCCCTGGTGGTGTGCGGTGCGCCGCCCGGGGCGGTGGCTTTGGCGCCCGGGACCGACAAGGTCGAAGAGCTGCGCCGTCAGGCCAACAAGGCCCGCGACGACCTCGACAAGCTCGACAAGGACCTCAAGGAGCAGATCCACAAGAGCTCGGCCGCCCGTGAGAAGCTGAAGGACACCGTCTCCAAGCTCACGCTGGCCGACGCCGAGTACGAGAAGCTCCGGGGGCCGCTCGCCCAGCTCGCCGGCTCCTCCTACATGACCCCCACGTCGTCGGGTTCGCTCGCCCTGTTCGGCTCGGCGGACCCGGAGGACGCCCTGCGGGCCGCGTCCGACGTCTCGCATCTCGCCGACGCGAAGGAGAGGCTGCTCAAGACCGCGGGCGATCTGCGGCAGCGCCGCGAGGACCTGGTCAACGAGCAGCAGAACCTCCAGTCGCAGACGGCCCTGGGCGCGGCGAAGGTCTCCAAGCAGCGGAAGATCGTCTTCGCCCGGATCAACCAGATCACGGACAAGCTCAACCAGATGCTGAAGCGCCTGGACCTGGACCGTGACACCCGGCTGACCCTCCAGTGCGACACCTCCCTGGCCAAGGAGGCGACCCAGTTCCCGAACGGCCTGATCCCGAGCAAGTACCTCTGCAAGCTCCCCCAGAAGCCGTTCCTCCTGCGCGCCGACGCCGCCCTGACCTTCTACAAGCTGAACACCGCCTACCGGAAGCGCTTCGGCAAGGACATCTGCCTCCGTGACGCCTACCGCGACCTCAAGGAACAGCAGCGCCTCTACTACACCCGCCCGGGCTTCGCCGCCGTCCCGGGCCGCAGCAACCACGGCCTCGGCCAGGCCATCGACATGTGCGGCGGCATCGAGAACCAGGGCTCCCTCCAGTTCAACTGGATGCGCGCCAACTCCCTCACCTACGGCTGGTTCCACCCCTCCTGGGCCTACTCCAGCCCCTTCGAACCCTGGCACTGGGAATTCGGCACAGGCGAAAAAGCCTCCCAAGACTGACCCCGCCACAGCCGCCCTCCCCGCCGACCGCCCGCCCGGCCTCTCCCGCGCCTTGAGCCGCACCCCCGCACCTGAAACCTGCTCGCCTCGGGCGTCGATCTCGCAACAGGCTCCAGGCCGCGTCTTACGGCTCCTCGCCCACTCCGCGACGCCCGGGCGGTTAGCGGGCTCGCCGACGGTCATCGCCCAGGCGGGCGGGCCGCTTCCCGGAGTGCCCGGAGCGTGCGTCTGAATGCCGCTCGCCAGGGACGAGGCGAGGGGGTGCTGCTCGCTGCGGGCGGCCGATCTCGCAACAGGTTCCAGGCCGCGCCTACGGGATCCGCGCTCCGTGACGCCCGGGAGGTTAGCGTGCGGGCTCGCCGACGGTCATCGCCCAGGCGGGTGGGCCGCTTCCCGGAGTGCCCGGAGCGTGCGTCTGAATGCCGCTCGCCAGGGACGAGGCGGCTGGAAGCACTGTTTGTTACGGGCGGCCGGCCTCGCAACGGGCTCCAGGCCGTGTCTCGGGGATCCTCGCTCGCTCCGCGACGCCTGGGAGGCCAAAGTGCGGGTTTGCCGAGGTCACGCCCAGGCGGGCGGGCTGCTTCCCGGAGTGCCCGGAGCGTGCGTCTGAATGCCGCTCGCCATGCATGAGGCGGCTGGGGGCGCTGCTCGCTGCGGGCGTCGGCCTCGCAACGGGCTCCAGGTCGTAGCTGATGGAGGTTCCTTCCGTTCCGCGGCGCTCGGGCACGCTGCTCGCGAGCTTGTCGACGGTCGCTGGTCATTGCGTAGCGACTGGTCCCCGGCACGCCCTGGGTGCGTACCTGGACGCCGCTCCGCGCGGGCGAGACGGGTGAGAGGCGCTGCTTGCTGCGGGGCGCCGCGGGGTGCATGGCTCAGGGCGTGGAGTGGAGGGTGGCGAAGAGGCCTCGGGCGGGGGTGCCGGAGGGGGTTCGCCAGTGGCCGGTGACGTGGCCGATGGGGTGGTCGGTGGGGTGGGCCGTGGGGTTCGGGTTCGGGGTCAGTGGGGTGGCCTGGTTCGGGGTTGGGGCCTTGGTGGGGGTGAGGAGGCGGTGGAGGTGGAGGGTGGTGCCGTGGGGGGCGGGGAGGGTGGTGCCTTCGGGGGTGTCGGTGGTGGGGGTGGTGAAGTCGGTGGGCGGGAGGGAGGGGGCGGTGCAGGAGCGGGTGACGTCGGGGTCGGGGGTGTCGGTGATGCTCTGGGCCTGGGGGTGGGCGCGGCCTTCGATCAGGGACTGGAGCTGGGTGATGAGGACGGGGTCGTGGCAGCCGTCGTAGGCCCAGCGGGAGCCCAGGACGCCGTGGTCCATGGTGCCGATCAGGGCGTGGCCGGCGCCCGGCAGGGGGGCGCCGCGGTAGGTCATGGGGACCAGGTAGGTGACCGGGTCCGGGGTGGACGTGTCGGTGACCACCATGAACTCGATGCCGACCTCGCCCTCGGGGTCGTCCAGGCGGAAGCCGCCGGCCTTGGCCAGCTCGGGGCCGCCCGGACCGCCCCGGTACCAGGGGCGGGACGGCAGCCAGGCGGTGAGCAGCTCCAGCTTGGTGGGGGTGAGGACGGTGCGGTGGATGACGGCCATGCCGGAATTGTGTCAGCCGGTGCTCGGGGTGGGGAGCTGGACGTTCGGGTCCTGCTGGACCGTTCCGCAGAACTTGCAGCGGGAGGCGGCCAGCGGGATGTCGCTCAGGCAGTCGGGGCAGGACTTCTCGTCCGTGGACAGGTTCATCCGGCGCATCGCGCTCATCATCGGCCTGACCACGAGGAAGTAGATGATCGCGGTCGTGATCACGAAGCTGACGAGCTGGGTGAGGAAGAGGCCGTAGGGGAAGACCGTCGTGTTGATCGTGAACGTCAGCGAGTCCAGGTTGGGCTGGCCGCCGAGCAGGGCCAGCAGGGGGTCGATGAAGCCCTTGGTGAAGGACGAGATCAGGGCGCTGAAGGCGCCTCCGATGACGACCGCCACCGCCAGATCGACGATGTTCCCCTTGAACAGGAACTTCTTGAAGCCCTCCATCGTGGCACCCCCGGTGTTCGCTTTCCCTGTCCTGACGCGACGGCAACTCATTGAGTCATGTCTCTATCCCCGGCCCTTCCCCGGACCGGTTCAAGGCAATCACCCCTCTCCGCCCGCTCAGGGCGGCCCACGGCCCGCTCAGGGCGGCCCCACGATGATCGCCGTAGCGGGCGCCCCCGCCAGCGCCGCGGCCACCCTCCACGCCGCCCCCCGCGCGACCGCCACGACCACCATCGCCGGCCTCCCGCCCTCGGCCCCCCGCACCAGCAGCACCGGCGCCCCGGCCACCAGCACCCCCGCAGGCGCCCCTGCCCCCGAATCCCCTCCACCCGCCGGCCCGCCGAGCACCGGAATCCCGAACATCGCGTCTTCGCGAGGGAGACCCCCGAGTGGAGGGCTCGCGCCCGGCCCGCCCGCGGGCGCAGGGCCCGTGAGCGACGGCTTCCCGAGCGCCGGATCTGTGGGCGACGGACCCCCGAGCGCCGGGCCCGTGAGTGATGGCCTCCCGGACGTCGGATCAGCGGGCGACGGCCCTCCAAGCGCCGGGCCTGTGGGCGACGGCCCCCCGAGCGCTGGGTCTGTGAGTGATGGCCTCCCGAGCGTCGGATCTGCGGGCGACGGCTGTCCGGTTAGCGGATCTGTGGGCGACGGCCCCCCGAGCGACGGCTGTCCGGGTAGCTGGCCTGTGGGCGACGGCCCCCCGAGCATCGGATCGGCGGGCGACGGTTGTCCGGGTAGCGGATCTGTGAGTGACGGACCTCCGAGCGCCGGACCTGGGAGCGACGATTCCCTGGTTAGCCGGTCTGTGAGTGACGGCTTCCCGGGTGGTGGGCCTGTGAGTGACGGCCTCCCGGGGAGTGGGTCTTCGAGTGGGGGCGTTTCGAGCCGCAGGCCCGCGTGCGGCCCTGCGGTGAGCGTCGGATTCATGAGTGAGGGGCTGCCGGGTGGGGGGACTTTCGGCGGTGGGCGTCTGAGGGCCGGGGTCGTGAGCGGCTCGGCTTGGGGCGGAGCGTGGGGGGCGGTGCCGCTCGGGGTCGTGGTGGCCGGGGGCGGGAGGGCTTCGGGGCCTGGTTCGTAGGTGGGGGGTGGGGGCCGGGTGGTGATGAGGTCGACGTGGTCGCCGGGGTGGAGGAGGGCGGCGGTGGAGGGGTCGGCCAGGAGGACGGGGAGGGCGGCTGTGGCGGGGCCGTAGGCGGACAGGAGGGCGGGGGACAGGAGGCGGAGGTCGGTGAGGGGTTCGCCGCGGCGGACCGGGGCGGCCAGCAGGGGGTGGCGGGGGAGGGCGCGCAGGGCGCCCGCGGGGGGAGCCCTGAGAGGGAGGCGGCGGACGTCCTCAGGGGTGAGCCGGATGCCGGACTGGAGGTCGCGGGCCGCGACGAGGACGGTCTCCCCCTCCGGTAGGGGGCGCAGGGCCTGGACGGCCAGGAAGGCCGCCAGCGCGACGCAGAGGGCGGCGAGCGGGCGGCGGTGGCGGATGACCAGCGGCTTCATGCCCCGAACGCTAGAGAAGACCGGCCCCTGATCGTTCCCGGCCCTGTGGAAAACCTCCGAACCCCTACCCCGTAAGGGCTAGCGGCCGGATGCGACCGATGACCGATGACCCCTTGACGGCCCGCGGGACAGCATCAGGGTGCGGTCGGGGGAAACCCCGATGGCCCCGAGGCCCGGGCTGAAGGACCATCGGAAGAGCACCGGTGAGACGCGATATTACTTGACACATCGCGACCCGTCGGGGAACGCTGACCGAAGAACGCGACATATCTCGATACGACGACGGGAAGAGACCATGAGAGCCCTAGCAACCCTCCCGGCCGGGCGCCGGGCGAAATGGCTCGTGCTGGTGGTGTGGCTGGCCGCGCTGGCCTTCCTGGTGCCACTCGGCGGGAAGCTGGGAGACGCGCAGGAGAACGACGCGGCCGCCTGGCTGCCGGGCGGCGCGGAGTCCACCCAGGTACTGGAACTGCAGAAGAAGTTCGAGACCGAAGAGACCTCACTGGCGATCGTGATCTACGAGCGTCAGAGCGGGCTCACCCCCGCCGACCAGGCGAAGGCCAAGGCGGACGCCGCCGCCTTCGCGAGCGTCGACGGCGTCGCGGGCCCGGTCACCGGCCCCATCGTCAGCAAGGACGGCAAGGCCGTGCAGGTCCTCTTCCCGGTGCAGGCCGAGAAGGAGATCGACGCCACCGACGCCGCCCGCGACGTCGTCAAGCGCGGACCCCCGCAGGGCCTCGACATCCAGGTCACCGGCCCGGTCGGATCCGCGGCCGACCAGATCGAGGTCTTCGAGTCCCTCGACGGCTTCCTGCTCATGGCCGCCGGAATCGTCGTCGTCTTCCTGCTCCTGATCATCTACCGGAGCCCGATCCTCTGGCTCGTCCCGGTGTTCTCCGCGGTCGCCGCGCTGATGACCGCGATGGCCGTCGTCTATCTGCTGGCCGACAAGGCCGACGTCACCGTGAACGGGCAGAGCGCGGGGGTGCTCAACGTCCTGGTCTTCGGCGTCGCGACCGACTACGCCCTGCTGCTCGTCGCCCGGTACCGCGAGGAACTGCACCGCCACCCCGACAAGCACCAGGCCATGGCCATCGCGCTCCGCAAGGCCGGCCCCGCGATCCTGGCCAGCGCCGCGACGGTCGCGGCGGGCCTGCTGTGCCTGATGGTCGCCGAGCTCAACTCCACCGCGGGCCTCGGACCGGTCGCCGCCGCCGGCGTCCTGTGCTCCCTGCTCGCCATGACGACCCTGCTCCCGGCGCTGCTCGTCATCATGCCCCGGGCGATCTTCTGGCCGGTCGTCCCGCGCTTCGACACCAAGTGGGAGGACCCGGAGGCGTTCGAGAAGGAGCACGGCATCTGGTCGCGCGTCGCCCGGCTCGTCAGCTCCCGCCCGCGCGTCCTGTGGATCGGCACCGCGGTCGTCCTCGGCGTCATGATGCTCGGGATGGGCGCGCTCAACACCGCGGGCTTCTCCAACAAGGGCGCGTTCGTCGACAAGCCCGACTCGATCATCGGTGAGGAGATGTACGCCCGGCACTTCCCGGTCGGCACCGGCTCCCCGGTCGTGGTGATCGCCAAGGCCGCCGAGGCCGCGCCGCTGAAGGCCGCCATCGCCGGGACGAAGGGCATCGCCGAGCCCGGCAAGGAGACCGTCAAGGGCGACCTGGTCCGCTACGAGGCGCTGCTGAGCGACAAGGGCGACTCCAAGGAGGCCGAGAAGACGATCGAGCGGCTGCGGACGAACGTCCATGCCGTGCAGGGCGCCGACGCCAAGGTCGGCGGCATGACGGCCGCGACGCTCGACATCAAGAACGCCGCCGGCAACGACAACCTGCTGATCATCCCGATCGTGCTCGTGGTCGTCGTCCTGATCCTGATCGGCCTGCTCCGCTCGCTGATCGCGCCGCTGCTGATGATGGCGACGGTCGTCGCGAGCTTCCTGGCCACCCTCGGAGCCTGCGGACTGATCTTCAAGTACGTCTTCGACTTCGAGGCGGTGGACCCGGGCTTCCCGCTCCTGGCCTTCATCTTCCTGGTCGCCCTGGGCGTCGACTACAACATCTTCCTCATGCACCGGGTGCGCGAGGAGTCCCAGTCGGTCGGGACCCGGCGCGGCATCGTCCGCGGCCTGACCGTCACCGGCGGAGTGATCACGTCGGCGGGCCTGGTCCTGGCGGCCACGTTCGCGGCGCTGACCGTCCTGCCGCTGGTGGGCATGGTCGAGATGGGCTTCGTCGTCGCCTTCGGTGTGCTGTTCGACACCCTGATCGTCCGCAGTCTCCTGCTCCCGGCCCTCGCGTTCGACCTGGGCAGCAGGATCTGGTGGCCGAGCCGCCTGGCCGCCGAGCCCGGCCCGGACCCGCTGGAGAAGCGCACGCTGGAGCGCGTCTCCTGAGGTGACCACCGGAGAACCGGAAGATCCCCCGCACCGCGCCCGGCGGTACGGGGGATCTTCTGGATTTCTAGGCGCTGGTGCTCGCCGTGGAACCCGAGCTGGAGGAGCCGGCCGTCGAGGAGCTCGAGCTCGACTCGGACTTCGCGGCAGGGGCGGGGACCGAGGGGGTGTCGGACTTCTTCTCCGTGGAGGAGCCGTTCGACGGGGTCGTGACGGGGGTGCTCGACTTGCCGGAGCCCCGGCTGTCGTTGCGGTAGAACCCGGAGCCCTTGAACACGATCCCGACGGCCGAGAAGACCTTCCGCAGCTGTCCGCCGCAGTTCGGGCACTCGGTCAGGGCGTCGTCGGTGAACTTCTGGACGACTTCCAGACCCTCGCCGCAGTCGTTGCAGGCGTACTGGTACGTGGGCACGTGCCCTCCTTCGCTTCTGGCACTCGGCTCCGCCGACTGCCAATGGTAAGGCCTAGGGCCTTCTTCTTGGACCCCGCCCTACTGCGCGCCGGGTCCGAGAAGCAGGCCCTAGTCGCCGTGCTCTCCGAACCAGCCCGCGAGCTTGCCGCGACGGCTGACGGCGCGCAGCCTGCGTTCGGCGGCCTCGCGGTCGGCAGCGGTGGTGACGACGAGGAGTTCGTCACGTTCCTGGAGGACGGTCGTAGGCCCTGGAACAAAGCTGTGCCGCTCGACTATTCCGTCGGCGCCGCGGATCTCGCGGAGCACGAGGGTGATCTGCGCACCCGGGGGGAGACGCAGCTCGAAGATCTCGACGCCCGCCATCTGCGAACCGTCGGGGATCTTGATCTCCAGCAGGTCGGCGTGGAGTTCCTCCAGAGGCGCCGCCTCGACGCCGAGGTCGGCGGGGGCGCCGTCCAGGGTGATGCCGAGCCTGCGGGCCAGTGGCGGAAGGGTCGGGCCCTGCAGGATCGTGAAGATCACGACGATGACGAAGACGGCGGCGAACAGCTTGTCGGCCCCCGCGATGTCCTCCGTCATCGGGACGGTCGCCAGGATGATCGGCACCGCCCCGCGCAGCCCCGCCCAGGACAGGAACGCCTTCTCCCGCCAGCCGACCCGGAAGCCGATCGTCGAGACCAGCACCGAGACCGGACGCGCCACGAACACCAGCACGAGCCCGGCGACGATCCCGTGCCACAGCTCGCCCGGCAGCTCCGTCGGCGAGGCCAGCAGCCCCAGCATGATGAACAGCCCGATCTGGGCCAGCCAGGCGATGCCCTCGGCGAACCCGAGCGTCGCGGGACGGTGCGGCAGCCGGGCGTTGCCCAGCACCAGGGCTGCCACGTAGCAGGCGAGGAAGCCGCTGGAGTGCAGCAGCGTCGCGCTCCCGTAGGCCCCGACGGCCAGCGACAGCACGGCCAGCGGATACAGGCCGGACGCGGGCAGCGCGACCTTCCGCAGCACCCAGGCCCCGCCCCAGCCGATCGCGATCCCGACCAGCGCCCCGACGGCCAGCTCGAACGCCAGCAGCCCGACCAGCCCCGCGGCGGTCGTCTTCTCGTCCGGGGCGCTGAGCACCAGCACCAGGATGACGACGGGGGCGTCGTTGAACCCGGACTCGGCCTCGAGGATCCCCGCCAGCCGGTGCGGCAGCGGCAACCGGCGCAGGACGGAGAAGACGGCGGCCGAGTCGGGCGGCGCGAGCACCGCGCCGAGCAGGAACGACAGCCGCCAGTCCAGGTCGAACGTGAGATGGGCGGCCGCCGCGACGATCACGATGCTCAGTGACGTCCCGATGATCGCCAGGGAGAGGGCGGGCGGCACCCCGGACTTGACGTGCCGCCAGTTCGTGGTGAGCCCGCCCTCGATCAGGATGATGACCAGGGCGGCGAGGCCCAGGGTCTGGGCGAGGTCGGCGTCGTCGAAGTCGATCCCGACGACGGACTCGCCCAGGAGCAGGCCGAGGCCCAGATAGGCGAGCAGGCTGGGAAGCCCCAGCCGATAGGACAACCGGACGGCCACGATGGCGACGAGAACCATCGCGGAACCCAGTGCGAGCCACGCTTCGAGTCGCAACCGATCACCTCCGGCATCAATTATCCCGGAAGGATCAGATGGTCTCGCTCTGGATAATCGGGTTCAGACCGTTCACGACGTGCTCTACCGGGCGTCCGGCGAGCGCGGAGGCCAGGTTCTCGAGCACCACGCCGATGATCGCCATCTGGGCCTGATCGCTCACACCGGCCTCGTGCGGGGAGAGCAGGACGTCCTCCTCCAGCAGCAGCGGATGGTCCGGCGGGAGGGGCTCGGTCTCGAAGACGTCCAGGGCGGCCCCGGCCAGGGCGCCCGAGCGCAGGGCGTCCAGGACGGCCCGGTCCGGGACGATCCCGCCGCGCGAGACGTTGACCAGAAGCGCCCTGGGCGGCAGCAGGGCCAGCTTCTCCGGGCCGAGCAGCCCCCGGGTCTCCCCGGTCAGGGGCAGCGTGACGACCAGCACGTCGCTGGCCGCGAGCAGCTCGTCCAGGCCGAGCCGGCCGGGATCGGGCCGCGCCGAGCGGTTCCAGTACGACACCGTGCAGCCCAGCGCCCGGAACAGCCCGGCCGCGGTCGACCCGATCGCCCCGTAGCCGACGATCCCGACCCGCTGGGCGTGCAGTTCCCGGCCGCCGATCCCGCGCTGGAGCCAGCGGCCCTCGCGCATCCGCCGGTCGGCGAAGGCCGTCCGGCGGCAGAGCGCGAAGGCCGCGCCGACCGCCCATTCCGCCACCGAGCGGACGTTCGCCCCGCCGGTGTTGGCGACGACCACGCCCCGGGCCGTCAGGGCGTCCAGGTCGAGGCTGTCCGTCCCGACCTGGGGCTGCTGCACGAACCGCAGCCGCCCCGCCGCGGCCACCACCTCGGCGTCGAGGGGGAGCTCGCCGGTGAAGTCGCCGACGATCATCTCGGCGTCGGCGACGGCCGCCAGCAGCCCCGCCCGGTCGCGGGTCGCGGGCAGCACGAGCTCCGCCGGGAGCCCGGCGAACAGGTGTCTCAGCAGGTCCGGGGGGAGGGGCATCAGTGCCGCGATCTTCATCGGCACAGCCTACGGAACGGTGACGCGCACATCACAGGCGCCTGAAACCGCCCGAAGGTGTGACTACCGCTCGAACGGGAATGTCGTGGTCGAAGGCGGGCAGTTCATCCACGAACTCCTCGTCGAACACGACACCGACGGTCAGGATCGCGGGTCCCACCCGGGCGAGGGCCCGGTCGTAGGAGCCGCCGCCCTGGCCGAGCCGCCGCCCCCTGCGGTCGACCGCCAGAGCGGGAACGATCACCACGTCCGCCGCCTTGACGGCCCCGGCCCCGCGGGACGGCTCCGTCGGCTCGAGGATCCCGTGCGGACCCTCGACCAGGGACTCGGGCCCCTCAAAGGACGCCCAGTCCAGGTCACCGTCCGGCAACAATCGAGGAAGGAGCACGTAGGAACCCCGCTTCCAGAGCGCGAACAGCAGGCTCTGGGTGCCCGGCTCGGTGCCTACCGACGAGTAGGCCGCGATGGAACTGGCCATCTCGACCTCCGGGACGGACAGCAGGGCGTCTCTGATCAAGGATGAGGCTTGTACCCGTGCGTGGGGTTCAAGGTTTTCGCGTCCGGCTCGTATACGTGCCCGCAATGGAGCCTTAACGTCGTCCTGCACTCGGGACCCTCCGGAGTTGACTAGGGTTTTTCTCATGGCCGACATCTCACCCGTAACGAAGGCAGTGGTTCCCGCCGCCGGGCTAGGAACACGATTCTTGCCCGCGACCAAGGCGACTCCCAAGGAAATGCTGCCGATCGTCGACAAGCCTGCGATCCAGTACGTCGTCGAAGAAGCCGTCTCCGCCGGGCTCTCCGACGTTCTCATGATCACTGGACGATCGAAGCGTTCCATCGAAGACCACTTCGACCGGGCGTACGAACTCGAGGACGCCCTCCGCAACAAGGGCGACCAGGTCCGCCTGGCCTCCATCCAGGAGTCGGCCGAACTCGCACAGATCCACTATGTCCGTCAGGGTGAGCCCAAGGGCCTCGGCCACGCGGTTCACTGCGCCCGCCAGCACGTCGGCCACGAGCCGTTCGCCGTCCTCCTGGGCGACGACCTGATCGCCAGCCAGGACAACCTGCTCCAGCGCATGATCGAGGTCCGCCAGCAGTACGGCGGCTCCGTGGTCGCGCTGATGGAGGTCGACCCGGCCCAGGTCTCCAAGTTCGGCTGCGCGGCGATCTCCGCCGGCTCCGAGGAGGACGTGGTGAACGTCACCGACCTGGTCGAGAAGCCCGCCGCCGACGAGGCGCCGAGCAACTGGATCATCATCGGCCGGTACGTCCTCGACCCCGCGGTCTTCGACGTCCTGGAGAAGACCCCGCCCGGGCGCGGCGGCGAGATCCAGCTCACCGACGCCCTGCGCACCCTCGCGACGATGGACCCCGAGGCCGGCGGCGGCGTGCACGGCGTCCTGTTCCGTGGCAGCCGCTACGACACCGGCGACAAGCTCGACTATCTCCGCACCGTGGTGCAGTTCGCCACCGAGCGGGAGGACCTGGGCGCCGAGTTCCTCGGCTGGCTCAAGGAGTTCGTGAACCAGCAGGATTAGTTCGTGGTGGCCCCTGGTTCGTGAAATACATGGGGCATGAGAACAGTCGAGGAGCATCTGCGGGCCGTCCTCTCCCAGCTCACGCCGCTGCCCTCCCTCCAGATGGCGCTGCTCGAGTCGGCCGGCACGGTGCTGGCCGAGCCGGTGACGGCCCCGGTGTCGCTGCCCCCGTTCGACAACTCGGCCATGGACGGTTACGCCGTCTGCGCTTCGGACCTCGCCGTCCTGCCCGTCACGCTGCCCGTCGTGGGCGACGTGGCGGCGGGGGACGGCGGGGTCATCGGCATCAGGCCCGGGCTCGCGGCGCGGATCATGACCGGCGCGCCGATGCCCGGCGGGGCCGACACGGTGATCCCCGTCGAGTGGACCGACGGCGGGGCCGTCTCGGTGACGATCCGCCAGGGCGCCGCCGCCGGGAACTACGTGCGGCGGGCCGGTGAGGACGTCCGGGCGGGCGACGTGGTGCTGCCCGCGGGGACCCGGCTCGGCGCCCCCCAGCTCGGGATGGCCGCGGCCGTCGGACGGGCCCATCTCATGGTGCGGCCGAGGCCCCGGGTCGTGGTCCTCTCCACCGGGGACGAACTCCGCGACCCCGGGACGAAACTGGCTTACGGCCAGATCTGGGACTCCAACTCCTTCATGCTCACGACGGCCGTCAACGAGGCGGGCGGCAAGGGGTTCCGGCAGGCGTTCGTCGGGGACGACGCGTCGGCCGTCCGTGAGGTCCTCGACGACCTCCTCGCCAGGGCCGACGTGATCATCACGACCGGCGGGGTCTCCATGGGCGTCTACGACGTGGTCAAGGAGGTCCTTTCGGGCGGCGGGGACGTGGAGTTCCAGAAGGTCGCGATGCGTCCCGGCAAGCCGCAGGGCTTCGGCCTCCTGGACGGCCGCTGCCCGATCTTCACCCTGCCCGGGAACCCCGTGTCGGCCTACGTGTCCTTCCAGGTCTTCGTGCGGCCCGCGCTGCGCCATCTCCAGGGCCTGCCCGCCGAGGGCCTCCCGGTCGTCACCGCGACGTGCACGGAGCCGCTGACCTCGCCCGACGGGATCGAGCAGTACCTGCGCGCCACCCTGACCTTCGCCGACGGCGTCTACTCGGTGCGCCCGGCCTCCGCCCAGGGGTCGCACCAGATGGGCGCGCTCGCC
Source organism: Actinocorallia longicatena (assembly GCF_039534125.1). NCBI lineage: Bacteria > Bacillati > Actinomycetota > Actinomycetes > Streptosporangiales > Thermomonosporaceae > Actinocorallia > Actinocorallia longicatena. The sequence goes on along the minus strand of NZ_BAAAUV010000003.1, from coordinate 364,129 downwards.
GACGCCAACGGGCTGATCGTGCTGCCACGCGAGGTGACCGAGGCGCCGGCAGGCTCCCGGGTCAGAGTCCTTAAGCTGCCCTCGTGACCGAATTCTCGCATCTGGACGACAAGGGCGCCGCCCGCATGGTGGACGTCTCCGCCAAGGAGATCACCGCCAGGACCGCCACCGCGACGGGCTTCGTGCGGCTCTCCGCCGCGTGCGTGGGCCTGCTGCGCGACGGCGCCGTGCCCAAGGGGGACGCCCTGAGCGTCGCGCGGATCGCCGGGATCATGGGGGCGAAGCGGACGCCCGACCTGATCCCGATGTGCCATCCGATCGCGCTGCACTCGGTGAAGGTCGAGCTGGAGATCGTCGACGAGGGCGTCTCGGTGCGGGCGACCACCCGGACGGCCGACCGGACCGGCGTCGAGATGGAGGCTCTCACCTCGGTGACCGTCGCGGCGCTGGCCCTGATCGATATGGTCAAGGCGGTGGATCCCCGGGCGACGATCACGGACGTCAGGGTCGTGGAGAAGACCGGCGGCAAGACCGGTCACTGGGAGGCATAGACATGCGCGCGCTGGCCGTCACGATCTCGAGCAGGGCCGCCGCCGGGGTGTACGAGGACCGGTCGGGGCCGGTGCTGGCCGAGCTGCTGCGCGAGTACGGCTGCGCGGTCGACGGGCCCAGGATCGTCCCGGACGGGCCCGCGGTGCTCGCGGTGCTGAAGGAGGCCGTCGAGGCCGGCTACGACGTCGTCGTGACCTCGGGCGGCACCGGGATCAACCCGACCGACCAGACGCCCGAGATGACCCGCGAGATCCTCGACAAGGAGATTCCCGGTATCTCGGACGCGATCCGCAGGACCGGACCGGCGACCTCGATCCTCTCCCGCGGGCTCGCCGGGGTCGCCGCGAAGACGCTGATCGTCAATCTGCCGGGGTCGACGGGGGGCGTCCGGGACGGCATGGGCGTCCTCGGCCCGGTGCTCGCCCACGCGGTCTCACAGATCGGCGGTGGAGACCACCGGCGGGATTCGGATGGCGCTTGAGGGCTTGCGCAGGCAATCATTGGTCGTGTGGAACGCATGAGGGGTTGGCCGGTCACGCTGTCGGAGGGCCCGGTCGGCCTGCGTCCGTTGCGGATGCGGGACGCGGCCGTCTGGCGTGACGTCCGGGTGCGCAACGCCGAATGGCTGCGCCCGTGGGAGCCCACCAACCCCGAGACCCCCTTGTTCCGCAGCGGCCTCGGGCCCTACCTGGGCATGGTCACCACGATGAAACGCGAGGCCAGGCACGGGCTCGCGCTGCCGTGGGTGGTCACCCACGAGGACCAGTTCGTCGGGCAGCTCACGATCGGCGCGATCGTCTGGGGGTCGGCCCGCTCCGCCCAGCTCGGCTACTGGATCGACAAGGCCTGCGCCGGGCGCGGGGTGATCCCCACCGCCGTCGCCCTCGCGGTCGACCACTGCTTCTTCACCGTCGGGTTGCACCGGGTCGAGGCCTCGATCCGGCCGGAGAACGCCGCGTCGCGCCGGGTGGTCGAGAAACTCGGCTTCCGCGACGAGGGGATCCGCCGCCGTCACCTGCACATCGACGGTGCCTGGCGCGATCACATCTGCTACGCCCTCACGGCCGAGGACGTTCCCGATGGTTTGGGCGCCCTCTGGCGGGCACGTAGCGCCCGACACTGACACTTCGCAGGGGAACGACTCTCACGATCAAGAAAAATTCGGTCAAGCCAGGGTCATTGCTAGAGAGATCTCACGACACACCGCCCCGTATGCTCGTCAAGCGCAGACACAGGGTCCTACCGTGCGGGACGTGAGCATGAAGGCGTCCGAGACCCGCATCGCTCCCTCGGACAGGCTTTCAGCCCCGTCACAGGAGGGACGCCGATGAGCAGCACCCTCCTTTACCTTGCGATCGTCGCGGTCTGGGCCATCGTTCTGGTACCCATGTGGCTGCACCGCGACACCGAGACGACCACGGGCTTCTCCCGCCTCCTGCACCGCCGCGGCGACCAGCCCGGCACCGTCGCGGCCGACGACCTCACCGAGCACCCCGACGACGAGCTCACGCCCGTCCCGGGGCCCGCGCAGCGCCGCAACCGCCGCGCCGCCGTCATCGCCCGCCGCCGCCGCCGCACCACGGGCCTGACGATCCTGACGGCCACCGTCCCCCTGCTCCCGATCTTCGACCTGGCCCCCTGGTACGTCACGGCCCCGCCGGCCCTCCTCCTGACCGCCCACCTGGCCCTCCTCCGCACCGCGACCAAGATCGACGCCCAGCGCGCCGCCGAGGCCCGCGAGAACCGCCGCCACCAGATCCGCCTCGAAGCCGAGGCCCGCGCCGCCGAAGCCGAGGCCGCCGCCACCCTGGCCGCCACGCCCGACGCGACCCTCCTCAACTTCACCCCCCGCACCGACCTCTTCGACCAGTACGCCGAAGACCCCCAGGACACACCCCGCGCCGTCAACGACTAACCGATTACCGCCCACCCCCACCCCCCTGCTAAAGTCAGACCCGCACCACGGGGATGTAGCGCAGTCCGGTAGCGCACTTCGTTCGCATCGAAGGGGTCAGGGGTTCGAATCCCCTCATCTCCACAGTGGTCAAAGGCCACTTCCCTTCCCGGGAAGTGGCCTTTTGCTTTCCGCACAGCAGTGAAGTACGGCAACGCCCGCTTATGTCTGCTGCCGGTCGAACTGCTTTCCAGGTCCTCGGTCGGGTTGCCTATTGGACGTCGCCGTTCAGCATCGGATGCACCAGACTTCTCGGGCTCTGAAAGTCATGGCCTAGTCGCGTGGGGTGCTTGTGCCTGTGATGATGCCGCGGGCGAGGGTGTGCGGGATCAGCATGATGTGGAGGAGGGCGAGGCTTGCCTCGCTGGGGGCTTCGAGGGTGGTCACCGACAGGGCTGTCACGCAGAAGAACACCCGGTGTGTGCCGGTGCCCGGGGGAGGGTTGGCGCCGATGTACTTCCGCTGGCCGAGGGAGTTCGGCAGCAGCACACCGAGCGAAGGGCCGCCGGCCGGTGGGATGTCCTTGACCGCCCAGTGCCAGAAGCCGCCGGGGATGGGGGCGTCGGCGTCGAAGGCGGTCACGACCAGGCTCTGAGTGTCGCCTGGGAGGCCGGACCAGGACAGGTGGGGTGGCGTGGACACGGGCTGGTAGGCCGTGTCGGGCAGCGGGCCGCCGTCGGTGAAGTCCTTGCTGTGGACCGCGAACTTCGGTACCGCGGGTACGGCGAGGGCGTAGGGGTCGTGGCTCATGGTGCTCCTCACAAAAGAGATCTACAGCCTTGCTGTATATTTCGCAATGTACAGCAAGGCTGTACTCTTTCGTCAATGAGCAGCGACCTTGAAGCGGCTGAGGAGTTCCGCGCCGCGATCGGTGACTTCGTCCGGCGGGTGCGGGCGCATGACCGGATACCACCGGGCCAGGCCGCGGTCCTCGGGCATCTCGACCGCAGGGGGACGACGTTGTCGATCGCGGAGCTGGCCCGCCTCGAGCAGATCAAGCATCAGTCGATGACCCGGACCGTGGGGCTGCTCGGTGAGCAGGGCTTGGTCACGCTGGCACCGCACGAGCATGACCGCCGGCAGGTCGTCGTCGAGGCCACCGACGCGGGCCGGGCCGTCCTCGGCGCTGAGCGCGCGCGCCGCGCCGCGCTCATCGACCAGGCACTGCGCGACAGTTTGACCGCGGAGGAGCTCGCGGTCCTCGCCCGGGTTCCTGCGATCCTGCGGAGGGTCAGCATCTGACGGAGCGTGAGGACAGGCGCGATCGGCGGGGCTCATCGACGGTCTCGGCATCGCCGTCAGCCGGGAGTGACCTGCGACAACGGTGCTGGAATGTACGCCGTTGCGCCGCTCTCGTCGCATCAGGCGACCCACGGCCTCCTCGGCACCTCCTGACGATGCGTGGGCAGGCCGGAGGTGAGGTGACGAATCGGAATCGATGGGAGTGAAGGTGGGCGAAGGGGGTGTGGCTGTGCGAGACAGGGAGGGTGGAGTTCTCGGCGCGAACGTGGGGACGGCTCGTTGAGGCGGCTGGGGTGGAGCGGCGGCACCGGGCGGGTGCGGAGCTGCTCGTGCAGGGGGCGCCTCCGACGCATGTGCTGCTGCTGATCTCGGGCCGGGTGAAGGTCGCGTACAGGAGCGCGGAGGGGAAGGTCCTCCTGCTGGCGGTCCGGGGGGAGAGGGAGCTTCTGGGCTCGATGGGGGTTCTCACGGGGAGGCCCAGATCCGCTTCGGTGATCGCGATGCGGGAGTGCGTGACCCGCACGCTCATGGCCGACCGGTTCCGCTCGCTGACGCGCGGATCCGACCTTGAGGCGGAGCTGCTGCAGGGCGCGTTCGCGCGTATCACCGAGGGGGAGGCGTGGCGGGCGGACATCGCCGGGCTCGCCGCCGGGCCGCGGCTCGCTCGTGCGTTGCTCAGGCTCGCCGGTCCTGGGGACGGTGGCGGGCCGGTGGGGGAGGTACATCTGAGTCAGACCGAGATCGGGCAGGCGATCGGGCTCTCGCGGGCGGTCGTGGCGGGGGAGCTGGCGGGTCTCCGGAGGGCGGGGGTCGTGGTGACGGAGAACGGGCGGGTTCTGATCATCGATCCTTCGATGCTGAGGAAGCTGGCCGGATCGGGACACGGGGCTGTCTGATTCCAGACACCCGTCTTCGCCGGGGCGGTGCAGGCTGCTGATCATGCGCAGTCACCGGGAGGATCCGGATGGATGAGTTTCACGCCCTGTTCGCCGTGGACATCGAGGATTTCAGCGGGCATCGGGATGTCGATCTGCCGGTGCTGCAGATCGCCATGCGGACGGCCGTGGACGCCGCGTTCGCGGACTGCGGGCTCTCGGCGGTCTGGCGTTCCGTGGACTTCCTGGAGAGCACCGGCGACGGTCTGCTCGCGATCCTGCCGCTGGCCTCGCTGGCCACGCTCGTCGACCGGTTGCCGGGGAAGCTCCAGGAGCGTCTCGCGGAGGGGGCTCCGGGACTGCGCGGCCGGGGGATGCGCCTGCGGATCCGGCTCGCGGTGCACGTGGGCATGACGGACGGCACGCGGGCCGAGGCGCCGGGCGTCTCCCGTGCGCTCGTCGACGTCTGCCGGCTCCTGGACGGCGGACCCCTCCGGGACGCTCTGAAGCTCAGCGATCCGCTCGTGACCCACACGGCCCTGCTGGTGTCCGAGGCGGCGTTCACGGCGTTCGTCGCGGCGGGGAGGACCGGCCTGAGCCCGAGCCAGTTCACGCAGGTGGAGGTGGAGGTCAAGCGGTTCCGCCAGCCCGCCTACCTGTACGTCCCCGTGCCCTCGCGGGGACAGCAACCACCGGGTGCGTCCCCCGGCCGTCCCGCGCGGCCCGGTCCGCCCGCGGATTCCGGAGCGGTGACCAACTCCGTCTCGGGCAGCACCTTCCACGGGCCGGTGATCCAGGGCCGCGACATGCCGTCGATCGATCTGAGAAGCTACCGGACCTCCGAGGCCGCCCCCGATGGACGCGAATAACATCACCGGCGGGGTCTTCTTCGCACCGGTGATCATGGGGCGGGACGTCACCGTCATGCTGCCGCCGGAGATCACCCCCGCGATGGCGGGCCTGCCTCCGGCCGTCGCCTCCTTCACGGGCCGGGATGCCGAGCTGGCGGACGTGCTCGCCTTCCTCGAGGAGGAGGGCGGGCCGTCGGCGATCGCCGTCAGCGGCATGGGCGGGGTGGGCAAGACCGAGGTCGCCGTCCAGGCGGCGCGGACGGCGCTCGGCCGCGGCTGGTTTCCCGGTGGCGTCCTTTTCGTGGACATGTCCGGCTACGACGACGACCGTGCGCTGAGCCCCGCGCAGGCACTGGACGGGCTTCTGCGCGCCCTCGGCCTCCCGCCGGAGTACATCCCCGACACCGAGCAGGACCGGGCCAGGATCTTCCGCTCGGTTCTGGACGCCTACGCCGGCCAGGACCGCCGGGTCCTGCTGGTCATCGACAACGTCTCCCGGATGGACCAGTGCCGTTCGCTGCTGCCGGGCGACGGGCGCACCCGTGCGATCATCACGTCGCGGGAGTCGCTCGGGATGCTGGGCGGTCCGCTCGTCGACCTCGACGCGCTCGGCGACGAGGACGGCGCCGAGGTGCTGAGGCGCGCGGTCGGCGTCGCCCGGCGCGGTGACGTCCGGCTCGTCCGTGCGGCGAAGGACGCCGTCCGGCTCTCCCGGCTCTGCGGCGGGCTGCCGCTGGCCCTGCAGATCGTCGCGGCGCTGCTGGCCGAGAACGCCGTCCGCACGCCGGCGTCGGTCATCGACGAGCTGCGGGAGGAGCACACCAGGCTCGGCCGGCTGAGCCATCCCGACGTCGAGCTGCGCGCGGTCTTCGAACTGTCCTACCGGCGCCTGGCCGAGCCGCTCAGGAGGCTGCTGGCGCTGCTCCCCGTCAACCCGGGGCCGGACGTCTCGACCGGGGCGGTCGCCGCGCTGGCCGTGCTCGATGAGGTGGACGCCGCCCGCGCGCTCACCGAGCTGGCCCGCGCCCATCTCATCGAGCCCGGCACCACGGCGGGACGGTGGCGGCTGCACGACCTCGTCCGCCTGTTCGCCCGCCAGGCTCCGATCGACCCGCCCGGCGGGCGTGACACCGCGCTGGATCACCTGCTCCTGCACTACCTCCGGCACGCGGCGTCCGCCAACCTCCATCTCGACGGCGCCGCCACCGCTCCCACGGTCCCGTTCTCCGATCGTGAGCACGCCCTGGAGTGGCTGGACGCCGAGTACCCGAACCTGACCGCCGCCGCGAAGACCGCGGGCGCCACCGGCAGGGACTCCCTCGCCCGGGACTTTCCCGGCGTGCTGTGGGACTACTTCATCCTGCGCCGGGCCTTCAAGGAGTGGGAGGCGCTCTCGGCGGCCTCGGCCCTGGCGGCACGCAGGCTCGGCGACCTTCAAGGGGAGGCGTCCGCGCTGGTCCAGAAGGGCTTCGCCCAGACCGACCAGAGGAGTTTCGCGGAGGCCGAGACGACGCTCGACGAGGCGCTGCGGATCTACCGGCGGATCGGCGACCGCAACGGAGAGGCCGTCGCGCTCGACGGTCTCGGGGGCGTGCACGCCCTGTCGCGCCGGTTCGCCGAGGCCCTGGACGCCCACGAGCGGGCGGCTCGGCTGCACGCGGACAGGGGCGACCGGCACGCCCACGCGCTCGCGAGGGTCAACGCCGCCGTCGCGCTGATGGAACTGGGCCGGATCGAGGAGGCGCTCGCCGCGCTCGAAGGCACCGACGCGGTCTTCCGCGAGAGGGGCGACTCCTCGAACGAGGCCGCGGCCCTCACCAACCGCGGCGTGATCCTGCGCGAGCTGGGACGGGCGGAGGAGGCGGTGGAGGCCCACCGAGGAGCCCTGCGGCTCTACCGCGACCTGGAGAAGCGGTTCGACGAGGGCCGTGCGCTCAACAACCTCGGCAGAGCCCTGGTCACCGCCGGACGGGTCGACGAGGCGGTCCCCGCGCACCGGCAGGCCGTCTGGGCCTTCGACGAGACGGACGCCGAGTACCACAAGGGCACCGCGCTCCAGAACCTGGGCGTCGCCCTCCAGCGGATCCCGGAGCGTCGCGAAGAGGCGCTGGAGATCCACCGTCAGGCGGAGCGGATCTACCGGGGGACCGGCGACTCCCACCCCCTGGCGCAGGTGCTGCTGAACGCGGGCCTCGTCGAACGGGCACTCGGACGCTTCGAGGCCGGGCGGCGATCACTGATCGAGGCCGCGAACCTCTTCCGAGGATGCGGCGACGAGGAGTCCGCGGCCCACGCGCTGCGGCAGTTCGAACCGGACGCACCAGGGACAGCGGCGGACACCGCCGCGGACAGGAGCAGGAACATGGGCATCTTCTCTCGGCGCAACGACCGCGATCGCGACCGCGCGCCGGGCGGCATCGTCGTCGACGGCGCACTCGTGGGCCGCGTCGACGCGCTGATGGAGCAGTACTCCAAGGCCGTCGGGAGCGACCCGGCGACGCGGGCGGCCGTCCTGGCCATCGCCGCAGAGGCGGGCATCCGCCGCTTCGAGGACCTGATCAGGAACCCGGACCTCGTCCAGCGGCCCTGGCGGATCCTGGAGGCGGTCGCCGTGCACCCGGGGACCGGGCCCGTCCTCGTCGGCCGGATCTTCATGGTCGCCGTCCTGTGGAACTCGCTCACCGAGAACTGGTCGGCCACCGATTTCATGGAACTTCCGCTGAACCCGTGCCCGGAGGGCGTCGAGCGCACGGTCGCCGCGGCCGCTCTCACCGCGCTGCGGAGCCTCCCGGCCGACCAAGCGATCATGGAGAACGAGACCGGTGCCACCACGGTGGAGACCCTGGCCGAGCTGGCGGCCCAGCGGGCGGGCTGAGCCGCCGGAGAACATGGTGCGCGGGCGGCCGGGATCAGCGGGTGACGGGGAACTCGGCCGTGAGTGTCCAGTGGTGCTTCTCCAGGGCGGCCGTGACGCCGACCAGCAGGTCCTGCGTGACCGGGTCGGTGCCGGAGGTCTCGTGGACGCGTCGCCGGGCGTGGCCGGGGAGAGGGCGGGCTGGAGCGTGCTGGGAGAGGTCATGACGGGTCCTCCGCTTCGGGGCGTCCGGGTCTGGTCCGTGGGGCCGCCGCCCCGTCCGTGCGGCGTCGAACGGCCGGGGCGGTAGCGGTCAGCGGGTCGCGGCGTAGGCGGCGAGGATGGTCGCCGTGGCGGCGGCCGGGTGGGAGATCATGACGACGTGGGAGGAGCTGATCTCCCGCGTGTGGCTGCCGGCGCGCTCGGCCATGCTGCGCTGGACGGCCGGCGGGATGACCTTGTCCTCGGTCGGGATGAGATACCAGGACGGGATCGACTTCCAGGCCGGGACCCCGCTGAGCCCGGACAGCCCGTCGAAGTTGCCCGGACGCTGCGTGGCCGCCATCAGCCGGGTCTTCGACTCGGGCAGGTCGGCGGCGAAGACCTGCCGGAACTTCGCCGGGTCGACGTAGCCGTCGGTGCCTTGCGAGCCGTCGGGGAGCGTCCACGGCCGGGCGATCAGGGCCGGGCCGAGCAGGCTGCCCGGCACGCTCGTGGCGAGCTGGAGGGCGCTCTCCCCCTGGTCGGGCGCGAACGCCCCCAGGTAGACCAGGGCCTTGACGTTCGCGTGACCCCGGGCCGCGTTGGTGATCACGACGCCGCCGTAGGAGTGGGCGGCCAGGATCACCGGGCCGGTGATGGTGTCCAGGACGCTGGAGATGTAGGCGGCGTCGGCCGCGGTGTCGCGCAGCGGGTTGGCCGGAGCGATGGTCGGGAACCCCGCCCGCTGGAGGAGGGCGATGGTGCCGTCGAAGCCGGAGGCGTCGGCGAACGCGCCGTGCACCAGGACGACGGTCGGCTTCGCGCCGCCGGTGCCGGACGGCCCCGCCTGGGCGCTGACCGAGCCGGCGATGAGGGTGGTCGCGACGGCGACGGCCGTCAGGGCGCGCTTGAGATACGGAATGCGCATGATGTCCTCTGCGGGGAAGGGGTTCAGGAAGCGAGGAAGGAGAGCAGGTCGGTGGTGAACTCCTGCTCGAAGGCGCCGACGAGGCCGTGGGGGGCGCCGGGGTAGACCTTCACCCGGGCACCGGTGACGATCTTGGCGGACTCGTGGGCGGACGCGACGATCGGGACGATCTGGTCGTCGTCGCCGTGGGCGATGAAGGTGGGGATGTCGAACTTCTTGAGGTCGTCGTGGAAGTCGGATTCGGAGAAGGCGCGGATGCAGTCGAGGGCGCCCTTGATGCCGACCTGCATGGACTGCGCCCAGAACGCCCGCGAGACCCCCTCGGAGACCTGGGCGCCGTCGCGGTTGAATCCGTAGAAGGGGAAGGAGAGGTCGTAGTAGAACTGCGAACGGTCGGCCGAGACGCCCGCCCGGATCGCGTCGAACGCCTCGATGGGCAGGCCGAGCGGGTTGGCGTCGGTCTTGAGCATCAGCGGCGGCACGGCGCCGAGCAGGACGGCCTTGGCGACGCGTGACGTACCGTGCCTGCCGATGTAGCGGGTGATCTCGCCGCCGCCGGTGGAGTGCCCGACCAGGACGACGTCGCGCAGGTCGAGGGCCTCGATGAGGGTGGCGAGATCGTCGGCGTAGGTGTCGATGTCGTTGCCGTTCCAGGGCTGGGAGGAGCGGCCGTGGCCGCGCCGGTCGTGGGCGATCGCCCGGTAGCCCGCGGCGGCCACGGCATGGGCCTGCGGATCCCAGGCGTCGGCGTTGAGCGGCCAGCCGTGGCTGAACACGACCGGCTGCCCCGACCCCCAGTCCTTGTAGAAGATGTCGGTCCCGTCGGCTGTGGTGACGAACGGCATCGCTGCCCCCTCGGTGTCGCGAATGAATGCGTGTACCGATGTTCACCCGGAACGGCGGGGATTTCTTAAGCGTCCGTGCCACGCACGGAACTGTGCGTGCCACGATGCCCGGCGGCCCTTCTGAGCAGGCGCGGGCCGGTGACGATCGGCTCACCGAAATGTCGTGCCGCGGCCGGAGCCCGGCCCTTCACGCCCGGAGCGGGCAGATGCTGACAGTGGATACCGACGGATCGTCGGTGGCGGACGGATTCGAGGCTTTCAGGGCGGCGGACCGGGCGCCTGCGGACGAGCGCGGAGGAGACGCTCGCCGCCCGGATCCTCGCCTGCCTCTCCGCCCCTCGCGGTGATCCTCTGCTGTCCGCCGTTCGGGCCGCCGCCGTGCACGGGCTCTCCGCGGCGTCTCTGAACCGTCTCCTCCACGACGAGGGCGTCGACCTCGGCGAATGGATCCTGAGGAACCGGGGGCGGCGGGGTTCAGTGAAGGGTGGGGCGGTAGATGAGCTCCTGGGTGGCGCCGTCGAGGGTGCGGGCCTCGATCAGCTCGAGGTCGAAGTCGGCCGCGCCCTGGAAGACCGGGTCGATGCCGGTGCGGCCGGAGATCACCGGGAAGATCGTGAGCTGGACGCGGTCGACGAGCCCGGCGGCCATCAGAGCGCGGTTCATCGACAGGCTGCCGTGCGAGCGCAGCGGGACGTCCGACTCCTTCTTGAGGCGGGCGACGACGTCGACGGCGTCGCCGCTGACGATGGTGGCGTCCGGCCAGCCGAGGGTGCCGTCGAGCGTCGTCGAGACGACCGTCGTCGGGAGGTTCCGCATCCGGTCGTTCAGCGGGTCGAGCTCGGCGGAGAGCGGCCCGCCCGTGCCCAGCATCTCGACGAACTCCCGGAAGGTCGTGGCGCCGAGGACCATCCGCTGGTCCTCGCGGTACTGGGCGAGCCGGTGGGCCAGGAACTCGGGCCCCTGCTTGCCCCAGAAGCCGCCCCAGTCGCCGTCGCTGTTGTAGGACCCGAAGCCGTCGAGGGTGGAGACGATGTCGAAGGTGTAGAGCGCGGCCATGATGATCTCCTCACGCTGCGGCGGGCCCGTCGCCCGCCTCTCACCCTCGCTACGAACGGCTCAGCCGCCATTCGACACCTCAGGGAAAACTTCTTCGGAGGGTGGCATGGTCGTGAGCATGGACCGGCCCTTCCTTCTCTGGATCGAGATTCCGCCCGAGGACCTTCTGCTGCCCGAGGGGGCGGCGCTGGTGCGGGTGGTGAAGGAAGGGCTGGTCGTGGTGGTGGGGGAGGAGCGGGAGCTGAAGGAGGTTCCCGGCGTTCTTCGGGTGAGCGAGGATCGCCGGGAACGGCCTACTGGACGGTGATCGGATCCACCTCGGTGGTCAGGCCCTGGACCAGGGGGGTGGAGACGATCGTGGTGACGTCGCCGGTGCCCGCGCGGACGCCCTTCAGGGTGAAGGTGTAGGAGAGGTGGCCGCCGGGGGCGCCGGGAACGCTGGTGACGACCAGGTCGGTCGTCGGGGGGCCGGTGATCTGCTGGCCTCCTGTGCCCTCGTCGTTCTCCGCGCCGACCGTGAGGCCGTAGGACGCCGGTGGGGCGGCCGGGAGGTTGCCGGGGTCGTAGGCGAAGCTGACGTCCTCGGCTCCGTTGACGCCTATCCACTGCTGGAAGACGCGCGGATCGGCCGTGCCGAACAGGTTCTCCCGCCACTCGACGACGATCCAGGAGTTCACGCCGTCGGTGAGGTTGGCCGCCAGGATGCCCGGCGCGCCGGTGCCGTCCAGGTCGGTCCAGAACGGGGCCATCACGGTGTTCGGCCTGGCCGGATCGGGGAGCGTCTGCGGGGTGGCCACGACGTCCGCCGCCTCCGCTCCGCCCGCCACCGAGTAGCCGTCGGACGTGATGCCGAGCCTGGTGTAGGACTTGCCGGCGAAGACGAACGCGGGCACGTTCAGGTTCAGCGCCTGTTCGTCGCCGATGGGCACCGGGGTGATGCCGAAGGCGTCCAGCGGGATGTAACCCGCCGGGCCCGCACCCGGAGCGATGGTCGGTTTGTCCGGTTTTCGGGCGGTCAGGTCGGCCTGGGCGACGACGTTCTGGGTGCCGATGCGGGTGGCGCCCGTCGCCGAGGTGATCTGCAGGTTGGACGCCACGTTGCCCGCGGCCGTCACCTTCGTCGGGGCCAGGGCGTTGTTCTGCACCAGCACCGAGCAGGTGGAGGTCCCGGTGGTGCGGGGGATCGCGGCCGGGGTGCAGGTCTGGTCGACCGTCACGATGCCCTGCTTGCGGAAGTAGGCCACCGGCAGGTGCAGCTTGCGGGGGCCGCCGACCTGGTTGATGTCGACGCGGCCGAAGTACTGGCCGATCGGGGCGTCGATCGCGGTGATGGCGATCGTCAGCTTCCTGGTCTTGCCGGGCGCGATCGTGAACGCCGGAGGCAGGACCGTGACCTTGGCCGAGCCGGGCGCGGTGCCCGTCGCGGTGAACGCCAGGGTCTTGTTCGTGACGTTCTTGACCGTGCGGGTCGCGGTGATCGCGCCGGGCATGGTCGTCGCGTTGACGGAGGGGATGTTGAGGTCGATCCGCAGGTTCGGCGAGGCCGCCGACGCGGCGTAGTTCGCGGCCGTCTCGTCGATGGTCAGGCCGGGGTCGCCCGCCTTGGTCAGGTCGATCCGGCCGCCGCCCATGTCGAACGGGTCGGCCGGGGTGGTCCGGTCGTGCTTGACGACCGAGGTCCTGGCCGTGGTCTCCAGGGCCGACTTGACCTGGCCGGGCGTCCAGTCGGGATGGAGCGCGAACAGCAGCGCCGCCGCGCCCGCCACCTGCGGAGCCGACATCGAGGTGCCCGCGATGACCTGGTAGAGGTTGCCGGGCGGGCCGAGGGCGGGCTCGTCGGGGACGGGCGTCATTCCGCCGAGGATCTGCAGGCCCGGCGCGGTGACGTCCGGTTTGAGGAAGTCCCCCGCGGCGGGTCCGCGCGAGGAGAACGCCGTCATGACGTCGCCGGGCCAGGTCGTCCTGGTGCCCTCGCCGAGCGTCGCGGTGGTGGACGGATGCGCGCCGAGGAAGGCCAGCAACGTGTCGGCCTGGGGCTTCTCCAGGTGCGCGGTGGGCAGCCAGTGGTTGTCGGTCATCGTCTGGGAGAGCGTCTCGTTGTAGAGCAGCATCCCGACGGCGCCGCCCTGCTTGACGTTGAACCCGCGGATGACGCGGCCGCTCACCGGCAGCCGGCAGGCGACGATCTTGCCCGCGAACAGGCCGGGCGGCGCCGGATGCAGGCAGTCGACGTCGTTGTAGGGCGGCGCCGAGCCCAGGACGACCGGGGCCGGGGTCGTGACGCCCCCGGTGACCGAGGAACCCGTGAAGGTCTGTGTGACGCCGTCGCCCGTGAGCGTGACGGTCGACTGGAACGTCCGGGACTGGGTCGAGGCCGCGACCGTCGTCACCCACGGGGAGCTGTGGTCCGTGGTCGCCGCGCCGGGTCCCGCGTTGCCCGCCGAGGCCGACACGAAGATCCCCGCCGCGTAGGCGTCGAGGAAGGCCAGCTCGACCGGGTCGCTGTAGGGGTCCTTGCCGCCGGAGATCGAGAAGTTGATCACGCGGACCCGGTCGATGATCGCCCGTGCGACGGCCTGGACGGTGTCGGACTGGTAGCAGCCCTGGGCGCCGCAGACCTTGTAGACCGCGACCTGGGCCCCCGGCGCGATGCCGTGCGTCGGCCCGCGGTCGATGCCCAGCGGGGTGGCGTGGTCGACGTGCCCGCCCGCGGACGTCGTCGAGGTGTGGGTGCCGTGGCCGTCGGAGTCACGCGCACTGTCGGGGAACACCTCACCGCCGACGACCGCGTTGTAGGTGTCGAGGAACGGCTGCCCGGAGATCAGCTTGCCGTTGCAGGCGAACGGGTCGGCGGCCGGCGTCAGCGGGTTGTCGCCGAAGACGCAGGGCCGCGGCGAGCCGTCCGTGGTGGGGGCGGGCGCGGGGAGGCCGCCGGGGTCGGCGTAGGAGGGGTGTTCCGGCCAGGCGCCGCTGTCCAGGACGCCGACGAGGACGCCCTTGCCGGAGCCGTTGCCGCCGCCGAGCTGGTCGTAGACGGTCGGGGCGCCGATGAACTTCGCCTCGTCGGAGTCGTAGGCGAGCGGCTGGGCGAGCTGGTCGCGCTGGACCGCCGCGACGCCCGGCAGCTTGAGCACGTCGGCGATCCGGTCGCCCGGGACCTTCAGCGCGACGCCGCCGTAGACCAGGCGCTGGGACGTCCCGACCCGGACGCCCTGGATCCTGCCGCGGAGCGCGTCGAGGAATCTGGTCTCGACGCCGCCGATGTAGCCGTCGTACTTCTTCGCGGCCGCGCTGCGGGGATCGAGCGGCTTCCCGGTGACGGCGGGGCTGGTCGCGGGGAGCCCCGCGATGTCGCCCTTGTAGGCGGCGACCGCGTCGTAGTCGAGCTTGACCATGACGTTCACGGGAGCGGCGCCGCCCGGGGTGAGCAGGGCCGGATCGGTCTTGGCGAGGCGCCCGGTCTCGGACTTGGCCCCCTGGACGAGCGTGCCGCCGGTCAGCGGCGTCGCCTTCCACTTGGGATCGGGGGGAGCGGCATGGGCGGACGATGACGGGAGGGTCAGCGCCGCCGCGCTGGTCACGGCGGCCGCGAAGGCGAGCACGCGTCGTGCTCGCCTTCGCGCGGTCGGTGGTCGGGGGTCCACGGCTCCTCCTGGGGCAGCATGGCCGGGGCGCTGTGAATGTAACCTCACGCAACGTACGCACCAAGAGTTGACTTATGGCCGATTTATGCATCAGCCGCTAACGGCCACCTCAGAAGCGGCCGGCCTCGACGTCCGCGAGCGTCACGCGGGAGGTGCGGTGGTAGACGGTGACCGGGGGGACGTCCGAGCCGCTGCTGGACAGGGCGACGGGCTGTCCCGTGGCCGCGTCGAGGACCAGGGTCTCGACCTGGCCGCCGTTGACCGTCCAGGAGTCGGTCAGGGTCAGGGTGGGACGCCCCGCGGTGGTGGTCTCGGTGACCTTGACCCTGGGCATCGTCGCCATGACGCGCAGGACTCCGGCGCGGACCTGGGGATTGTCGGGGGCCGCGATCGGAGCGTCGACGGCGTTGGTCCAGATGTGGTTGTCGGTGATCTCCTTGCGCTGCTCGGCGGTCGGCGGCGCGGGCGGGGTGTACTTCTCGCCGCGCGCCTTCGCGATGGCCTTGAGCTTCTCGATCCTCGCCCGGTCGGAGCGCGGGTCCGCGCCGGGGGCGAGGTTGGAGACGGCGAGCCGGTCGCGGGCGGTGGCCAGGTCGCCCTTCACGGCGTAGAGGGCGGCGGCGATGTCGCGCTTGAACATGTCCTCGCCGCCGGCCCTCGCCTTGACGGCCCGTCGCAGGGCCGTGCGGGCCTCGTGCAGATGGCGGCGGGCCGTGCCCGGGGGGACGCCGATCGCCCGCCCCGCGTCGGCGACGGTCAGGTCCTCCCAGGCGACGAGGGCCAAGATCTCCCGCTGCCGGGGATTGAGCAGCGTCAGGGCGTGCCGCAGCACCGCCGCCGTGTCGTCGTTCTCGGAACGCCTGACGACCGGCACTTGCCGAACGGGAGGCGAAGCGTTCACCGGGGGCGGTCAGATGCCCCACGGGGATTGCCAAAATGGGAACAGCGTCTTACTGTGCGAAACGCGGTTTCCTTTTGGCGCGAAGGTCGCCGGTTCCGTCCTCAGCTCCGACAGCAGGAGAGACAAGTGAAGAACAGCAAGCGCAGGATCGTCTCCGCCGTGGTCACGGCCCTGGGAGCGCTCGTCGCGTCCCTGGTCGTGGCGGCCCCCGCGGCGCAGGCGGCCGTCACGTGCAAGAACTACTCGTCGTCCGGCAGCAGCTGCGTCAACGAGTCGATCTCGATCGGCGGCACCTCCTACAGCACGGACTGGTACTTCCCGAACGGCACCGCCACCGCGCTCATGCTCGTCGAGCACGGATTCAGCCGCGGCTGCGGCAACCTGCGGAACACGAGCAAGGCCATCGCCGAGCAGGGCGTCATGGTCTTCTGCGTCAACGCGGACATGACCGGCGGCAACGCGGGGCTCGCCGCGACCCTCGGCGACGCCCTCGCCGCCCGCACCCTCACCCCGCCGTCCGGCCGGGCCCTGCCGGTCAAGTACATCGTCGGCGGCCACTCCGCGGGCGGCCACTTCGCCTCCGCGGTCGGCAAGCGCCTGGCCGACGCCGGTTACGCCGGGTTCAAGGGCGCGATCCTGTTCGACCCGGTCGCGAGCGACGGCTTCACCGCCAACCTCCAGGCCGTCTCCGCCGGCGGCACCCGGCCGGTCCTGAGCATCGCGGCCAGGCCGAGCGTCATCAACCTGTTCAACAACTCCTTCGGCGCGCTCGCCGATCTCGGCGCGGACTTCGTCGGCATCCAGCTCATCTGGACCAAGTACGTGCTCGGCTCGCCGACCGGCGGCAGCTGTCACATCGACTCCGAGGGCGAGAACACCGACGTCATCGGGGTCGCCGGGGCGCTCTGCTCGCCGAACTCCACGCAGACCGCCCGGCTGCGCGCGTTCGCCTCGGTCTGGGCCAGGGACCTCGCCACCGGCGCCCACACCTCCTCCTACTACTGCGCAGACTCCGACGACCTCGCGACCTGCGGCACCTACGCCAACACGGTCCTGGCCCCCAGCGGCAGCCTGCCCTATGCCGCAGTGATCCCCAACAGCTGATCCCGCCGGGTCCCGGCCCTCTGACGGCGGGCCGGGACCCGGACAGCGAGATCGCGGGCGTCGCCCGGGCGGGGACGGGTATGTCTTCGATCATGGTCGGTCCTGGGGGAGGGCACCGGATCTCACCGAGCCGGGTGCCCGTGGAGTACCGCTGGTGGGGGCTCGATCGCCGGAGCCTGCTGCCCGCGGCGGTGGTCGTGTGCGTGGGGCTCCTGCTCTCGGTGGTCCTGCCGCGGATCGACGACGCGGTGGCCGTGAACGAGATCGTGCGGCCGGGCGACCGGCTGGACCTCGGCGGCGGGCTGACGATCGCGCCGCCCGCCGGATGGGAGGTGCTGGCCGGCATCAAGGTGGGGGAGAAGACGACCCTGCCCGTCCCGGAGGATGCGGCCGATGCGTCCGTCGCGGGGGGCGGGGTGACCGCGCTGATCCGCGTCGACACCTTCGACGGGACGCCCGAAGCGCTGCTCGACCAGGTCAACCACACCCAGAAGCGCACGTCGAACCAGCCCGGCTTCACGGTCACGGCGCCACCCGTGCCGGTCGAGACCGCGGAGGGGAACGTGGGAGTGCTGGAGCGCTACACCAGCACCTCGGGTGAGGGGCTGCTGGCCGCCTTCACCTTCCACGACGGCCGGGGCATGAGCCTGTCGGTCGCCGCGACGGGCGACGGGCAGCTCGCCGAGCAGGCCGGGCGGATCGAACGGATGATCCGCAGCATCCGCTTCACCGGGAAGGCGGCGACGCCGTGAGCACCGCGACCGCCGGCCACCCGGCCCGCGAACCGGCCGACGATCTGGCCGCCGGGCGCCGCCTGGCCATCGAGGCCTCGGGATGGGGTGAGCCGTTCCGGATCGTGCAACCGCGCAACGCCTGCTTCTGGCTGCTGCTGTGGGGCCTGGGCATCGGCGCGACGCACCTGATCCGCTACTTCGCGGTCGGCGTGGGCGCCTACGGGACGGGCCTGGGCATCGGGATCGTCGCGTTCACGCTGTACACGATCCCCTGGCTGTTCCTGCTGGGCCACCACAACCGGTACACCTCGCTGCCGCCGAAGCTGTTCGCCGTGGCGTTCGCCTGGGGCGCGCTGGCCTCGGCCTTCTGGATGGCGCTCCCGGCCAACACCGCGATCCTCTCGCTGTACGGCAAGAACTTCGGATACGGCTGGGCGGGCGACTGGGGGGCCGGGCTGACCGCCCCGTTCACCGAGGAGACCGCCAAGGCCACCGCGCTGGTCCTGCTGATCGGGCTGGCTCCGCGCGTCGTGCGCAGCCCCTACGACGGCCTGATGATCGGTGCCTTCGCGGGTCTGGGCTTCCAGATCTTCGAGGACGTCCTGTACGCCTACAACAACGCCGCCACGGGTTTCGGCCTCGACCAGGCCGCGACCGCGTGGAAGATCGTCGCGGTGCGCGGGCTGGCCGGGCTGACCGGGCACGTCCTGTTCAGCGCGGTCTTCTGCGCCGGGCTGATGTGGCTGCTCGGCAGGGGCGGCCCCGGGCACCGGCTGCGCGGGCTGCTGTTCGTCGTCGCCGCGCTCTTCCTGCACGGCGGCTGGGACGATGCCGCCGCCCTCGGCACGGTGCTGTTCGGTGAGGCGGGCCCGGTCATCCTGATGGGGCTCATGGTCGTGGTCGACCTGGCCGTCCTGTGGCTGGCGTTCCGGCTGGCCGCCCCGCAGGAGAAGGCGTGGATCCGCGCGATCCTCGCCCCGGAGACCGCCTCGGGACTGCTGACCGACACCGAGGTGAGGGCCGCGTCCGGCGACCGCGAGGCCCGCCGCGCCCATCTCAAGGCCCAGCCGGACCGCCGCCACCGGCGGACCGCCCGGCACGTTCTGGCCTCGGCCGACGACCTGGCGAAGGAGCTGGCGCTCTCCGGCGGCGAAGACTCCCCGGACGTCCTTCACGCCCGCGAGGAGACCGCCCGCCTCCGCGCCCTGGCCTGAGGCCAAGGTGGACCTTGACCCTGGGTGGGGAGCGCCTTGGCGGGGGGATGCCTAGCCTGGCGGTCATGATCTTTGGTCGTACGGTGCTGACCGGTGTTCTCGCCGCCGCGCTCCTGACGGTCCCCGGCGCCGCCGCAGCCCAGAGCGGGTCGCTGCTGCTGAACGAGCCCTTCACCGGTGGCTCGATCGCCGACCCCGGCTTCCTGCCGCTCGACACGGTGTGCCTGACCGGTGCCGCGGGGCCGCCGCCCGCCGGGCAGTCCACGACGGGGCCCTGTGATGATCTCATGACCCAGCAGACGCCGCCGGTGCCGCCACCCGGGGTGCAGCCGGGCTATCTCCAGCTCACCGACAACGGCAACTACCATGTCGGCGGGCTGCTCTACAACCGGCCGCTGCCGGGCAACGGCGGTCTCGTCGTCACCTTCGAGCAGTTCCAGTACGGCGGCAACGGCGCCGACGGGATCGGGTTCTTCCTGGTCGACGGCGCGGTCGACCTGACCAAGGCCGGTGCCGACGGCGGGTCGCTCGGCTACGCCCAGCGCAACCTCGACCCGGGCGTCGAGGGCGGCTACCTGGGTGTCGGCCTGGACGCCTACGGAAACTTCGCCAACGACGGCGAACTGCGCGGCCAGGGCTGCCCGGACGACCGCAGGTCCCCGATCAGCATCACCGAACCGGTCACCAACACCGTGACCCTGCGCGGTCCCGGTGAGGGGGACTTCGGCTACTGCTTCCTCGCCTCGACCATGACCCCCGACGCCTCCAAGCCGTCCGGATATGTCACGACCC
Source organism: Actinocorallia longicatena (assembly GCF_039534125.1). NCBI lineage: Bacteria > Bacillati > Actinomycetota > Actinomycetes > Streptosporangiales > Thermomonosporaceae > Actinocorallia > Actinocorallia longicatena. The sequence continues at coordinate 344,382 of NZ_BAAAUV010000003.1, read as the reverse complement.
TTCCCGGCAACCTGCGTGAACCCGGAACCATCGTCCCGGATCCCGCGAAGCGGACCGTGCGGATCACCCTGACCGCCGAGGACCGGCCGATGGTGACCGTCGACATCGACTTCAACGACGGCAACGGCTTCCAGCAGGTCATCTCCTACAAGATGACCGACAAGGCGCCGCCGACCTACAAGTTCGGTTTCTCGGGCTCGACCGGCGGGCTCATCGACACCCACCTCATCCGGGGGCTCACCGCCGAGTCGCTGGATCCGCTCGGTCAGCTCAACATCGTCAAGCGGCTCGCCGAGAAGCAGTCCGCGATCGGGATCCAGGCTCTTTACCAGGTCGGCGACGTCATCGACTACGAGTTCGTCGTCAGCAACACCGGCGAGGTCCCGTTGACGGGCGTCGGGGTGAACGACCCGCACTTCACCGACGTGTCCTGCCCGCGCACCGTCCTCACCGCGGCGGGCACGCCCGGCTCGTCGATGTCGTGCACCGGCAGCCACACCATCACCGTGCAGGACTCCTACACCGGAGAGTTCACCAACACCGCGACCTCGACGGGGAAGGATCCGCAGAACCGGACGGTGAACTCCAACAAGTCGTCGGTGACGATCAACGTGGCTCCGCTGCGGCCGGACGTCGAGCTGGGCAAGACCGCCGTCCCGGTGAGGGTCGACCCGGGCGACCGCGTGGACTACAAGATCACCGCCCGTAACCGCAGCGGCTTCGACCTGCCCGCCTTCACCCTCACCGACGATCTGACCAGTGTCCTGGCGGGGGCCGTCTACAACGGAGACGCCACCGCCACCAGCGGCACGGTCGTGGTCGACGTCGGCCGGAAGAAGCTCACCTGGACGGGCCCGCTCACCGACGAGGCCACCGTCACGATCACCTACTCGGTCACCGCCCGCAGGGCCGGTGGCACCCTCCTCAACGGCGTCACCCTGTCGATCCCGGGCGGAACCTGCACGACCGGCCCGTCCGCGACACCGCCCTGCCGGACCACCGTGACGATCACCAAGCCCGCCCCGCCCAAGCCGGCCCCGAAACCCAAGCCCAAGCCGAAGCCCAGGCCGCACGGTCCCGTCTGCCGGACCACCGGAACCGCAGCGGCCTGCTGACCCCGTCCCGGCGCCCGGGACGGCGAAGTCAAGGACCCAGGGGACCGGCTCTGGGAATTCCCCTGGGGGTAGGGCGACGTGACCTGGCAGGTGCATCGGGGAGGCCGCAGGATGGGGGGATGGCAGCAGCGTTTGTGGGCCGTTCCGACGAGCTGACCAGGCTCTCCGCGGTCCTCGATGATGTCCGGGGCGGAGTCCCGCGCCTGGTGCTGATGCACGGGGACGCCGGTATCGGGAAGACGACGCTGATCCGGCGCTTCCTTGCGGGTAGACCGGATCTGGTCATGCTCGGGGCCAGCGGGGACGAGAACGAGACCCGGCTGGCCTATGGCGTCGTCTCCCAGCTCATCGAGGAGCCGTGCCCCGCCGAACGCGACCCGATCGCCACCGGGATGGACCTGCTGGAACGGCTCGGACGGCTCCAGGACGACCGTCCCCCTCGTGATCGTCCTGGACGACGTGCAGTGGGTCGACACCGCCTCACTGCTGGCGCTCACCTTCATGCTCCGCAGGCTGCGGGCCGACCGGGTGCTGACGATCATCACCGCGCGCGACCTGGGAGCCCTCTCCATCCCCACGGGTCTGCGCAGGCTGCTGGAGGACGACCGGACGGTCCGGCTCCGGCTGGCGGGCCTGCCCGCGGGGGAGCTGCGCAGGTTCGGGCGGAGCATCGGCGGCCTCGTCCTGAGCGGGGCGGCGGCCGTCCGGCTGCGGGCGTTCACCGAGGGCAACCCGCTGCACGCCCGGGAGCTCATGGAACGGTTCCCCGCCGAAGTCCTCAACGACCTCGCCCGGCCGCTGCCCGCCCCTCCCGGCCACGCCTCGCTGGTGCTGACCCGGTTCGCGGACTGCGGTCCCGCCGCCCGTGCCTTCATCAGCGCGGCGAGCGTGCTGCCGACACCGGCCGCGGTGGACCGGATCGCCGAGCTCACCGGCGACGACCCGCTGGCCGCCCTGGACGAGGCCACCCGGTCGGGTCTCATGGAGGAACGTCCGGACAAGGGCGGGCTCTCCGCCGCGTTCCCGCATCCGCTCGTCCAGGCCGCCATCTACAACGGCATCGGTCCCGCGAGCCGGCACCGGCTCCATTCGCGGGCGGCCGGGTTCGCGACGTCCGAGCCCCAGCGGCTCCACCACCGGGTGCGGGCGACCACGGGCCAGTCCTCCGCCCTCGCGGACGAGCTCGTCACCCTGGCCCACGACGAGCAGCGCACCGGGCACTGGTCCAGCGCGGGCACCCACCTGATCCATGCCGCGCGGCTGGAGCGGGAGGAGGAGCGGAAGGGCCGCTTCATCGGTGAGGCGATCTACACGCTGGTGCACTCCGGGCGAGTGGAGGAGGCCTGTGAACTGGAGCGGACCCTGCCCTCGGGCAGCCCTCCCGAGATCTGGGCCTTCGCCCACGGGCTGCTGGCGCAGGTCTCCGGCCGGAGCGGTGAGGCGACCCGGCTGCTGACCGAGGCCTGGAACCGGACCGACCTGCGGGTCCATCCCCGGCTCGCCTGCCGGACGGCCGAACACCTCGCGATGCTCACCATGATGACCGGCGACAGCGCTCTCGCGGCGGTCTGGGCGGAGCGGGCGCTCGCCGGCCCCGCGACCGGCTTCGACTCCGGCATCGTGCGGGGCATCCGGCTGCTCTCGCTGGCGGCGACGGGTTCCCCGGCCGAGGCGCTGCACTCGTCGGCCGGGCTGCCGCCCGCCGCCGCGGGCACCCGCGAGGACCGGGACCTGCTCGTGGGCCGTGGCACGGTGCGGCTGTGGACGGGAGATCTCGACGGCGCGGTCGACGATCTGCGCGGCCTGCTGCGATGCGCGGATCATCTGTCCGCCTACCAGCGCGTGGTCGTCCACGCCCATATGAGCCATGCCCTGCACCTGGCCGGGGACTGGGACGACGCGCTCGTGCACAGCGAGATCGCCACCACGCTCGCCGTCGAGGGGGACCAGCTCTGGATGATCGGCGGGGCGTTCGGGCTCGCCGCGCTCGTGCCCGCCAAACGCGGAGACTGGGAGACCGCGGAGCACCAGATCGCGCAGGGACGGCGGGTCACCAGGGAACTCGTCGCGTCGCGGTTCTACGTGGCGGTCGCCGAGGCGTGGCTGGAGACCTCGCGCGGGAATCCGGAGCGGCTGATCGAGGTGCTGACCCCCTTCCTGGAGCTGGACCAGGGGGACGGGCTCGAGGAGCCCGGGCTCCTGGACTGGCGCGACCTGCTCTCCGACGCGCTGACCGTCGTCGGCGAACTCGACCGGGCGCTGGCGGTCCTCGCACCGTTCGAGCGCGCCGCGCTGGCCCGGACGCACCACATGGCGCTCGCCCGCGTCTACCGGGCCAAGGGGATCCTGCTGGCCGCGTCCGGAGACGACGCGGAGGCGCTGCGCGCGTTCGAGCTGGGCCTGCACCACTGCGAGAGGAACGGATCCCCTTTCGACCGAGCCCGGCTGCAGCTCGCCTGCGGCGGCTTCCTGCGCCGGAAGGGCTCGCGCAACGCGGCCGCCGAACGCTTCGAGGCCGCCCACCGAACCTTCGCCGCCCTGCGCGCCGCCCCCTACCAGGAGCAGTGCGAACGTGAGCTCATCGCCTGCGGGAGGGCCGTGGACCCGGCCCAGCTGCGCTGGAACCTGACGGCGCAGGAGCTGGCCGTCGCCCGGCTGGTGGCGACCGGGCGCGGTAACCAGCAGGTCGGCAGGGAGCTGATGCTCAGCGTCAAAACGGTCGAATATCACCTGGGCCACGTGTACACCAAGCTCGGTCTGGCCAATCGGGCCGAGCTGGCCGCCCGTTTCGCCACCGCCGGACAGTGACGGTCGAGCGCCGGGGGAATCCCCGGGGCGGACCCCGAGGCGCCGGTGAACGCGTCTCGCCTAGCGTCATGGGCTCCACCAGCGAAAGGGAGCAGGTCACATGGCCAACGGAAGTTTCCAGATCCCGCCGGGCTTCGCGCTCACCACCCTCTCCGGGCTCATCCGGGCCGAGGTCGTCGACGTCAACGGCAACCCGCCCGGGAACGTCATCAAGGCCGACCAGGACTTCGCGATCAAGTACGAGTGGGAGCTGAGCGGCACCGCCGTTCCCATGATCTGCGGCAAGTGGCTGCTGCGGGTCCTGCACGACGAGGTCGGCGGCCCGGGCGACGGCTACCTCCCCAACCCGCCGCGCGAGGTGGCGCTGACCCCGGGCAACGGGGTCTACACCGAGACGATCAACGTGCCGGGCGGGCTGCCGGCCTCACCCGGCGGCAGCACGTACCAGATCATCGCCTCGATCAGCTACCTCAACGGCGTGGGCAGCCCCGGGGGCATGGGCGGCAACGTCGACTGCGGCCTGATCAACATCGTCCCCTGAGCGGACCGGCACCACCCCGGGCGTCGTCCGCCGGCGTGGGCCTCCACCGAGAACGGCGATGCCCCCGCCTGACGGCGGGGGCATCGTGGTGTCCGGTGTCAGCGGTGCAGGACGCCGGGGTCGGGGTCGACGGTGATCGAGTCGAGGTTGACGTTGCCGTTGTCGCCGGGTCCGTAGACGAAGGTCAGCGGGGTGTTCGCGGCCAGCCGGAGGCTCTGGGACCGGTCGGCCCAGGTGTCCCAGTTCGCGAGCGCGGGGAGCTGGAGGCGGACCTGCTCGGCGCCCGTGGACACGGTCATGGTCTGGGTCGCGCCCATCCCGTTGGCGTAGCGGAAAGTGATCTTGTAGAGGCCGTCGGCGGGAGCGGGGGCGGCGAACCGGACCGCGCTGTCCTTGGTCTTCAGGCAGGCCACGAAACCGGTTCCGGTGTAGCCGGTGTGGTCGGTGCGCAGGCACGCGCCGCTGACGAGCTGCGCGGTCTCCGCCTCGATCCTGCGGGGTCCGACGGCGAGCACCTGGCTGACCGAGAGCAGGTCGGCGGAGAGCTCGGGGGCGAGCGGGGCCGCGGTGACCAGGGCGGTGAAGCGGGCGAGCGCCGCGCGCATCGTGGCCGGGTCGTTCGCCGCCGCGGCGGTGATCGCGTTCCGGGCCTCGGTGACGAGGGAGGCGGACAGGCCCTCGTCGAGGGAGCCCGCGTCCGAGGCCAGACGGACCTTCAGGGCCAGGGAGAACAGCGCCTCCGGCCCGCCGAGGACGAGGGTGAGCCGGTCGTCGACGGCGGCGCGGGCCTGCGCGGTGACCTCGGTGAGCGGAAGGCCGTACAGGGAGAGGCGCACCTCCTGGAGGGCGAGCAGGCGTCCGGCCGGGTCGTTCTGGCGGAGCAGGGTCTCGGCCCGGTCGAGCGCGGGCTGGAGCAGCGCCATCGCGGAGGAGGAGATCCCGCCGGACTTCCGCAGCTCGCGGACGAGCCCGAGCAGGGAGCCGGTCTGCGGGACGACGACCGCGTCGCCGCGCTCGCCGGACGGTGCTCCGGCCGCGACCCGGAAGTCCCGGTCCGGAACCTCGGCGGCGGGCAGGGTCCACTCGGCCGTGCGGGAGGCGCCTCCCGCGACCCGGACCCGCCGGACCTCACCGGCGGTGCGGCCGTCGAGGTAGGCGACGATCGGGAACTCGGCGACCGTGCTGCCGCCGTTGGTGATCTCCGCCGTGACGGTCAGCCGCTGGGTGGCCGGGTCCAGGACGGCCTTCGGGGTGCCGTAGGAGGCGCGCGGCGCGGTGTACCAGGGCAGTGAGCCGGTCTCGGCGGCGGTCGCCGGCCTGATCTTCACGGCCTGGCCGCCGGCCGCGACCAGCGACATCGACAGCCGGGTCGAGGAGCGGACCAGGGTCCTGCGGATCTCGACGGGCAGCGGGTCGCCCTTCCAGGTCGTGTCCTGGGCGTCGGCGTAGGTCTCGGCCACGAACGTGCCGCCGGACAGGAACGACAGCGGGACCTGGAGGGTCCGGTCGTTCTCGTCGGTGATCGCGCCGAGGTACCAGGTGTCGCCGCTGCGCCGGGCGGTCGTGGTGTAGTCGCCGATGACGCCGTCCAGGACGTGCGACTCGTCCCAGGTCGCGGGCATGTCCTTGAGGTAGGCGAAGCCCGGGTGGGCGGCGTAGTTCTCGGGGGTGTCGGCGAGCATCTGCATCGGGCTGAAGAACGTCGGGTACAGCGCGAGCTGCGCGGCCGAGGTCGTCTGGACGCGCGTGTTCTGCTTCGACGGGTCCCACAGGACGTTCAGGACGCCCGGCGTGTAGTCGGCGGGCCCGCCCATGAACCGGGTGAAGGGCAGGATCGTGGCCTGCGCGGGTGGGTTGCCGTTGGCGCCCATGTAGTTCTGCATCTCCATGCCCGCGACGCCCTCGCCCGTCATCATGTTCGGGTAGGTGCGCGCCAGCCCGGTGGGCTTGATGGCCTCGTGGGCGTCGATGGTGATGCGGTGCCGGGCCGCGGTGTCGATGACCCGCTGGTAGTGCCGGACGGCCTCCTGGTCGTAGTGGCTGCGGTTGACGCCGCCGAGCAGGAACTTCGTGGCGTAGCCGGTCTTGATGGCGTGGATGCCGAGCGCCTCGTACGCGGAGAAGATCTTCTCCATGTTCTTGTCGTAGTAGTCGACGTCGCCGCGGGTCTCGTTGTGCGCGATGTACCCGACGCCGTTGTCCGCGGCGTACTTCAGGATCTCGGGCAGGTCGAAGTCGGCCTGTGGGGTCAGGAAGTCCTGGTTCGCCCAGCTTCCTCCGGCGTTGGTGTTCCAGCCCTCGGCCAGCACGAACTTCGCGCCCGCCGCCTTGGCCAGGTCGATGTACTGCTTGACCCGGGCGGTCGTCGCGCCGTGCTTGGGCCCGGAGTTCCAGGTCGTCTGGCGGCGCTGGAGCTCCCACCAGACGCCCGTGTAGGTCGCGGGCCTGATCCAGGACGTGTCGTCGCAGATCGCGCACGCGTCGTTGAGGTTCTCGATCAGGTGGGACTCGCCCAGGTCGCCGGGGCGCCGCCCGATCGTCAGGGTGCGCCACGGGGTCGAGAACTCGCCGCTGAGCTTGGCCCTGGTGCCGTCGGGGAGGGCGATCAGGTCGCTGGAGAACGTGCCGGGCCGCCCGGAGACCGCCTTCAGGGTCATGCTCGGGTAGTCGGTCAGGTCGGCCTCGTGCACCACGACGTAGGAGTCGGCGGCGGGGGCGGCCGTGATCGGGGTCTGCGCGGTGGCGACGCCCGACAGCGGCAGGTCGCGGTAGTGCTGCTCGTCGGCCGACCAGGTCTTGCCCGCGGCGATCGACCAGCTCCGCGCGGCGGGGTCGAGGGCGAACTCGGTCTGCTCGGCGGTGACGGTGTAGGCGTCGAGGCCGGGCTGGCCGGGGAAGCGGTAGCGGAAGCCGACACCGTCGTCGAACACGCGGAACACCAGGTCGAGCCGGAATCCGGTGCTCGCCTGGACGGCATGGACGGTCAGTTCGCTCGCGTGGTTCCGGACCTTGCTGGAGGTCCCCCAGACGGGCTTCCACGTCTCGTCGATGGTGCGCCGCTCGACGGAGTCGATGGCCATGCCCTGGGTCAGGCTGGGCCGCCCGGCGAGGTCGAAGCCGAGGCCGGACGCGCCGACGAGGGTCCTTCCATGGCTCGTCACGCCGTAGGTGAGGCGTCCGGCGACGGTGGTGACGGCGACCTGGACCTCGCCGTCGGGCGAGGCGGCGGTCTGCGCGCCGTCGGCGGCGACGGCCGTGAGGGCACTGGGGGCGGGGGTGGGGTCATCGGCCTGTGCGGGCACCGTGGTGATGCCGCCGGAGACGACGACGGCCGCCGTCAGGGCGAACAGCCCCGTCAGCCTTCTCCGCCGCTCGGCGTTCTTGCGTTCCATTTCGGTGACGGTAGAGGTCCGAAAAGTCTCCGGTCAACACTCTTAATAGGAAATAATTAGTGTGTTTAACATTCAAATTCGCTAGGATCGGCGGGTGCCCCCCACACCGAACCAGCGGCTCGAGCGCAGCAGGCGGATGCTCCTCGACGCGCTGAACGAGTCCTTTCCCGCCACCCGCCAGGAACTGAGCCGCAGGACCGGCCTCGCACCGAGCACGGTGGCGGGGATCGTCCGGGGCCTGCTGGCCGAGGGGCTCGTGCAGGAGAGGGAGTCCGCCGACCACGAGGGGCGCGGCCGGCCGTCGTCGCGGCTGTCGCCGAGCAGGCCGCCGGGTCATCTCGTCGGCATCGACTTCGGGCACACCCACATCTCGGCGGCGCTCGCCACGACCGGGCTGGAGATCGTCGCCGAGGACTCGGTGCCGCTCGACGTGGACGCCTCGGCGGGCAACGCGCTCGACCAGGCCGCGATCCTGGTCTCCGCCCTGCTGGAGCGGGCGGGCGTGCCGTCCGGGTCGGTGCGGAGGACCGCGGCGGGGATCCCCGGGCCGATCAACCAGGCGACCGGCAGGATCCAGTCGGCCACCATCCTCGCCGGCTGGGCCGGGATCAGCCCGCGGGAGGAGCTGGCGGGCCGGCTCGGCGGGGAGGTCGCCATCGCGAACGACGCCGAACTGGCGGCGCTGGCCGAGCACACGCACGGGGCCGGGCAGAACGTGTCCGACCTGATCTACGTGAAGGCGTCGCACGGGATCGGGGCCGGGCTGATCCTCGCGGGACGGCGGTACACCGGGGCCTACGGGGCGTCGGGGGAGATCGGGCACACGCTCGTCCAGGAGGGCGGGAACCAGTGCCGGTGCGGGCAGCGCGGCTGCCTGGAGTCGGTCGTCTCGATCGGCGAGGTGTGGCGGCAGCTCGTCGCGGCGGGGCTGCCCGAGGCCGAACGGCCCGCGGACCTGTCGCTGAGCGCTCTGATCGGCCATCCGGTCGTGGCCCGCATCGTCGCCGACGCCGGCCGCACGCTGGGCCGGGTCCTGTCCGATCTGTGCAACGCCCTGGACCCCGCGATGCTCGTCATCGGCGGCGAGCTGGCCAGCGCGGGGGACCCCCTGCTGGAGGGCGTCCGCGAGTCGCTGCGCCGCTTCGCCCAGCCCGCGATCAGCGACCGCGTCCAGGTCCGCGCCTCCGTGCTGGGGCCGCGGGCGGCGCTCGTCGGCGCGCTGACCCTCGCCGCGGCGGCCGCGGCGCCGTGATCCGGCGGCCCGGAGCGTTGTTCAAGGGGCGGCAGCCACCGGGAAAGGCTCCGTAAGGGGGACGGGGCGCGGGGCGTCGCGGTGGTGGTGCGGCCTAGCGTGCGGTGGATGGGCCGGTACAGGGAAGCGCTGCTCAGGGACCATGAGGAGCCCGGTCCGTGGATCGTCGTCCTGGACGTCAGCATCACCGGTCTCGCGGTCGTGCTGGCGCTGTTCGTGGACCCGGGACCGGGGTCGGGAGGGGTGGCGCTGGCGGCGCTGGCACTGCCGTTGCGGCACCGGTTCCCCGTGGCGGTCCTGGCCGTGGCGGTGCTCGCCGACGCCGCCGATCCGCGCCTCGACATGGCCGTCGTCATCGTCTACTTCTTCTCCGTCGCCGCTGTGGCGCACCATCGGCGGCGGGGTCCGGTGCTGTGGGCGGCGCTGGCGATCGCGATCCTGCTGTGCTTCGACCCCTGGACGGCCCGCGAGTGGGATCTGGAGCATCTGCCGCGGATCGCCGGGTCCCTGCTCGCCTCGATCGCGCCCGTCGCGGTCGGGTTCTCCGCGCGGGCCGGCACCGAACTCCAGCGGCAGCGGGAGCTCACCCGGCGGATCGAGCGGGAGGCCGCGCTCGACCGGGCCAGGGCCGATGACCGGCGGCGCCTCGCCCTCGAACTGCACGACTCCCTCGGCCACGAGCTCAGCCTGATCGCGGTCCACGCGGGGATGCTGGCGGTCACGGCGGAGGACGGCGGGCGTCAGGGGGCGGAGCGGATCGGGAGACTGGCCCGGCAGGCCCTCGCCGAACTGCGGCAGATCGTCTTCACGCTGGGCGGACGGGCCGAGGGCTCCGCCGCGGCGGAGCTGCTGTCGCTCGCCTCGGTGCCCGCCATGGTCCGGCGGCTGGCGGAGGCGGGGATGCCGGCGGAGCTCGTCCTGGACGGTGAGCTGGGGGATCTGCCCGAGGACGTCGACCGGCTCGGGTTCCGGATCGTCCAGGAGTCGCTCACCAACACGCTCAAGCACGCGCCGGGCGCGGCCGTCCGGGTGGTGCTGCGCCGCGAGCCCGGCCGGCTGGTCCTCGACGTCACCAACGGCCGCGCTCCGCTGGTGCGCGAGAGCCCGCTGCCGAACGGCCACGTGGGCCTCGCCGGGCTCGCCGAACGCGCCGCCCGCCTGCACGGCACCGTGGCGGGGAGGCCCGCCCCGGACGGCGGCTGGACCGTCCACGCGGAGCTTCCGGTCGCTCAGCGCACGTAGACGCGGGCGCCCTTCGGGACCATGCGGTAGAGCTTCGCGGCCTGGGTGAGGGGGACGCGGACGCAGCCGTGCGAGGCGGGCCTGCGGGGAACCCGCACCGAGCCGTGCATCGCGATGCCGCCGTGGAAGTAGATCGGCTTGTACATCGCCCCCAGCGGGCCCACATGCCACTTGTGGATCTTCCGGTAGACCCGGAAGGAGCCGCGCGGGGTGATGGCGCTGCCGCAGCCGCCGCGTTCGCAGTAAGCGCGCCGGGAGCCCGTCGAGACATGGGTGATGAAGGCCGGGCGGTTCCCGCGGAAGACGGTCAGGACCTGGCGGCGCAGGCTGATCTCCACCCGGTTCCCGCCGCCCTCGGGGCGGAACGCCGGAGGCCTGCGGGGCGAGGCGAGCGCCGTCCAGGTCCGTGCGTCGACGACCGTCGTCACGGGAAGGCGGTTGATCTTCTTGAACGCCCACAGCGCGGCCCGCAGGTCCTCGGTGAACAGGCCGTCGACCGCACCGGGGTCGTAGTGGAGGTCGCGCAGGCGCCGCTGGACGGTGCGCACCTCGGCCCGGTAGTCGCCGAGGCGGAGCGTCGGACGGTCGGGCGCGACGGTACCCGGAGCCGCGTACGCCGGCGCGCCGAGCAGAGGTAGGGCGGCGGAGAGCGCTCCGACGAACGCGGCGCGCCTCAGCGGCTTCCAGGAAGGCATGGCAAGTGTCGTACCCCGGACCCCGGGCCCCGGCCGTGCCGGGAGCGGAAAGCTCCGGCAAGGGTTGCGCTCGGATTGCTTATGCCTTCTATGCACCCCTATTAACAGACTTGTCGGCAAGTGTGCTTACGATGGGCGACGAGTGCATCACTCGGAGTCACTCATCCATCACACGCAGGGAGACGGTCATGCCGAACACCACCGCGAAGGGCACCACCCCGCAGGGGCCGGAGCGACGCGGGCAGGAGCAGCAGCAGCAGCCGCTTCAGGCCGCGGCCGACCCGCAGGCGCAGGCGCTCCAGGCCGCCCAGGCGCAGCAGCAGGTCCTTCAGGCGGCGATGGCGCAGCAGCAGGCCGTCCAGGCGGCCTATCAGCAGCAGGCCTACCAGGCGGCGGTCGCGCAGCAGCAGGTTCTGCAGGCGGCGCTGGCCCAGCAGCCGGTCCCCGCCTACCAGGCGGCTTACCAGCCGCAGGCCTACCAGGCCGCGTACCAGCCGCAGGCCTACCAGGCGGCCTACCAGCCGCAGCCCTACCAGGCGGCGGTCGCGCAGCAGCAGCAGCAGATTCTGCAGGCGGCGCTGGCCCAGCAGCCGGTCCCGGCCTACCAGGCGCAGGCGGCGCAGCAGCCGCAGTTCCAGCAGGCGGCCGTGGCCCAGCAGCAGGTCCTGCAGGCGGCGCTCGCCCAGCAGCAGCCGCTTCAGGCCGCCTACCAGCCACAGCTCCACCACGCGGCGCTCGCGCACCAGCAGGCCCTCCAGGCCGCGCTGAACCAGCAGCACGCTCCCGAGGCCTTCCAGGCCGGCGCGCAGGCGACCTACTTCCAGGCCGACGCCGACCCGTCGCCGCTGGGGGACCGTCAGGAGCGCCCCACGCCGCGGCCCGGCCGCCCGTCCGGTTCCTGAGGTGGGGGCAGCGGTCCCGGACGAACCCGAGTGCCTCCACGCCGAGGCCGTGGCGATCACCACGGCCTGGGCGGCGGCCAACGGGCTCGCGACGGCCCCCGCCGCCCTGGCCGATCTGAGCGTGGGCTCGGGGTCGGCGATCGTCTACCTGCGGGTCCTGGACGAGCCGCCGCTGATCGACCTGATCTCGCCGCTGGTCCGGGACGTCGGTTTCGACCCGGAACTGCACGAGGCGCTCGGCGCGATCACCCGGCGGATGCTGATCGGCCGCGTCTACTGCACCGACCGGACGATCTGGGCGTCCTGCCCGGTGCTCGCCCGGCCGTTCCAGCCGGAGCACCTCATGATCGCCCTGAGTCTCATGACCGGCCTCGCCGACGATCTCGACGACGAGCTGGCCGATCGCTTCGGGGGGATGCGCGCGATCGGTGACGAGGCCGGACCGCACGCCGTCCCCGACCGCGACCGCATCGGCATGTACCTGTAACCGAAAGGGCCGCCCCGGATCATCCGGGGCGGCCCTTTCCGGTGCCGGCGGATCGGCTGATCGATCAGGTGGCGAGGACGCGGGCCTTCTCCGCGGCGAACTCCTCGTCGGTCAGCACGCCGTCCGCCTTGAGCTGGGCGAGGTCGCGGAGCTGCTGGACCCGGTCGGGGGCCGCGGCGGCGGGCGCGGCCTGCTGCTGCACCTGCTGCTGGGCCTGGACCTGGCTGCTGATCCGGTCGGCCATCTGCTGTTCCTGCTGGTAGGCGTACTGGTCCTGCTCGGCCGACCGGCGGGCGGCGCGGTTGCGCATCCCGCCCTGGACCGCCGTGGCGGTGCCGGTGATGACGGCCGTCCGCGCCATCGTTCCGATCAGGCCGGGACGCCCGACCCTGCCCCCTCTGATCACTTGTCCTCCTCGAGAGCGCCGATGGCCTCCTGCACGACCGGGCGGGGAACGCGTTCGAGCATCCGCACCCGACTGCCCGACCTCCGCAGGGCGGCGCTGAGCCGGGACGCCCAGGTGTTCTCCCAGACCATCACCATGGCCGTCGAGCCGGGCGGGAGTTCGGCCCCCACCAGCTCCAGATCCTCGGCGTTGAGGAGGTCGAGCTCGTCGTCGACGAGGCCGCGGTAGACCTCGGCGACGTTCGACTCGGTCACCTCGGTGATCGTCACCGTGCCGTCCGCCGACTTGGCGACGAAACTGATGTCGATGACCTTCACCGTCCCGGTGTCGCGCAGATCGAGGATCGCCGCGGCGACCTCCTGGTCGACGCCGTCCCCGCCGAGCTCGACCACGGCGACGTCCACGGGACCCACCGATTCGGCCTTGAGCATCGTTGCCATGCCTCTCCCCCCACCCGATGCGATATCCGCTGTTCTTCCCGGAGGCGTGCGAGGCGACCGTCCCCGGCGTAAACGGCCGGGCAAGCTTCGCCCCGCGCAGGGTCAGGCCCCGCCGAGAGGGAACGGCCCGGCAGCCGAGACCAGGGAGCGGCCGCCGGATGAGGGCGTCCCGTTCCCGGATCAGCCGGACAGGGCCGTCAGGTCGCCGTTGGTGGTGCGCAGGGTGAGGTGACGGTCCGCGGAGGGGGAGGTGGGGACGGTGACGCTGGTCCGGCCGTGCTCGGTCGCGGCGGTGACGGCGTAGGGCGGGGCGGCCGGCGGGAGGGTGAGGCGGACGGAGCCGTTGACGGTGGTGGCGGTGACCCGGGCGGGCGCGGTGGCGCAGCCCAGGACGACGTCGCCGTTGGTGGTCAGCGCCTCGACGGAGGCCGCGCGCTGGGAGGCGACCCGCACGGAACCGTTCTGGGTGGCCAGCCTGAGGGGTGCCCCGTCATCGCCGGGGCCCGCCACCACGACGTCGCCGTTGACGGTCGTGAGGTCGAGGGAGCCCGTCAGCCCGCTCGCCTCGATTCCCGCGTTGCGGGCCGTGACCGTCACCGCGGTGCCCGCCGGGACGCTCACGACCGGCATCGGGTCGCACGCGGCGCCGTTCTCCGGGCAGCGCAGGTCGAGGGTCGAGGAACCCGGGGACCAGCGGGCCGCCACCCGGCCGTCGACCGTGATCCGGTCGCCGGAGACTCCGCGCAGCCGGACCCCGTTCTCGGTGATGACGACGGTCCGCCCGCCGTCACCGGCCCTCCAGTGATCTCCGCCGGGCCTTCCGTCGCCGCCGCAGCCCGTCAGGGCGACCATCAGCCCGGCCGCGGCACAGGCGCTCATGACCTTCATGGCGTCCGGAGTTCCCCGAATCCGCCGACCCAAAATCGCGGCGGGCCGGTCTACCGGACGAGGCGGTAGTGCACCGGGTCGAGCCGCCGGGTGGCCCGGCGGTAGGCGGTCATGGAGCCCGGCCAGTTGCTGGTGTTGCGGCGCCGCTCGTCGAGGTACCAGCTGTCGCAGCCGCCCTGGTTCCACACGGTCGTGGACAGGCGCCGCTGGGCGGCGGCGTCGAAGCCCTCCAGGACGTCCTCGCGCAGGTCCATCACCGTGACGCCCGAGGCCAGCAGCCGGGCCGCCTGGACGATGTAGGCGATCTGGCTCTCCAGCATGTGGACGATCGAGCCCGAGCCGACATTGGTGTTCGGCCCGTACATGAGGAAGAAGTTGGGGAAGCCGGAGACGGCCAGGCCCAGGAAGGCACGGGCGCCGTCCTTCCAGGCGGAGTTCAGGTCGAGGCCGTGCGCGCCGGTCACCCGCATGGGCGCCATGAAGTCCTGGGAGCGGAAGCCGGTGGCGAGGATGATGACGTCGGCCGGATGGTTGTGGCCGTCGGCGGTGCGGACCCCGTCGGCGGTCACCTCGGTGATCGCCGAGTCGACGACGCTCACGCCGGGCCCGTTGAGCGCGGTGTAGTAGTCGTCGGAGGTGAGGATGCGCTTGCAGCCGGGCTCGTAGGCGGGGGTCAGGCGCCGCCGGAGGGCGGGATCGGTGACGGTGCGCAGGGCGTACCGGCACAGGGCCCGGATGTGGACCGAGAGGGCCCTGCGCCCGGCCGGGGCGATCAGCGCGGGGTTGAGGAGCAGCTCGAACCACAGGAAGATGCCGAGGCGGGAGAGTTTCTGGATCGCGGGGAACCGGCGGTTGAGCGCCTTGCGCCAGGCGGGGTAGACGCGATCGGGTTTGGGGCTGATCCAGTGCGGTTCGAGCTGGAAGACGGTCAGGCGGCTGGTGCTGGGGGCGATGATGGGGACGAACTGGACCGCGCTGGCGCCGTTGCCGACGACGGCGACACGCCGGCCGGTGAAGTCCGTCCCGTGGTCCCAGCGGGCGGAGTGGAAGAACGGGCCGGTGAAGGACTCCGCGCCGGGAAGGCCGGGGACGGCGGGGTTGGAGAGCTGGCCGCAGGCGCTGACGAGCAGGTCGAACCCGAGGCGGGTGCCGTCGGTCAGCCGGACGGTCCACGTGCCGGTCGCCTCGGCGAACTCGGCGCTCTCGACCTCGCTGTCGAACCGGATCCGCTCGTGAACACCGTGGGCGTCGGCGCAGTCCTCCAGATAGGCGAGGATCTCGGGCTGCTCGGCGAACCGCCGGCTCCAGCCGGGATTCGGGGCGAAGGAGTAGGAGTACAGATGGGACGGTGCGTCGCAGGCCGCACCGGGGTAGGTGTTGTCGCGCCAGACTCCGCCGAGCCGGCCGGCCTTCTCCAGGAGGGTGATGTCGCGGAAACCGGCCTTCATGAGCTCGATGGCGAGCCCGAGCCCGCTGAAACCGCTTCCGACGATCCCGATCGACAGGTGCCGACGATGCATGATCGACTCCAACCAGCGAGTAATGTAACCGACAATGATGTCGGTAGGCGCGACGGTAGCACAGAGGGACGGAACAGGTGACAGACCCAGGACCCAAGACCCGGATGCGGGCCCCGGAACGCCGGGCGTTGATCACTGCGGCCGCGGTGGAGGTTTTCGCGGCGAAGGGCTACCACGCGTCGTCGCTGGGCGAGATCGCCAAGGCCGCCGGCGTCGCCCGGACGGTGATGTACGACCACTTCCCCTCCAAGAGGGTGCTGCTCCTGGCGGTGATGCACGAGCAGAACGCGGCCCTGATCGAGTACATCGGGGTCCGGATCATGAGCGCGGGGACCCCGCGCGAGAGGATGGCGAGCACGATAGACGCCTACTTCAGCTTCGCCGAGAACAAGCCCGCCGCCAGGCATCTGCTGTTCGACCGCACCGATGACGACGATCCCGAGGTCAGCACGGTCCGGCAGGGGATCCGCGACGCCCGGCTGAGCGCGGTGACGGCCCTGCTCGCCTCCGACGTCGAGTGGATCGGCGCGGACCCGACCGGGATGGCGACCGAGGCGATGGTGGAGCTGATCATCAGTGGTCTCGACGGGGTGGCCCAGTGGCGGATGCGGAAGCCGGACGTCCCGCGGTCCACCCTGGTCGAGGCCACGATGTGGCTCCTGTGGGAGGGCCTCGCCCCGAGACGCTGAACGAGATGTGTCTCCTCCGGCCGCCGTGGGGCCCTTGACGCCCCGCGGCGGCCTTCGCATAGTAGGTCTCAATAACCGACATTGGTGTCGGTTGCCCTAGGCGCATCAGCCCACCGGAGGTGGCATCAGCCGTGACCGAAACGCTCATCGGATCCCGGGCCCCGCTCGCGGCGGACGCCCTGCGCGCGGCCGTGCCCGGCATCATCGCCGCCGCGGTCGACGACGCCACGGCGGCGGACGGAGCACCCCTCCGCGGCCTGCGCCACGCGCTCCGCCAGGCGATGGACCTCTTCCTCGACCCGGCGATGCTCTCCGAGCGCCATGTCGAGGACGTCTTCCAGCGGATGGGCGCGCGCTGCGCCGGTCAGGGCGTCCCGCTGGCGGAGGTCCGCACCGCCCAGCAGGCCGCCACGGGGACGGCCTTCGACCTGCTCACCCGGCATCTGACCCGCTCGGGCGCCCTCGCCGACCCGCAGGCCAACGGGCTCCTGATGCGGCGGGCGCTCGATCTCATCGCCGGCCTGAAGGAGGCGACGACGGCCGGATATCTCGCCACCGTCGACGACGAGCCGCCCTCCCACGTGCGGCCGCTGCTGGACCTGCTGCTCCAGCCGGACCCCGACGGCGTCCAGCTCGCCCTCGCCGCCGACCGGGCCCGCTGGCGGCTGCCCAGGGGCCTCGCGGTGATCGCCCTGAAGGAGTCCCCGGCGGCGTCCGCGCTCCACTGGCCCGCCGACGTGCTCCTCCATCCGGCCGGCCGCTTCCTCGTCGTGCCCGATCCCGAGGGCCCCGGGCGGCCCGCGTCCCTCCGCCGGATGCTGGAGGGGCGCCCCTCGGCGATCGGCCCCACGGTCGGCACCGGCAGGGCGGAGGTCTCCCTGCGGCTCGCCCGCCGCACGCTCGACCTGCTCGCGCCCGGCTCCCCCGGCGAGCACTTCCCGGTCCGGGCGATCGACCACGTTCCCGATCTCATGATCATGAGCGATCCCGACCTGTTCCGGCGGCTGACCGAGCGGACGCTCGCCCCGCTGGCGGGCCAGCCGCGCGGCAAGCGCGCCGTCTTCATGCAGACCCTGCTGGCCTACTTCGAATGCGGCTACAGCACGGGCGCCGTCGCCGACCGCCTGCACGTCCACGCCCAGACCGTCCGCTACCGGATCCGGCGGCTGGAAGAGATCTTCGGTCCCGAGCTGCACGACCCCGACCGGATGCTCGACCACCTGATCGCCCTGCGCGCCTGGCGCCTGCTGAGCGCCCCCGACGGCGCCGGCGTCTGGCAGTGCTGACCCGGCCGCGCGGTGCCGGGGGCGCGGCGGGCAGGATGGCCCCCATGACATCCGTGGGTGGACCGCCGTCCGATGTCCGGGGCGTGCCGTGGCAGCGCGCCCGGCACCTCGCCCACGCCGCCGCGCGGCCGCTCGGGGCCGTCGACCTGCCCCTGGACCTGGCCGCCGGGCTGACCCTGGCCCGGGAGCTCGTCACCCGGACGGCGCTGCCCGCCTTCGACACCTCGGCCATGGACGGCTTCGGCGTCGCGGGCCCCGGACCCTGGCGGATCCGCGGGACGGTCAGGGCGGGGACGGTCTGGACGGGCGGCCCGCTCCGCCCCGGCGAGGCCGTCGCGATCTCCACCGGGGCCTGCGTGCCGCCGGGTGCGGACTCCGTGCTGCCCGTCGAGGTCGCCGAACGCGCCGGGGACCTGCTGACCGGCCCGGACCCCAGGCCCGGCGGGCACATCCGGCGGCTGGGAGAGGACGCGGCGGCCGGGACGGTCCTGGCGCCGCCGGGCACTCCCGCGGGCCCCGCCCTGCTGGGCCTGGCCGCGACCTGCGGCCACGACACTCTGCGCGTCCGGCCGCGGCCCGGAGTGCGGCTGCTGGTGACGGGCGACGAGCTGGTCCGGGCGGGGGAACCCGGTCCCGGCCGGATCAGGGACGCCCTGGGGCCGTCGCTTCCGTCGCTGGTCACCGGGCTCGGCGGGGAGCCGCTCAGCGTGCACGAGGTCGAGGACGCCCCCGGGAACGCGCTCGCGGAGGCCGTCGAGGGAGCGGGCGAGGCCCAGGTGATCGTGGTGACGGGATCGACCTCGGTCGGCACGACCGACGCGCTCCGCCGGCTGCTGCACGACCACGAAGCCCGCTGGATCGTCGACACGGTGGCCTGCCGTCCCGGGCATCCGCAGCTGCTCGCCGAGCTCCCGGACGGGCGCCTGCTGCTGGGCCTGCCCGGCAACCCCTACGCCGCGCTGGTCGCCGCCCACACCCTGCTGGCCCCGCTCCTGGCCGGGCTCGCGGGGCGCGGCCTCCCTGCGCTGCCGATGCTCCCGCTGACCGGCGAGGTCCCGGTCACGCCGGGCCGCACCCGGCTGCTGCCGGTCGTCTGGGCGGGCGCCGCCGCCCGCGTCCTGGGCGGGCACGGGGCGGCGTTCCTGAACGGGGCGGCCCTCGCCGACGCCCTGGCCGCGGTCCCGCCGGGCTGGAACCGCGAGGACCCGGTCCCGCTGATCGTCCTGCGCTAGCGCTACTGGACCGCGAACCTGATCAGGGCCTGACGGTCGCCCTGCTTGATCTTCCCGGACCGGTTCAGCACCTCGAGCTGCCACTGCGAGCCGTTGCGGAAGGCACGGCAGATGGCGTTGGCGTTGTCGGAGCCCAGCAGCGACGGCCAGATGTCGGCCACCTGGCTGCTGCTCCCGCCGGTGGCGTCGTAGATCTTGAACGAGACGTTGTTGGCCTTGTCGAAGGAGCTGCCGCGCTTGAAGGCGCTGGCGATGAAGACGATGGAGGTGATCGCGGTCGGGATCTCGGAGAAGGTGACCTGGACCGTCTCGTCGTCGCCCGACGCGGCGCCGGTCTGCTCGTCGCCGGAGTGCTTGACCGAGCCGTTCCCGAGCGGGTCGAGGGAGTCGAGCCCGGCGAACCGGACCGGCTCGGCGCCCTGCATCAGCACCGCGATCAGATCGAGGTCCACGCCCTTCTTGCGCCGCGCGATGCCCAGCAGGCCCCCGCTGGACCCCGCCGACGGGTCCCAGGCCACACCCACGACCAGGTGGGTGATGCCGTTCAGGTCCGCGGCTCCGTCTTCCTTGGTCAGCGTGATCGCCATGATCTCCCTCTCGTCGTCCGCTTGCGTCCGCAACAAAACTACACCTGTAATAATCCGGGTGGAGCGGACAAATCGCCCCGAAACCGGCTAACGGTGCAACGCAAACGGCCCCGGGTGCGTTCCACGGGGCCGGGGGAGGGGCGAATGCCTTAGGCGAGGCCGAGATGGGCCAGGACGCGGCGGATCTCCTCGCCGGGGTCCGCGGTCAGCGCCTTGTGCGAGACCTCGACGCCGTTCAGCTCGCCCATGGCCTCGTGCAGCGCGGCCTGGACGGCGGGATCACCGGTCGCGTCGTCGGTGACGAAGACGAACCGCGCCGACGGCCACGCGCGCAGGATGCGCCGCCAGATCAGGGCGTTGGCCGGGCTGGTGTCGACGATCACGCTCCGGCCGGAGCGGACCAGCTCGTGGTGCAGGACCCGGTCCCACAGGAGGTGGTCGAGTTCCTCCCGGTCGAGGCCGAGCGCGCCCATGATCGCCTCGGAGTAGTCCCGGTTCGGCTCGACGCTGAGCGTCTCCAGCCGCAGGCCCTTCGGGGCGACGATCTCGGGGTGCGCGCCGAGCCGCTCGGCCAGCGCCTCCGTGGCCCGCGCGGACGCCGACACCACGAAGACCGGCGAGACGACCAGCCGGGCCCCGATCCGGTCGGCCGGATGATCGGCGTCGTTCTGCCCGCGGGCGGGCCTGAGGGCCTCCGCGAGGTGTTCGCTCCTGCGCTTGACGGCCCGCACCACCGCGGAACCACGCGACCTCTGAGCCATCTCTCCGCACTCCGATCCACGTACCGCGGCACGGCTGCCGACGAGCCGGGAGGCTACCAGAAGCGCTACGACACCTGTAATTCCGGCATTCTCATCCATTGCGGCTCGCGCACCTCGGGCCGTCCGTAAACTACAGGCGTAATAGCGACAGGGGGACCCATTTCCATGCGCATCGTCGTCACCGCGACCGTCCTGGCCCTGGCCTGCCTGGCGCAGGCGGGCTGCTCCGGCGGCCGGGTCGAGGGCGCGGGCGCCGATCCCGCGCAAGCGGGCCCGGAAACGGTGCTGACGCCCTCGCCCGACCCGGTGGTCACGGCCCCCGGCCTCCCGGAGACCACCGAGCGGCCCGCGACGAGCCCGCCGGTGCCGACGGGGCCCGTCCAGACGATGCCGGGCCTCGCCTCCGCGATCACCACCGAGATCAGCGATCCGGCGCGGCACGGCACGCCGGGCGTGCGGGTCCAGCGGCGCAAGTTCGCCCAGTACCAGATCATCATCGGCTGGACCGTGACGAGCCTGGCGGGCGATCCCGCCGCCCCCGGCCTCGCCAGGACCGACGCGGTCAGGATCCTCCAGCTCGTCCAGCGGACCCGGCTGCCCCGCTACGGCTCGGTCCTGCTGATCGTCACCGGAGCCGTCGCCCACGACGGGGACGGCGGACGGAAGATGACCCGGGTCGTCCGGGCCAAGTACACCGCCGAGGCCGTCCGGGGCACGGTCTTCGCGCCCGGCACCGTCTGGGCGCAGGCCGACGACAAGGCCGCGGAGGTCAATCCGGCCTTCGGGTAGGTCATGACAGTAGGTTCGAAGGCGACGGCCCGAACGGCGGGCCGTCCGCACGGAGGAGGGGTTCATGGGAGTCAGCCTTGCCAAGGGCGGCAACGTCTCACTGTCCAAGGAGGCGCCGGGCCTGACCGCGGTCCTGGTCGGCCTCGGCTGGGACGCCCGCAGCACGACGGGCACCGACTTCGACCTCGACGCCAGCGCGCTGCTGTGCACCGAGGCGGGGAAGGTCGTCAGCGACGCGCACTTCGTGTTCTTCAACAACCTCAAGAGCCCCGACGGCTCGGTCGAGCACACCGGCGACAACCTCACCGGTGAGGGCGACGGCGACGACGAGGCGATCAAGGTCGACCTGGCGAACGTCCCCGCGGAGGTCGTGAAGATCGTCTTCCCGGTGTCGATCTACGACGCCGTCAACCGCTCCCAGAGCTTCGGCCAGGTCCGCAACGCCTTCATCCGGGTCGTCAACCAGGCGGGCGGCGCCGAGATCGCCCGCTACGACCTCACCGAGGACGCCTCCACCGAGACCGCGATGGTCTTCGGCG
Source organism: Actinocorallia longicatena (assembly GCF_039534125.1). Taxonomy (NCBI): domain Bacteria; kingdom Bacillati; phylum Actinomycetota; class Actinomycetes; order Streptosporangiales; family Thermomonosporaceae; genus Actinocorallia; species Actinocorallia longicatena. Next base: position 322,811 of record NZ_BAAAUV010000003.1, on the reverse strand, counting down.
AGCTGTACCGGCACGGCGCCGAGTGGAAGTTCCGCGCCGTCGGCCAGGGCTACGCCTCGGGCCTGTCGGGCATCGCCTCGGACTACGGCGTCAACGTCTGACCGTCCCGGAGGGCCCCGCCGGTCAGAGGAAGGCGTGGGTGAAGGCGTGGTCGATCTGGAGCGCGGTGAGCGCCAGCGCGCCGGTCACCAGGCCCGTGCCCAGCAGGCTGACGGGGCCCGTCACCGGGTTGCGGCCCGGTGCGCGGGCCATCAGCGCCTCGACCCGGCGCAGGATGCCGGAGTCGGCGAACGCGGGCAGCGGCCCCGGCTCGCCCGATGGCTGCAGGAGGGCGACCCTGGCGATGGTCAGGGCGACGAGCTCCCGGTCGGCCACGGCCTCGGCGGCGTCCTCGTCGGCCCAGCGCTCCAGCGAGAACCGCATCCGCCCGTTGAGGCGGCGCAGCGGCGGCAGCAGCCCGGCCGCGAGCGAGCCCGCCGCCAGGTAGCGGTGGTGGCCGTGGCGCAGATGCGAGGCCTCATGGTGGAAGACGACCTCGAGCTCGGCCGCTCCGAGGACCTGGTACAGCCCGCGCGAGGCCAGCACCCCGCCGCGGCGTCCCGGCACCGACACCGCCATCGGCACGTCCGACTCCAGCAGGCTCTGCGCGAGATCCTGGGCCGACCTGACCTCGGCCACCCACCGCGACGCGAGCCGGAGCGTCACGCAGAGACCGGCCACCAGCAGCACGATCGCCGCCACCCCGAGCGGCACCGGCACGGGCTCGTCGTCGCCGAACAGCGCCCATTCCGGCATCCGGCCGGCCGCGGCGGGCTCCAGGGTCGCCCAGAAGTTCACCGCGACGAAGCCGAGGGTGCCGGCGGCCGCGGGGACCGTCATCGCGGCCACGGTGCACAGCACCCGCGCCGTCCAGACCGGGTGCAGCGGCAGCCCGACCCGGCCGAGCAGGACGCCGAGCGCCAGGGTGATCCCGGCGGGCAGGAACGTCAGCCAGATCACGGCGCGGCACCCCGTTCGGCGAGGATCCGCCGCAGCTCCAGCTCCTCCTCCGGGCTCAGCGACTGGACGAACCTGTTCAGGACGCTGCCCGAGTCGCTGGCGTGGCGCAGATGGTCGTGCATCCGGTCGGCGACCACCCTGGCCTCGTCGACGGCCGTCCGGTAGAGGAACTGGCGGCCGTCCCGGACACGGGCGAGCATCCCCTTGTCGTGCAGCCGGAAGAGGATCGTGTTGATCGTCGTGTAGGCCGGTTCGCCCGGGATCCGCGCGACCACGTCCGCTGCGCTGATCGGACCGCCCGCCGCCACCGCGGCGAGCACCTCGGCTTCGAGCTGCCCCAGCGGACGTCTCGAGAGCGCCACCTGGCACCTCCCCGGCTTGGCCTTCCATCTGCTACACGTGTAATGGTAACCCTCATGAAGATCGCGGATGGAGCGCAGTGAGCATTCGGCGTCTTCCCCCGGCCGCGATCGTGAGACATCCTGGAGACGGCTGCCGACTCCGACGGGAGAATGTCTTTGACAGCGATCGTCAGGGTCCGTGACGGCAGGCGACTGGCCGTCGCGGAGTTCGGGAGGCCTGACGGGAGACCGGTTCTCTTGTTGCACGGAACTCCGGGAAGCAGGCTCGGCCCCTGTCCGCGTTCGAGTGTGCTCTACAAGATGGGAGTCCGGCTGATCGCCTTCGATCGGCCCGGCTACGGAGGTTCGGATCGTCAGCCGGGACGCCGGGTCGTCGACGTGGCCGCCGACGTCGCGGATCTCGCCGACGCGTTGCACCTGGACCGGTTCGCGGTGCTCGGCCGCTCGGGCGGTGGGCCGCACGCGCTGGCGTGTGCGGCGCTCCTGCCGGACCGCGTCACCCGGGTGGCCGTCCTGGTGGGACTGGCCGAGACCGCCGACGACTCCATCGGCGAATGGTCGGAGCAGATGACCGGGTTCAACCGGCGCGCCTACCATGCGGCCAGGCGCGGAGCGAGAGCGGTGATGGCCCGCCTCGAGGCCGAGCGCTTCCAGAGGGATCCGAACCTGCTGGTCCGTGAACTCTATGCCGAACTCACCGAATCGGATCGCAGGGTGATCGACGACGCGGGCATCCGCAGCCTGCTCATCAGCAGCTGGACCGAGGGCATCCGGCAGTCGACCGACGGCTGGATCGACGATCTGCTGGCCTTCGTCGCACCCTGGGGCTTCGACCAGGCCGACATCAGGGTCCCGACCCTCGTATGGCACGGGGCCGATGACCATCTGTCACCCGTCGGTCACGCCCGGAATCTCGGTGCGCGCATCCCGGGCAGCCATGTGGTGATCCAGCCCGGGCGCGGGCACTTCGGCGCGCTCAACATCATGCCGGACATCATCTCCGGGCTGGCGCACGGTCACAGGGGCTGGAACTCGATCTCTCCGTCGATCCGGCGATGGGCTCTGGCGTCGGCGACCAGTGGGTGATCCTCGCCGAGGATGAGGCGCAGGGAGTCGACGGTCCGGTTGCGGAGATCGTTCGACTCCGTGGCTTTGCCGCTCTGGCGCAGGGAGATCGACAGGTTCGCCTGGCAGGCGAGCGTGTCGGGATGATCGGGGGGCAGCACGTCCCTGAACAGGCGCAGGGTCTCCCGTTCCAGGTCGGCGGCGGCTTGCGGCTGACCCTGATCGGCGAGGGTGTTGGCCACGTTGACCGCACAGGCCAGTGTGTAGGGATGGTCGGGACCGAGCTTGGAGCGGAGCGCCGTGAGCGTCCGGCTCCCGAGGTCGGCCGCGGCCTCCAGATCGCCGATCCCGCGCAGGAACGCCACGAGATTGGCGCCGGTCACGAGGGTGAACGGGTGATCCGCGCCGAGATCGTCGAGCTGGGAGTCGTGAATGGCCTGGGCCATGGTCTTCGCCGTCTGGTCGTCGCCGAGGGCGGCATGGCAGCTCGCCAGCGCGAGCTCGGTCGACGGACGCTCCGGTGTGCTGGGGAAGTGCTGCAGATAGCCCCTGAGCGTCTCCTCCATCAGCGCCTTGGAGTCCTGGTAGTGGCCGAGGCGGCGGAGGGACACCGCGAGGCTCTTGGCGGTCCGCAGTGTCTCGGTGGCGTTCGTGGTCTTGAGCACCTCCGCGAAGAGGGCGTGAGCGCGGCGCAGTTCCTCGACCGACTCGCGGTAGCGCCCGCAGTCGCGCAGGTCGCGGCCGAGGTTCTCGGCGGAGAAGAGCGTCAGGGGGTGCTTCTCGCCCAGGACCGCGCGGCGGCGGGTGAGGGTGTCGCCGTCCATGGCCAGGGCGTCGGTGTAGCGGCCGAGCAGGCGGAAGGTGACCGCGACGTTGTTGGCCGCGCTCAGCGTGAGCGGGTGGTCCTCGCCGAAGTTGGCCTTCTGCCTGTCGTAGGTCTCCTTGTACAGCTCCATGGCCTCGCGGAAGCGGCCGAGCCCGTTGAGATCGGCACCGAGTCCCCCCGCCGTCATCAGGGTGTGGGAATGGTCGGGGCCGATGTCCGGCAGCTCCCGCTGCTTGGTGTAGACCTCGTGGTCACCGGCATAAGCGGCCTCGAACTTGCCGAGCGAGCGCAGCGCGTTGTTCATCTGGAAACGCATGTAGAGAAGCTGCTGGTCATCGGCGCTGAAGGTCTCCAGCCAGCGAGCCGACAGTGCTTCACCAAGCTCCAGGGCGCGGATGAACTCGCCGCGTTTCCACAGGTAGCGCACCAGGTCGGTGAGGAGCTGCCGGGTCTCGTCCTCGGGGCATTCGGCGGCTCGTGACGGGTTGAGGTGCGGCAGGATCTGCTCGAACACCGGCCAGTTCGCCGGGTCGTCCGTCGGCATGTCCGTGCCCTCCTGCGCGGGTTTGGCCCCCCAGAGAATGCGATGGACGTCATGGCAGGCCGTGGCGCGTTCCTCTGCCGACATCTGGGCGCTGACGACCGCTTGGACGAGCCGGTGTACCTGCATCGTGTTGTCGCCGTAGCTGACCTTGGCGAGAGCGAACCTGTTGAGCTCCTGCACCACCTTGGCGACCATCTGCTTCTCCCGCAGGGTCGAGTCATAGTGGCTGAGCAGCCGGGCCATCTCGTCGCTGTAGATCATCTTCGTCGAGATGGGCTCGGGAGCGAAGAACGCGCAGAGCTGGAGCATGCGGATCGCCGCAGGGGAACTCTCGCTCAGGCGCTTGAAGGACAGGGACCACGTCTTGGCGACGACCACGGGGAAACCCTCGGGAGCCAGCTCGAGAGCCTGCCCGGTCTGCTCCTCCAGCAGGGCGAGATAGTCCCGGGCGGGCATACCGGTGCTCACCAGCCAGGCACCGGCCTGCTCGACCGCGAGCGGCAGGAATCCCAGCGCTTCACCGAGCTCCTTCGCCTCGACCTTGTTGATCCTCGGGACCTTCCGCTCGAGGTGGGCGGTGCTCTCCTCGAGCGTGAAGACGTCGATCTCCAGCGGAGCCGCCACGTGCGACCACGCCTGGTTCCGGGAGGTGATGAGGACATGGCCGTTCTCCGGCAGGTCGTCCTTCAGCTCGGCGGGATCATCGGCGTTGTCATAGATGAGCAGCCAGCGAGGATGCGGATCGCCCCGGCGCAGTGCGTCACGGGCCGCGGCCGCCGCCTCGGCCACGCTCTCGCCGACCGCCATCCCGAGCTTCCCGGCCAGCTCCGCGAGCGAGGAGTTGACGCGGTCCTTGTACTCCGCGCTGATCCACCACACCACGTCGTAGTCCGTGCGGAAGCGGTGCGCGTACTCCAGGGCCACATGGGTCTTGCCGACACCGCCGAGCCCGTACAGCGCCTGGGGCACGACCTGGGCGACGACCACGCTCTGCCCCCGCTGGAGCAGCTGGTCGCGGAGCTGCTCCAGGGCCGATCCGCGGCCGGTGAAGATGGCGTTGCGCGGAGCCACGTTCCACACGATCGGGTCGGATTTGCGCCCACCGGGGAATCGCACGTCCAACCGGGAGGCCTGCGGTCGGTCTTCGGCGTCGATGATGGGCTGGTCGAGAGCGTCCAGGAGCCGCTCGAGGGCCTGCTCCTCCTCCAGCCCGGCGAGGTCGAGGGTGAGAGGCAGGCTGTGCGTCGCGGACGGACGCACCTCGGAGATCCGGATCGTGGTGAGCCGCTGGTGGAGGCCCAGGGATTGGGCGGCTACCAGGGCGCCGATCGTGTCGTTGGAGCTCTGCGAGCGAACGAACGCGGGTGAAAGGATCAGCACGGCACGACCCGCGTCATCGATCCGGTGTTGGAGCTCGGCGGTGTTCGAGGCGTCCACGCAATGGGTGGAGACCTGGAAGTGGGCGGACTCCAGGACCTTCTCCACCCAGTCGGCCCAGCAGCGGTCGTCGGAGAGGTAGACGACGAGAAGCTCGGCCGGCGCGACCGAGCTCTTGCGGGTGAACCGGTCGAGCATCGTGTTGCGCAGCTTGTCGTCCAGCTCGGGTGAGGTGGTGATCTCACCTTCGGTGATCACGGAGGTGAGGCGCTCGAAGGCGGCGAGGATCGACGTGGGGGAGCCGGCCGGCTCCCCGAAGGCCGCGAGGGTCTCCTCGAACGCGAAGAACGGACGGTAGGGGATCTCCACATCCAGCCAGTACTTGGTGGTGGCCTTCGGGTCCAGACCTCGCGGAAAGCCTTCGAAGGCCCTTCGGACGGCGTGACGTCCGGCCTCGACCTTGGCGTTCTCCCCGTATTCGATGCGCATCGGCACGGGCAGGATGCGGATGCCCCGCGCTTCGTATCTGTCGTCGATCTGACGTGCCACATTGGCCGCGCCCTCGATGCTCTGCTCGCTCAGCGTGAAGCAGTCGACCAGCACGTCCGGCAGATGGATCGTGCAGATGTCGGCGACATCGCTGAGACCCGTGCGGCTGTCGAGCAGAACATAGTCGTAATGGGCGCGCATATCGGTGCCGAGAGCGTCGAAGAACTGACCGCCGCCCAGCTCCCGGTAGAAGTGATCCCAGTCCATCGAGATCAGCGAGGAGTAGTCGCGGTTCTGCCGGCCCGCCGTCAGAAGATCCAGAGTGCCGCCGTCGGGGAAACCGAACGTGAGGGATACCGCATGCCGTTCGGCTTTGGCGTGCTTGGCCAGCAGGGCTCTGTGCGCCGACGGATCCGCGCCATTGATCATCGCATACGAGTAATTAGTGATCATTTCAATGAGGCCGTCGGTGGACGCCACGGTGTCGGCGTCGAGGAACGGCCGGAAGAACTTGTGCAGACCCGGAGACTCGAGATCCCAGTCGACGACGAGGACCTTCTTGCCGTTCATGGCGAGGATCCAGGCCACGTTGGCGACGGCCATCGTTCTACCCGTGCCGCCCGTGTACGAGTAGAAAGTGATGATCGTGCCGGTCTCGTCGGCCATGTCTCCTCCTTCAGCCGGGGGCTCCTCGAACCTGTCGTGTGGCACGCCACGCCGGGATCCCGGACGGGACGGGGACTCACCGATCATCGAGACCGCCTTTGAACGCCTTGACGTCGGTGAAGGCGCTCGGGATCTGGTGCGGAGGCACCCGCTCGGACTCGTCCAGCGGAGTGAGTTCGACGCCGGCCGCCTTCACGATGGCCCTGGCCAGGTGGAGCACCGTCTCCTTGTAGGCCTCGCGGTACTTGCCCAGCCTCATGATCCCGTAGAGCCCCTCCCGCTGGTAATGCTGCGGCAGGTCGGCCTGACGGTGCTGGACGTGCCGGACCATTTCGGGAAGGTCTTCGATCTCCATGGGCGTCCAATGGACAGGAATGATCACCTTTGGCGGGTCGTCGCCCCAGGGGTGACGCGTGATCCGGCGACTGAAGATCTCCCATTCCTTGCCGCAGTAGTCACTCGTGAAGTACTGCGGCGAGAAGATCGGAAGGAGGACTTTGCAGGTGGCCAGGGCGTCGGTGAGTTCGAAAGGCCATCGAGTGCCGATCTCGAGCCGCTGTTTGTCCATGTAACCGGGGGTGGGGGATCCGGTCAGCTCGGCGATATCGGCGCAGAGATCCCTAAAGAACTTGACGATCCACTTGTGGGGGTGACTGCCGGTGTCGAAATGCCCTCGCGCGTAGCTGAGGAAGAAGTACGGACTTTCGGCTGCCATCCAGGCCCTCCCCGTGACACGAAGGGTAGCCAACCCCTCATGAAACCGGAAGAGCCGCCTTGACACCGGTTCTCGCCGAGCCATGTCTGACCTCGGGTGGGCTCAGGATGAGTCCTTGGGGAGGGTGGGGTTGGGGGGTGGGTCGTCGAGGGTGTGGGTGTCGCGGAGTTCCAGGTAGGGCTCGGTGGTGGGGGGGAGGCCTGCGGAGATGGCTCGGGAGCGTTCTAGTTCGGCGTTGAGTTCGGCGCCCAGGAGGATGGCCAGGTTGGTGAGCCAGAGCCAGACGAGGAAGACGATGAGGGCGGCGAGGCTGCCGTAGGTCTTGTTGTAGGAGCCGAAGTTGGCGACGTAGAGGCCGAAGCCGGCGGAGGCGGCGAGCCAGAGGGCCATCGCCAGGGTGCCGCCGGGGGTGACCCAGCGGAAGCCCTGCTTGGCGTTGGGGGAGGCCCAGTAGAGCAGGGCGATCAGGCCGCTGACGATGAGGATCAGGATGGGCCATTTCACGATGTTGAAGGTCGTGACCGCGGCCGGGCCCAGGCCGATGAGGTCGCCCACGCGCTGGGCGATCGGGCCGGAGACCACGACCGCGACGGCCGAGACCGACAGCAGGACGAGCGTCACGAAGGTGATCGCCACCCGGAGGGGGAGCGTCTTCCAGATCGGACGGCCCTCGGGCACGTCGTAGACCACGTTGGAGGCGCGCATGAACGCGCCCACGTATCCCGAGGCCGACCAGAAGGCCCCGGCCAGGCTCAGCAGGGCGACGACGCCCGCGCCGCTCCTGCCCTTGCCGAGCTCGGTGAGCGCGTTGTCGAGGACGTCCTTGACCGCGCCGGGAGCGAGGTCGCCGACGTTGTCGAGGAACTGGTCGGACACCGACTGCCCGCCGAGGCCGACGAGGGACACGATCACGAGCAGCGCGGGAAAGATCGACAGAACGGAGTAATAGGTGAGCGAGGCCGCCCAGTCGGCGAGCCCGTCCTCCTGGAACTCGCTCAGCGTCCGCCTGATCGCGTCCCGCCAGGACCGCGGTGCCAGGTCGGTGGGGCCTTCAGGCGCGGCCGTGCCCTCGTCCTCCGGCCGCGCCTTCCGGGTCATGACCCGCTCGCTGCCGAACGGCGTCCCGCCAGGTAGGCGGCGACGGCGATGGCCGGGGCCAGCAGGAGGCCGGCCCCGCCGACCCGGCGCGGAGTCGCGTCGGGCGCCGCGGCGGCGACCTGGCGGCTCTGCTTCGCGGCCTGCTTCGCCGCCTTCTTCGCTGCCCTGCGGCCCGTGGCGACCGCGTGGTTCACCTGGTCGCTGGCGAGGGCGGCGTCGCCGTAGGCGGCGGCCCTCTCCCAGGCCTGGCGGGTGGCGTCGGTGGTCTTCTCCCAGCGGGTCCGCGGCCGGTTGCGGCGCCTGCGCACGGCCCACACCACGACGGCCACCGCCGCGGTGCCGGCGGCCGCCGCGCCGCCGCCCTTGACCTTGCCCGCGTTCTCGGGGTCCTGGACGGCCTGCTTGGCCTGCCCGCCGACCTCGGCGGCCTTGGCCTTGGCGGTCGCGAAACCGTCCTGCGCCGCCGTCTTGACCTGGCCTGCGGTCTCCTGCGCCCGGGCCTTCACATCGGTGTCGCCGGCGGGCTTCTTGGAATCCCTGCCCTGCGGCGGGGTCGGCACGATGTTCACGGGAGCGCTGTCCTCGTGGTCCGGGGTCCCCACGTGGCCGGTGTGTTCGGTGCTCATGATCGCGTTCTCCTAGGCTTGTCGGCTCAGGTCCCGACGCCCTCCACGGTCTGCCCCGGAGCGGCCATCAGGACTGTGGTGTGGTGCCCGCCCCTTTCGTGTTGAAACGGGACCGCGGGCAAAGCCGCCCGGCGTGATCTCGCCGCTGACCGGCCCGTTCTCGCCCGGATCCGCGCCGCTCAGAGGATGGAGGTGATAACCGCGATCCACCGGGCATAGCGGCTTCGCACGAGACCCCCCGAGGACAGAGGAGAAGAAAAGATGACCATCGCTGGAATCATCACCGCCATCATCATCGGTGCGATCATCGGTGCGCTGGGTCGTCTGGTCCTGCCGGGCCGCCAGCCGATCGGTGTGCTGCTGACCGTGGGCGTGGGCATCGTCGCCGCGCTGATCGGAACCGCGATCGCGCGGGGCACGGGCGTGGCCGACACCGATGGTGTCGACTGGATCGAGCTGGCCTTCCAGGTCGTCCTGGCCGCCGTCGGTGTGGCCCTCGTCGCCGGCTGGCACGGCCGCCGCGGCGTCCGGTGACACCACGGACCCCCGGTTCGCAACCGTAGGAACCACGGAAAAGCCGGTCCCCCCGAGGGGACCGGCTTTCGTGCTGTCAGGGGAGCGTGACCCCGGACGGTGGTCAGGGCTTGCGGCCGACCCCGCCGAACTCGTCGAGCTCCGCGGCCTCGCCGATCTCGCTGGACGGAGCGTGCCACAGCGGGCAGGAGACGATGCCGGGGGGCAGGATCTCCAGGCCCTCGAAGAAGCCTTCGAGCTGCTGCGGGCTGCGCAGGACGTACGGCGGCTCGGCCGACCTGTTCCAGATCTCGATGGCCTCGGCGGCGGCCGGGTCGACGACGTTCGTGGCGTCGTAGAGCATCAGGTAGCTGCCGCTGGGAAGCGCCGACATGAGCCGCTGGACGAGCGACCTGGCCTCGTCGTAGTCGGTGACGTGGCCGAGGATGCCCATCAGGAGCAGCGCGATCGGCTTGTCGAAGTCGAGGGTGGCGGCGGCGTCGGCGAGGATCTTCTCGGGGTCGCGCAGGTCGGCGTGCAGGTAGGCGGTCTTGCCCTCGTCCGAGCTGGTCAGCAGCGCGCGGGCGTGGGCCAGGACCAGCGGGTCGTTGTCGACGTAGACGACCCGCGAGGTCGGGGCCGCCTCCTGGGCGACCTGGTGGGTGTTGTCGGCGGTCGGCAGGCCGGTGCCGATGTCGAGGAACTGGCGGACGCCCAGGTCGGCGGCCAGGTGGTGGACAGCGCGCTTGAGGAACCCGCGGGTGCTGCGCGCGAGCAGCACCATGTTCGGGAGGACCTGGAGGATGTCGTCGCCGACCTGGCGGTCGACGTCGAAGTTGTCCTTGCCGCCGAGCCAGTAGTTCCAGATGCGCGCCGTCTGAGGGACGTTCGTGTTGAGCCCTGGTGCCTCGTTCGTCACGGGTAACTTCCTTACGCGTTCATCGATAGCGCTGTCGGGAACATCCAACTACTGATCATCGCGCATGGGGGACGAATCCGTACGATCGGAACAGTAAGGATTTCTGTTTTGATGCGGTCAGATCGCGTTGAGGGGGCCGAAAAGTGATTCCACCGCTGTTCCGCGGGCTGTGCGACGACGCGGCGATGTTCCCGCCGGGGAACGCCTCCGCGCCGGACGCCGTCGCCGGGCACGAGGAGTACCGCGACGCCTGGTACCGCGAGCTGGTCGGCCCCCTGATCATCGCGGGGGGCCGGATCGGTGAGGTGGTCGCCGCCGCGGACGGGCGGCGTCCCCGGGTCGTGGTCGTCGGGACGGGCCTCCCGGCGGAACCGCCCCCGCTCGACGTCGTGGGCGTCGAACTCGCCGCTGAGGACGTCGCGGCGGCGGTAGCCCTCCTGGACCGCGACCTCCCGCCCGGAGCCACCGGGACGGTCGAGGTCCCCCGGGGCCCGGGCACGGAGAAGGCGCTGGACCTGCTGGCCGCGACCCCCTACCGGGCGAAGTTCCGCACCGGGGGGACGGTCGCCGAGGCCTTCCCCGGTGAGCGCGAACTGGCGGAGAGCCTGGTCGCGGCCGTCGCCAGGGGACTGCCGTTCAAGTGCACCGCCGGTCTCCACAACGCCGTCCGGCATGCCGATCCGGCCACCGGCTTCGAGCACCACGGATTCCTGAACGTCCTGGCCGCCACGCATGCCGCCCGCGACGGCGGCGACGCCGACGCGGTCGCCGGGATCCTCGCCCTGCGCTCGGGCCCGAGCCTGGCGGAACTGCTGACCGGCCTGGACGCCCGCCAGGCCGAGGCCGTCCGGGGCTCCTTCGTCTCCTACGGCACCTGCAGCATCACCGAACCGCTCGACGACCTGATCGCCCTGGGCCTGATCCCGGCCCCCTAGGGGCTGTTTCAAAGTCAACTGCCCTACTGCGCGGCGCCCAGGCACGCACCTGGACGCCGCTCGCCACGGGCGCCGACTTTGAAACAGCCCCTAGTCGAGGAGCCCGCCGTTGATCAGGTCGCGGGCGTGGTCGACGAGGGCGGGGCCGACGGCGCGCAGCGCCTCGCGGTCGTTCTCGGCGACCGGGGCGGTGACCAGGGCGCTCGTGGCGGCCACGATCATGGAGCAGGTCAGCCGGCCGGACTCGGTGGTGACGCCCAGCATGTCGGCGATGGCGGCCGCCATCACCTGCTGGAGCTCGCGCCGCCGGGAGATGGCCTGCGGCCCGGCGGCGTAGACCTCGACGAGGAACAGACGGGTGAACGGCCACTCGGCCTCGAGGGCCTTGAGGTAGACCTCGACGGCGTGCTCGTACCGCTCGAGCGGGGTGCTCCGCTCGGCCGGGACGGACTCGGTGAGCGCGCCGAGGACGTGCTCGATGAGCATGTCGCCCGCGAACTCGAACGTGGCCATGAAGCAGGAGATCTTGGAGTCGAAGAGCGTGTAGAAGCTCTGCCGGGAGACCTTGGCCCGTTTGAGCACGTCCTCCACGGAGGTCGCGGCGTACCCCTTCTCCGCCATCACCTCCGCCATCGCCAGCGACAGCCGTCCCCGCTGGACCCTGGCCACCTCGTCGGGCGGCAGGGCATGACGCCCCCTGGGCAGACGACGAGGCAGCGACTCCGGCATCCGGCCACTTTAGAGCCTGCTCCGCCCACCTGTGCCGCACATCACGCGCCGGTTCTTCCGCAGGTGGCCGAGGATTCCCCGCGCGAAGGAGGTTTGAGCGCCCGGGGACCGGGGGGAGACCTAAGGGTGAGTGCCTAAGACGCAGGCACGCCCTCCGGTGACGGGTGAAACCCGTTCGAAGTATCGATCCGGAGGCGCGTGAGCGCGTCCTGACGGCACTCTTTCCGTGTTCCGGGTCCACCGCTCCGGCGCCTCCGCAAGGAGCCCCGAATGCGCATCGCGATGATAGCCGTCGACCGGGTCGGCCAGGTGTCCGCCCTCGCCCGTGAACTCGGCAAGCAGGGCCACCAGGTGACGGTCCACACCCGCCGTGAGCAGCCCGGCAAGCGCCGCACCACCCTCGCCGCCGGGGTCACGGTCGACCCCGTGCCCGCCGGTCCCGAACGCCCCCTGCACGGCGGCGACCTCCTGCCCCATCTCGCCGAGTTCGGGAACGCCCTGGCCGAGCGGTGGACCAGGAACTCGCCCGACGTCGCCCACGCCCACGACTGGCCGTCCGGGCTGGCAGCCCTCACGGCCTCCCACCGGCTCGCGGGCCCGGACCCCCGGCCGGCCTCGGCCGCGATCGCCGACCTCCTGGACGGCCGCCGCCTGCCGCTGCTCCAGACCTACGGCACCCTGGCCGCCCACCACCCCGACGTCGACCCCGCGGCCCAGGCCAGGGTCGAGCGGGCGCTGGGCCGTGCCGCGATCGCCTCCACGGTCTCCTGCGGCGAGGGCCGCGAGGACCTCGTCCGCCTCGGCGTGCCGCGCCGCAGCATCGCGGTCGTCCCCACGGGCGTCGACGTCGCGGAGTTCTCCGAGATCGGGCCGATCGCCCCACGCGGCGCCCGCGCCCGGCTCCTGCTCCTGACCGGCCCCGGCGAGAAGGCCCACCTCGCGGTGCGGGCGCTGGCCCGCGTCCCCGGCGCCGAGCTGGTCGTCGCGGGCGGTCCCGCCCCCGCCGACCTGGAGACCGACCCCGCCGCGCACGCGCTCCGGATGCTCGCCGAGCACGAGGGCGTCGAGGACCGGGTGATCATCCTGGGGCGGGTGACCCGCAAGCAGACGCCGAAGCTCATCCGCTCGGCCGACCTGGTGCTGGCACTGCAGGACCACGACCCGTTCGGGACCGTCGCCCTGGAGGCCATGGCCTGCGGGATCCCGGTGATCGCCCACGATTCGGGCGGGCACAGCGACACCGTCCTCGACAACGTCACGGGCCTGCTGATCCCGACCCTGCCGCCGGTGGCGCTCGCCCGACGGATCCGCGACCTGCTCGCCGACCCCGTCCGGCGCGAGGCCCTCGGCATCGCCGCCGCCGACCGAGCCCGCTCCCGTCACAGCTGGGACCGCATCGCCCGCGAGACGGCCGCCGTCTACGCGAAGCTCGCCTGAGCACGAGTGAAGGGCCCGGCCGCAGCGGCCGGGCCCTTCACTCGTGCTCGTGTGATCAGCGGCCGGGCAGCCGGACGACCGTCACGAAGAACTCGTCGATCTGGCGGATCGCCTTGATGAAGCCGTCGAAGTCGACGGGCTTGGTCACGTAGGCGTTCGCGTGGAGCTGGTAGCTGCGGAGGATGTCCTCCTCGGCGGCCGAGGTCGTCAGGACCACGACCGGGATGGTCGAGAGCTCGTCGTCGTTCTTGATGCTCTCCAGCACCTGGCGGCCGTCGTAGCGCGGCAGGTTCAGGTCGAGGAGGATCAGGTCGGGACGGGTGGCCTCCGCGTGGTCGCCGCGCCGGTGCAGGAAGTCCAGCGCCTCGACACCGTCGCGGACGACATGGAGCTTGTTGCCGCTCAGATTGTCGGCGAACGCCTCCCGGGTGAGGAGCTCGTCGCCCGGGTCGTCCTCGACCAGCAGGACGTCGATGGGCTTCGGTTCGTCAGTGTTCACGGGGTTCCTTCGGGCAGGGTGAAGCGGATGCGGGTTCCTCCTGTGTAGGAGGGATCGAGCCGGATGACACCGCCGTGGTGTTCGACGATCTTCTTGCAGAGGGCGAGGCCGATGCCCGTGCCGGTGTAGGCGTCACGGGTGTGCAGCCGCTGGAAGATGACAAAGATCTTGTCGGAGAACTCGGGGTCGATGCCGATGCCGTCGTCGGTCACGGTGAACTCCGACGCCCCGTCCCACTCGACGGTCACGGACGGCTCGGGGCCCGAGCGGAACTTGATCGAGTTGCCGATGAGGTTCTGCCAGAGCTGGGTGAGCAGGGTGCGGTTGCCGTGCACGGCCGGGAGATCGTCGGGCAGCGTGACGCGGGCCCCGCTCTCCTCGATCGTGGTCGACAGGTTGTCGATCGCCTTGGCGAGGGTCTCGCCGAGCGGGACCTCGTCCTTCTCGTCGTTCAGCCGCCCGACGCGGGAGAAGGCCAGCAGGTCGTTGATCAGCACCTGCATCCGGGACGCCCCGTCCACGGCGAAGCCGATGTACTGGAGGCCCCGGTCGTCGAGCTTGTCGGCGTAGCGCCGCTCGATCATCTGGCAGAACGAGACGACCTTCCGCAGCGGCTCCTGGAGGTCGTGGCTGGCGACGTAGGCGAACTGCTCGAGCTCGGCGTTGGAGCGCCGCAGCTCGGCCGCCTGGTCGTCGAGGACCCGCTCCCGGTCGGTCGCCCCGCCCAGTTCCGTGACGATCCGCGCCCGCATCGCCTCGACGTCCGCCGCGAGGGAGCGCAGGTCGGCGGGGCCGCGGCCCTCGATGGCGTGGTCGAACTCACCGCTCGCCACCCGCCGCGAGGAGTCCCTGAGGGCGGCCAGCGGACGTCCGACGGCGTAGTTGAGGATCAGCAGCACCAGGAAGGCCGCGAGGAGGAACGCGATCGGCATCGCGGCGAACACGATGTTCCTGATCCGGAACATCTCCGACAGGTCGTCCCTGGCGGCCCTGACCTCCTCGGTGAGATGCCGGTTCTGGACGTCCCAGGTGGCGCGCAGGCCGTCGAAGGAGGACTTCCCGGCCGCGGAGGTCGTGGCGGAGACCGTGCCCTTCGCCCGGACGGTCGCGATCATCGGCTCGGCGTAGTCGCGCCGCCAGGCCGCGGCCGACGCGGTGACGGCGTCGAGATCGGTCCCGAGGCCGTCCTCGTGGCCGATGAGCTCGTCCAGCCGCAGCAGGGCCTTCTTCTCGTTCTCGATGCCCTGCCGGTAGGGGGTCAGGGCGTCGGCCTCGCCGGTCAGGATGTAGCCGCGCAGGCCGGTCTCCTGGTCGAGCTGCGCCGACTGGAGCCGCAGCGCCTCGATCCGGGCGGGCGTGAGGTCGTCGACGAGATGGTCGGTCGAGGTCGCGGTGCGGCTCAGCACCAGGCCGCCGAGGACGCTCGCGGTGGCGACCAGCGCGCCGATCACCGCGAAGATCACGAGGAACCACTGCCGGACGGTGAGTCTCCGCCCCATCAGCCCCTCCATCCGATCTCGATCACTGCCACGTCGTCCTCCAGCCCGCCGTACCCGGCGGATGCGGCCTCAGCCCCCTCGATGAGGGCGTCGATGAACTCCTGCCGATGTCCGTGCGCGCGGGCCAGCGTGAGCAGGCCGTCGAGGTCGAGCCGCCGGTCTCCGGGGGAGATCAGGCCCTCGAACAGGCCGTCGGTGAAGAGCACGAGACGGCAGCCGTCGCTCAGCGCGACGACGTCCTCGACCCAGTCGCCCTCGCCGGGGAAGAGCCCGAGGGCCAGCCCGCCCTTCGTCTGAACGTAGCTCACCCCGCCGACCGGATCGCGCAGCAGCAGACCGTGGTGGCCCGCCCGGACGGTCCGCGCCGTGGCCCGGTCCGGCGGCAGTGTCACCTGGACGAGCGTCACGAAGGTGTCGGCATTCTCACGCTCGGTGACCAGGAGTTCCTCGAGCAGCTCGACCAGCCGGACCCCGGTCAGCCCGGCGAGGACCAGCGATCGCCAGGCGACCCGCAGGCAGACGCCCAGGGCGGCCTCGGTGGCGCCGTGCCCGGACACGTCGCCGATCACGGCGTGGACCGCGCCGTCGGCGGTCTGGACGACGTCGTAGAAGTCGCCGCCGAGCGCGGCGAACTCGCGGCCGGGACGGTAGCGGGGCTCGACGCTCACGGTGTCCGTGTCGACGCGCGGCCGGGGCAGCAGGCCGCGTTCGAGCCTGGCCTGCTCCTCGGCGCGCAGGAGGCTGGCCTGGAGCTGGGCGGCGGCCGTCTCGACCTGCTTGCGCTGGACGGCGTACTGGATGGCGCGGCCGAGCCACTGCGGGTCGAGCCGCCCCTTGACCAGGTAGTCCTGGGCGCCGGCCGCGACGGCCGCCAGCCCGGAGTGGGTCTCGGCCATCCCGGTCAGGACCACGATCGCGGACTCGGGCGCCGCCGCGCGGACGGCCGTGAGCCCGCTGAACTCCTGGGCGTCGGGCAGGTGGAGGTCGAGCAGGACGCAGTCGGGCTTGGCCCGGTCGAGTGCGGCGACGGCCTCCTTGAGGGTGCGCACCCAGATCATCTCGACGGCGGTCTCGCTCTCGTAGAGGAGATCCTCGACGATCACCGCGTCACCCTCGTCGTCCTCTATCAGCAGCAGCCGGAGCACGCTTGCCACGTCATCTCCCGCAGATGCGACATTCCACCCTTCCGCGACCTTACTCGCAGACGCCGATCATATGGGGCCCTTACCAGGGCCTGGGTCCGAGCCGGGCGATTGACATTAAGTTCATATAGTGAACAAAATAGAGTCATGCTGGTCGCAGGCGTGGACTCGAGCACGCAGAACACGAAGATCGTCCTTTGTGACGCCGCCACGGGTGAGGTCGTGGCGGCGGCCTCCGCACCCCATCCCGACGGCACCTCCTGCCCTCCCGGGGCATGGCAGGAGGCGCTCCAGAAGGCCGGTGACGGCCTGCTGTCCCGGGCCGCCGCCGTCTCCGTCGCCGGTCAGCAGCACGGCATGGTCGCGCTGGACGACGGGGGCGAGGTCGTCCGCGACGCCCTCCTCTGGAACGACACCCGCTCGGCTCCCCAGGCCGGGGCGCTGGTCGCCGAGCTCGGCGGGCGTGAGGCCTGGGCCCATGCCACCGGAAGCGTTCCCACGGCCTCCTTCACCGTCACCAAGCTCCGCTGGCTGGCCGAGAACGAACCGGACAACGCCGGGCGGACCGCCGCCGTGCTGCTGCCCCACGACTGGCTGACCTGGAAGCTGGGCGCGTCGGGGTACACGACCGACCGGGGCGACGCCTCCGGCACCGGCTACTTCTCCCATCGGGCGGGCGGGGAGTGGCTGCCCGAGCACGTCAAGGCGGCCTTCGGACGGGAACTGGAGCTGCCGCGGATCGCCGGGCCCGGTGAGGCCGTCGGGGAGACCTCCTGGGGCGCGGTCCTGGGCGCGGGGACGGGCGACAACATGGCCGCCGCGCTCGGCCTCGGCCTGCGGCCCGGCGACGTGGTCGTCTCGCTCGGGACGTCCGGGACGGCCTTCATGGTCGGCGACGCCCCCACCGCGGACGCGAGCGGGGCCGTCGCCGGATTCGCCGACGCCACCGGCCGCTACCTGCCGCTGGTCTGCACCCTCAACGCAGCCCGGGTCCTCACCGCGACCGCCGCCATGATCGGCGCGACGCTCGAGGAACTGTCGGAGCTGGCCCTGCGGGCGGAGCCGGGCGCCGGCGGCCTGACCCTCCTGCCCTACCTCGACGGCGAGCGCACGCCCGACCGTCCCACCGCCAGCGGGGTGCTCAGCGGCCTGACCACCCGGAACGCCGGCCGCGAGAACCTGGCCCGCGCCGGGGTCGAGGGGATGCTGGCGAGCCTGGCCGAGGCCGCGGACCGGCTCGGCGCCGAGCCGTCGCGGATCGTCCTGATCGGCGGCGCCGCCGTCAGCGAGGCCGTACGGAAGATCGCCCCCGAGGTGTTCGGGGTGCCGGTGTGCGTGCCGCGCCCGGCCGAGTACGTGGCGCTCGGCGCCGCACGCCAGGCCGCCTGGGCCCTGACCGGGACGCTGCCGGACTGGCCCGAGGCACCCAGCGAGACCTTCACGGGCGAGAGCCGCCCGATCATCCGCCGCCAGCACGTCGAGCTGCGCGACGCCACCCTTTCCTGGAACGAGGAGTGACCATGAGCTACACACCCACCCCGCAGGACAAGTTCTCCTTCGGCATCTGGACGGTCGGCTGGGCCGCCCAGGACGTCTTCGGCAGCGCCACCCGCGCCCCGATGCCCGCCGAGCGGGCCGTCCACAAGCTCGCGGAGCTCGGCGCCTACGGCGTCAACTTCCACGACAACGACGTCTTCGCCTTCGACGAGTCCGACCGCGACGAGCGGATCTCGGCCTTCCGCAAGGCCCTCGACGACACCGGCCTGGTCGTCACGACCGCCACCACCAACCTGTTCTCGCACCCGATCTTCAAGGACGGCGGGTTCACCTCGAACGACCGCGACGTCCGCCGCTTCGCCATCGCCAAGGTCATGCGCAACCTCGACCTGGCCGCCGAGCTGGGCGCGAAGACCTACGTCTGCTGGGGCGGGCGTGAGGGAGCCGAGTCCGGCGCGTCCAAGGACGTCACCGCGGCCCTCGACCGGTTCAAGGAGGCCTTCGACATCCTCGGCGGCTACGTCCTCGAACAGGGCTACGACCTGCGCTTCGCGATCGAGCCGAAGCCGAACGAGCCGCGCGGCGACATCCTGCTGCCGACCATCGGCCACGCCCTCGCCTTCATCAACGAGCTCGAGCACCCCGAGATCGTCGGCCTCAACCCCGAGATCGGGCACGAGGAGATGGCGGGCCTCAACTACGCGCACGGCATCAAGCAGGCGCTCTGGCACGGCAAGCTGTTCCACATCGACCTCAACGGCCAGCACGGCCCCCGCTTCGACCAGGACCTGCGCTTCGGCGCCGGCAACGTCGAGGGCGCCTTCTGGACGGTCGACGCCGTCGACTCCAGCGACTACGACGGCCCGATCCACTTCGACTTCAAGCCGCCGCGCACCGAGGACGACGAGGGCGTCTGGGAGTCGGCCAGGGGCTGCATGCGCAACTACCTGATCCTGCGGGAGAAGGTCCGGGCGTTCCGGGCCGACCCCGAGGTGGTCGCCGCGCTGTCCGCCGCCCGGGTGGACGAGCTGTCCGTCCCGACCCTCGCCGACGGGGAGGACTGGCGTACCCTGCGGGACATGACCGTCGACGTGGACGCCCTCGCCGCCCGCGGCATGGCGTTCGAGCGGCTCGACCAGCTCGCCCTCGAGCACCTTTATGGCGTTCGCTGACCGTCCGGCCACTCCGGCCACCGTCAGGCGGCACAACGCCCGGCTCGTCCTGGGGCAGGTCAGGGACCACGGCCCGCGTTCCCGCGCCGATCTGGCGCGGGACACCGGGCTGGTCAAGGCGGCCATCTCCGGGATCGTCGCGGACCTGATCGAGGCCGGTCTCCTCGCCGAGACCGGCCCCGCCCCGGCCGGCGGGCGCGGCCGGCCGATGACGCTGCTCACCCTGGACGGCGGGCCCGCGGTGGCGCTGGGCGTCGAGGTCAACGTCGACTACCTCAGTGCCGTCGCGGTCACCCTCGGCGGCGAGATCGTCCTGCGCGAGCGGGTCGCGGTCCACTCGCCGTCGCCCGAGGAGGCCCGCAAGGCGATCGCGGTGATCGCCGAGGGGCTCGGACGGCCGCTGCTGGGAGCCTGTGTCGCCGTCCCCGGGCTGGTCGACCCGGACACCGCGACCGTCCGGCACGCCCCGAACCTGCACTGGCGCGAGGTCGAGGTCGCCGGCTGGCTGCCCGGGGGCCTGGCCTGCGACAACGACGCCAACCTGGCCGTCGTCGCCGAGCACCGGCGCGGCGCCCCCGCCGACTCCGCCTACCTCACCGGGACCGTCGGCATCGGCGCCGGGCTCCTGGTGGACGGCCGCGTCTACCGGGGCGGCTCCGGCTACGCGGGCGAGATCGGGCACATGCCCATCGCGGGGAACGACGCCCGCTGCGGCTGCGGCCGCACCGGCTGCTGGGAGGCGGTCGTCGGCCTCGAGGCCCTGCTGCGCAGGATCGACCCCGGCGTGACCGGCACCTACGACGAGAAGGTCGCCGCCCTGGTCTCCCGTGCCGAGGCCGCGGACCCGGCGACCCTCGAAGCCCTCTGCGACCACGGCACCTGGCTGGGCCGCGGCGCCGCCGCCCTGACCAACCTCCTGAACCCCAGCGCGCTGATCCTCGGCGGCTTCTTCGCCGACCTCGCCCCCTGGTTCCTCGACCCCCTCCGGGCCGAGCTCGACGCCCATGTCCTGGCCGCCGACCTGGCCCCCTGCGAGCTGAGGCTCTCGTCCCTGGGCGTCACCGCCGCGTCCCTGGGCGCCGCCGACCTGGTCCTCAACCGGGTCTTCGCCGACCCGCTCTAGATCTTTTTTGCCGGGGACACGGTTCCCGTGCTCGGCTTTCGTGGAAGGTGTGAGACATGGCGAAGATGACCGATTCCGAATGGCGTGCGCTGGTCTCCGAGGGGACCCGGACGGGCAAGCTGGCGACCGTCCGGGCCGACGGGCGGCCCCACCAGGCGCCGATCTGGTTCCTCCTGGACGGTGACGACCTGGTCTTCAACACCGGCGCGGACACCGTCAAGGGCCGCAATCTGGCCCGGGACCCGCGTGTCTCCCTCTGCGTCGACGACGACCGCCCGCCCTTCTCCTTCGTGGTCATGGAGGGCCGCGCCACCCTCATCGACGACCTCGCACAGGTCCGCCTGTGGGCGACGCGGATCGCCGCCCGCTACATGGGCGAGGACAAGGCCGAGGCCTTCGGAGCCCGCAACGGCGTCCCCGGCGAACTCCTGGTCCGCGTCCACATCGACAAGGTCCTGGCCCAGCGCGACGTCGCCGACTAGGCCGTGACTTACGGATCTTCGTCCTCCTGCGCGACGGACAAGACCCGTAAGACACGGCCTAACTCTCCGGTCATGGTTTCCCCCTGGTCCTGCGGGTAAGACGCTCCTCACGCGACGCCCAAAGGAGGACGCCCCCGATGTCCCTGGAAGAAGCCACCCGCCAGCTCCAGTCCGCTCTGCACGATGCCCAGGTCGCCTTCGACTGCGTGGGCCTCGGCGATCTGGAGAACGCCCACACCCACGTCCTCACCGCCCGGGTCGCCGTCGACTCCGCCGAGACCACCCTCCGCACGGCCCTGGAGCGCATGTCGCCCGACGAGGCCGAGCGCGAGGGCGAAAAGGCCGTGGCCGCCCTGGAGGAACAGATCTGATCCCCCGGCACCACCCCGCCGAGCGGGCACGCGGCGGTGAACCTGCTGCTCATCCCGCTGGAGATCGATCCCGAGCTCACGACCGCGCAGCTCCTCCCGGGCGAGCGGGGATGGCCGGGATAGCGGTGCTCTAGAGCCAGTCGTGCTTCTTGAAGACGGCGTAGAGGGTGATGCTGGAGAAGGCGAGGACGGCGATGCTCGTCCAGAAGCCCCAGGACTGGTCGTAGCCGGGGTAGGGGACGTTCATGCCGTAGAAGCCCGTGACGGCGGTCGGGATGGCGATGATGGCGGCCCAGCTCGTCACCTTCTTCATCGCCTCGTTCATCTGGTTGCCGTGCAGGGCGATGCGGGTGTCCATGACGTTGGCGACGAGGTCGCGCAGGCCCTCGGTCCATTCGGTGGCGCGCAGGGTGTGGTCGTAGACGTCCTGGTAGTAGGGGGCCAGGGTGTCCGGGACGAGCTTGAGGTCGCGGCGCAGCAGGGTGTTGACGATCTCGCGCATCGGCAGGACCACCCGGCGCAGCAGGACGAGGCTGCGGCGGAGCTGGAACGCGCGGTGCTGGAGGGCGCGGTCGTCCTTCGCCTCCTCGAACAGCAGGTCCTCCAGGGCCTCGACCTCGTCGTCGAGCTCCTGGATGGCCGTGAAGTGCTGGTCGACGATCTGGTCGAGGAAGCCGTGCAGCAGGTAGGAGACGCCGTGCTCGGTCATCTCCGGATCCCAGCGGGCCTCCAGCTCGTCCGCGGCGAGACGGGCGTCTCCCCGGCGGACGGTCACGAGGGCGTTCCCGGTGACGAAGGCCGAGATCTCGTACGCCCTGAGCTCGCCCTTGACCAGCTCCGTCGCGTAGACGTTGAGGAACAGATAACCGGCGTAGCGGTCGAGCTTGGCGCGCTCGTGCTCGCTGAGGGCGTCCTCGACGGCCAGATCGTCCAGGCCGAGCTCGTCGGCCATCAGCTTGACATCGGCCTCGTCGTAGTCGCACAGATCGACCCAGACCAGCGCTCCGGCGTCGATGTGCTCACTGACCTGAGCGATGTCGAAGTCGCGGTCCGACAGCCTGCCGCCCTGCCATGCCCGGGTCCTGACGATGCCCATGCCCGTTGAGTCCCCAGAAACGCCGTGTGTAAAGGTGATCCCATGGCCGATCTTCGGGAGCGCTGGAAACGGGACCGGCTCACCGCCGCGGTCTACGACCTCGGGGTGCAGAGCTATCCGGTCGCCTGGGCGGGCGGCCGGGCCCTGTGGGGCTATGAGATCAACAGGTTGTGGAAGAGCGTCGGGGAGCTGGCCGGGACGCCCGACGACTCCGTCGTGCTCGACCTGCCGTGCGGCGGCGGCACCTCGTTCCGGGCGCTGTCACGCGGCCGGCGGCTGCGGTACGTGGCGGCGGACCTGTCGGAGACGATGCTGGACAGGGCGCGGGCCCAGGCCGCCGGGCGCTCGCTCGGCCAGGTGCGGTTCGTCCGCACCGACGCCGGGTCGCTGCCCTTCGCCGACGCCTCCTTCGACCTCGTCACCAGCTTCAACGGGCTGCACGTCTTCGCCGACCCGGCCGGGGCCGTCGCCGAGTTCGCCCGGGTCCTGCGGCCCGGCGGGACCCTGCGCGGGACCGCGGTCGTGACGGGCGAACGGCGCCGCGGCGACCTGCTGGTGCGCGCCCTCCGGCTGACCGGGACGTTCGGCCCGGCCGGATCCGCCGACGACCTCGAGTCGTGGCTGTCCCCGCACTTCGACGACGTGGAGATCGAGACGGCCGGTTCCGTCGCCGGATTCTCCGCCCGGCGAATTACCCCATAGGGGTATAGTTCGCCACCATGAACACGATGAAGCGCGTCATCCTGCCGGTCGCCGTGCTCGCGCTGGCGCTCACCGGATGCAGCGGCGGAGACTCCGGCTCCCACGACGGCCACGGCGGCGGGAAGTCGGCCGCGGCGGCACCGGGCGGCCACAATCCGCAGGACGTCATGTTCGCCCAGGAGATGGTGCCGCACCACAAGCAGGCACTGGAGATGGCCGTCCTGGCCGAGACGCGGGCGGAGAGCCCCGAGGTCAGGAAGATCGCCGCACGGATCAAGGGCGCCCAGGACCCCGAGATCACCGCGATGACCGGCTGGCTGAAGGGCTGGAACGAGTCGCCCTCCGCGGATCACGAGATGAGCGACGACACCGGCGGCAACGGGATGATGTCGACCGGTGAGATGGAGGAGCTCGGCGGGCTCAAGGGCGCCGCGTTCGACCAGCTCTTCCTCGAACTCATGATCAAGCACCACCAGGGCGCGGTGGCGATGGCGGGGGACGAGGTCGACTCGGGCTCCTTCGGCCCCGCCAAGGCCCTCGCCCAGAAGATCGTCGACGGCCAGACCGCCGAGATCACCGAGATGAGGGCCCTCCTCAAGCCCTGATCGTCACGCCGATCACGACATGGGCCGTCACACCCAGGAGTCCATCCACATGCGCATGTGCCAGGAGTCGTAGGGGATGCTCTTGGCGGCCAGCACCGGATACAGGTACCAGAAGTTGATCAGCACGAGCAGCAGATAGGCGCCCGCGATGGCCGATCCCACGATCCGCCTGCCCGCGGGCTGGGCGACCGGACCGATGATCATTCCCAGTGCCATGACGATCGCCAGGCACATGAACGGCAGCAGCGGCAGCGCGTAGAACATGAACATGGTGCGGTCGCTGGCGGCGTACCAGAACCAGGGGATCCAGCCCGCCGCGTAGGCGAGGAGGATCGACCCGGCCCGCCAGTCGCGGTACACCAGGTACAGGAAGACCATGACGAGCAGCGCCGCGATGGCCGCCCACCACACCGCGGGGGTGCCGATGCCGAGGATCTCCCGGGAGCACTTGGAGGCCCCGCAGCCCGTCGTGGACTCCTGGTAGAAGAAGGCGACCGGCCTGCGCAGCACGGGCCAGTCCCACGGCCACGACTGGTAGGGATGCTTGGTCGACAGGCTGCTGTGGAACTCATACATCCGCTCGTGGTAGCGCCACAGGTCCGGCAGCCCCTCGAACGGCCGCAGCAGCACGGTCGGCGAGACCTTCCCGCGCCCCCAGCCGCCGCTGGTGAACAGCCACCCCGACCAGGTCGCGACATAGGTGATCACCGGCAGGACGCCGAGGCTGAGCACGGTGGCGACACCGTCCTTGGCGAGCGCCCCGGCATAGGGGAACTGCACCTCGGCCGCCCGCCGCGCGCCCATGTCCCACAGGAACACCATGATCACGAAGGCGAACAGGAACGTGGCCCCCGACCACTTGACGCCCGTCGCCAGCCCGAAGCAGACACCCGCGGCGATCCGCCACGGATGGAAGACGTAGGGCCCGAGCCCGAACGAGCGGTCGGGGTCGCCGTCGAGCTTGGCCGACAGGGTCCGCCGGGCGTGGTCGCGGTCGTTGACCAGGCAGGCGAACCCGCACAGGACCCAGAACATGAGGAAGATGTCGAGCAGGGCGGTGCGGCTGAGCACCAGGTGCAGGCCGTCGAGGGCCATCAGGAACCCGGCGGCGCAGCCCAGCAGGGTGCTGCCGGTCATCCGGCGGGCCAGCCGGCACAGGATCAGCACGGACAGGGTGCCGAAGAAGGCGGCGGCGAACCGCCAGCCGAACGGAGTGGTGCCGAAGATCGCCTCACCGATCGCGATCATCCACTTGCCGACCGGGGGGTGGGCGATAAACGAGCCGCCGTCGGTCCAGATCTGGCCCGGGGTGTCGGCGAGGAAGAGCTTGTCGGCGATGCCCTTGGGATCGTCACGGGCGGAGTGCTCGTAACCGAACCGCAGCAGCGCGTAGGCGTCCTTGGCGTAGTAGGTCTCGTCGAAGACGATCGAGTGCGGATTCCCGAGCCGGTCGAACCGCAGGAAACCCGCGAAGACGGTCACCAGGAGCGGGCCGAGCCACCCCCACAGCATGCTGCCGGGAACTCTGGGTGCGAGCCGTTCGCGCAGGGGCGTCGCCCGCGCCGGCTCGATCTCGGTGGCTACCACGGGGCCATCGTACGGGTGGCGTCGCCCGCGCAGTCCTCGACGCTGTGGACAATGGGACTCGTGAAGGGAACTCTCATCCTCGCCGCCGCACCGATCGGCCGGGTCGACGACGCGTCACCCCGGCTGACCAGGGCGCTGGCCGACGCGCCGATCATCGCGGCCGAGGACACCCGCAGACTCCGGCGGCTGGCCGCCGATCTCGACGTGACGCTCTCGGCGCGCATCGTGTCCTACTACGACCAGAACGAGAGGTCCCGCGCCACCGAACTGCTCCAGGACCTGCTGGAGGGCCGTGACGTCCTCGTGGTGACCGACGCGGGCATGCCGGGCGTCTCCGACCCCGGCTACCGCCTCGTGGTGGAGGCCGTGGCGGCGGACGTCCGGGTGACCGTGCTGCCGGGCCCGTCCGCGGTGACGACGGCCCTGGTCCTGTCGGGCCTGCCCACCGACCGGTTCTGCTTCGAGGGCTTCCTGCCGCGCAAGCCGGGGGAGCGCGCCGCCCGGCTGGCCGACCTGGCCGCCGAACCCCGCACGATGGTGTTCTTCGAGGCCCCGCACCGGCTGGCGGCGTCCCTGGAGGCCCTCGCCGAGGCGTTCGGCGAGGAAAGGCCCGCCGCCGTCTGCCGCGAGCTGACCAAGACCTACGAAGAGGTGAAGCGGGGACCGCTCGGCGATCTCGCCGGCTGGGCCGCCGACGGCGTCAAGGGCGAGATCACGGTGGTCGTCGCCGGGGCGCCGCCGCGCACGACGCTCACCGAGCCCGCCGACCTCGCCGCGGCCGTCGCGGAACGGGAGCGGGCGGGCATCCCCCGCAAGGACGCCATCACCGAGATCGCCAAGGAGAACAACGTCCCGAAGAAGGTCGTCTACTCGGCCGTCCTGGACGCCAAGGGCGCCGCGGGACGCTGAAACGCCAGCCCGGCGGCCAGCGCAGCGAAGGGAACAGCGGTCAGCACGTACCGGTGGTCGAAGTCGACGGTGAGCGGCGGGACGGCCAGCAGGACCGCCGCGACCGTCCAGGCGAGCATCTCCGGACGTCTCCGCCGCCGCCACCAGACCCCGAACGGCACCAGCAGGACCGCCGCCAGCATCGGCCCGCGCACCTGGAAGACCGCCTGGTAGCCGCGCAGGAACGACGACCACGGCCGGACGGCCTCGGTGCCGGCGGACGGGTCGTAGGCGGTGGCCACTGAGGAGGGGGTGCCGCCGCCGAGCACCGGCCAGCCGGGGAACGGCTCGGCCCTGACCGGGAACCGGTACTTCTCGGCCGTCACGCGGGTGGGGTGGTCGCCGTGGCTCCAGGCGAAGGTCCGGGCGAAAAGGTCGTGGGCGGCCGTCCGGAGGTAGTCCAGGGGCTGGTGCGCGATGGTCGTGAGGGCGAAGCGCTGGGCGTCGGCGTTGACCTTCGGGTCGAAGGCCTCGCCGTAGGTCCAGCCGATGGGGGACTCCGGCGCCCACACCTGCGACGAGGACGCCTTCCGCTCGCCCGGCTCGCCCGCCGGGCACAGATAGCGCAGATCGTCGGGGACGCCGGTGCAGGTGGCGAAGGCGGCCGTCCTGGCCCACAGGAAGACGCCGTCGGTGGCGGTGAGGGCGTAGCGGTCGTTGGCGGAGTGGAACCAGACCGCGTAGGCGGCCAGCGGCAGCAGCCCGGCCGCGGCGACCGTCCCGAGGGCGCGCCAGCGGCGGCGCAGCAGCAGCCAGGCCAGCACGACCAGCAGGACCGGCAGGCCGATCGTCCGGGTGAGCGTGGCCGCGGCCAGCAGCAGCCCCGCCGCCCAGGAGGGTCCGCGCCACAGCAGGACGGCCAGCCCCGACGCCAGCAGGAACAGGAACAGCGTGTCGGAGAGGATCAGCGTCTCCAGCTCGATCAGGTTGCCGTCGAGCAGGACGGGCGCGGCGGCCAGCGACGCCCCCCAGCCGGGCAGCCCGCGCCGCCGCAGCAGCAGGTAGACCAGCACCCCCACGGCCAGCCCGAGCAGATGCTGCACCGCCACGACCAGCCCGAAGCTGTGGAACGGCTTCAGCAGCCACAGGAAGATCCCGTATCCGGCGGGCCTGATCGGATGGGCGAACGGGCCCAGCCCGATCCGCACGTAGTCATAGGAGTCGTTGAACCAGAGCGCGGGCCGGTACCCGAGCATCGCGACCGCCCGCAGGAGGGTCCCCGCGGCCAGCAGCCCGGCGAAGATCCGGTGTCCCCTCATCCGTCCTCTCATTCCGCCGGCTCCCGGGGGGTGAAGCAGAGCGCGGCGGCGAGGGCGGCCAGCGGAACGGCGGGCACGACATACCGGTAGTCGAACTCGACCGTCACGGCCGGGACGACCAGGAACGCCCAGGCGAACGCCCACGGCAGCAGCGCGTCCCAGCGGAGCCGCACCAGCGGGACCAGCAGCAGGGCCAGCAGCATCGTGCCGCGCACGAAGAAGTACCGCTGGTACCACTCCATGATCGTCGCCCAGGGCCGGACGATCGTCGTCGGCTCGAGGGAGCCGCCGGTGTAGGCGCGCAGGCTCGGCTCCGCCCACGGCTGGACGGGCTTTGTGGCCGTCCCGAACCGGTACTGGCTGTAGGTGTAGTCGTCGGGGTAGACGGTGCGGTCCCAGCGGAAGACCTTCAGCACGTCCGAGGCGGCGGCCTTGAGGAAATCGAGCGGCTGGGCGGCGATCGCGCGGCGGGCGAAATCACCGGCGAGTTCGTTCTTGCGCGGAGAGAACCGATCTCCCGGGACGCGCGCGAGAGGGGAATCCGCACCCCAGACGTAGAACTGGGATGAGGGCCGTTCCGATCGCGGACGCAGATCACAGAGCGGTAGCTCCTCGGCCGGAACCGTGAATCGCGAGCAGTCGGCGAACGCCATCGACCGGGCGTAGAGAAAGGGGCCGTCGGAGTTCGTCAGAGCGAATCTTCCGTGAACGGAGGAGAACCAGAACGCATATGCGGTGAGGGGAAGAACACATGCGGTCAGGAGCGCGGCGAACGAGCGCCATCCCGTCCTGCGGACCATCCACAGCAGCACGATCGGCACGAGGGCCAGCCCGATCGAGCGCGTGAGCGCGGCCGCGGCGAGGAGCGCTCCCACCCCGGCACAGGCGTACGGGCCGCGGACTCCGGGCCACAGGAGCACACCTGCCGCTGCCAGCACGAAGAACAGGAAGAGGGTGTCCGACAGCACCATGTGCTCCAGCTGGAGCTCGTAGGCGTCCAACAGCAGGGGGGCGGCGGCCAGGCAGGCCGTCCACCGGCGGGAGCCGCGGCGGAGCAGCAGCGCGTAGATGATCACCGCGGCGGCGAGCGCCAGCAGATGCTGGAGGAGGATCACCGGCCAGTAGGCGTGGAACGGCCGGAACGCCTGGAGCAGGAACGCATATCCGTTGGGCCTGGCGACATGCGGTTGATGGCGGACCGCTGATTCCACGTACGACCAGGAGTCGTTGAACCACAACTGCCACCGGAATCCCACAAAGACGATCACTCGAAGGATGACACCCACCAGGAAAATGGTGAGAAAGCCCAGGTGGCGGGCTATTCGCCGCTTTGTCAAGAGCTTCCTTCCCCGCTTCTGGTGAAGACACCGTATCCTGGGGTACTGGCCGCCCCAGGATTGCGTCTTGGCAACATGCTCGCCTCGCGCCCCATCTGTGCGGCAGCATGTTGCGCCAGGCCACCCCACCACACCGCGACCCCGAATCTAAGGAGACCTCCCATGGAACTGTCCGTGGTGATGCCTTGCCTGAACGAGGCTGAAACCGTGGAGACCTGCGTCCGAAAGGCCGTCAGCTTCCTCCAGGACCACGGCATCGACGGAGAGGTCATCGTCGCCGACAACGGCTCGACCGACGGATCGCAGGCTTTGGCCGAGTCTGCGGGCGCTCGGGTCGTTCCGGTCGCGCTCAAGGGGTACGGCAACGCTCTCATGGGCGGCATCCGGTCCGCCAAGGGCACCTATGTGATCATGGGCGACGCCGACGACTCCTACGACTTCACCGCGCTGATGCCGTTCGTCGAGGAGCTGCGCAAGGGCGCGGACATGGTGATGGGCAACCGCTTCAAGGGCGGGATCGACCAGGGCGCCATGCCCCCGCTCCACCGCTACCTCGGCAACCCGGTGCTCTCGTTCGTCGGCCGCCTCTTCTTCGGCTCCAAGATCGGCGACTTCCACTGCGGGCTGCGCGGCTTCCGCCGCGACACCGCGCTGACGCTGGGCCTCCAGTCCTCGGGCATGGAGTTCGCCTCCGAGCTCGTCGTCAAGATGACCCTCGCCAAGGCGAAGATCGTCGAGGTGCCCACCACCCTGAAGAAGGACGGCCGCAGCCGCCCGCCGCACCTGAACACCTGGCGGGACGGGTGGCGCCACCTGCGCTTCCTGCTCCTGTACAGCCCGCGCTGGATGTTCTTCGTGCCCGGCATCGTGCTGATGACCCTCGGCCTGGTCTTCGGGATCGCGCTGTCGTTCAGCGAGATCTCGGTCGGCGGGGTCACCTTCGACGTCGACACGCTCGTCGCCGCCTCGGCCTCCGTGGTGATCGGATTCCAGGCGCTGCTGTTCTCGCTGCTCACCAAGGCCTACGGTGTCGCGGAGGGCTTCCTGCCGTCCGACAAGCGCGCCCGGTGGCTGCTGAGCTCCTGGAGCTTCGAGCGCGGCCTGATCATCGGCGGACTGCTCGGCCTCGCCGGCCTCATCGGCATGGGCGCCTCGCTGGTGCACTGGCACGGCGCCAACTACGGCGAGCTCAACGCCCGCGACACCCTCCGCATGGTCGTCCCCGCGGCGACCGCCCTGATGCTCTCCTGCCAGCTCGTGCTGGGCACGGCGTTCCTGTCGATCCTCGGCATCCGCCGCTCCAGCCACCCCGGCACCGAGACCGAGCCCGCGGCGCTGACCCTCGAGGCCATCCGCCCGAAGGTCTCCGTCGAGGACTGATCCTCAAGCGAGAGAACGGCCGGTCCCGCATCGCGCGGGGCCGGCCGTTCCCGTTCCACCGGGTGCCAGGACTATCGGCGCCAGGCGACCCAGTCGCCGAGGGTCGTGCGGCGGGCCTCGACCGGGTGCCAGCCGGACGGACGGCCGGGCCAGGCGGCGTCGGCGGGGACGTCCCGCGGCCAGGCCGTCAGCACGAGCGTGGTGCCGGGCGGCGGCTGCTCGCCCTTGGCCAGGGTGAAACGGCCCAGTTCCGACGGGATCGCGAAGGTCTGGGGGAGCCGGATCTTCCACGGCACGTCGAACTCGACCGCGACCTTGTCATCGGGGCGCAGGGCGTCCAGGCGGGCCGAGACGTGCATCTCCTCGGTCATCACGTCGGAGATCCGGTCGGTCGCCATGATGTCGGCGCCGAGGCCCACCGCGCACAGCAGAGCGACGGCCCCTGCGGTGAACCTGCGGGCCAGCAGCGCGGTCGCGCCGAGGATCAGCAGCGCCACGGCCGTGGCGGGCCACAGTTTGAAGCCGTGCCAGTCCCAGGTGAGGAAGGACGTCTCGGGGAAGTCGAACGGGACGAAGATGTAGCGCGTCAGGCGCGTCCCGGCGTGGATCTGGGCGATCAGCGCCGTTCCCAGGAGCAGCCCGGCGGACGCCCAGACGAGCCTGCGCCGCGCCAGCAGGGCGAACCCGGCGACGAGCAGGGCCGGTGCCAGGCAGGCCAGATAGCGGCCGTAGACGTAGTTGCCGACCCGGTGCTCGTCGGGCAGGGCCGCGATCGTCACGAAGGCGATCCCGGTGACCGTGAGCAGGGTCACCCCGGCGACGGCCCGCTCGGGACGGCCGGCCCTGCGCAGCGCCACGGCCGCCCCGGCCAGGGCGACCCCGCCGAGGCCCCAGGTGGCGACGGTCAGGTACCAGATCTGGCCCAGGCCGCCGGAGATCGTCCAGGCCCAGCCGTCGGGCGAGGTGAGCCGTTCGCTCAGCCAGTTGCCGAGCTCCTTGATCCCGTCGGGATAGGTGTGGCCCTGGAGCCACAGGTTGGCGGCGTAGGCGGCCGCCACGGCGCCGAGCAGGACGCCCCCGGCGATCAGGGTCGGCCGGCGCGACGCCCACCGGAAGGCGAACACGAATCCCAGCAGCGCCGCGTGGGCGATGAGGATCACCAGCCCGCGGCTGTGGGTGGCGTAGGCGTAGGCCGCCGACAGCGACGCCGCGACCGCGTACCGGGCGGCCCCCTCACCGCGGGCGTCGCGGTCGAGCCAGGAGTGGATCGCCAGCAGCCACGCCAGGACGACCACCGGCAGGATCGCGTCCGTCAGCACGAACTGGGTGAAGAAGATCGAGGCGGGCAGCAGCGCGGCGGCCTGCGCCACCCAGAAGGCCGTCGCGCGGGAAAGGGCGAGGCGCAGTCCCGCCACATAGGCCAGCGGCACGATCAGCGCACTGATCAGAGAGTTGATCCCGATCACCAGGTGATAGACGGTGCCGGGGTCGTCACTGAACCAGAACGCCGGGCTGATCAGCAGTGGATAGCCGATCTGGTAAAAGGTCGCACCGGACAGATCGGCGTCGGCGCCGCCGCCCAGAACACGCGCGGCGAAAAGGTAACCGGTCTCGTCGGGATTGGCGGCCGGCACATCCTGATGTGATCCCAGCCACAGCCGGAGCCCGGCCTGGAGCAGCCATGCCGCCGAGATCAGCCACCACCAGCGACGATCTCCCCCGCGCTGATCGTGCATTCTCGGGGGCGCGGTCGCTATCGATCCCACATCAACTCCGTTGTTCCGCCACAGGCGGTCCGTACCCGCTGGTAAGTCTTTGGATGCGATGGTTACCCTCGATAAGGGGTACCGGGGGCTGAAGCACTTTACTGGGAGGACACGTGAGACTGAGCGCCGTTTCGGTGCGGTCCTTCTGTGCCCGGCACCGGGTGTTCCTGGCAGTGCTGGCCGTCGCGTTCGCGCTCCGGGTGATCACCACGCTGGGCTTCCGGTGGGCGCTCTGGTTCTCCGACTCCTACGACTATCTCGACGTGGCGATCCATCCGCGCCCCGATCCGGTGCGGACCTTCGGCTACCCGTTCCTGCTGATGGTCCTCAAGCCGTTCCACAGCGTCGGGGTGGTGGTCGCGCTCCAGCATCTGATGGGGCTGGCCGTCGGAGTGATCATCTACGGGCTGCTGCGGCGGCCCCATCTCTTTCGGGGCCGCGGCCTTCCCGCCTGGATCGCGGCGCTGGCGACCGTCCCGGTGCTCCTGGACGGCAACCAGATCCAGCTCGAGCACCTGGTCCTGTCGGACGCCGCGTTCGAGCTGATGATCGTCGGAGCGGTCGCGATCATCCTGTGGCGGCCGGTGCCGACCTGGAAGGCCGGGATCTACGCCGGGCTGCTGCTGGCGGCGGCCTCGCTGACCAGGACCGTCGCCCTCCCGCTCTTCCTCGTGCTGGTGGTCTACCTGGTCGTGCGCCGGGTCAACTGGTGGGTGCTGGCCGCCGCCGCGGCGGCCGTCGTGGTCCCGCTGGCGGGGTACGCGGGCTGGTACTCGGCCGAGAACGGCAAGTTCGCCCTGTCGGGCTCCGACGGGGTGTTCCTCTACAGCCGCACGATGACCTTCGCCGACTGCGACAAGTTCCTCGACGAACTGCCCCCCGACGAGACGCCGCTGTGCACCCGCACGCCCCCGTCGAAGCGGCCGGTCTCCCACTTCTACGTGTGGGAGGAGGAGCAGATCTTCCGCTATCCGGGCGGCACGTTCGCCTCCTACAAGAGCGATCTGGCCAGGGACTTCGCCAAGAAGGCGATCATGGCTCAGCCCGGCGACTACGCGCGGACCGTGCTGCGGGACTTCGGCCGCACCTTCACCTGGGGACGTCCGGTCTATCCGGACCCCAAGACCTACGGGCAGTACCTCTTCCCCAAGGGCGACGTCGGGATCCGTCCGGGACGGGAGGGGATCGTGGCCAGGTACGACTCCCAGAAGCGCGGCACCCGGGTCGTCGAGCCCTACGCGGGGTTCATGCGCGGCTATCAGAAGATCGTCCGGCTGCCCGGGACGCTGCTCGGCGTGATCCTCCTCGTGGGCCTGGCCGGGATCGTCCGGCGGTGGCGCGAGTTCGGCGGATACGCCCTGCTGCCCTGGTCGGTGGCGATGGCGCTGCTGGTCATCCCGCCCGCGACGGTGCTGTTCGACTACCGCTACGTGCTTCCCGCGGTGCCGTTCGCGATCGTCGCCGCCGCGATGGCCGTCAAGGATCTTCTCGCCTGGTACCGGACCCGCCGGACGCCTCCGGCCGTCGCGGAGGAGCCGGCGGAGGAGAAGGAACTCGCCGCGGCCTCCTGAGGCCTTTCCTCCCGACATCGATAGGTTGTGCCGGTGGGACGCAAGTGGCTGGCTCTGATCCTGCTCGTTCAGGCGCTCCTGTCGCTGAGGCTGCGGAACACCGTCTTCCAGGACGAGGCGCTCTATCTGTGGGCGGGCCATCTGGAGCTGGGCCGGGGCAGCGAGGTGGAGTTCGTCCGTTACTTCTCGGGCTCCCCGTACCTGTATCCGCCGCTGGGCGCGCTCGCGGACGCCGCGGGCGGGCTCGCGGGGGCCCGGGCCCTGAGCCTGGCCTTCATGCTGGGCGCGACCGCGCTGGCCTGGTCGCTGACCCGGCGGCTGGCCGGGGAGGCGGCGGCCCCGTGGGCGGCCGCGGTGTTCGCGATCCTGCCCTCCACCCCGTTCCTGGGGAACTTCGCGACCTTCGACGCTCCCGCCCTGTTCCTGCTGGCGCTGGCCGCCCGGCTGGCCGCAGACGAGCGGTGGTGGTGGGCGGCGGGCCCGGCCGGCGCGCTGGCGGCGGGCACCAAGTACGGCGCCGCCCTCTACCTGCCGACGATCGCGCTGCTGGCCGTGCTCGCCTCGGGCGGGGGAGCGCGGCGGTGGGTCCGGGGGCCGGTCGTGGCGGGCGTCGCGCTGGGCGGGCTGGCGGCGCTGCTGGCGGCCACCGGGGCGTGGGACGCGCTGAGCTCCACGACCACCGGCCGTCCCGCCGGAGGGACCCCGGCCGGGCTCCTGCTGACCGAGTCCGCCCAGTGGGGCGGCTTCCTGCTGCTCCTCGCCGTGATCGGGGCCGCGGCCGCGCGCACGCCGATCGGCTGGATCCTCTGCGCGACCGCCCTGCTGGCCCCGCTCTACCAGCTCCACCTGCACTCCGACACCTCGCTCCACAAGCACATCGGCTTCGGCCTGTGGTTCGCCGCGCCGATGGCCGGCGCGGCGCTGGCCGCCCTTCCCCGCCGGTGGTGGGCGGCGGCCCTGCTGGTGGCGCCGCTGCTGACCGGCATCTACCAGGCCGGTGACCTCTACCACCGCTGGCCGGGCACGGCCGCCCTCGCCGAGGCCGTGCGCCCGTACGTGAAGCCGGGCGCCCGGCTGTTCGCCGAGCCGTCGGAGGTCCTGCCCTACACCTTCCGCGCCGCCTACCCCTCCGACGCCTGGGTCAACGTCTACTGGTTCGACTACCGGGGCCTCCGCCAGCCGGACTCCTACCCCCAGGCCGTCCGCGACGGCCACTGGGACGCCGTCGTCCTCGACGGCCGAACCCGTCCGGCCCTCTCGAGGGCCCTGGAGGCCGCCCTCCGCGCCACCCCGTCCTACCAGCGCGTCACCACCCTCCCCTGGCGCACCTCCACCGCCCGCGGCACCTTCCAGCTCTGGATCAGGACCACTCCCTGATCCTCGGCCGGAGATGCAGCCGGAGGACGTCGTCCAGAGGGGTGGGCTTCAGGCCGAGGGCCTGCTCGGTCGCGGTCGAGTCCAGGAGGGACGGGCGGTCGTAGAGGTAGAGCATCTCGGGGACCTCGGCCATGACCGGATCGGTGTATCCGTCGGGGGGAAAGGGCCGGAAGACCGGGGCGGGGGCTCCCGCGAGGGCGGCGAGCCGGGCCGAGAGGGCCCGTGCGGGCAGGTCGGAGACCGAGGGCACGTGCCAGGCGCGGCCCCAGGAGGCGGGGGAGGCCCCGGCCGCGATCAGGGTCCTGGCCACGTCGCGGGTGTACGACCAGGAGTGCGGGACGTCGGGGTCGCCCGGGCAGAGGACGGGATCGCCCGCCAGGACGGCCGGGATCGCCAGCAGGGCGTAGAGGGAGAAGGCGCCGGGCCCGAGGTAGTCCGAGGCCCTGACCTCCGTGACGGGATGGCCGGTGGCGAGGGCGTCGGTCCACAGCGAGGCCCGGAGCCGGCCCTTCACCGAGGACGGGCGGAGCGGGGTGTCCTCGGTGTACGGGACGTCGGAGGGGCCGTAGCCGTAGACGTTGCCCAGCATCACATAACCGGCCCCCGACCGCTGGACGGCCGTCAGCACGGAGGCGGCGAGCGGCGGGAATGCGGTCGTCCACCGGTCGTAGGGCGGGGCCGCGCAGTTGTAGAGGGTCTCCGCGCCCTCCACCAGCGGGGTCAGCAGCCCGGGATCGGACGCGTCGGCGGCGATCCGCTCGACGAGCGGGTGGTCCGGGCCCGAGCCGCTGCGGGTGATCTGCCGGACGGGGACGCCCGTCTCGGCGAGGAGGACGGCGGTGGCGGTGCCGATGGGGCCGGCGCCGATGATGACCTGCATGGGACGCTCCGGGAAGAGAAGGACGGATCTCGCTGTTCGCCACTCTGCGCGACCCCGCCGGGAGCGTTCAGGGACCTTCCGGCCAACTGAGCGGAGGATCCGGCCAATGCGCGGCGACACCCCGGCCCATCGGGTCGCCATCCTGGCGGTCCCGCCGGTGAAGGCCTTCGACGTCGCGATGCCCCAGATGGTGCTCGGCGCGGCGGTCCGTGAGGGCCGGGCCCTGTACGAGGTCAGGGTCTGCACCGCCGATCCCGGGATCCCGCAGGACGGCGGCGGCCTCACCCTCGGGTTCGAGCACGGCCTCGAAGCCCTCTCCTGGGCCGACAGCGTCGTCATCGCGGGAACGGAGGCCAGGGAGATCGATTCCCGGGTGCTGGCGGCCGTCCGGGGGGCGGTGGAGGCGGGCAAGCGGGTCGCGGCGATCTGCACCGGCGGTTTCGTGCTGGCAGGGACGGGCCTGCTGGACGGCCGCGCCGCCACCACCTACTGGCTCCACACCACGGAGTTCCAGATCAGCTTCCCGCGCGTCGACCTGCGGCGGGACGTGCTGTTCGTCGAGGACGGCACGCTGCTGACCTCGGCGGGCGCCGCCGCGGGCATCGATCTCTGCCTGCACCTCGTGCGGTCGGACTTCGGCGCGGCCGTCGCCACGGAGGTCGCCAGGGCGGCCGTGGTCGGGCCGTTCCGCCCCGGCGGGCAGCCGCAGATCGTCGCGACACCGCTGCCCGCGGCCCGCGACGTCTCCCTGGCGGCGACCCGGGCCTGGGCGCTGGCCAGGCTCGACACCCCGCTGACGCTCGCCGACCTGGCCGCCCACTCCCGCACGAGTGTGCGGACCTTCACCCGGCGCTTCCGCGCCGAGACCGGTGGCACCCCGCAGCGCTGGCTGCTGGACCAGCGCCTGCACCGGGCCCGCCAGCTTCTGGAGACCACCGATCTGCCCCTGGCCAGGATCGCCCGCGACTGCGGCCTCGGCACCCCCGACTCGCTGCGCAGGCATCTGGTCCGGCACGTCGGGCGGACCCCGTCGGCCTACCGGGCGCTCGCCGCGGAGAAGCCCCGCGACCGTCCCAAATGATTCGGACGGGGGGCGGGGCGGCCGTAGGCTTATGGCATGTCCCGTCACATCCTCACCGCACCCGCATGGCCCTATGCCAACGGGCCCCGTCATATCGGCCACGTCTCGGGCTTCGCGCTGCCCTGCGACATGTTCAGCCGGTACCAGCGGATGCTGGGGAACCAGGTGCTCATGGTCTCCGGCACCGACGAGCACGGGACGCCGATCCAGGTCCAGGCCGACAAGGAGGGCGTGACGGCGCGTGAGCTCGCCGACCGCTACAACCGGGTGATCGTCGGCGACCTGCACGGCCTCGGCATGTCCTACGACCTGTTCACCAGGACCTCCACCGAGAACCACTACGCGGTGGTCCAGGAGATCTTCACGGGACTGCACGCCAACGGCTACATCTTCCCCAAGACCACGATGGGCGCGATCTCGCCGTCCACCGGCCGGACCCTGCCCGACCGCTACATCGAGGGCACCTGCCCGATCTGCGGCTACGACGGCGCCCGCGGCGACCAGTGCGACAACTGCGGCAACCAGCTCGACCCGATCGACCTGATCAACCCCGTCTCCAAGATCAACGGCGAGACGCCGGAGTTCGTCGAGACCGAGCACTTCATGCTCGACCTGCCCGCCTTCACCGAGGTCCTGGGCCGCTGGCTGAACGGCAAGCAGGGCGAGTGGCGGCCGAACGTCCTCAAGTTCTCGCTGAACCTGCTGGAGGACCTCCAGCCGCGGGCGATCTCCCGCGACCTCGACTGGGGCGTCCCGATCCCCCTGGACGGCTGGCGCGACCTGCCCAACAAGCGGCTCTACGTCTGGTTCGACGCCGTGATCGGCTACTTCAGCGCGTCCGTGGAGTGGGCCCGCCGCAGCGGCGACCCCGAGCGCTGGCGCGAGTGGTGGCAGAACCCCGAGGCCCTGGCCTACTACTTCATGGGCAAGGACAACATCGTCTTCCACTCCGAGATCTGGCCGGCGATGCTGCTCGGCTACAACGGAGAGGGCGACCGCGGTGGGAACCCCGGCTCCCTGGGCGCGCTGAACCTGCCCGACGAGGTCGTCTCCAGCGAGTTCCTGACCATGGAGGGCAAGAAGTTCAGCTCCTCCCGCCAGGTCGTCATCTACGTCAGGGACTTCCTCGAGCGCTACGACGTCGACGCCCTGCGCTACTACATCGCGGTGGCGGGCCCGGAGAACCAGGACACCGACTTCACCTGGCAGCAGTTCGTCGACCGCAACAACGGCGAACTCGTCGCGCAGTGGGGCAACCTGGTCAACCGGTCGGTCTCGATGGCCGCCAAGGAGTACGGGGCGATCCCCGAGGCCAAGGACCTCACCGACGCCGACCGGGCCGTGCTGGCCAAGGCCGCGGGGGCCTACGCGACGGTCGGAGCCGAGCTGTCGCGCTCCCGCTTCAAGAACGCGATCACCGAGGCGTTCGACGTGGTCCGCGAGGCCAACCGGTACCTCGCCGAGCAGGAGCCCTGGAAGATCAAGGACGACCCGATCCGCAAGGGCACCATCCTGCACGTCGCCCTCCAGGTCGTGGACGACGCCAAGACCCTGCTCACGCCGTTCCTGCCGAACTCCTCGCAGAAGGTGTTCACGATGCTCGGCGGCACCGGCGAGTGGTCGGGCATGCCGCGGATCGACGAGGTGAGCGAGGGCGAGCGCACCTACCCGGTGATCACCGGCGACTACGCCTCGGCGCAGGCCCGCTGGGAGCACCGGCCGATCACCGCGGGGACCCCGCTCCAGCGGCCCGTCCCGCTGTTCCCCAAGCTCGACCAGGCCGTGGTCGAGGAGGAGCTGGCCCGCCTTGGCGACTGACCCGAACGCGATCGACCCGAACTCGATCGACCCGAACTCGATCGACCCGAAGGCGACCGTCCCGCTGCCGGTCCCGGTGTTCGACAGCCACTGTCATCTCGACATGCTCGAGATGACGGTGGCCGAGGCCGTCACCCGGGCGCAGGCCGCCGGAATCGCCCGGATCATGACGATCGGCTGTGACGTGCCGTCCTCGGAGTGGGCCGCGCGGACGGCCGCCGAGCACGCCGACGTCTACGCGGGCGTCGCGATCCACCCGAACGAGGCCAAGAACGTCTCCGACGAGACCCTCGAGGTCATCGCCGGGCTCGCCCGGCAGCCCAAGGTCGTCGCGGTCGGCGAGACCGGCCTCGACTACTACCGCGACCACGCGGGCAAGGACG
This sequence comes from Actinocorallia longicatena, assembly GCF_039534125.1. Lineage (NCBI taxonomy): Bacteria > Bacillati > Actinomycetota > Actinomycetes > Streptosporangiales > Thermomonosporaceae > Actinocorallia > Actinocorallia longicatena. Next base: position 283,936 of record NZ_BAAAUV010000003.1, on the reverse strand, counting down.
ACCAGCAGCGCTCCTTCCGCGCCCATGTCGCGATCGCCAAGGAGACCGGAAAGGCCCTGGTCATCCACGACCGGGACGCCCACGACGACGTCCTGCGCCTGCTGGACGAGGAGGGCGCCCCGGACAAGGTCGTCTTCCACTGCTTCTCCGGGGACGCCGCGATGGCCCGGATCTGCTCGGACAAGGGCTATGTGATGTCCTTCGCCGGGAACGTCACGTTCAAGAACGCCCAGCCGCTCCGCGACGCCCTGGCGGCCGCCCCCCTCGACCTGATCCTGGTCGAGACGGACGCCCCGTTCATGACGCCCGTCCCGCACCGCGGCAAGCCGAACTCCTCCGACCTGATCCCGCACACGGTGCGGCTGATGGCCGAGGTGAAGGGCGTCGAGGTCGACGCGCTCTGCACGGCCATCGCCGCCACCGGAAGGCGCCTGTTCGGCTTCGGCGGCTGACACGCGACAAGACCGGACGTTTGGGCGAGCGGCTGCGCACGGAGAGTGACCGGGTCTAGGGTCCTGTGCCCGTGACTGGTCATGGACGGCATGCGGCGGGCAGCCCGCCGAGTCTGCTGCTGCCGCTGCTCGCCCTGACGCTGCTGCTGGCCCTCGCGGCAGGCGGCTGGCTGCTGTTCGCCCAGCCCAGCGGCAGGCAGACCCTCGACCTCGCGGGCGACAGCGTGAAGCTCCCGTCCGCTGGATCTTCCTCGCCCTCGGGCCCCGCCAGGCCCTCCACGGGGAAGCGTCCGGCCCGGCCGGAGATACCGCCCGCACCCTCAGCGACCGCGCGGCCCACCGCGGAACCGGAACCGGAACCGGCGCCGACGGCCCTCCCGGAGCTCCTGCCGAAGTCCGCGGCGGCGGCCCTCGATTCCCTCACCGGCCCCGTGGTCAGGCTGAACTGGCGAGCCGTCGCGGCCTGCGAGTCGCGCAACAACCCCAGGGCCGTCAACCTCGCCGGCTACTACGGCCTGTACCAGTTCTCCCGCGCCGCCTGGCGGGCCGTCGGCGGCACCGGCCTGCCCCACCACGCCACCGCCGCCGAACAGACCCTCCGCGCCCAGCTCCTCTACCGCCACGTCGGAGGCCGCTGGCAGAACCAGTGGCCCCACTGCGGCGCCCGCCTCTTCACCTCCCGCTGACGGGTCCTCAGCCGATCTCCGCCCGCACGGCCGGGACGCAGTCACCCCCGTATCCGCCGCGTGGGAGGATGGGGAGGTGGGGGAGAGCGAGGCCGCGCTGCTGGGGGCGGCCGATATCCGGGAGATCGCGGCCGTGCTGGGCGTGCGGCCGACCAAGCAGCTCGGTCAGAACTTCGTGGTGGACGCCAACACGGTGCGGCGGATCGTGAAGTCGGCCGGGCTCGAGGACGACGACGTCGTGATCGAGGTCGGGCCGGGGCTGGGGTCGCTGACGCTGGCGCTGCTCCCCGCCGCGGCCCGGCTGATCGCCGTCGAGCTCGATCCGGTGCTGGCCGGGGCGCTGCCCGCGACCGTCGCCGCCCGGGCGCCCGGTCTCGCCGACCGGTTCGAGGTGATCCACGACGACGCCATGCGGGTGAAGGAGATCCCCGGGCCGCCGCCCACCGCGCTGGTCGCGAACCTGCCCTACAACGTCGCGGTGCCGGTGGTGCTGCACCTGCTGGAGCTGCTGCCGTCGCTGCGCAAGGGCCTGGTGATGGTCCAGGCCGAGGTCGGCGACCGGCTGTCGGCCCCGCCCGGAAGCAAGATCTACGGGGTGCCGTCGGTGAAGATGGCCTGGTACGCCGCCGCGCGGCGGGCCGGGAGCGTCGGACGGGCCGTGTTCTGGCCCGCGCCCAACGTCGACTCCGCGCTGGTGGCGTTCACCCGGCGCGAGCCGCCGAGCACCACCGCGACCCGTGAGGAGGTGTTCGCCGTGGTCGACGCCGCCTTCGCCCAGCGCCGCAAGACCCTGCGGGCGGCGCTCGCCGGGTGGGCGGGCTCGCCCGCGCTCGCCGAGACCGCGCTGCGCGCCGCGAACGTCGACCCGACCGCCCGCGGCGAGATGCTGGACGTCACCGCCTTCGCCCGGATCGCCGAGCACCGGCCCGTCTGAGCACCCGATCGATCCGTTCAAGGACTCTGGAGCATCGTGAACGCTGTGACCGTGCGGGTTCCCGCCAAGGTGAACCTCCAGCTCGGGGTGGGGCCGCTGCGCGACGACGGCTACCACGACCTGGTCAACGTGTTCCACGCCGTCTCGCTGTTCGACGAGGTGACGGTCGTTCCGGGCGAGCTGTCGGTGGCCGTCGAGGGGGCGTCGATCGAGGGCGTCCCGGCCACGCCCGACAACCTCGCCGGACGGGCGGCCCGCCTGCTCGCCGAGCACCTGGGCGTCGAACCCGAGGTCGCGATCACGATCCGCAAGGAGATCCCGGTCGCCGGCGGGATGGCGGGCGGCAGCGCCGACGCCGCCGCGGCCCTCCTCGCCTGCGACGCCCTCTGGGAGGCGAACCTCCCGTTCGCCACCCTGATGGAGCTGGCCGGGACCCTCGGCAGCGACGTCCCCTTCGCGCTCCTCGGCGGCACGGCCCTGGGCCTCGGCCGCGGCGAGAAGCTGACCCCGCTGCCCTGCTCCGGCGAGTTCCACTGGGTGTTCGCGCTCGCCGACGGCGGCCTGTCGACCCCGGCCGTCTACGCCGAGTGCGACAGGATCCGCGCCGCCCACTCCGAGCGGGTCTCCTGGCCGCACGAGTCGCCCGCGCTGCTGGCCGCCCTCGCCGAAGGGGACGCCGAGGCCCTCGGCGCCGCCCTCGCCAACGATCTCCAGCCCGCCGCCCTGACGCTCCGGCCGTCCCTCCAGCGCACCCTCACCGCGGGACGCGACTTCGGCGCCCTCGGCTCCCTGGTCTCCGGCAGCGGCCCCACCTGCGCCTTTCTCGCCGCCGACGCCACCCACGCCCTCGACCTCGCGGTGGCCCTCGGCGGCGTCGGGGTCGCCCGCACCCTCGTCCGCGCCTCCGGTCCCGTCCCCGGCGCGACGCTCCTCTAAGTTGTTCTGAACCGGATCACAACGCCGTGCGTCTCATCTCCTACCAAGCCTGAAAGGGGCTGAGATGACCGAGATCGCGCTCGTCCTGATGATTCCGTTCGTGATGGTGTCCGTGATCGCACTGCTCATCATCTTCGCGATCCGCTCGGCGACTCGGCGGGCCTTCAACGGCGTGCGGTATCCGCACCCCCTCCAGGGCGGCGGGTACCGCCGGGACGGCTCACCGTCCTCCCCGTTCGACGCCTTCTTCGCCGACTCCACCTACGGCAACGGCGGCCACGCCCACCCGAGGCACGAGAACGGCCACCACGACCAGGGCTTCTCCTTCGACCACGGCTCCTCCCACCACCACGGTCACTCACACGGCCACTCGCACGACCACGGAAGCTCCTTCGGCTACGACAGCGGCTCCTCCGGCTATGACAGCGGCTCCTCCAGCAGCGACAGCGGAAGTTCGTCCTCCTCCAGCTGCGACTGACGCCCGCGGTGGTAAGGCGTCCCTGAGGAAGCCGATAGCCTTGAAGCGTTGTGAATCTGATCAATCTTGAGAACGTCTTCAAGGCGTACACGCCGCAGCCGCTGCTGGACCAGGTCTCCCTGGGCGTCGAGTCGGGGATGCGCATCGGCGTCGTCGGCCGCAACGGCGGCGGCAAGTCCACGCTGATGTCGATCATGGCTAGGCGGACCGAGGCCGACTCCGGCCGGGTCACCCACACCGGTGGCCTGCGCCTGGCCTACCTGGTGCAGCGCGACGAGTTCGGCGACGCCGCGACCGTCCGCTCCATCGTGCTCGGCGACCGCGCCGAGCACGAGTGGGCCGCCGACGCCAGGATCCGCGACATCCTCGCCGGGCTCCTGCCGGGAATCGATCTCGAAGCCCCGCTCGAGGGCATGTCCGGCGGGGAGAAGCGGCGGGTCGCCCTGGCGGCGCTGCTCGTCCCCGAGTCCGACGTGATCATGCTGGACGAGCCGACCAACCACCTCGACCTCGAGGCGATCACCTGGCTGGCCCGCCATCTGGCGACCCGCAAGGAGGCCCTCGCGGTCGTCACCCACGACCGGTGGTTCCTCGACGAGGTCACCGACCGCACGTGGGAGGTCGTCGACGGCCGGGTCGAACGCTACGAGGGCGGCTACTCCGCCTACGTGCTGGCCAAGGCCGAGCGCACCCGCATCGCCGACTCCACCGAGGCCAAGCGCCAGAACCTCATGCGCAAGGAGCTGGCGTGGCTGCGGCGCGGCCCGCAGGCCCGCAGCACCAAGCCCAAGTTCCGGGTCGACGCCGCCCAGGCGCTGATCGCCGACGTCCCGCCGCTGCGCGACTCGGTGGAGCTGACCAGGTTCGCGACGGCCCGCCTCGGCAAGACCGTCTACGAGCTCGAGGACGTCACCTACCACGCCGGCCCCAAGCCGATCTTCAACCACGTCACGTGGCGGCTCGGCCCCGGCGACCGGATCGGGCTCGTCGGGATCAACGGCTCCGGCAAGACCAGCCTGCTCCGGCTGCTGTCGGGCACCGCCCAGCCCGAATCGGGCAAGGTCGTGCGCGGCAAGACCGTCCAGCTCGCGCATCTCTCGCAGGAGCTCACCGAGCTCGACCCGGCGCGGCGCGTCCTGGAGTCGGTCGAGGAGATCGCCCGGCGGATCACCGTCGGCAAGAAGGAGTGGACCGCGGGCCAGCTCCTGGAGCGGCTGGGCTTCGGCTCCGACGCCCAGTGGAAGCCGGTCGGCGACCTGTCCGGCGGCGAGCGCCGCCGGCTGCAGATCCTGCGCCTGCTCATGGGCGAGCCGAACGTCATGCTCCTCGACGAGCCGACCAACGACCTCGACATCGAGACCCTGACCGAGCTCGAGGACATCCTCGACGGCTGGCCCGGCACCCTCATCGTCGTCAGCCACGACCGGTACTTCCTCGAGCGCGTCACCGACACCGTCCACGGGCTGCTCGGCGACGGCACCGTCCGGATGCTGACGGGCGGCGTCGAGGAGTATCTGGACCGCGTCGCCGCCGGAACCGCGGGCAAGCCCACCGCCGACCGGCCCGCCGAGCAGGCCGCCAAGCCCGCGCAGACGGCGACCAAGGCCGACTGGAAGACCCAGAAGGAGCTCGACCGGCTGGAACGCCAGCTCGACAAGCTCTCCAAGCGCGAGGCCCAGCTCCACGACGACATGGCCGGCGCCGCCACCGACCACGCCAGGCTCCTCGACCTCGACGCCAAGCTCAAGGCCGTCCTGGCCGAGAAGGACGAGGTCGAGATGGCCTGGCTGGAGCTCGCGGAGGGCTGAGGCCGTCCTGCCCCGCAGGGGGCGGGCTCAGCTCTGGTCGAACGGGATCAGCAGGCTGCGCAGGAGATCGGCGAGCTGCTTGCGCTCGACCTCGCTGAGGCTGATCAGAAGCTCCCGTTCGCGGTCGAGCAGGTCGCCGAAGGCGGCGTCGACCCGGGCGAGGCCCGTGCCGGTGAGCCGGACCTGGACGCCGCGCTTGTCCTGCGGGTCGGGATGCCGCTGGACCAGCCCGGCGGCCGCGAGGCGGTCGATGCGGTTGGTCATGGTCCCCGACGTGACGAGGGTCGCGCGCAGGAGCTGGCCAGGATTGAGCTGGTAGGGGGAGCCGGAGCGGCGCAGCGCGGTGAGGACGTCGAACTCCCACGACTCCAGGTCATGGGCGGCGAACACGGCCCTGCGGGCCCGGTCGAGATGGCGGGAGAGCCTCGAGACCCTGCTCAGGACGTGCAACGGCTCCACGTCGAGCTCTGGGCGCTCGCTCCGCCATGCCCCGACCAGCCGGTCGACCTCGTCCTCCATTCCTGCACCCTACCTTTTCTCGACATCAAGATTTTGGCCGGGTTCTCTTGACGTCGAGAGAGATTTGTTGCGACAATGTATCTCGATGTCAAGAGATACCTGGGATCCGGCTCAGTACGCCGTGTACTCCGACGAACGGAGCAGGGCGTTCTTCGAGCTGACGGCCCGCATGCGCCCGCCGGCTCCGCGCCGTGTCGTGGATCTCGGCTGCGGTTCGGGCGAGCTCACCGCGACGCTGGCCGACCGCTGGCCCGGCGCCGAGGTCCTCGGTCTCGACAGCTCCGCGAGCATGATCGGCAAAGCGCGCGGGCACGAGCGTCCCGGCCTGGGCTTCGCCGTCGGCGACCTCGCCACCTGGCGGCCGGAGGCCCCGGTCGACGTGATCGTCTCCAACGCCGCGTTCCAGTGGGTCCCCGGGCACGTCGAGCTGCTGCCCGTCTGGGTACGGTCACTGGCGCCCGGCGGGGTGCTGGCCTTCCAGGTCCCCGGCAACTTCGACGCCCCCAGCCACACGCTGCTCCGCGAGATGTCCGCCAAGCACGGCGTCGGTGACGTCCTGCGGTGGCGTCCCGTCCTCGATCCCGCCGAGTACCTCGATCTCCTCGCCGGCCTCGGCTGCCGGGTCGACGCCTGGGAGACCACCTACCTCCAGGTCCTGCCGGGGAAGAACGCCGTCCTGGAATGGGTGAAGGGCACCGCCCTGCGCCCGGTCCTGGCCGCCCTGGACGACCCCGCCGCCTTCCTGTCCGACTACTCCGCCGCCCTCGACGACGCCTATCCGCCCGGTCCGAACGGGACCGTCTTCCCCTTCAGGAGGATCTTCGTCGTGGCGACGAACCCCTAGACGAGGTGCCGCCCGCAGTGGGAGGAAGCGGCTGACGTTCCCCTGCGGTGCTGCCGACTCCCGTAGCGGGCGGCACCTACACACCGACGGCGCACCGTGCCGTCACCCCTCCCGGCCCCGCACTAAGGGCCGGACCGGCCGGACGCCGACGACGGACGATCTTCGCTCGCGGCGCCCGGTCCTCACTTTCCGGAGGATTCGCGATGATCACTGGCCTGGATCATGTCCAGCTCGCCGCCCCCGAGGGCGGCGAGGAAGCGTTGCGCGCCTTCTACGGCGATCTCCTCGGTCTCACCGAGATCGCCAAGCCCGCCGAACTCCGGGGCCGCGGCGGAGCGTGGTTCCAGGGCCCCGGATTCCAGCTCCATGTAGGCGTTGAGCGGGACTTCCGGCCCGCGCTCAAGGCCCATCCCGGGCTCGTGGTCGCCGACCTCGACGCCCTGGCCGCCCGGCTCGCCGCGGCGGGCCACGAGATCCGGTACGACACCCCGGTTCCGGGCTTCCGGCGGTTCTTCTCCGCCGATCCGGTGGGCAACAGGCTCGAATTTCTCGAAAAGGATGCGCCTGACCGCAATTCCCGTACCCAGGGCGGCCCAACCTACTGACCTGGGCTGATGATTGTTACCGGCGGTCCAGAACGGTTCACTCTCCGGTCACTTACACTCTTACCGAACCGTAGGTTACGGTGGCGTAGGAAAGACGACCCGATCCTTAACGAGAGACGAGCTTTGTGACTGCCGCACCCATCGCCGACGCACCCCGTCGACCGGCCGACGACTACTCCGACGACCGCAACGGCCTCAGCCACAAGATCCTGGTAGCGCTGTTCACCGGAGTGCCCTTCCTCGCGCTGCTCGCCGCCGTGCCGTTCGCCTGGGGCTGGGCGCTGGGCTGGTCGGACATCGTGATCGGGGCGATCTTCTACTTCCTGTCCGCCGGTGGCATCACCGTCGGCTTCCACCGCTATTTCACGCACGGCTCCTTCAAGGCCAACCGGCCGCTGCGGATCGCGCTCGCGCTCTGCGGCAGCCTGGCCATCGAGGGCCCCGTGATGCACTGGGTCGCCGACCACCGGCGCCACCACAAGTTCTCCGACACCGAGGGCGACCCGCACAGCCCCTGGAAGTACGGTGACGACGCCAAGGCGCTGTTCAAGGGCCTCATCTGGTCGCACTACGGCTGGCTCTACGCCTCCAAGGCCACCAACGTCGACAAGTACGCCAAGGACCTCAAGGCCGACCCGGACATGCAGCGGATCCACAGCTCGTTCGGGGCGATCGTCGCGGCGACCTTCCTGCTCCCGGCCGCCATCGGCGGGCTGGTGACCATGTCCTGGGCCGGGTTCTTCACCGCCCTGTTCTGGGCCGGCTTCGTCCGGGTCACCCTCGTGCAGCACGTCACCTGGTCGATCAACTCGATCTGCCACACCTTCGGCAACACCCCGTTCGCCTCGCGCGACCAGGCCCGCAACGTGTGGTGGCTGGCCATCCCCTCGCTCGGCGAGTCCTGGCACAACCTCCACCACGCCGACCCGACGGCCGCCCGTCACGGCGTGCTCAAGGGGCAGATCGACATCAGCGCCCGGGTGATCTGGATCTTCGAGAAGCTCGGCTGGGCCAAGGACGTGCGCTGGCCGTCCGAGGAGCGTCTCGCCGCCAAAAAGATGGTCTCGAGCGACGCGCAGGCCTAGGGTCTAGACCTGTGGCTGACTCACGTAGACGGCGGATGTCCGGCAGCGAGCGCAGAGAGCAGCTGCTGGACGTCGGCCGGTCCCTGTTCGCCGAGAAAGGGCTCGACGGGACGTCGGTGGAGGAGATCGCCGCCAAGGCGGGGGTCTCCAAGCCGGTCGTCTACGAGCACTTCGCAGGAAAGGAAGGCCTGTACGCGGTCGTCGTGGACCGCGAGATGGACAAGCTCCTGGTCATGGTCACCGCCGCCCTGACCGTCGAGGCCGACTACCGGCGCAAGCTCGAACTCGCCGCCCTCGCCCTGCTGGAGTACATCGAGGAGTCGACCGCGGGCTTCCGCATCCTGGTCCGCGACTCCCACGGCGGCACCGGCCGGGGCAGCTTCGCCAGCCTCCTGTCGGAGATCGCCGGGCAGGTCGAGCACCTGCTGGCCAAGGAGCTCGACCACCACTCCTACGACGAGAAGACCGCGCCGATGTACGCGCAGATGCTCGTCGGGATGATCGCCCTCACCGGCCAGTGGTGGCTCGACACCCGCAAGCCCCGCCGCGAGGACGTCGCGGCCCATGTCGTCAACCTCGCCTGGAACGGCCTGTCGGCCCTCGAACCCAAGCCGTCCCTCGACCCGCGCCGCCGCGCCAAGGAGCGCGAACGCGCAACGGCCCGCGCCGAGAAGGCCGTCGAGAAGGCCGAACGCGCCGCCGCCCGCGCCGAGCGGGCCCTGGAGAAGGCCCGCCGCAAGGTCCCGGCCTCCCTCCACGAGGAGATAACCCCGGTCGACGCCTAGCCTGCCCGTCCTTGACATCATGGGCGGGTGGCAGCGCAGCGACGGCGGATGACCGGCAAGGAACGGCGTGAACAGCTGATCGAGATCGGCCGGGCGCTGTTCGCCGAGCGCGGCTACGACGGGACCGCCGTGGAGGAGATCGCCGCCCAGGCGGGGGTGTCCAAGCCCGTCGTGTACGAGCACTTCGGCGGCAAGGAGGGGCTCTACGCCGTCGTCGTCGACCGGGAGATGACCAAGCTGCTCCAGCTCGTCACCGAGGGGATGCCCTCGGGAGCCCACTACCGGCAGATGCTGGAGGGCGCCGCGCTGGCGCTCCTGCAGTACATCGAGGAGTCCACCGACGGCTTCCGCATCCTGGTCCGCGACTCCCACGCCGCCTCGGGGACCGGCACCTTCGCCAGCCTCATCAGCGACATCGCCACGCATGTCGAGCACCTGCTCGGCGAGGCCTTCGACGAGCACGACTACGACGGCAAGCTCGCCCCCATGTACGCCCAGATGCTCGTCGGCATGGTCGCCATGACCGGGCAGTGGTGGCTGGAGGTCCGCAAGCCCAAGCGGGAGGAGGTGGCGGCCCACGTCGTCAACCTCGCCTGGAACGGCCTGTCCCATCTGGAGCCGCGTCCCCGGCTGGGGCCGTCCGGGTCCTGAACGTTCCTTCGAACCCGGTCCGGGCGGGCGGGAAAGTCGGGAGGCGTGTTGCCGTCGTGCCCGGTATTCTAGGCGGCACAAGACGCCCGGGCTGTCCTGTTTGTACGGCTCTAGGCAACATATTCCGGCATGGTGTAATTGGCAGCACACAGCCCTTTGGTGGCTATGGTCAGGGTTCGAGTCCTTGTGCCGGAGCGTTCAGATCAGGGCGCGGTGCCGGTGATCAGGCTGGTGGGCGGTATCCTTCGTTGTGTCGGGTGGGTTAACGGCCTGCCGCCCCAAGGGTGACGGGTTGTCGCCGGGTGCGGGGGTGAACACCCGGCTGTCCCGTTTCGCGACGCCCAGGAGCCACTTCGTGAGCCCGGCTGCAGTGATCGTCCTCGCCGCTGGTGAGGGCACCCGGATGAAATCGCGCACCTCGAAGGTCCTTCACACACTGGCGGGGCGCTCGATGCTCGGCCATGTGCTGGCGGCCTCGGGTGCGCTGGAACCCCAGCGGGTGCTGGTGGTCGTGGGGCACCGGCGGGAGCAGGTGACCGAGCATCTCGCGCAGATCGCGCCGGCCGCCTCGGCCGTCGTGCAGGAGGAGCAGAACGGGACGGGACACGCCGTCCGGATCGCGCTCGAGACGGTGGGGGTCCTCGACGGGATCGTCGTCGTCGCCAACGGCGACATGCCGTTGCTCCGCCCGGAGACCCTCCAGGAGCTCGTCTCGGCCCACCGTGCCGAGAAGAACGCGGTGACCTTGCTCACCACCGACATCCCCGACCCGACGGGCTACGGCCGGATCCTGCGCGACGCGGACGGCGCGGTCGAGGGGATCGTCGAGCACAAGGACGCGACCGACGAGCAGCGGGCCATCCACGAGATGAACGTGGGCCTGTACGTCTTCGACGGCTCGCTCCTGGACGCCGCGCTCAAACGCCTGACGACCGACAACGCCAACGGCGAGGAGTACCTCACCGACGTGGTCGCGATCCTGCGCGGCGACGGCCACCGGGCGGGCGCCTACAAGGCCCCGGATTGGACCGAGACACAGGGCGTCAACGACCGGGTGCAGCTCGCCCAGGCCCGACGCCAGCTCAACGACCGCATCCTCGACGGCCTGATGCGCGAGGGCGTGACCGTGGTCGATCCGGCGACGACCTGGGTGGACGTCCAGGTGAGCGTCGGCCAGGACGCGGTCCTGCACCCGGGCACCCAGCTCCACGGCGCGACCGTGATCGGGGAGGGCGCCGAGATCGGCCCCGACTCGACCCTCACCGACACGCGGGTCGGCGAGGACGCGGTGGTGACGCGCGCTGTGACGATCGATGCGGAGATCGGCGCAGCGGCGTCGGTCGGTCCCTACGCCTATCTCAGGCCGGGGACGAGGCTGGCCCGCAAGGCGAAGGCCGGCACGTACGTCGAGATCAAGAACTCGGTCCTCGGTGAGGGCTCGAAGGTCCCGCACCTGACCTATGTGGGCGACGCCGACATCGGTCAGGGCACCAACATCGGCGCGGCCTGCGTCTTCGTCAACTACGACGGCGTGGAGAAGCACCGGAGCACCGTCGGTGACCATGTGAAGATCGGCAGTGACAACATGCTGGTCGCGCCCGTTACCGTGGGTGATGGGGCCTATACGGCCGCGGGATCGGTGATTATCAAGGATGTGCCGCCCGGAGCCATGGCCGTGGCTCGCGGGCAGCAGCGCAACGTTGAGGGCTGGGTCGAGCGCAAGCGCGCCGGTACTCCCGCCGCGGAAGCGGCGAAACGGGCGCGTGAGAACGGAACCCAGGAGGGGGACAAGTGAGCGGGATCAAGACCCAGGGTGAGAAGAAGCTGATGCTCTTCTCCGGACGTGCTTATCCGGATCTGGCGAAGGAGGTGGCCGCGAACCTGGACTGCGAGCTCGTCCCGACGGCGGCCTACGACTTCGCGAACGGGGAGACGTTCGTCCGTTTCCTGGAGTCGGTCCGGGGCAGCGACGCCTTCGTGATGCAGAGCCACACGGCTCCCATCAACCAGTGGATCATGGAACAGCTGATCATGGTGGACGCGCTGAAGCGCGCCTCCGCCCGCCGCATCACCGTGGTGGCGCCGTTCTTCGGCTACGCCCGCCAGGACAAGAAGCACCGCGGCCGCGAGCCGATCACGGCGCGCCTGATGGCGGACATGTTCAAGACCGCCGGAGCGGACCGCCTGATCACCGTCGACCTGCACACCGCGCAGATCCAGGGCTTCTTCGACGGCCCCGTCGACCACCTCTTCGCGCTGGAGCTGCTGGCCGACCACGTCGCCGCGACCCTGGACACCTCCCAGGTGACGGTCGTCGCCCCGGACGCCGGGCGCGTCCGGGTGGCCGAGCGCTGGACCGACCGGCTGGGCTGCCCGCTGGCGATCATTCACAAGCGCCGGGACCCGATGGTCGCCAACGAGGTCAAGGTCTTCGAGGTCGTCGGCCAGGTCCAGGGTCGCACCTGCGTGATCGTCGACGACATGATCGACACCGGTGGCACGATCGTGAAGGCGGCCGAGGCGCTGTTCGAGCAGGGCGCGGCCCGCGTTGTGGTGACCGCCACACACGGCGTCCTGTCGGGCCCCGCGGTGGACCGGCTGAAGAACTCCCGGATCTCCGAGGTCGTCCTCACCAACACCCTGCCGATCCCGGACGAGAAGCAGTTCGACAAGCTGACCGTCCTGTCGATCGCCCCGCTGCTCGCGCGGGCCATCGACGAGGTCTTCCACGACGGTTCGGTGACCTCGCTGTTCGACGGCGAGGGCTGAGCCGCCCCCGCGGCGGGCCGCCGGCCGGTTCGACGCCGGGGCATTGCGGACGTACTCTGAAGGGGCCGGACGAAGATTCGTCCGGCCTCTTCGGGCTCCTAATCAAGCCCCTAGCACTTTTCGGGTCCGTGGATCGGCTAGACTTCTGGGACCCGTGTGCGCCCCATGCTGTGCGCTGTGCGTTGAAGCCAGTGCCGCGGGGAGCGCCCGAATGCGGCCCGGTCCGGGCCGAATCCAAGCATTAACGAGTACTAACGCGCCATCAACGAGGAGTTTTCGCCGTGTCCGAGGTACGCATCGCCGCCGAGCCGCGCTCCGAGTTCGGTAAGGGTGCCGCCCGGCGCACCCGCCGGGCAGGCAAGGTGCCGGGTGTCCTCTACGGGCACGGCACCGACCCGCAGCACATCCAGCTGCCGGGCCACGAGCTCATGCTCGCCCTCAAGACCCCCAACGTGCTGCTGCGCGTCACCGGCCTCTCCGGCTCCGACGAGCTCGCCCTGCCGAAGGACGTTCAGCGCGACCCGCTCAAGGGCTTCCTCGAGCACATCGACCTGCTGCTCGTGAAGTCCGGCGAGAAGGTCACCGTGGACGTCGCGGTCGTCACCGTCGGAGACCTCAAGGCGGGCCAGCTCGCCCACGAGCTCACCACCGTTTCGGTCGAGGCCGAGGCCACCCACATTCCGACCGAGATCGAGGTCGACCTCGGCAAGCTGACCGAGGGTTCCGTGGTGTACGCCAAGGACCTCGACCTGCCGCGCGGCACCACGCTGGTCGTCGACGGCGACGCGCTGGTCCTGCAGATCACCGGTGTCGCCGTGGCCGACCTGCCGGAGGACGAGGTCGCTGAGCCGGCCGAGGCCGCCGAAGAGGCCCCCGCCGCGGAGTAGGACATTTCATGAAGGCCCGGTCGCTGTTGTTCCAGCGGCTGGGCCTTTCGCGTTTCGAGGAGCGTTCGGTGAGCGAAGATCTGTGGCTGGTCGTGGGGCTGGGGAACCCCGGGCCGAACTACGCGGGGAACCGGCACAACGCCGGGTTCATGGTGCTCGATCTGCTGGCGGAGCGGGTGCGCGGAAGCTTCAGGTCGCACAAGTCGCGCTGTGACGTGGTCGAGGGGCGGCTCGGCGCGGTGCGGGTGGTGCTGGCCAAGCCGCGGTCGTACATGAACGAGTCCGGGGGACCGGTGAAGGCGGTGCGGGACTTCTACAAAGTCCCAACCGAGCGCTTGGTTGTGGTCCATGATGAGCTCGACATCGAGTTCGGGGCGATTCGCCTGAAGAAGGGTGGGGGTGACAATGGTCACAACGGCCTCAGGTCCATCACCCGGTCCATCGGTGACAAGGAGTACTCGCGGCTGCGCTTCGGGGTGGGGCGCCCGCCCGGCAGGATGGACGCGGCGGCCTTCGTGCTGAAGGACTTCTCCACGGCCGAGCGAAAAGAGCTGCCGCTCTTCGTGGACCGGGCGGCCGACGCCGTGGAGTCCTTGGCCGAAAAGGGCCTGGAAGCCACCCAGAACGTCTTCCATGCTCTGTGAATGGCCCATACTAAGTTCTCGGACCCAAACGATAGGGAACTAGGAAATTGCGGGAAGACGATCACGCACTGGCGGCCCGTCTCGCGACCGAGGCCGGCGACCTGCTGCTCGCACTGCGCGCCGAACGCGGCTTCGCGGACGGCAAGGCCCTCAAGGACGCGGGCGACCTCGCCTCGCACGAGTTCCTGATGGCGGCGCTGGCCACCGCCCGTCCCGACGACGCGGTGCTCAGTGAGGAGGGCAAGGACGACAAGGCGCGGCTGGACGCGAGCCGGGTGTGGATCGTCGACCCCCTCGACGGCACCCGCGAGTTCTCCGAGGAGGGCCGCTCCGACTGGGCCGTCCATGTCGCCCTCTGGTCCGACGGTGAGCTGATCGCCGGGGCCGTCGCCCTTCCCGCCCAGCACAGGACCCTCGTCACCTCCCCCGGCGGCGGCGCCGTGATCGCCTCGTCGCGGGCGGGCGCCACCCCCGGCGGAACGCCGACGCCCGCCGCCGCGACCGTGGCCGAGGCCCCCGGCACCGTCGAGGCGACCCTCGCCGAGCCCGCGCTCGCGGAGACGCCGCTGGTGCCCGCGGACCGCGACGGCGTGATCCGTATCGTGGTGAGCCGCACCCGGCCGCCGCAGATCGTGGACGACCTCAAGGTGAAGCTGGAGGCCGCGGGCCACTCCGTTGAGCTGGTGCCGCTCGGTTCCGCCGGAGCGAAGATCGCGGCCGTCCTCCTCGGCGACGTGGACGTCTACGTCCACGGTGGCGGGCAGTACGAGTGGGACTCCGCGGCCCCCGCCGCCGTCGCGCTCGCCGCCGGATTCCACGCCTCCCGGCTGGACGGCTCCCCGCTGAACTACAACGAAGACGACCCCTACCTGCCGGATATCCTGGTCAGCCACCCCCTGCTGGCCGAACTGGTTCTTTCCGGGCTGAACTGAGGAAACCGATGCAACGCGCCGACTACCTGATGTCCCAGCTCGATGTGCTGGAGGCGGAGTCGATTCACATCATCCGTGAGGTGGCCGCGGAGTTCGAGCGGCCGGTGCTGCTGTTCTCCGGTGGTAAGGACAGCATCGTGATGCTGCGCCTGGCGGAGAAGGCGTTCGCTCCGGCGCCGATTCCGTTTCCGGTGATGCATGTGGACACCGGTCATAATTTCGATGAGGTGATCGAGTACCGGGATCGGAAGGTCGCCGAGCTGGGTCTGCGGCTGGTGGTGGCCTCGGTGCAGGAGGCGATCGATACCGGGTTGGTGGTGGAGCAGAAGGGGCGGCGGGCGTCGCGGAACTCGCTGCAGACGGTGCCGTTGCTGAACGCGATCGAGAAGCATGAGTTCACCGCGGCGTTCGGTGGGGCCCGGCGGGATGAGGAGAAGGCGCGGGCGAAGGAGCGGGTGGTGTCGTTCCGGGACGAGTTCGGGCAGTGGGATCCGAAGAACCAGCGTCCTGAGTTGTGGAATCTGTACAACACCAAGATTCATCGTGGTGAGCATGTGCGGGTGTTCCCGATCTCGAACTGGACCGAGCTGGACATCTGGGACTACATCCGCCGTGAGGAGATCGAGCTTCCCGGCATCTACTTCTCCCACACCCGTCAGGTGTTCGAGCGCGACGGGATGCTGCTGGCCGACCTGCCGCCGGCGAACCGGGGTGAGGATGAGCCGGTCTTCGACGCGGTGGTCCGTTACCGCACCGTCGGTGACATCTCCTGCACCGGCGCCGTGAAGTCGACCGCCTCGACCCTCGACGACATCATCGAGGAGATCCAGGCGACGAGGATCACCGAACGCGGAGCGACCCGCGCCGACGACCGCGCCTCCGAGGCCGCCATGGAAGACCGCAAGAAGGAGGGGTACTTCTAATGAGCCCCCGCATGGACATTCTCCGCTTCGCGACCGCGGGAAGCGTCGACGACGGCAAGAGCACCCTGATCGGGCGTCTCCTGTACGACTCGAAGTCGATCTTCGAGGATCAGCTGGAGGCGGTGGAGCGCACGTCGGCCGACCGTGGCGAGGAGTACACCAATCTCGCGTTGCTGACCGATGGTCTGCGGGCCGAGCGGGAGCAGGGCATCACGATCGACGTGGCGTACCGCTACTTCGCGACGCCGCGCCGCAAGTTCATCATCGCCGACACCCCCGGGCACATCCAGTACACCCGCAACATGGTGACGGGTGCGTCGACCGCGGATCTGGCGATCATCCTGGTCGACGCCCGTAAGGGCATCCAGGAGCAGTCTCGCCGCCATGCCTTCCTGACCACGCTGCTTCAGGTTCCGCACCTGGTGGTGGCGGTGAACAAGATGGACCTGGTGGACTACTCGTCCGAGGTGTTCGAGCGGATCAAGGACGAGTTCACCTCTTTCGCCTCCAAGCTGGCGATCAATGACCTGACCTTCATCCCGGTCGCGGCCCTGCACGGCGACAACGTGGTCGAGCGCTCGGTGAACATGCCGTGGTATGAGGGCAGCTCGCTGCTCCACCATCTGGAGCACGTGCACATCGCCTCCGACCGCAACCTCATCGACGTGCGCTTCCCGGTGCAGTACGTCATCCGGCCCTACAAGTCGACCGACGCGGCGCTGCACGACTACCGCGGCTACGCGGGCCAGGTCGCGGGCGGCATCCTCAAGCCCGGCGACGAGGTCATGCACCTGCCGTCCGGCCTGACCACCACGATCACCCACATCGACGGCCCGAACGGCCCCGTCGAAGAGGCCTACCCGCCGATGTCGGTGACGCTCCGCTTCGCCGACGAGATCGACATCTCCCGCGGCGACATGATCTGCCGCCCCGCCAACCAGCCCCAGGCCACCCAGGACCTGGACGCGATGATCTGCTGGATGGACGAGACCCGCTCCCTGTCCCCGCGGGCCAAGCTCACGTTGAAGCACACCACCCGCACGGTCCGCGCCATGGTGAAGGACGTCCAGTACCGCCTGGACATCAACACCCTGCACCGCGACGAGGCCGCCAGCGGGCTCAGCCTCAACGAGATCGGCCGCGTCACGCTGCGCGTCACCCAGCCGCTGTTCGTCGACGACTACGGCCGCAACCGCCTGACCGGCGGCTTCATCCTCATCGACGAGGCCTCCAACGCCACCGTCGCCGCCGGGATGATCTCCAACCCGCTCCGCTGAACCACCCCGGAACCCCCGGCCCGCCTCGGCGGCGCCGGGGTTCCGTGCTTCTACTAGCGTTGCGGACATGAAAGACGTGGTGAAGACGCGGTCCGGGCAGGTGCGGGGCGTCGAGACGGACGGTGTCTTCGCCTTCAAGGGGATTCCCTACGGGGCCGTTCCCGAGGGTGACCTCAGATTCCTCGCACCCGTGCCCGCCGAGCCGTGGGACGGGGTGCGCGACGCCGTGGCGTTCGGGCCCGCCTCGCCGCAGGGGCAGCTCGCACCGGGCGTCCCCGCGGTGTGGCAGCCGGGGGACGGGCTGGGCTGCCTGAACCTCAACGTCTGGACGCCGGGGCCCGGCTCCGCGGGGCTGCCGGTGCTCGTGTGGCTCTACGGCGGCGGCTGGATCAAGGGCTGGAGCGGCCTGCCGCAGTACGACGGCGGCCTGCTCGCCCGGGGCGGCGCCGTGGTCGTCACCCTCGACCACCGGCTCGGCTTCGAGGGGTACGGCTGGGTCGACGGGGCACCGGCCAACCGCGGGCTGCTCGACCAGATCGCGGCGCTGGAGTGGGTAGCCGGGAACATCGCGGCGTTCGGCGGGGACCCGGGCAACGTGACGGTCTTCGGCCAGTCGGCCGGCGCCGCCTCCGCGGTGCTGCTGGCCGCCGCGCCCCGGACGGACGGCCTGCTCCGGCGGGTGATCGCCCAGAGCGTCCCGGACGGGTACCAGAGCGTGGAGGAGGGCCGCAGGATCGGCGCGGCCGTCGCGGCGATCTCCGGTTCCGCACCCGGCCGCGACGCCCTCGCCGAGGTCAGGCCCGGAGCGATCCTCGCGGCCCAGGGCACCGTGTCCGCCGGACGGCAGGAGGGCGGCACCGTCGCCCCCGTCATCGACGGCGACCTGGTCACCGGCCCGCCGTGGGCCGTCCCCGACCCCGGCGTCGACCTCGTCTGCGGCTACACCCACGAGGAGTACCGCAGCTTCGGTCCCGTCCCGCCCGCCGACGAGATCAACCTCGCGGGGATCGCCGCGGCCCTGGGCCTGCCCGCCGAGGCCGCGGCCGTCTACGCCGCCGCCGAGCCGGACCCGTCCGCCGCGTTCGTCGCCCTGATGTCCGACGCCCTCGTCCGCGTCCCGACCACCCGGCTGGCCGAGGAGCACGCCGCCGCCGGCGGCCGCACCTGGCTGTACGACTTCACCTGGCGGAGCCCGCTGCTCGGCGCCGCCCACGGCATCGACATCCCCTTCACCTTCGGCCTGCCGAAGACCCCGATGGCGCTGCGGAACCTGGGCCGTCCGCCGGAGGAGTTCGCCGTGCTGTCGGGGGCGATGCGGGAGTCCTGGACGGCCTTCGCCACGACCGGCGACCCCGGCTGGACCCGCTTCGATCCGGTGCGCAGGACCGTCCGGCGCTGGGACGTGCCGCCGTCCGAGGGCCCCGACCCGCTCGCGGCCGTCCGTTCCGTGTGGCCCGCGGGGAACTGAATTCATCGCCATCTGTCCATAAGGCTCAGAACGATCTTTCGTAGGAGATAGGTTCACCTGCCTCCAAGGGACCCCTGAAGACAGTTGACTCCCAGTGATCGCCTGGCCGGTGCTGGCCTTGGTCAAACAGGGAGATTCGCGTGCGTAGCGCTTGATCTCCAAGCCGTGGGGCCGTGTGACGAATTGTTACGACGTTGACAGTCCCGCGTCTCGTATGATTCCTGGACTTTGCACCATCTGCCGCACGTAGGTGCACACGGGGGCGTTGCGACGTCTGGAGGGACTTCGTTATCGCTTGTTCACACTTAGGGTGAGCCGCGTGTCACAGGTGAACGGCAAGCTAAGGGCGGCTGGCTGACGGAGGGATGCGCAGTGAACTCGCTCGGTTCCGGGCAACGTCTGGCTCTGGCCGGACATGACCGGCGGGTTCTCGGTGGGGGCACCGAGACCGCTGGTTGGACGACGCGGTACATCGCCGTGGCCGTGGTCTTCGATTTCCTCAGTGTGCTCGCCGGGACGCTGCTGGGGTTCGCGCTCCGATTCCCGGGCTATTCCTACTCCTACACCCTTCCCTATGTCGTTTTGAGTTTCGTACTCCCCGTCGTCTGGGTTCTGGTTCTGGCGGCGAGCCGCGCCTACCGCCCGGCGGTCTTCGGCGAGGGCTCCGAGGAGTACCGCCGCGTCTTCAACGCGGGTTTCGTCTTGATCGCTTTCGTCGCGATCTTCGCTTACGCGGCCAAGGCCGACGTGGCGCGCGGCTACGTGATGACGGCCCTGCCGCTGGCCACCGCGCTGAACCTCGGCTGCCGCTACGTGCTGCGCAAACGCCTGCACGCCCGGCGCTCGCGGGGCCAGTGCATGCGCTCCGTCGTGGCGGTCGGGCACGAGTCCGCCGTGGGCGAGCTGATCCGCCAGCTCCGTAAGGAGCCCTTCCACGGGATGCGGGTCGTCGCGGCCTGCCTGCCCGACGAGCGGATCGTCGACACGATCGAGGACGTCCCGGTCCTGGGCGGTTTCGCCGACGCCGCCGAGGTGGTCCACCGGGTGGGCGCCCGGACCGTCGCCGTGCTCGGGTGCCCCGAGATGGACGCGGTCGCGCTGCGGCAGCTCGCGTGGCGGCTGGAGGACGACGAGATCGAACTGTGCGTCGCACCGGCGCTGATGGACGTCGCCGGGCCCCGGATCTCGATCCGCCCGGTCGCCGGGCTGCCGCTGCTGAATGTCGAGCACCCCGAGCTGTCGGGCGGGCGCCGCCTGGTCAAGGGCGCCTTCGATCGCAGCGTCGCCGGTCTGTTGCTGGTGCTGACCGCGCCCCTGATGCTGGCGATCGTGCTGGCCGTCCGGCTCGACACGCCCGGTGCCGCGATCTTCCGCCAGGTGCGGGTCGGCAAGGGCGGCAAGGACTTCGTCGTCTTCAAGTTCCGGACCATGCACCTGGGTGCCGAGGACCTCCAGGCGAGCCTGGAGGAGGTCAACGAGACCGACGGCATGATCTTCAAGATCCGGCGGGATCCCCGGGTGACCGGGGTCGGCGCGAAGCTGCGCAAGTACTCCCTCGACGAGCTTCCCCAGCTGCTGAACGTCCTGCGCGGGGAGATGTCGCTCGTCGGCCCGCGCCCTCCGCTGCCCGAGCAGGTGGACCGTTTTCCCGAAGAGGTCCGGCGGCGGCTCGTCGTCAAACCGGGAATGACGGGGCTGTGGCAGGTGAGTGGAAGGTCCGACCTTTCCTGGGAGGATTCCGTGCGCCTCGATCTTCGTTATGTCGAGAATTGGTCGCTCGCCATGGACATGCAGATTATCTGGAAAACATGGGCCACCGTCATGCGTGGATCCGGAGCCTATTGAGAGTGTCCGGGACCGGACGGTTCGCAGAACTCGCCATATACACGTTCGTGATCTGAACGATCTATGTTCCTCCCATGCTCGTATGTCGAAAGGGCATGTCGGGGCGGGCGGAGCAAGCGTGGGGTGAAAATGGAAGCGAAAGCGCTCAGGCATGCCCTGAGCAGACTGCTCGCGGTCGTCCTGGCGGCGGGCGGAATGGCCGTGGCGGCGGCCGCGCCGGGGGCGGCGGAGGGTGACCAGACGATCAGCGGCACCGCGTCGCCGATCTGGCAGACCAACAACGAAGTGCACGCGATGGCGGTGTCGGGGGGCACGCTGTACGCGGGGGGAACGTTCACGACGGTCCGGCCGCCGGGCTCGTCGACCACGACGGGCCGCACCTACCTGGCGGGCTTCAGCACCGCGACCGGGGCCCTGACCTCGTTCAACGTGACGCTGAACGGGCGGGTGCGCGCCCTGGACGTCTCGCCGGACGGCACGAAGCTGTACGTCGGCGGCGACTTCACGACCGTCAACGGAACGACCCGCAACCGGCTGGCCGCCATCAACCTCCCGGCGGGCACGCTGGCCACCGGGTTCACGGCCAACGCCAACGCGGCGGTCACCTCGCTCAAGGCCACGGCGACGGCCCTGTACGTCGGCGGTGACTTCTCCACCCTCGCCGGGGCGGCCAAGGCCAGGATCGGCGCGGTCAACGCCACGACCGGCGCGAACATCGCGGGATTCGCCGCGAGCACCGACAACCGCGTCTACACCATCGCCGTCGACGAGGACGAGGGCCGGGTCCTGCTCGGCGGATCGTTCCTGACGATCAACGGCGTCTCCCAGCCCTACATCGGCTCGGTCGACTCCGCGACGGGCGCGAGCCGGCCGTGGGCGGCGAACGGGCTCGGCAACTGCCAGCTCACCGTCAAGAAGATCCTCAACGTCGACGACCACGCCTACGTGACCGCTGAGGGCGGGCCGCCCGGCTGCTGGGAGGGGGTCTACAAGGCCAACGTCGCCGACGGGAGCATCGTGTGGGAGGACGAGTGCCTCGGCGCGGGCCAGGCGCTGGCCGCCATCGGCTCCCAGATCTACTTCGGTTCGCACACCCATGACTGCGCGCGGGTCCCGGGCGGCTTCACCGGACCGAACAACAACAACGCCTTCATCTGGTACCGGCTGAACGTCCTCAACGCCGGCACCGGCGACATCGGGCACTGGACGCCGAACACCAACGCCGCGGGCACCACCTCGGTCGGCCCGCAGGTCATGGCCACGGACGGCAGCCAGATCTTCGTCGGAGGCGACTTCACCAACGTCAACGGCACCGCCCAGCAGGGCCTCACCCGGTTCGCGGTCAAGGGCGTCAACACCGCGCCGACCACGCCGGGGGCGCCGACCGCCACGGCGGTCGCGCCGGGCCATGTCAAGATCTCCGTCCCGGGGACCTCCGACCGCGACAACGGCACCCTGACCTACCAGCTCTTCCGCGACGCCGGCACGACCCCGATCGCCACCCAGGCGGTCGAGTCCTGGCCCTACAGCCTGCCGAAGGTGACCTTCACCGACACGGCGCCGGGCGCGGCCGGGGCCTCCGTCCGCTACCGGGTCCGGGTCTCCGACGGGTCGGCCCTGACCGGCTACAGCGCCTACTCCGCCACCGTGACGGTGCCCGCGTCGGCCCCCGCCGCGTTCGCCTCCACGGTCACCGGAAGCTCGCCCTGGTGGCGGTTCAACGACCTCACCGACTCCTCGGGCAACGGCACCCAGCCGCTGCTCCAGGGCGGCGCGGCCGTCGGCCAGCCGGGCTTCCTGACCGGCGACGGCGCCCTCGCCACCGACGGCGCCACCGGGTACGCGGCCGCCGCGTCCCCGCAGGTCCTCGGCGCCTCCTTCACCGTCTCGACCTGGTTCCGGACGACCGGACGGCTCGGCGGCGGGCTGCTCGGCTACTCCGACGCCCAGACCGGCGCCGGAACCTCCTCCGACCGGGTCGTCTGGCTCGACAACGACGGCAAGGTCGTCGCCGGGATCAGGACGGCCGCGACGGGCGGAGGCCCCGGTGCGAGGATCGCGTTCGCACGGTCCCCGCTGACCTACCGGGACGGCGCCTGGCACCAGGTCGCCGCCACCTACAACGGCACGACGCTCCTGCTCTACATCGACGGCCAGCAGGTCGCCTCGGCGACCGGGACCGCCGCCAACCCGCTGGCCGCCGGCGGCTACCTCCGCGCCGGTTATGTGAACCTCGGCCAGTTCAACACGGTCTTCGGACGTAACTTCCGCAACCGCCCCGCCCCGTCGAGCCACTTCTTCGACGGCTCGATCGACGAGACGGCGGCCTATCCGGTGGTCCTGACCGCCGGGCAGATCGCCCAGCAGTACGTGTCGGGGGCCGCGGGTTCCTGACCCGCCACCCCGGCCCGCCTGAACGGCGAGGGGGCCGCCACCCGGCCAGGGTGGCGGCCCCCTTCGTGTCAGGGCCGGGAGCCGTTCAGGAGATGTCGGACTTCGACTTCGCGGCGGAACGGTCCGCGGGCTCGTCCTCGGAGCCAGAACCGGAGCCGGAGCTGGAACCGGAGCCCATCAGCGACAGCTTCAGGTCGTCGTCCATGATGAGGGGCTCTTCCTTGGGCTTGCGCTGCTCGGGGACCACGAGCAGGCCGAGGAGCACCGCGTGCATCCGGTCGACCTGCCGCAGGGCGTCGGTGACGTGGTGCAGGCGGGTCCTGCGGGTCTCGACCACGATCAGCGCACCGTCGGAACGGCTCGCGATGGCCTGGGCGTCGGCGCCCAGCGAGCTGGCGGGAGCCTCGAGGACGACGAAGTCGACCTTCTCCCTGAGCTGCACGAGGATCTGGTCCAGCCGGACGCTCTGCAGCAGGTCGGCGGCCCGTTCGGTGGCCAGGCCCGGGCCGATCACCGAGAGCTTGCCGCCGCCCTGGACGCTGCGGTGGGTGACGTCCTTGAGGGTGGCCTGGCCGAGCAGGAGCTCCGCGAGGCCGGGGCCCTCGGGGAGCCCGAGCAGCACATGGCCCTCGCCCGCCTCAAGGTCGGCGGTGATCAGCACGCTCTGCCAGCCGATCCGGGCCAGCGCGGCGGCCGTGTTGGCGGCGACCATCCCGGTGCCGTGGCCGGTCGTGGCGCCCGAGACCATGACGACGTGCGAGCCCTCGCCCAGCGACACCGTGATCGAGTGGGCCAGCTCGTGGAAGGCCTGGCCCTGCCGGTCGCGGGCGGACAGCAGCCCGGTCGCGGCGCCCTTGGCCCGCCGGATCCTGGGCAGGACGAACGCGGGCACCAGGCCCAGCCTGCGCTCCAGGTCGCCCGCGGTGTGGATGCGCCGGTCCATCCGCTCCAGGGCGATCGCGAGGATCACCCCGACGAACAGCCCGAGCGCCAGGCCGCTCGGCAGGTACTTGCGGGGGCTCGGGCTGACCGGCTCACCCGGCAGGAACGCGTCGGTGATGATCTCGCCGGGGGTGATGTTCGCGGCGTCGATCCGGGCGTCCGACAGTTTGCCGGTCAGGGTCTCGAGCTGGGAGTACAGCAGGTTCTTCTGGGCCGGGTCCTTCTGCGCGGACCACTGCTTGGTGATGTTGGAGATCTGGGTCTCCAGCGCCTGGAGCTGGGGGTTGATCACGGCGAGGGCGCTGTCGGTGCGGCTGCCCAGGTAGGCCTGGCCGAACGCGTGGGCGCAGTCCCTGGCCGACTTGGCGGTCGGTCCCTGGCAGGTCAGGTAGAGGACCGTCGACTGGTCGGGGACGGTCACCTTCACCCGCTTGGACAGCTTGTTGGGCGCCTCGTCCGACTTCATGAGCCGGGCGGCGACCTGCGCGACGCTCACCGAGCGGACCCGCTGGGACTCGGTCTGCAGGTTGATGTCCTGGTTGCCGCGGGCGCTCTGGCCGCTGCGGTCCTGTCCCGTCGCGGTCACGTGGACGACCACGAACGACGAGTAGGTGTCAGGGAGGACCACCAGCAGCCCGGCCGCGAAGGCCACGAACAAGCACGCGCATTCGGCGACGGCCCACCAGCGGCGCTTGAGCATGGCCAGGTAGTCGGCGAATCCCTGGGAAGCAGGGCCGGGAGCGGTGGATGTCTGGACTTGCAAGTTCGAGAACCCCCTGAACGGCCGCGAGCCTGGAGGCCCTTCCCCGGTCGCGATGCAGTAAAGATACCTCGCCCGTTTCATGAGGGAGTCTTGAGCCGTGTTGCATTCCTGTATATCTAACGCTAAAGGGCACTGCCGCCTTCGTCCGAGCGCGTTATGAACGGGCACTCATGACCATCATGAAGAGAATCTCCGTGGTGTGCGCCGCACTGATTTCCCTGGCAGCCACCGCCACTTCCGCCCACGCCGATCCCTCCGGTTACTCCGCTCAGCCACGGGCCTCCTGGTCCCCCAACGGAGCCGTTTACGCGCTCGCCGAGAGCGGCGGCCGCGTCTATCTCGGCGGGAACTTCACGGCGATCACCAACAGGGCCACGGGCGAGACCGTGGAGGTGACCCGGCTGGCCGCGATCGACGCCGTCACCGGTGACCTGATCCGGACATGGACCCCTGCCGCCAACAACATCGTCTACTCGCTGGTCGCCTCGGCCGACGGCACGCGGATCTTCGCGGGCGGCACGTTCACCTCGGTCTCCGGGGTCGGTAAGAGCCGTCTCGCGGCGCTCAACGCCACGACCGGCGCCCTGATCCCGACCTGGGGCCCCTACCCGAACGCCCAGGTCAGGGGCATGACCAGGATCGGTGACACGCTCTACCTCGGCGGCCTGTTCACCTCCGTGTCGACCGTCGCCCGCACCCGGCTGGCCGCGGTCAGCGCCACCACCGGGACGCTCCTGCCGTGGGCGCCCGCCGCCGACGCCTCCGTCAGCACGCTCGAGGGCGTCCCGGACGGCTCCGAGGTCGTCATCGGCGGGACCTTCCACCAGCTCGGCGGGGTGGGCCGGGACTTCCTCGGTGCGGTCGACGCCGTCACCGGGACGCCCACCTCCTGGAATCCCACGGAGGCGTGCGGCGACTGCCAGATCCTCGACGTCGCGGTCGACGACACCCGCGTCTACGCCGGAGTCGGCGGCACCGGCGGCCACGCCACCGCCTGGAACCGGAACTCCAACGCCGTCCTGTGGTCGCAGCAGGGCGACGGCGACGTCGAGTC
This sequence comes from Actinocorallia longicatena, assembly GCF_039534125.1. Lineage (NCBI taxonomy): Bacteria > Bacillati > Actinomycetota > Actinomycetes > Streptosporangiales > Thermomonosporaceae > Actinocorallia > Actinocorallia longicatena. The sequence continues at coordinate 258,255 of NZ_BAAAUV010000003.1, read as the reverse complement.
GATCGCCGTCAGCGACGGCATGGTCTACGCGGGCGGGCACTACTCGCCGTCCTTCGCCGGCACCACCCGCTACGCGTTGACCGCCCTCGACGACGCGACGGGCGCGGTCGACCCCTACTTCGCGCCGCAGATCACCCAGACCCTCGGCACCCACGCGATCCTGGCCGGCCCGTCCTACCTGCGGATCGGCGGCACCTTCCAGACGATCAACGGGACCTCGCGGGCCCGGTACGCCGAGTTCCCGATCGCGGGCCCGCCCCAGACACTGCTCGGCCCCGGGACCTCCTGGCGCTACGACGACTCCGGCGCCGACCTCGGCACGGCATGGAGCGGCACCGCCTACGACGACTCCGCCTGGCCGTCCGGCGCGGCCCAGCTCGGCTTCGGCGACGGCGACGAGGCGACCGCATTGACCCCCGGCAGGATCACCTACTACTTCCGCACGACCTTCACCGTGGCCAACCCCGCCGCGCTCCGCGACGCCGTCGTCCAGCTCGTCCGCGACGACGGCGCCATCGTCCACCTGAACGGTACGGAGATCTTCCGGACCGCGATGCCCGCCGGGGCCGTCACCTCGTCCACCCCGGCGAGCAGCACCTCGGGCGGGGCCGACGAGTCGTTCTGGCACAGCTCGTGGTTCCGGCCGTCGCTGCTGCGCAACGGCCTGAACACCCTCGCGGTGGAGGTGCACCAGGCCGCCGCGAACTCCTCGGACGTCTCCTTCAACCTCCAGCTCACGGGGCGCTGAGCGCGAGCCCCGCGGCCCGGGTCCGGCGCGCTACCGGACCCGGGTCCTGAACTTGTAGACCAGGATGCCCGCGCCCCCGGCCAGCATCACCACCGCGATGATCGCGGCCGGGAGACGCCCGCCGAGCCCGGCCTTCCGCGGTTCCTCGCCGCCTTCGGACGGCTCCGCCGAGGCGTCGGCCGAGCGGGGCAGCGGCACCTGCCACAGCGGCTGGCGCACCCCCTCGGAGTTGACGATCAGCGAGTGCCCCGAGGCGGTGAAGGCGACGCCCTCGCCCTGCCGCTGCGGCGGAAGATGGATCTTCACCGGCTCGGTGGCCAGAGCCCCGGGGACGTCGCCGTCCTCGACCCACCAGACGAACGCGTCGAGCCCGTTGCGGATCACCAGCCGGTCGCCCGAGGGCGAGAACGCCCCGCCGGAGGCCGCGGTGACCGGCAGCCCCGCCGTCACCTTCCTGGCCACGACGACCGAGGCGGGATCGGGGTCCGGGGGCAGCGTCCACACCTCGGTCACGCCCGGCTTCCCGGGGGAGCCCTCCGCCGGGGGCTGGGTCTTGGTGACCAGGTAGGGCCGGCCGGTGCCCGGCTGGAGCAGGAGGGTCTCGACGTTGCGGGTGGCGTTGTCGGGATAGCGGAACGACTGGATCGTCACGCCCGTCGCCTTGCGCGTCGAGGTCTTCGGCTCGTCGAAGGTGATCAACCGGAAGGTCTTGCGGTACCCCTGCCGGGCGGCCTGCCGCACCTGGAAGGCGTCGCCCGTGTCGGAGATCATCATCACCCGGCGGCCGCTGGAGAGGGTGGCGGTCGCCAGGTCCTCCCAGTCCTCGTTGCCGCCCGCGGGGAGGGCGACGGTGAAGGCCGTCCTGCCCTTCATGTCCAGGGCGTAGATCAGTGTCGAGCGGCGGGCGTCCTGGAGGGTGAACATCATGCTCCCGCCCGTGCTCAGCGCGAGGCCGCTCGCGTTGTCCAGGCGGGCGTCGGTCGCCACGGCGATGACGGTCGCCTCGCTGGGCTCGGGGGAGGCGGGCTCGCCGGAAGCGGCCTCCGGAGCGGAGGCGCAGAACGCCGCCACGACCGAGAAACCCACGGTGAAACGCATGATCAAATGCATCTGACCTGCCCGGGTGAGGATGAAGCTTGAGTAACAGACGGGTGCATTATGGGGGACTGACGGTAAACTCTCGGCAACTGATCCGCTGTGTGCATCCATGTTGTTATGGGGTCTTTCAGGCGAGGGGGCCGGCCTTGGCCGATGTGCAGAACGGTTCGGCCTCCGCCGTCACCGTGGTCATCGCCACCCGCGACCGGCCGGGACAGCTCGAGGAAGCGGCCCTCGCGGCCCTGCGCCAGGATCATCCGGGGCCGCTCGAACTGCTGGTCGTCTTCGACCAGGTGCCGGTCAGGGAGCTCGACCTCGGAGACCTCCCGGCGGGACGCTCCCTGCGACTGATGGCCAACAAGCGCACTCCAGGGCTGCCCGGCGGCCGGAACACCGGGATCGGCGCGGCCACCGGAGAGTACATCGCCTTCTGCGACGACGACGACTCCTGGCTGCCCGGAAAAGTCACCGCCCAGTTGTCACTTCTCGCCGACCATCCGGGCAGCTTCGCCAGCGGCACCGGCGTCGAGGTGCGCTCGCCCGGCGGCTCCACGGTCAGGCTCGTGCCGTTCGAGCCGGTCGAGCTCCGGCATCTGCTGCGCGACCGGGTCTTCGAGCTGCATCCGTCGTCGGTGCTGGTCCGCCGCGACCGGCTCGTCGCCGAGGCCGGGCTGGTCGACGAGGAGATCCCCGGCGGCTACGCCGAGGACTACGACCTGGCGCTGCGGATCGCCCGGATCGCCCCGATCCCCTGCGTTCCCGAGCCGCTGACCATAGTCAACTGGGGCGGCTCCTTCTTCGCCCACCGTTTCCCGATGATCGCCGACGCGCTCGAGTACCTCCTGGCCAAGCATCCGGAGTTCACCGGTGAGCCGGCCGGGCTGGCGCGCGTCCAGGGGCAGATCGCCTTCTACCGCGCCGCCTCCGGCTCCTTCCGCGCCGCCCTCGGCTGGGCCCGCCGGGCCCTGCGCGGCAACTGGCGCGAACCGCGCGCCTACCTCGCCCTGCTCCTGACGACCAGGCTGGTGGGGGCCGAACGGGTCCTGCGCGTGCTCAACGCCCGGGGCCGGGGAGTCTGAGCAGTGGCGCTCCTCGTCACCGACCGGACCTTCGACATGCGGCAGGCCCCCCTTCCGGCCTGGCCGTTCGTCTTCGCTTTCGCCGGGTTCCCGGTGCTGTGGCTGATGGGGCTCGGCGGCTTCGCCGGGGTCGTCGCCGCCCTGCCGGTCCTGGCGCTGCTCCTGGTCAGACGGGATATCAGGCTTCCCGGCGGCTTCATGCTGTGGGCGCTGTTCCTGGGCTGGACGGTCCTGGCCGCGACCCAGCTCGACACCTCGGGACGGATGATCGGCTTCGCCTTCCGGTTCATGAGTTACGCGGCGGCGGCCGTCCTGTTCGTCTACATCTGGAACTGCCGGCCCGACGTCTTCCCCACCCGGCGGATCTGCGGGGTCATGGTCCTGTTCCTCACCTGGGTGGTGGTCGGCGGCTACCTCGGCGTCCTGGTCCCGCGCGGGTCGATCACCACGCCGATGGAGATGATCCTGCCCGGCGGGATCAAGGCCAACTCCTATGTCTGGGAGCTCGTCCATCCGAAGTTCGCCGAGATCCAGTACCCGTGGGGCGCGCCCAGGCCCTACATCCGGCCCAGCGCGCCGTTCGCCTACACCAACGCCTGGGGCAGCCACTTCGCCCTGCTCGCCCCGTTCGCGTTCTGCTACGCCTCGATGCCCGTCCGGCGGTGGCAGCGGTTCGGGACGCTCGCGGTCGTCGCGGCGGGGCTCGTCCCGGCGTTCGCGACCCTCAACCGGGGGATGTTCCTGTCGCTGGGCGTCGGGGTGGTCTACGCGGCGGTCCGGCTGGCCAAGCGCGGCCAGATCTTCCTGATGACGGCGGTCGGCGCGCTGCTGTCGACCGCCCTGTACGCCGCCTACGCGACGGGCGTGTTCGAGCTGATCAGCGCCCGCACCGAGTACAGCCCCACCAACTCCTCGCGCACCAGCCTCTACCTGGAGGCCTACCACCGGACCATGGACTCGCCGCTGGTCGGCGCGGGCGGGCCGCGGCCGTCGGAGACGCTCAACATCTCGGTCGGCACCCAGGGCCAGTTCTGGAACGTCATGTTCTCCTACGGGTTCGTCGGCCTCGCCCTGTTCTGCGGGTTCATCTGGTGGCTGGCCCTGCGCAGCAGGCACGCCCCCGGGCCGCTGCTGTGGCTGCACGCGGTGCCCGTCATGGCCTCGTTCATGATCTTCTTCTATGGTCTCGACGGCTCCCAGCTCCTGGTCATCTTCATCGCCGGAGCGCTGGCGATCTCCCGCGAGAGGGAGGTCCCGTGACGGAGGCCGCCGCCCCGCCCAGGTCCGCCCTCGCCGAGGCCGCCAAGGGCGGAGTCATCGGCCTGCTGGGCGCGGTCATCGCCGCGGCCGGCGGGTTCGCGCTGACGGTCGTCGCGGCGCGGGCGCTCGGCCCCGAGCGGACCGGTGTCTTCTTCATCGTCGTCGCGCTGATCACGATCGTCGGCGAGATCACCGAGCTGGGCGCCGACACGGGCCTGGTCCGGGTGCTGGCCGCCCAGCGGGCCCTGGGCCGGATCGGGGAGCTCCGCCTGCTGCTGCGCTCGGCGCTCGTCCCGGTCGTGGTGGCCGGCGCGCTCGCCTGCGGCGCCCTCCTCGCGCTCGCCGGGCCCCTGGCCGACCTGCTGGTCGACCCCGTCAGCCGCGACGACGCCCGCACGTTCCTGTATCTCGGCGCACCGGTCGTGGCGGTGTGGGCGCTGCGCAACGTCGCGCTGGCCGGGACCCGCGGGCTGGGCAGCATCACGGCGTTCACCGCGGTGAACAACATCGCGCTCCCGGCCGCGCGTCCGCTGCTGGTGCTGGCCGCGCTGATCGCGGGCCTGCCCGCATGGACGGTCATGGCGGCCTGGTCGCTGCCCGCCCTCTTCGCCGGGCTCGCCGCGCTCGTTCTGCTGTGGCGCCTGCTCCAGCGGGTGGAACGGACCGAGCCCGCCACGCTCGCCGCCCGTTCCCGCCGTGAGAGCTCCCGCGAGTTCTGGTCCTTCTCCGGTCCCCGCGGGGTCGCCGCCGCGCTGGAGATCGCCATCGTCTGGCTGGACGTCCTGATCGTCGGCGCCCTGGTGTCGACGCGCGAGGCCGGGCTGTACGCCACGACCAGCCGGTTCATCACGACGGGCACCCTGGTGCTGGCCGCCACCCGGATCGCGCTGGCCCCCCAGATCTCCGCGCTGCTCGCCAAGGGGAACCGCGGCGAGGCCGAACGGCTGAACTCGATCGCCACGACCTGGATCGTCGCGGGCTCCTGGCCGATCTACCTGCTGCTCGCCGTCGGAGGGCCCTATCTCCTGACGCTGTTCGGGCCCGAGTTCGCGGCCGGGGCCGACGCGCTGGCCGTCCTGTGCGCGGCGATGCTGGTGGCGCTGCTGGCCGGCAACGTGCAGACCGTCCTGCTGATGGGCGGCAAGAGCAGCTGGAGCCTGGCGAACAAGGCGGTGGCGCTCACCGTCATGATCGTGGCCGATCTGCTGCTCGTCCCTGCGCACGGCATCGTCGGCGCGGCGATCGCCTGGGGGCTGACGATCCTGGTCGACAACGGGCTGGCCGCGCTCCAGGTCAGGTACGGCATGAAGGTGCGGCTGCGGCCCGCCGAGCCCCTGCTGGTCGCGGCCGCCGCCCTGGTCTGCTTCGGCGGCACGGGCGTCGCCGTCCGCACGGTCCTGGGGATGGACGCCCTCGGATTCCTGGTCTGCTGCGCCGTGGCGTGCGCCGCCTACGGCGCGCTGCTGTTCCTCGGGCGCAGGGTCCTTCACCTCGACGAGCTGCTCGCCGCCCGGAGGGGCCGCGGCGCATGAAAGGCGATCATGGCTGAGCAGTTGCAGGCACGGCTGAAGGACGTCGCTCCGCGGTGGCTGAAGGACGTCGCGAACACCGTGACGCGCGGTTACGCCGTCCAGACCGCCGAGCGGCGCCATCTGCCCGACTTCATGATCATCGGAACGAAGCGGGGCGGGACCACCTCGATGTGGAACTACCTGGTCCAGCATCCGCTGGTCATGCCGATGTATCCCAGCTCGCGCGGGCTGAAGAGCCCCTGGTACTTCTACGCCAACTACGCCAGGGGCGAGGCCTGGTACCGCTCGCACTTCGCGACGGAGAAGCGCCTCGACCGGCTGGAGGCCGAGACCGGCAGCCGCCCGGTCACCGGCGAGGCCTGTCCCTACTACATGTACGACCCGAGGATCGCCGGGCGGGTGCACGCGATGATGCCCGAGCTGAAGATCATCGTCCTGCTCCGCGATCCGGTGAAGCGCGCCTACTCCCACTTCTGGGAGCGCACCGGCGAGGGCGACGAGACCCTCACCTTCGAGCGGGCGCTGGCCGCGGAGCCGGAGCGGACCGCGGGCGAGCTCGACCGCATGGCCGCCGATCCCTTCTACTACGGGCGCGCCCATGACTACTTCTCCTACCGCGACCGCGGGATCTACCTGCCGCAGCTCCAGCGGTGGGAGGCCCTGTACGGCCGCGACCGAATGATGATCATGCCGGCGGAGGAGCTCTACGCCGACGAGCAGAAGGCCGTCGACAAGGTCAGCGCGTTCCTCGGCCTTCCGTCGCACCCGGTGTCGGTGGCCAAGCGGCACAACCACCTTCCCGCGCCGCCCATGGACCCGGCGACCCGGGCGGAGCTCACCGAGTTCTACCGGGAGCACAACCGGGCCCTGTTCACCTGGCTCGGGACCGACTACGGGTGGCCAAGCTGAGATGCTTCCGTTCTTCGCGTTGCATTGACACGTTAATCAGTATTTCCTTAACATTTTTTTACATTACGGAACTTTTCCGTGCTCGGGGGGCCCACGGGCTAGTCCTCTCGATGGGGGAAACACTGATGTCACGTTCAAAACGCAGGCGATCCAGGCTTGCGGCGGTTGGAGCCGCCGTCTTGGCCCTGGGATTCGCCAGCGCGATCACTACAGGCACCGCGGCGACCGCCGCGGTCCCGGGAGACGGGACGACGGCGCTGACCGCCGCGCCCTCCTGCTGGGCGATCAAGCAGTCCCTTCCCGCCGCGACCGACGGCGTCTACTGGCTGCAGACCCCGAAGCTGGTCACCGCTCAGCAGTTCTACTGCGACATGACCACCGACGGCGGCGGCTGGGTCCTGGTCGGCCGCGGCCGCGAGGGATGGAACTTCGGCTATCCGGGCCAGGGCACCGCCGCCCAGGTCCGCAACACCCCGTCCGGCACCGGCGCGTTCACCCCCGCCGCGCTGCCGGGCGACACCGTCAACGGGCTCCTCAACGGCACCCCCGTCAAGGACCTCCCCGACGGCGTGCGCCTCAAGCGCGCCACGAACGCCGCGGGCACGGCGTTCCAGGAACTGCGCTGGAAGCTCCTCAAGCCGAGCGGATGGTCCTGGACCTTCGACGGCGGCCAGCAGCTCGCCTCCGCCTCCTTCGGCGCCAACGTCTACACCGACGCGGGCCTGACCACGGCGAGCATCAGCAAGGACAGCGTCGCGCTTCCGGCGCAGCGCGTCATCACCACCGAGGCGAGCAACAAGAACTACCGCAAGGGCTTCGGCCACGGCACCCGGGTCACCGGCGGCAGCAACGCCGCGACCAACTACCTGTGGACCAACGCCTCGGAGGGGTCGCCGATCGGGTTCACCCAGGTGTGGATCCGGCCGAAGACCACGACGTCCGACTACGGCACCGTCCCCGACGCCGGGCTCCCGGCCGCGGAGAACACCCCGCTGGTGTCCGGCCAGACCACCCCGGTCACCTGGGGCGTCACCGGCATCGCCGGCGGCGGCAGCGGCGAGCAGAACATCGAGGTCCAGGGCCTGGCGGTGCTCGGCAACGTCCTGTACGTCGGCGGCAAGTTCCAGTACGTCCAGAAGGGCGCCACGCCGGGCGCGGGGGAGAAGGTCGAGCAGCCCTACCTCGCGGCGTTCGACGTCACCACCGGTGACTGGATCCCCAGCTTCCGGCCGGTGCTCAACGGGCAGGTCTGGGACGTCCAGGCGGCCGGAGACAAGATCGTCATCGGTGGCGAGTTCACCAGCGTCAACGGCGAGGCCGGCACCACCGGACTGGCCGCGGTCGACCCCGTCACCGGCGCGCCCGTCCCGACCTGGCACGCGCCGGTCACCCTGAGCGACGGCAGCCCGGCCCTGGTCCGCGCGATCGACCTCGAGGGCAACTGGCTCTACGTCGGCGGGAACTTCACCCGGATCTCGGGAGGCGACCCGATCGGCAACCAGATCACCCTGAGCCGCACCGCGCGGGTCTCGGTGGCCACGGGCGCCCCGGACGGCGCCTGGAAGCCCCAGTTCAACGGCAGCGTCATCGAGCTGGACGCCACTCCGACCCGGGTCTACTACGGCGGTTACTTCACCCAGTTCGCCGGGGCCCCGGCGCGCAAGCTGGCCGTCATCACCACCTCCACCCCGCCCGCGCAGGTCGCCGGGCTGAACGACCAGAGCTGGCTGCCGAGCACGTCCAACGTGGACAAGCAGTACCGGCAGATCATCCGGGAGGTCGGGGACCGCGTCTGGCTGGGCGGCTCCGAGCACGACTTCCAGGTCTACTCGGCGGACACCTTCACCCGGATCACCGGGAGCATCAGCCGCGCGGGCGGCGACATGCAGGCCGGTGTCGACATCGACGGCGTCATGTACGGCGGATGCCACTGCTGGAACTTCATGTACAGCGACGCCTACAGCTACCCCGACCCGGCCACGGGCGGATTCTCGACCGTCAACCAGGTCTGGGGCATCGGCGCATGGGACGCCACGACGGGGCAATTCCTCCCGAACTTTAATCCGAGTTTCGATACCCGAATCGGTGTCGGGCCCTGGGAAATGATCGCGGACTCGAACAAGTGCCTCTGGTTCGGCGGCGACGTCAATCGCGGTTCGTGGGACGCGGCGGCCGGCGCCTACCAATGGCTGGGCGGTTTCGGCCGGTTCTGCGGCATCGATCACACGGCTCCGGCCGTTCCGACGCAGCTCCGTGTCGGAACACAGGACGCCACCACCATCAAGATCCAATGGACGGGAACACTCAACGACACAAGTGTGAAGTATGAGTTGCTAAAGGACGGACGGGTCATAGCGACAAATGTCGCTGGATGGTCCTACACTGACACGCTTGATGGGGCTTCTCACCGCTATGTCGTCCGTTCCATGGATGCGGCAGGCAACCGATCGGCCTCGACTCCCGTGCTAGTGGCTCCCTGACCGAGGAGAAGGCCATGATCCGTGGTCGCCGTGCCCCCCGTCCGTTCTCCGGGTCCTCCGGGGGGCCGGTGGCCCCGCGTCCCGGCCTGGCCGCCGTCCTCCTGCTGTCTCTGGCAGCGGGATGCGGCGGCGGCCCCGTCACCTCGCTGACCGCCGACCAGGACGGCGGCGGCACCACCCGCCCGACGGCGTCCGCGGGCGGCGGCTCCCCGAGCCCGTCCGCCTCGCACAAGCGCAGGCCCCGGCCCACGGCCGGGCCGACCACGACGGCCGGTCCCACGGTCCCCGGCGGGCCCGGCGCCACCCGGCCCCCGCCCGGTTCGGGCGACTGCGCCACGGGGCCGAAGCTCGTCCCGACGTGCGGTGCCTGGTGGGGCGTCTACGTCCGCAACGCCTGGCAGGACTCCAGCATCACCGGTCTGGAGGGCAAGGTCGGCCGCAAGTTCAACATCGTCATGCGGTACTTCGACTGGACGGACGGGCCCGCCGGCCGCTTTCCCGACGCCTCCGCCCAGCGCATGAGCGCGGGACGGCACCTCTTCTTCTCCTGGGACACCCGGGTCTACCGGACCGGCAAGCCCGTCCGCTGGGCCGAGATCGCCTCCGGCGCCCACGACGCCAAGATCGTGCGTCCGGCGGCGGAGCGGATGAAGGCCTTCGGCCGCCAGGCGTTCGTCTCCTTCGACCACGAGATGGAACTGAACCTCGACAGCCGCGGCACCGAGGCCGAGTACGTGGCCGCCGCCCGGCACGTCCACGACGTGTTCCGCCGGGCCGGGGTCACCAACGTGGTCTGGGTCTTCACCACCTCGGGCGGCATCTACGGTGACATGCCCAACAAGATCAACAGGCTCTATCCGGGCGACGCCTATGTCGACTGGGTCGGCTGGGACCCCTACAACTTCCACCGCTGCCACAACGCCGGATGGGAGACCTTCAGCCAGTCGATCGACCGTTCCTACCGCTGGTTCTCGCAGGGGATCGGCCGTGACAAGCCGTTGATCCTGCCCGAATTCGGAACGGCCTGGGACCCGTCGAATCCGGGACGGTCCAACGCCTGGCACTCCACCATTCCGAAGGACCTCGCGACCAAGTACACGAAGATCAAGGGTCTGATCCGCTGGGATTCGGATGTGTCGAACCTCGGAATGAGGTGCGGCCTGAACATCGATTCCGGACCCGGCATGCTCCAATCGTTCAAGAACGCGGGCCTGGACCGCTATCTCAACCCCTGATCGCCGCGGCGGAAAGCCGCGCATGGAGGAATGCAATGGTTAACCGCCCGGCCCCCGGTGAGTCTCCGGCAGAGCAGCTGGCCAACTATCTGCAGTTCATCGAGGACCGGCGCGACGCCCACACCAAGACCAAGGCGTCCGACGGGGCCCTGCGGCGGTACGCCAAGCACCTGGTCCCGCAGGGCTTCCGGGGCCGGGCGCGTTTCGTGGTCACCGACGTGGCGCGTCCCGCGGCCGCCGCGAAGGCGAAGCGGATCACGGCCGAGCACGCCGCCGCGGGCAAGGACCTCCTCCTGCACATCGGCAGCGGAGGCGAGCACAAGGACGGCTGGATCAACATCGACCTCGCGGGCGATCCCGTCGAGGTGCCGTGGAACCTGAAGAGGTCGCTGCCCTTCCCCGACGCCAGCGCCGCGGCCCTGTTCTCCGAGCATCTGCTGGAGCACATCCCGCTGCACGGCGTCGTGAACGTCCTGCGCGACTGCCACCGGGTGCTGAAGCCCGGCGGGATCATGCGGGTGGGCGTCCCGGACGCCGGCCGGATGCTGCGGTCCTACACCGAGGACGGCAAGGACTTCATCGCCACCACCCGCCCGGACCGTCCGCAGCTCATGCTCGCGGTCCAGGAGCTCTTCTACTGGTACGACCACTGCACGATGTACGACGAGGAGATGCTCAAGTGGCTGCTGAACGCCACGGGCTTCACCGGTGAGATCCACCGCCGAGAGCCGGGCGAGACGGACCTGCCGGTGGCCGCGCCCGACACCCCCAAGCGCTGGGACGAGACCCTCTACGTGGAGACGGTCAGGCCCTGAGCGTCGGGCTCATCCGGCCGGGCGCCGCCATCCGCGCCGCCGCGGCCGGGCCATGAGCTCCTCGACGAGGAGGCCGAACCGCTCCGCGACCTCGTCGGTGCGCACCCCCTCCGCGGTGACGGTGTGAGCCCCCGGGGTGGCGAGGGCGGTGTCGAGGCGGGCGTGGAGATCCTCGGCGGTGTCCGGCCGGAGGATGAGCCCGCGCTCGGCCATCAGGGTCGTGAACCGCACCTGGTGATCGTCGACATGCTCGCCGAGCCCTGAGCGGCGCGGGACCACGATCGGCAGCCGTCCGGCCTCACGGGCGGCGGCGACGGTGCCGGGGCCGCCGTGGCAGACGACGGCGGCGGCGGTGCTCATCAGCTCCGCGACCCGGTCGTGGGAGATCAGCGGATGGCACTCGCCGAAGGCCGGGGCCCGCGACGTGCCGTGCTGGACGACGCACCGGACGTCCGGATGGGCGGCGGCCCACGGCTCCATCCAGTCGATCATCCGGTGGAACGGGTGGTGGTCGGTGCCGACCGTCACGAAGACCAGAGGGTTCACAGCAGCGGCCCCAACACGACTCCCCGGGGGTAGAGGGTCTGCTGTTCCTGCCACTGGAGCAGGAACAGATCGGTGAACGGCCCGCACAGCCGTCCGGTCAGCGTCGCGGAGTCGACCCGGTCGTAGACCTCGACGTAGACGGTGCGGCAGCCCAGCAGCCTGCCGAGCACGAAGAACGGCAGGGCCACCCCGGCACCGGTGCTGACGATCACGTCGGGACGGTCCCTGAGGAGCATCCGGGCGGCGAGGCCGAGGTTGCGCAGCAGGTTGGGGATGTTGCGGGTCGTCGGATGGTGGGCCCAGCGGACGTCCTCGCCCTTCAGCAGCGACTCGGCGTCGAGCTGCTGGAAGGTCACCCAGGTGCGCTGATGCCCTTCCCACCAGGGGCGCAGCCGGTGGAGCTGGGTGAGGTGCCCGCCGGGGGAGCACACCAGAAGGATCTTCACGCCTCGACTCCGATCTCGGCCAGGACGGCGAGCTGCGCGGGGTGGATCGCGGGGTTCCAGCCCCCGCCGCCGCGCCGCAGCCGCCAGGTGCGGACGAACATCTCCAGCAGGTACAGGTCGCCGAGCAGGGAATCCTCGGCCGAGGACCGGCGGACGGCCGTCACGGCGTCGGCGAGGGGCAGGCCCCGGCTGACGAGGGCGACCTGGAACCGCCAGTGCAGGAGGTCGAGGCCGAGCGGCGCCTGGGCGGAGCTGTGCTCCCAGTCCCAGATCTGGACGGTGCCGCGGTGGACGCCGAGGTTCCACGGCACCCAGTCGCCGTGCCAGCGGCCGAAGCCGATCTCCCGGTGGCCGTGGGCGGCCTCGATCCGGTCCAGGGCCGCCCGGAGCGCTTCGACCACGGTACGGTCGCCGTCGTCACCGGGCTGGCCGCCGGGCGGGTCGGAGGTCTCGGCGCGCAGGCGCTTCCAGAAGTCGGAGGCGGCCAGCGCGGACCGCACGGGCGGCCCGGAGAAGGTGTCGGTGAGCTCCCGCGGCGGGGGGACGTCGAGGGCGCGGTGTCCCCGCACCGCCGGTGGCAGCGGCGCCGTGACGGTGATCAGCCGCCCGTTCCACGCCCCGTGGTACAGCACCCCGGGGACGTGCGCGGACGGCAGAGCGGGCAGGGCGCCGATGCTCTCGGCCTCGTTGGCGACCAGGGCCCGGGTGGCGTCGTTCCAGCCGATCTTGGCGTAGCCGACCGGGACGCCGTCGAGGGTGAAGAGCTGGAGCGTCGGCTTGGAGTTGGGATCGAGCGGCCGCACGCCCACGCCGAAGCAGAGCGGGCCGCGTCCGAGCGCCCCGGCCAGATGCTCGACGAGCGTCGCGGAGCCGCCGGAGGGCACGCAGACCGCGATCCGGTCGAAGAGGCCCCCGAGGCCCAGCCGGAACCCCTGGCCGAGCACGGCACGGACGGCCCGGGTCTTCGGGGCGCGCAGGGCGTTGTAGCGCAGCAGCGAGGCGGCGGCGGCCCGGCGGGAGGCGAGGGGGACCAGGAACTGGGCGGACCGCAGCCGCGGCACGACCGCGTACTCCTCCACCACCCGGTGCCCGCCGGGGACGGCCCCTCCGCCGGCGATCACGACGGCGCCGGACTCCGCGGGCCAGAGCTGGTCGAGGAGCAGGCGCAGGGTCGGGCCGGCTGTAGCGAGAGGGTCCATTGCCACCTTCGATCGGCCCGAAATCGGGCCAATCCTACCGGTGACGGACTCCTCTCGGAGAGTTCTCTCAGCGAAGAGGGGAACGGAGGGAGACCGGCTGCGCGTCGTTCGTGATCAGGGCTTCGACGGCCACGACGCACTCGTCGCAGACGAACAGGGGCTGTCCGGTCACCAGACGGCCGATCGGCTCAGCGGGCCGCGGCCAGCGCTTTCCACAGGAGGCGCAGGCCCGGCCGTTGCGCTGGGCGCGGTTGAGCCCGTCGGCGACGAACGTACGGGGCGGGGGCACTTGCTGGTTGTCCATATTGATCGTCAACTAGGGTCGGTGCGGAACTGCCGTCCCTCTCATTGTCACCCCGGAAGATGAGACCACGCCTGAAAGGCCCTTGATTCTTGGGCTTTTCGTGAACGCGCCATCTCCGGTCAGTGATCCTTCTCAGCCGGAGGAGCGGTCCTCGGCCAGCGCAGGCTCCGCGGCGGCGGGCTCCGGCGGCGGCGTCCGGAACCGGCCGCGCATCAGCGCCCAGGTCCCGGCCGACACGACGACGAGGGCGAGCAGCACCCAGGCCAGGATCGCGGCCGGCACCCCGAACATCTTGAGCGCCGAGGCGACCAGCACCACGACCAGCGCCCGTCTGATCAGCGCGCCCGGCGCCACGGAGGAGATCCGCGACCCCAGGTAGACGCCCGGGATCGAGCCGACCAGCACCGACGCGGTGATCGCGAGCTGGAAGTCGCCGAACAGGATGTGGCCGAGTGCGGCCGCCGCGACCAGCGGGACGGCCTGGAGCAGGTCGGTGCCGACGAGCTGGTTGGCCTGGAGCGTCGGGTAGAGCGCCAGCAGCGCCACGATGATCAGCGAGCCCGAGCCCACCGAGGTGATGCCGACGACCACGCCGCCGAGCACCCCGACGATCACGGTCGGGATCGGCCGGATCTTGACGTCGGGCCGCTCGCCGTCGCCGCTCTTGTTCTTGGACAGCATCCGGAACACCAGGCCCGCCGCCGCGATCAGCAGGGCGACGCCGAGGGCCTTCTGGATGAAGTCCTGGGCCCCCTCACCGCCGCCGAACGCCTTGAACAGCAGCACCCCGCTGAAGGCCGCGGGCACCGAGCCGACGCACAGCCAGGCGACGAGCCGCAGGTTCACGGTTCCCCTGCGGAGATGGACGAAGCTGCCGACCGGCTTCATGAAGACCGCCGCCACGAGGTCGCTGGAGACCGCCGCGAGCGGGGGGACGCCGAAGAACGTCACGAGCATCGGCGTCATCAGCGCGCCGCCGCCCATGCCGGTCAGGCCGACCACGATCGCCACGAGGAACGACCCGATCGCCATCGTCACATCAAAGTGCATCGGTATATCCCATACGAAAAGTAGGAAACTAGAGGGACCCTACACCGGATCTCCTAAACCTACCTATCTAGTATGGAATTATCAGGAAAGGTACAGACGGCTCGTCAGGAGGTCGAGGACCGTCGCGACGGCCTTGTCGAGCGGCAGATCGGTCGTGTCGAGCACCAGGTCGGCGTCGTCGGGGACCTCGTAGGGGGAGGAGATCCCGGTGAACTCGGGGATCAGCCCCGCCCTGGCCTTGGCGTACAGGCCCTTGCGGTCGCGGCGCTCGCACTCCTCCAGCGGCGTGGCCACGTGGATCAGGACGAAGTCGCCCTTCTCCTCGACCATCCGCCGCACCTCGGCCCTGGTCGAGGCGAAGGGGGCGATCGGCGCGCAGATCGCCAGGCCGCCGTGCCGGGCGATCTCGGCCGCGACGTACCCGATCCGGCGGATGTTGAGGTCGCGGTCGGCCTTGGAGAAGGTCAGCCCGGAGGAGAGCATCTGCCGGACCACGTCGCCGTCGAGCAGGGAGACCGTCCGGCCGCCGTGCTCCACGAGCGCGTCGGCGAGGGCGCGGGCCACGGTCGACTTCCCGGAGCCGGACAGCCCGGTGAAGAAGACGGTGAGCCCGCGGGCGTGCCGCGGCGGGCGCGCCCTGAGCAGCTCGGCGGCGACGGCCGGGGGAGTGAACCACTCCGGGACGGGCTCGCCCCGGTCGAGGAGGGTGTTGAGATCGTCGCGGGTCAGCGACACCCGCACATGGCTCTCCTCGATCTTCGCCACGGGACGCCACACCTCGACGTCCATGTCGTAGGCCCACGGCTCGGGAACGATCACTTCCAGCGGCGCCCCCTCCAGCGGGGCCTCCGCGAGCAGATGGGTGGCCCCGTATGCCGCCGCGACGTGCGCGGCCAGCAGCGCCTCCCGCTCCTGCCGGGGGGCGAGCGGCACCGTCACGATGGACGAGCCCTCGGGAAGATCCTTCTGGACGGACAGCAGGGCCCGCACGAGCTCCTCGTCATGAGCGCCGGACAGCAGGGCCAGCACCAGCACCGGGGCGCCGATCTTCCCGGCCACCTGCCGGAGCTGCCCGAGCTCCCTGCGGTGCAGCGGTTCCCGGGTGGCGACGGCCAGCAGCGGGCCGTCCACGGTGATCGCCTCGGGGCCGCGACGCAGCCGCTGGAACGATCCGTGGGCGGGCGCGCGGAGGGCGGTCAGCGACCCGCCCAGCCGCACCAGGCCGTCGCCGAGGCCGGGGCTCCGCCACACCTCCGTGACGTCGAGGACGGCCAGCGGGACGCCCTCGGGGTCCTGGAGCACGATCCGGGAGGCGGTCCCGGCCTCCTCCGCGACGGTCAGCACGACCGGAGACGGCCACGGAGTCCCGTCCATGAGGCGCCCCCCGGCCATGACGGCGGCGGTGTCCATGGCCCCGAGGAACCCGGTCAGCGGCGCGAAGGCCCCCGAGAGCAGCAATTCAAGATCGGCGAGCTCGGCCGGGCTGGGCGTCCACACCGGCAGCTCACGCAGGTCATCGGGCAGGCTCACGGGAACTCCGTCTTTCGGTGGAAACGCGACCACAGAATTATCACCGATCCCCCATCGGAAGCCGTCGCCTGTGCCTGTTTCTACGGTTTTCTCACCTTCGGTGGTCTAGCATCCCGCTGAGCAGGTCGGTGAGCGCCAGCCGCAGCCCGTCCTCGGAGAGGGCTCCGCCCGCGCCCGCGATCGCGTCGAACATCAGCCCCTCGGAGAACGCGACCAGTTGCCGCGCGTGCCGTCGTGGGTCCTGTGATCCGGCCGCGGCCAGGAGCGCGACCGCGGGGTCGCGGAACCCCCGCCCCGCCCGGTCGTAGATCTCCCGCAGCTCGGGCCGGCGCCGGGCCTCCAGCGCCAGCTCGTAGCGGGCGGCCGTCCGGGTCTCGTCGGCGAGCTGGAGCGCGAGCAGCCGGGCCAGCACCCGGGCGAGGTCGTCGGTGGCTCCCGCGCCGAGCCCTCCGGCGTCCTCCAGGGCGGCGGCGAAGACCTCGGTCTCGCGCTCGGTCAGCCGGCTGAGCGTCAGTTCCAGGAGCGCTGCCCTGCTCCGCGCCACGTTCGAGGTCGCGCCCGGCGGGAGCCCCGCCGCCTCGTCGACGGCCCGGTGGGTGAGGCCGCGCAGTCCTCGCTCGTCGAGCAGGGTGATGGCGGCGTCGGCGACGACCTGGGAGCGCGTCATCCCGGAAGACTACTTGCGTAGTGGCCACTACGTCCGTAGTCTCGACTACAGGCGTAGTGAGGAGGGCGTCATGCCCACGGCAGTGATCATCGGAGCGGGGATCGGCGGTCTCACGGCGGGCATCGCCCTGGGCCGCCGGGGGTGGACGGTCACGGTGTACGAGCGGGCTCCCGAGCTGCGCCCGGTCGGCTCGGGCCTGGCGATCGCGGCGAACGCCCTGAAGGCCCTGGACGTCCTGGACCTCGGCGACCGGGTCCGCGAGCTCTCCCGCGTCCAGGGGATGGCGGCCCTGCGCACCGCGCGCGGCCGCTACCTCAGTCACATCCCGGAGGAGCGGATCTCGGCCCGCTACGGCGACTCGGTGGTCCTGCTGAAGCGCGCCGCCCTCCAGGACCTCCTCGTGAACGCCCTCCCGCCCGGCGTCCTCCACCTGGGCACCGAGGCCCGCCTCATGGACGCCGACCGCGGCCTCGTCGAGGCGTCGGGCGAGACGCTCGAGGCCGACCTGGTCGTCGCCGCCGACGGCATCGGCTCACCCGCCCGCGCCGCGCTCTTCCCCTCCCACCCGGAGCCGGTCTACGCGGGCTTCACGGCCTGGCGAGCCCTGGTCTCCGCCCCGGGCCGCTTCGAGGCCACGGAGACCTGGGGCGAGGGCTCGGCCTTCGGCGTCATGCCCATGGCCGACGACACCGTGTACCTGTACGCGACGGCCACCGTCCCCCTGGGAACGATCTACCCCGACGACCGCGCCGAGCTCCTCCGCCGCTTCGCCCACTGGCACACCCCCATCCCGCACCTGCTGAGCCTGCTCGATCCCGCCCACGTGATCCGCAACGACGTCCACCACCTCACGCCCCCGCTCCCCACCGTCCACCGGGGCCGCACGGTCCTCCTGGGCGACGCCGCCCACCCCATGACCCCCAACCTCGGCCAGGGTGCCTGCCAGGCCATCGAGGACGCCCTGGTCCTGGCCCACATCCCCGACCCCGCGACCTACACCGCCACCCGCCTCCCCCGCACCACGAAGATCGCCTCCCGCAGCGCCTCGGTGGCCCGGGCCGTCTCCCTGACCTCCCCGTGGGCGACCACCCTCCGCGACACCGCGATGCGCCTCACCTCCTGCCTCCCCATGGGCTTGTTCCTTCGCAGCCTCGACGACCCCCTCGGCTGGACCCCGCCACAGTGAGATCATCCGATGGTTCGGCGCCCGTCCGATCCGCAGAGGAGCTCGCTGATGGTCACCCCCGACAGAAGGTCGCGCTACGAAGAGGTCCGCGCGACCCTTCCGGACCTGTTCGCCAACCCGTCCGGCGCCCCCCTGGAGATCATCACCGACCCCCGGGAGTTCGCCGAGGTCGAGCAGGAGACGGCGGAACGCCTGGAGAAGGCAGGCCACCCGCCCGAATGGGGCCATCTCGGCGTCGTCTACGAGGACCCGTACTCCCTGACCCTGCGCGACCCCGTCCGCACCCCCGACGGCCGACGTTTCACCTACTTCCGCCGCATCAACCCCGGTAACGCCCCCGGTGTCGTGATCCTGCCCGTCCACCCCGACGGCGTCGTCCTGCTCAGGCACTTCCGGCACGCGACCCGCGACTGGCACTGGGAGCTCCCGCGCGGCTACGGCACCCCGGGCGAGCGCCCCGACGCCGACGCCCGCCGCGAACTCCTGGAGGAGATCGGCGCCGAGGCCGCCACCCTCACCTCACTCGGCTACATCCACCCCGACTCCGGCCAGATGGCGACCCCGGTCTTCCTCTACCACGCCGACGTCGCCGAATACCGGGTGGCCGACGAGCAGGAGGGCATCGAGAGCGTCCGCACCGTCACCTCGGCAGACTTCGCCGAGATGATCCGCACGGGCGAGATCAACGACGGCTTCACCCTCGCCGCCTACACCCGGGCCCTCCTCGAAGGCCTGCTCGCCTAGGGGCTGTTTCAAAGTCGGCGCCCGTGGCGAGCGGCGTCCAGGTGCGTGCCTCGCGGGGGCGGAGGAGGGAGTCGACCTGGTTGGGTCGGCGACCGACGACAACCTCGCGAGGTGCGTGCCTGGGCGCCGCGCAGTAGGGCAGTTGACTTTGAAACAGCCCCTAGATCTGGTCGAGGGGGACGGCCGGGTCCGCGAGCCTGGCCTTGTCGACGACGCGGCCGGAGCGGATCAGGGCCTTGGTCGCGTCGGTGACGTCCCAGATGTTGACGTTCATGGCCGCGGTGACCTTGCCGTCGACCAGCCAGAAGGCGATGAACTCGCGGGTGGCGAGATCGCCGCGGACCACGACCTCGGGGGAGGCGTCCGGGGCGATGTGGCCGACGTACTCCATGCCCAGGTCGAACTGGTCGGTGTAGAAGTAGGGCAGGTTGTCGTAGGCCACGTCCTTGCCGAGCATGGCGCGGGCGGCGACACCGGGCTGGTTGAGGGCGTTCGCCCAGTGCTCGACGCGGATGCTCCGCCCGTAGAACGGATGGTCGGCGTCCGCGATGTCGCCGGCCGCGAACACGTCGGGGTCGGAGGTGCGCAGATCGGGCCCGACCTTCACCCCGTTCGCGACGGCGAGGCCCGCGGCCCTGGCCAGTCCGACCTCGGGGACGGCCCCGATCCCGGCGACGACCGCGTCGGCCTCGACCTGGACGCCGTCCGAGAGCGTCAGCCCGGACTCGGTGACCTCGGTGACCTGGGCCCCGAAGCGGAACTCGACACCGTTGGCGCGATGCACATCGGTGAAGACCGCGGCGATCTCCGGACCGAGAACGCCCAGCAGCGGGGCCTGTGCGGTCTCCACCACGGTCACCTCGGCACCCGCGGCCCGAGCGGCGGCGGCCGTCTCCAGCCCGATCCACCCGGCCCCGACGATCGCCACCCGGGAGGACGCCCCGAAGACCTTGCGGAGCGCCTCACTGTCGTCGACCGTCCGCAGGTAGTGGACGTGCTCGGCCCCCGGAACGTCCAGCTCGCGCGGAACGGCTCCGGTGGCGAGCAGCAGCTTGTCGTAGGCGAGGGTCTCCCCGTCCCCGAGGGTGACGGTATGGGCGGCGGTGTCGAGCGCGGTGACCTCGGTGCCCAGCCGGAGCTCGACATCGTGCTCGTCGTACCAGGCCCGGTCATGGGTGAAGATCTTTTCGCGTTCGCTCTTGCCCTGGAGATAGCCCTTCGACAGCGGCGGCCGCTCATAGGGCAGATGCGTCTCCCGCCCGACGAGCACGACGCGCCCGCCGAATCCCTCGGCACGCAGTGCCTCGGCGCCCTTGGCGGCGGCGAGACCGCCTCCGACGATGACATAGGTGACGGACATGAGTTCTCCTTCACGGATTCGGAAACCCCCAGCCCGACGCGCCAGACGCCGACCGTGGGCACAAGTGAGGCACGGTTGATCCCGCAGACGAGTTCAGGATCGCGAGCGGCAAGCGGCCGAAATGAGCAGTCGGTGAGCTTCGTCCGGTCCGGCGCCACCCGCTCAGGCTCATCCCCATGCCACACACCAACATCCGCCGAAGCACAGCTCAAAGCCCTCTCCGGCAGAATCCCGGCGAACAGGTCATGCCCCCGCGACGGAATCGAAACCCGCAGATCCCTCCCGCCGCCCTCTAAGCCTCCGAAGCCCGCCCGGCAGCGGAAAGACCACCAGACCGCGACCTCACCGGCAGCCTCATCACGAGTCACGGCCCTCGCCACCCGCAGCCCAAGAACGTCCTCGTCCACCCCCCGACGCTATGCCCAGACCCGCCAGTTCAACGAGCCGAAACACCAAGTTGAACGCCCAGAACCACCTGAACAACAAAGACTCATCGGGGAAAGGCGACGTCGAACTCGAACCCCACCAGGAACCCGCACGCCAGGTCAGGTGAGGAAGAAGCCGACGACTGCGTCGCGGCTCGCGTGGCCTGGTTACCGTGACGACACTGTGCGCAGCGCTCGGGACTGCTGCATGAAGACGCGTTGACCCTTGGTCGTCGCCTCGGCGATCGCGTTACCGACCGCGCTCTGGCTGTGTCGCTTTCGCGCGGCCTGCTCGGTCTTGGCGATGACGTATGTCTCCATGAGGGCCTCGTGGTAGGGCAGCGATTCGTCGAAGTGCAGGTCGGCGGCGAGCTGCCAGAGTCTTGCCGTTTCCAGGTGCTGGAAGTAGGAGGTGAGATGCTCGGCTTCGAGGGCGCCGCGGACCAGGCCCTCCATGATCTGAACGGTCGTCCGGGTGGCGGCTTCTGCGGCTTCGCTGGTCAGGGAGAGGAACAAAGATTCGTAGCCCACCGGTGTCGACGGATCGAGGCGGGTGGGGATCTTCGTTTCGGTCTGCGTGGTGTGGTTCACGATCCGCCCCTTGGCCTGCGGGTGCGGGACAGGTCCGACTGGGGCTGGCCGACCGTGATCACTCCGCCGCCCTTGTTCGAAGGCCGAGGTAGACGCCGATCCGATGGCCATGGCCGGGGGTGCCGTGGTACTCGAAGCGTTCCGCGAGATCCCGGACGATCCGCAGGCCCATTCCTCCTTCGGCCGGCTCACCGTCCGATTCGCGGGCGTCGAAGCTCGGGCGCCCCTCACAGCCCAGGTCGGTGACCACGATGAGCGCCTCTCCCAGGTCGGGCACCAGCACCTGGATGTCGAACCAGCCGTCAGCGAGGCCCGAGCGGCTGTGCCGGAGCGCGTTCGTCACCAGCTCCGAGGCGATGAGTCCGGCGTCGTCTTCTCTGCCCGTCCCGGCGAACAGGGCCTCGACGATCCGTCGGGCGGCGCCCACCTGACGGGCGTCTCCCGGCAGCGTCGCCTGCCACACCATCCTGGTGGGCGGGCTCGTCGACGGTTCCTCTTCCAGCAACACCATTGAGCTGGGCATGTGTTGACTCCTCTGTGGTCATCGTCCGTTGCAGCGCGGCCGGGTGGGCGCGCCGTGCTCTGCCGCGTAGTGACTCCGTGCCGGTCGTCAAATCCAGTACAAGGCGTTACCTCCTCTCGCCATCCGGAGACGGGTCCGCTCCGTTGCGAGTGCGCCGGGCTCTGCTGACCAGGAGTTCGACGATCCTGGCCGCGGCTTCTCCCGGCTGGTCGGCCGGGGCGCGGCGGAGACTGTGGCTGCCCCAGCGGTAGGTCCAGCCACCCCGACCGTTGCTCTCGGCGGAGACGAGGACGCTCGTCCGCTGGAAGGTCGCCCGGAGCCACAGGCCCGATGCCGTGTGCCTCGTGACGGTGACGTCCTGATGCCGCAGGACCTCGCGGGCAAGTGCTCCGAGGACGAACTCGCGCTGCTCCGCATCCTGGTTCTCGGTCATGGGACCACCGGAACAGCGGCGAGAGATCTGCCTGATCCTTTGAATCGGTTACTCGGACGCATGGAACCAGCGAACCGTGTCAACGCGTCGGCCAGAAAGGCGTCAGCCGCGCCGGGATGGTCAATGTGGTCAAACGGTCGCCGACTGTGACGGTGCTGGAATTCTCCGATACTCGGAGTTAGGAGCAGGTGGTGCATTCGTCGAAGGCGTCTCCGAGAATGGCTTCCTTCGCCGCCTTGGCCAGCGTCGCCTGTTCGGCCGGTGGAAGACCGAGCCGGTTCCAGTGGAAGATCACATGAAGCGCGACGACCGCGCGGATGCCGCGGGTGAGGTCGCCGGCCTCGCGGATCTTGCGGAGGGCGCTGCCTGCCTTGACGAAGGCGGAGAGCCAGTCACGCCCGACGAGGTTGGCGCGGGGTTCGCCGAGGATCAGGTGCCGAACGCCGCTGGTGTAGCGAACCCATTCCTCTGGGGCAGGGGGAGACTTGTCGGGATGTAGTTCGGCGGTCTTGGCCCAGACGTCGCCTTGTTCGTTGGGTTCGAGTCCGGCAGCGCGCATGAGGGCGGTGCACAGGATCAGGGACCGCTCGGGCCTGTCGTTCGGGGAGCCTTCGAGATAGGGGAGGAGGCTGTGGCTGTCTCCATGGAAGAGGGCGTGGGCGGCGTTCATGGCGCCGGGTCCGCCGAAGGCGTGGGTCTCGGGCTCGTAGATGTCGCTCGTCCAGGTGACTCCGTCGGTCAGGATCGGGCGAAGGAGGTCGGAAGGCCCGGCGGGGAGGTATCGGACTCGCCAGGAGCCTTTGCGGACGAAGAACCAGCTGGTGATGAGGCCGTCGGCTTCAGCGGCGGGCATGACGTGGGAGAGGTGGGCGATGGCGCACCGCTCCCGGGCGATGCTGGGGTAGGCGATATTGACCTGCTTCCAGGTGGGGGGTTCCACGGCGACCCTTCAGCAGAGGAGGAGGCAGGCATCCCACGAGGTGGCCGTCCCGACAAGAGCCAGATCGGCTCCCGCTCGGCCGTTGAGAAGTCCGGCCTGGCTTGGCCTGGTGGTCGTGCGGTGGAGCTCGAGGAGCGGTTCGACCGATACCGGGACCAAGGCGTCGGCGGCGATCCGGCGGCCCGTCGCCATGAGGCCGGCGGTGCCGTGGCAGAGGCTCTGATCGGTGAGGAGACGGGTTCGGGCAGGATCGTCGATGCAGCGGATGAACGCGGCCTCGGCCTGGTTCTGACGAGTGGGGTCCCCGAGGGCTCGGGCAGCGAGCTGGAGAGTGCGGCTGATGCCGGGGGTGCCGTAGCACCAGGAGGGGCGGCCGGGACCGGGGTCTGTGTGCGTGCCGAGGTCGAGGTCGGCACGGTCGAGGGTCGGCGGCCACCAGGCAGAGCCGTCGAAGGTGCGCCGCTGCCAGGTGTCCAGCCAGCGGAGGATGCGCATCATGGCGCCGAGGTGGTCATCTACGTGGAGGCCGTCGAGTCGGGCAAGGGCCAGGAGCGCGAGCGGGCCGGTGATGCCGTGGGCGATTCCATGGTTGCTGTGACCGCCTGGAGGGCCGGGCCGGTCACGGCGTGGGCCGCTGGGGCACCACCAGCCGGGGAGCGGTCCGATGGGTTCGGTGAGCCGGACCAGATAGGCGAGGACGGCGCGGAGCAGATCGACGTCGCCGAGACGGCGCAGGGCGACACCGAGGCCGGTGAGGCCGCGGATCAGGTCGAACTCCGCGTAGTGCGGCCGTCTGCGCTGGTCAATGCGGCGATGAGCGGCCTCCAGCTTCCGACGGGTGACGATCCCGGTTCCTTCGGCAGCCAGCGCTCTCGCACGGGCGAGGTGCGGCTTGTCGGTGGCGGCCAGGACGAAAGCGAGCGCGGGAGCGCCGAAGTAGAGGCTGGCGTTGTCGGCGACGGTGACACCGCCCTCAGCGGCCTGCTCCAACTGGGCGAGGACGGCGTACTCATCGCCGGTCTCGAGATGGAGCAGGGCGATACCCGCTGCGCCTTCGGCGAGGGACTGCCCGATCACGGTCATCGCCTGGCGAGTTCTGCGCGGGCGATAGCGCGCGCCAGCCGGAGACAATGGCGCTCAGAGGGGAGGTCGACGCCGATCATGCGTGCGTGATGCAGGTGAAGCAGATCGGCGAGGATCCGGTCGGCGTCGAGGCCGTCCCGGTCGGCCCGGGTGCGGTAGACCGCCAGCGTCTCGGCCAGACGACTGCCGGTGTGCGGGCTGCGAGCGGCTGCGAGCTGGGCGGGATCCAGGCGGGCGCCGGTGTGGTGGGGCGCGTGGTCGGAAAGCCAGCGGCGGCCGTCGCCGGTGAAGCCGTGCGCGATGGCGATCATCCCGGCACTGGTCGTGGCCTGCCGGTCTCCGGGCAGCCGACGCAGGACGGCGCGGGAGTCCTCGGCGAATACCGCTTCGGCCGCGGCGAGCGTCACTCCGGTTCCGTAGCGCGTCTCGGGGCGGTAGGTGTTCAGGGTGTAGTCGGCTAGGACGCCGTCGCCCTGGAGCTGCTGGGCCCGGTGGGCGAGGCCGAGGGCGGCGTCGGCGAACGTGGTGCCGGTGAGGGGGACACGGACTCTCAGGTGGGGAGCGGGATGGGGGTAGCGCAAGAACCACCAGCCGTCGGGTAGCTCGGGGGCTTCGGCCAGGTGGGCGAGGATGTGATCCGTGGGACCGTAGAAACGGGCTTCCAGCCAGGGAGACGGCCCGGGTAGGTGCTGAACGGTAGTGACCGGACGGGCTCTGCGGGTGGTCGGCCGCGGTGGAGGACCGCTGGTAAGGGTGAGCAGGATTTCGGCGGGCCTACCGCCGATCCAGCTGGCCGGTCCGGGCGCCTCGGTGAGGACGGCGGCCGGGTTCCGGTCGAGGTGGCTGCGCAGGAGGGTGAGGTGGGCGTTCTCCTCCAAGTCGAGGCGGAGGCGGACGTCGTCGTCGCCGATCAGCACTTCTCGAGGGATCCAGTGGCGCTCTCGACGCCGATGCCAGGCGTCGCGCCACTCCGGCCAAGGGGCCGCGCGGGCGGGAAGAGCGGTCGCGGGGACGATCCAGCGGGCTGAGTGCAGGATGGAACGGCCGCGCCGGACCCGGGGCAGAAACGGCAGACCGCGGGCATGTCCCCAGTCGAACGGCATGCAGGGCGCGTTCCATGCCGTCCAGATCTCGGTGAGGAACCGGATGAGCGGTTGCTGAGCGGTCGGGAGCCGGACGCAGTTGAGCAGCAGAGGTTCGACGGGAAGGCCTGTGCAGACGGAGGACAGCCACAGTCGCCGGTTGTCCCCTGTGACGGCGAGGTCGTCGAGCGTCTGCGGCGGGTCGGGGTGGAAGTCTCCGACGGGCAAGACCGGCAGGAGCTCCGGGACCCTGGCCAGGGTCGACAGACGTACGTCCAGCGGAGGTCCGGACAACTGGACGAGCCGTGCGCCGGGCATCGCGGGCGGCAGGTTCCGGTAGACGCCGCGGAAGCGCTTCAGCTCGGGCTCGGTGAGCAGGTGCAGGAAGCGTGCGGCTGCGACACCGGCATGCCGCGCCCCGCTGACCACTGTCAAGGTGAACGCACCCCGCTCCAGGTCTTGCGTGGAGTCCGCGGCGAGGGTGAACCGCAGCTCCGTGTGTGGAACGGGCGAACGGTCGCCGCCAGCCTTCAGCCGCTCCATCAGCTCCTGGTCCAGGACGATCTCGGTGCCGCCGTCCAGGGCGGACTGCTGAGCGAGAGAGCTGAGAAGGGCGTCGGCCTCGGTGAACGGAGGAGGGGAGCAGCGGGGCGCGCCCCGGTATCCGTGCGGAAATCCCAGAACGGCCAGAACTTCGCGTAGTGGCACGGCCGCGCCAGGCCCCCACCGTTCAAGGAAGGCCAGATGGTAGACGTCCCAGCCGGGCAGGTGCGGTGCGACGGCGGTGAGCGCGGCGGCGGCTTCCTGCGCCTCGTGGACCACGGCCGGTGGAAGGGTCACCGCGCAGTCGATCCTCCGGTCGGTCGCCATCTGATCAGCGCTGGATGCAGAGAGTCCGGTGTGATGGGCCGGCTCCTCTGCCGGGCCGGTGACGATCATCGGCGGACGCAGACGCGACACCAGCACTCCCTCACGGACCAGCGCGGCCAGCAGTCCCTCGATCTCCTTGACCCCTGTCGAGGTCTTCAGCGCCGTCACAGAGGCCAGGGAGGAGAAGCCGATCGGGGACCGTGCGACGTTGACCGCGACGCGCAAGGGCTCGGTCAGATCGATCTCGACGTCCCAGATCCTGCCGTCCTGCCTGCGCGCGCAGGGCAGCACCCACGTTCCACCGCGGGCGAAACCCAACGCGTTCGTCACGACCTGGACGGTGCGAAGCGTCGCCAGGTCCCCTTCGGATGCGGCCGTGTGTTCAGCGACGCGCCGCTCGTCGGGACGGGACACGTCGTGGTGGTTCTCTCCCCAACGCACGAAGGCGTGCCGTCCGAAAGCGATGGGGGCGATTCCGGCGAAGCGGCCGAACGGCGTCGGACGAGTGGTCCACCGCAGCAGGTAGCGGGCCGTGGCCTCCACGAGGCGGCGGAGCCTGCGGGCCTCCATCGGTTCGCCGTTCAGAGCGGAGGTGACACGGATGGCCAGATCAGGGGCGGCTTCTGTGACAGCAGTGAAGAACTCAGGAATTTCCCAGACCGTCCTGAGCCAGGCCGTCCACTGGGAGGGCCGATCGGTGGTGAGATCGGGCCAGGCGGGCAGATCCAGGTCATGAGGGTATGCGGCAGCTCTTATCAGCGCAGCGTCCGCGCTCTGGAACATGTCTCGCTCCGTGATCCGATGGCGCGGAACGTGCGGCCCGGCCCGACGGGCCGGGCCGCACGAGGGTCAGCGGCGGCCTTTACCCGAGCAGGCGTCGGAGGTCGTGTTGCCTGATCCGCAGTTGTCGCTGGTGTCGGTGGCGTGCGGGCTGGTGGCAGGCCCGGCATCGACCAGGCGGAGGTTCAGTTCGAGCTTCAGCATGGGTTCCCTTTCATCGGAGGACGAAGGACAGGACGAGACGGCTGTGCCGCTTGTCCAGGACGGTCCCGGCCGGCAGGTCGCCGTCCGGGGTGGCCGCGGGAAGGACGTCCAGGGTCGGTTCCGGGCAGCCCGCCTCGACCCAGGTGTGCATCTGCTCGACCATGCGCCTTGCAGCCGCCTCGGCATCGGGACCGTGGGCGTAGGCACCGAGGTCGAACCGCTTGTCGGCCCAGCGGAGTTCGGACCGGTAGGCGAACGTGCCGTTCGCCAGGGTGGCGGGAGTTCCGTACTGCCAGGCGGGGGCGATGAGGCCGGCGGAGATGGCGTCGTCCTGGGCGGACAGCACCACGTACTGCTCCCGCAGGTTGACCGCCAGCCAGGTGTCGAGGTCGGGAAGCGCGGTGCGGGGCGGGAGGCTGACTCCGGCCCAAGTCTCCGCGCGCGGCTGGTCCAGGATGCCGCTCAGGGAGGCTTCGTCGACCTGCTCACCCTCGTCCAGCCGCAGGTGGACTCCGTCGGCGAGATCGATATGACGGATCGCACTGGCCCCGTCGCCTTGCATGGACACGAAGCCGCACAGACGGCGGCTGTGGCTGATCAGGCGATCGCCGGAACGGCGCAGCGCCCAGGAGCGGGTGGTGCCGAACACGCGCAGGGGTACGACGAGGACTCCGTCGTCGGTGAGCTGGTCGCGCCACGCTGGCGGGACGTCCCATGCGCCGACCGTGACGATGATCAGGTCGTAGCGGCGGGGTTCGATCGGGTACTCGGCGTCCGCGCACACGACGATGACGTCGTCGTAGCCCGCGGTGCCCAGACAGACCGCGGCCCGGTCAGTGACGTCTGGGTCGATGTCGACGGTGAGGACGGACCCTGACGGGCCGACGAGTTCGCGCAGCAGCGCCGCGTTGTAACCGCCGGATCCGATCTCCAGAACGTGGCGGCCTTCGAGCCCGTCAAGGGCATCGGCGGCCTGGCCGAGCATCTCGGCGATCAGGAACGGCGCGGACACCGAGCTGATGTTCTCTCCACTCGGAAGCTGCTTGGTGATGACGGCGGTGTTCTCATACGCCTCCGTCACCGGGATGCCGGGGGTGAACAGCTCGCGAGGGACGGTTCGCATGGCCGCCTCGACCTCCGGGCGGAGTGTCAGGCCTTTCCCCTGGTGATCGGCGGCCAGCCGCTCGACCATCGCGTTGCGAAGGCCCGCGCTGTCCATGGTGCCGATGCTCATGTGCGGGTGTCCTCTCCCGATACGTGTGGGCCGTCGCGATTCGCGCGGCCTCCGGTAGGCGCACGCCGACATCGTCGAAGCGCACGCTGCTCAGTCAAGCCCGCTGCCCGGCGCCCGGAACAGTGTCCACTCCCGCCCTGGGTGGTCAAAGCGATCAAAGATCTCGTCCCGGCGACCGCCGAGACCATAGCCTCGACATGCTCGGAAAACGTCGCCGACGACGGCTAGGTTGGCCCGCAGAGCGGATGTCCCCCGCACCCGGAACGTTCAAAGTGGTCAACGTCGACCGACTCCGGAAAGGTGCACCATGGCGCGCACACGGAACGAACGGCTCGATGCGCTTTTGCGCGAGGCGGGCTGGTCAAGGGCACAGGCGGCGAACGCCTTCAACCGCGTAGCCCAGGAGCACGACCCCCTCAGGCAATCGGTCATCGGCCGATCGCACATCAGCATGTGGGTGGGCGGGACGAAGCCCTCCGGCGACGCTCCCATAATCTTGTGCCAGGCGCTGTCCCGCCGCCTGAGGCGCAAGATCACCCCAGACGAACTCGGGTTCACCGCCCCCGCCCCCGCGGACCTCGCTCACGGGTGGGACACAGACCCGCTGACCGAGCTCGCCGAGCTGGGGGGAACCGACTTGGACCTCGGCCGCAGACACATCCTCACCAATGCCGTCTACTCCGCCACCGCCCTGGCCCTCCCCGACGCCCACTGGTGGCAGACCGTGGCCGCCCTCCCCGCCGACACCCGCACCCGCCACCGGGTCGGCGACGCCGATGTCGCCACTGTCCGCACCCTCACCACCGCCTTCTCCCGCGTCGATCAGCAACACGGCGGAGGCCACGGCCGCAAGGCCGTCGTCCAGTACCTCAACACCGAAGTCGCCGATCTGCTCCGCGGCCCGTTCGCCACCGCCGCCGTTCAGCGCGCCATGTTCACCGCGGCCGGCGAACTCGCCTACCTCGCCGGTTGGATGGCCTTCGACAACGGCGAACACGCTCTCGCTCAGCGCTACTTCGCTCTCGCTCTGAAGCTCGCCGCCCGCGCGGACGACCCCCCGCTGTCCGCCCACATCCTGCGCGCCATGGCCCACCAGGCCCTCGATCTAGGCGCCCCGCGTCAGGCCCTCGCCTACTCGGCCGCCTCTGTCAACGGACCCCGCTATATCAACGCGACGCCCCGTGAACGCGCCCTCATCCAGGTCGTCCACGCCCGTGCCCTCGCTACCAACGGTCAACGCCAAGCCGCCGCGACCACCCTGGTCAGAGCCGAGACCGACCTCACCAATGCCTCCGACGGCACGCCCGAACCGGACCGCACCTTCTTCTTCGGCGAAGCTTCTCTCGCCCACGAGACCGCTCGCACCCTGACCGTCCTCGGCGATGCCCCCGCAGCGATCTCCCAGTTCCAGCGCAGCATCCACAAACGCGGCACCACCTTCCGTCGCACCCACGCGGTGACCCTCGGCTACCTGGGCGCCACTCATCTCGCCCAAGGCAACCTCGAGGCCGCCCGCACCGCTTGGGCCACCGCCCTAGACACCCTTGAGACGGGCATCCACTCCGCACGCGCCCGTCAGACCATCACCGACATGCGCACCCTCATCTCCCCCTACCGCCGTCGCACCACCGCGCTCACCGACCTCGACAACCGCGGCGCCGCCTACCTCGCCCACACCCGCTAAGGACCAGCCAGATGACCGTCCTCCAGATCACGCCCATCGGCACCGTCGTCGGCGGCCGCACCACCCCCACCGACGATCACTGGACCGAACACGCCATCATCCGCCTCAACGCCGACTACCCCCTCGAGGTCGTCCAGGGCCTCGAAGACTTCTCCCACCTCGTCGTCGTCTGGCACTTCCACCAGGCTTCCCCCGACGACGTCGCCCTCCATGCCCGCAGCCCCCGCAACGACCCCCGCTGGCCCCCCACCGGCACCTTCGCCCACCGCAACCACCGACGCCCCAACCAGCTGGCCCAGTCCTTCCCCCGCCTCCTCAAAGTCGACGGCCTCGACCTCCACGTCACCCACCTCGATGCCATCGACGGCACCCCCATCTACGACCTCGCCCCCTACTTCGCTGAAATGGGCCCCCAAGGCGAGACCCGCCAACCCGCCTGGCCCACCGAAATGCTCACCCACTACTGGGAGCCCGAGGCCTAGCTAAGAGCGCCTCTGGCCGATCTGGCCAGCTCTTGGTCGCCTTGACAATCCGACCGATGACCTGGTGGTCCTGCTCTCCGATTGGTCGATGCGGCTGCTGCGCTCTCAGATCGACGGCCTCGAGATCTCAGGCCGAACCGCCGACCTCTGGGCCAGGAAGTACGTGAAGGAGCCCTATGGAATTGATCTCCCCGGAGCAGCGGAGAGACCTGGTCCTCAACTCACCCGATCTTCGGAAGATCGAGCTTCGCGACTACTACGCCAGCGACGGCGAACTCCTCCGCGCTTGGGAGTCCGGAGACCACCAGCCGGCGATGGACGCCGCTCGTTCACACGCGGACGAGATCACCGCCGATGCGGCGAAGGGCTGGGAGTTCTGGCGGGTCCGCATCGTTTCCGAACCGACCTCGCGGTACCAGGACAATGGCGATCCCCCACCACGAGTACAAGCCCTCGTGACCTTTGTCCGATCTGCAACCCTGACTGTTGCGAATTAGAGAGGCCTGCCAGGGCGGCTCGCGGAGCCTCTGGGACGAGGCGGAGATAGTGGGTCGAGAAGGGCGAGCCGGAGCCGCCCGCCTTCGGCTCACGGTCAGCCCTGATGACCAGTTCGCCTGGTTCGAGTCTCCAGAGGAGATGGTTCTCCCGGGTGGGGCCGGAATCCGGAATCGGCCCGAGGCAACTCGTCCCAGGCCACCGACTGGCCTGCCCGAACCCGGCCCCCGCCTGCGGGCCCGGAGCAGGCCTGCGACCGTCCCCAGGAGAACGCGAAAGTCCTGGACGTCACGGGGCGCTGGAAGCCGGACGGCTATCCGGCCAGGGCGCGGCCCGCTTCGCGGGCGGACGACAGTGCGGTGGCGTGGTGCTGGGCGGCCAGGTCGCGGAGGGGCTCCATCGCCGGGTTGGTGGCGGCGAGGGTGAGCTCGCGGTCGACGACCGTCAGATCGGCGCCCCACATGTCGGACAGGACGCGGGTCAGGTAGGGAGTGGAGTGGTCCCAGCCCTCGCGCGGGGTGCCGGGGCCGTAGCCGCCGCCGCGGACGTTCGCGAGGACGGTCGGCTTGCCCTTCAGCACCGGCGTGGTCGGGCCCGCGCCGGCGATCACCAGGTCGACCCAGGTCTTGAAGTGCTGCGAGACGCCGTAGTTGTACAGCGGCACCGCCAGGAGCACCGCCTCGGCCGCCTCCAGCTCGGCGACCAGGGACGCGGCCAGCTTCAGCGCGTCCAGCTGCTCGGCGCTCCGCTCGGTTTCGCCGACGAAACCGGCCGTCGTGGCCAGGGCCCAGGCCTCAGCGGGCAGCGGGGCGGTGCCGAGGTGGCGGCGCACGACCGTCGATCCCGGACGGGCGGCGAGCCACTCCGCCTCCACGACGTCCGCGATCTCGGCGCTGGCCGAGGCCCCGGGAAGGATGCTGGCGTCCAGCCGGAACAAGCTCATGATGATCTCCCTAAGATCCGCGCGGGAGCCGTGTCACCCCCGCCGACATCATAAGCGGACTTTACCCCGCTTAAATTCCGCGCGGTAGATTGGATCTCGTGGACCGTCCCGTCGTGCCCTTCGGCCGCCCCCGCCCCGAACGCGCCGACGCGGCCCGCAACCGCGAGCACCTCCTCCAGGTCGCCCGCGAGATGATCGAAGAGCTGGGCGCCGAGAAGGTCACCATGGACGGCCTCGCCGACCGCGCCGGCCTCGGCAAGGGCACCGTCTTCCGCCGCTTCGGCACCCGCGCGGGCATCTTCGCCGCCCTCCTCGACGCCGAGGAGAAGATCTTCCAGCAGGCCGCGATGTCGGGCCCCCCGCCCCTGGGCCCCGGCGCCGCCCCGATCGACCGCCTGATCGCCTACGGCCAGGCCCGCGCGACGTTCCTCGTCGACCACCTGGCCGTCGTCCGGGCCGCGGTGGACCGCAACAACCCCATCCCGTCGGGCGTCCCGAGCCTGACCCGCCTGCACATCCACATGCTCCTGGCGCAGGCCCGCCCGCCGGTCGCCGACCTCGAGGTCCTCGCGCTCCAGCTCACCGCGGCCCTCGAAGGCCCGTTCCTGCTCTACCTCTCGACCGCCGGACCCCTGGACGACGCCGCCGCCACGGCCCTGTCCGACGGCTGGAAGTCCCTGATCGACGCCGTGTGCCGCCCCTGAAAACGACGCGGCCGGATCCGGAACCCGGACCCGGCCGCTCCCCTCCTCGTCAGGACCCGATGGGCGAGTCCTGCGCCGCCGCGACGATCGTGGCGGCGTCCTCGGGCAGCAGGTATCCGGCGGCGACGGCCGACTCGGCGGCCGCCCTGACCTTCCCGACATAACCGGCGTGCGTGGGGTAGAGCACCGTCAGATCGGGCTCGGCGTCGCGAGGCGTCGCCGGGTCGGACGGGTCCCCGGCGTCGTGCCGGTCCCACGGATCGGCGTCCCCGTTCCAGGGATCGCGCGCCCCGTAGAGCCCGCAGAACACCCCGCCCCCGCTCGTGTCGCGCTGCCCGGTGAGCGTCCGCGTCGGGACGGCCACATCCGGCAGCCGGACGCCCCCCGCCACCAGCCCGGTCGCGGGATCCCGCCGGTTGGTGTCCACGACGGGCGCACTCGGCGGCCGCGCCCCGCCCCGAGCCCATGAGGCGAGATGCCGCAGCGCGACGTTCATCGAGTAGTGTCCCGGCCCGTCGTTGAACGGCGCCGATCCGGCGGCACAGTCGGGCCCGGGCGCGGCGTCCCCGGCCGACCGGATCACCGTCGGCTGCCCCGTGTCGTAGGCCCACTGATCCCCGTGCGAGGTCCCCGCCAGCTCCCAGTGGACGATCTTCGACGTGTCGGCCTGACGCGCCGCGGAGGCCCCCGGCACGTCGGTCTCGGTCAGCACCACGAAGACCGGTGCCGACAGATCCGTCCGGATCCGTGATGGATTGGGCATGAACAGCACCCCCGCCAGGCTCCCGCTGATCGGCGCCCCCACCGCGCTGTTGCTGTGGATCATGAACCCGTCATAGACCCGCGCCACCGGGTGCACCGCGTTGGCATAGGTCGTCATGAAGCCGGCCGACTGGGACTCCCCGTCCGCCAGTACCGTCCTGACCTGCAGACCACCCAGCGGATCGGGCCCGTTCGGCGTCCGCAGCGCCTGCCCCGCCTGCGAGAAGATGTCGTAGGAGAACGCGTCACCGGGATGGTTGAGCGACCCGTACCTGCTGGGATCCCATCCCTTCAGCCCTTTGATCTCCCCGAGCCCGCCCTCGACCCCCACACTCTGCGCCGACACCCCCACCCACGCGTATCCCTGCCGCAGGAGTTCTTCCCGGGCGAACCAGTAGTCGGGCGACAGCTCGATCTGCCCACTGACGTTCAGCCACTCGACGACGACCGTCCCGTTGAACTTCGCGGGATCCACGGGCCTTCGGACCAGCATCCGGCTCTTGTAGGCGGCTCTTCCCGTGGGGAGCACGCTCCAGCGACCGTCGGAGCCCCAGATGCCGAGCTTCGAATAGCTGGTGGCCGTCCCCGAGAAGAAGAACTCCTTCTCGCTGTAGCCGAGCGAGCCGAGATCCTCGGCCGCCGCCAGGAAGGGGAAGCCACGGTTCCCCGCGGTCGGTGAGCTGATCACCGGATTGGCGGCGGCGGCCGTCGCGGCGGGTGGGACCGCGGCGACCGTCGCAGAGACCAGCGCCGCTCCGAACAATGATCGGATGAAGATACGACCTGAACGCATCGTGCACCTCCGTGCGCAAGGGGGACGGAGCGCTCAGTGTCCGCGCCCGCCCGGCCCTCGCCATCCGGCATTCCACCAGCCCCGGAGAATCCACCGGGAGGCACGTTCCACACCCAGGGCCAAAGGTCTTCGCCTCCGGCTCAGGCCCCCTCACTGGGGCTTCGCCCCAGACCCCGGCGAGGGGCAAGCCCCTCGCGCTCCCCCAAAGACCATGCACGGGGAAGGGAGGCAGTTCCTCATGCGGCGATATCCGGAGGCCAATCGCTTTTGATGGCGAACCACATGGCCTTTCCGTGAGGCGTGATGTCGCAGCCATGATCGTCCGTATAGCACGCGATGAGGAGCATGCCTCTGCCGGAGGTGTCGAATTGGTCGGCACAGCGGAGCACGGGAACGATGGGCGAATTGTCATGCACCTCGACCATCAGCATCTCCCCGGACCGGTTGATCGCGACCATGAGCGTGTCTCCCTCGGGACCACCGGAGTGGCAGACCACGTTGGTGACGAGCTCCGACACGGCGAGCTTGGCGGAATCGATGACCTCCTCCGAGATCGTCCAGATGCGCCCGACCGTCTCCACCAGATCGCGAGCCTCTTTCGAGGCGATCGCGCGAACTGGGATGCGCAACTTGCCTAGCTGGGTACCGTCCGGTCGCCCTTGATCTGCCATCGAAAATCGCCCCTCGCGGTCTTTCCGTTTGTCCAGGCACATCGTCTATCGCCGGTTCATACTCGGGGTAGCGAAATGGGTGCGGAGCGGATAACCCTGCAAGGGGCGTGACGGCCCTCGGAAAACCCCGGAAAACGATGGCTAACGCAGAGTGAGGAGATTTCTCCTGATGGCCAGGCCCCCGAAA
Organism: Actinocorallia longicatena; assembly: GCF_039534125.1. Lineage (NCBI taxonomy): Bacteria > Bacillati > Actinomycetota > Actinomycetes > Streptosporangiales > Thermomonosporaceae > Actinocorallia > Actinocorallia longicatena. The sequence goes on along the minus strand of NZ_BAAAUV010000003.1, from coordinate 223,181 downwards.
CCTCTTGACCCCGGCAGCTCAGGTCTGGCTCTGTTCGGCGCTGCCCTGCGAAACGCGAGGATGGCGGTGGGGGAGACCCTCGCCGGGCTGGGCGTGAAGATCAACTACTCCACATCGACCATAGGAGATGTCGAACGCGGAGAGTCACGATGCGAACGTGACCTCGCCGAGCGCTCGGACGAGCAGTTGAATACCGGCGGGATGCTGGCCCTGCTCTGGGATCACCTCGTGAAGGACAGCCTGTACCGACCGTGGTTCGTCAAATGGCCGGGGATCGAAGAGAAGGCGACGCTGATCCGCACGTTCCAGCCCCTCCTGATCCACGGCCTCTTGCAGACCGAGGAGTACGCCCGTGCCCTGCTCTACGGCAACGAGAACGACGTCGCGGCGCGCATGCTCCGGCAATCCATCCTCACCAGGGGGAACCCCGCACCACCCTTTCTCGTCGTCGTGATCGACGAGGGGGTCCTGTGGCGTCAGGTAGGCGAGCCGAAGGTCATGCATAGCCAGCTCATGCACCTTGTGACCTCCGTTTCCGACCGTCTCAGCGTGCAGGTCGTCCCCAGCGGCGTGGTCCACCCGGGGAACGTGGGGGCGTTCGTGATGGCTACCCTGGAGGACCGCAGCGAAGTGGTTTACCGGGAAGCTGCTCCCAACGGAATCATCAGCAGCTCGAAAGACGACCTCGTGAAACTCAACGAATCGTTCGAGGTCATCCGAGGAAAAGCCCTCCCCGTGGACATGTCGCTCGATCTGATCAGAAGAACAGCAGAGGAAAAATGGACCTGACCAACGCGACCTGGCGCAAGGCGACCCGCAGCGGCTCCAACGGTGGCGACTGCGTCGAGGTCACCGGAGTCACCAGCGGCGTCATCGCCATCCGAGACAGCAAGCACCCCGAGTCCGGACACCTCACCCTCTCCCGCACTAGATTCCACGCGTTCACAAAGCACCTCAAGACCACAGGCCACTGACGTCCTCGTGGAGACGTCCTTACTCCTGACGCCTCGGCCCCATCGGCCCGGCCGCGACCCCACCGAGGGGCTGCCAGCTACCCGGCGCGTTCCATCCCTGGACCGAACCGCCCGGCTGTATCGCTCTCCGCGCGGCTCCGGTACAACTCAAGAGTGATCAGTGTTGTTGAGGCGGATTTCAGCGCTCGCCTTCGCGCCGCCGCGATGGTATGGCTAGACCGGCGCTGCACCCCAGATAATCCCGTGGTCAGCCGCGACGAACTTATGAACTTCCAGTTTGACGGCCACCGCATCGCGCTCCTCGACTACTCCCGAGGCATCCGCAAGCCCGCGAACATGTCCGTTGCGCTATCGATCGTCACGACGTTCACACCAGAAAACCAACGTGCCCCCTACGAGGACGCTCCAGGCCCGGACGGCCTGCTCCGCTACAAGTACCAGGGCGACAATCCCGAGCAATGGGACAACGTCTCGCTCCGCAGGGCGCATCAACTGAACATCCCCCTCATCTGGTTCTACGGCGTTGCCCCGGGCCTCTATCTGCCGCGCTACCCCGTTTGGATCGTTGCGGACGAGCCCGAGCAGCTCCAATGCGCGGTAGCCATGGACGAAGAGCAACAGGCCATCGCAGCCTTGGGTATCTCTGCCCCGCAACGCCGGTACGTGGAACGGATGACGCGGCAGCGCATGCATCAGCCGGTCTTCAGGGAGCGGGTGATCCATGCTTATGCGACGTCGTGCACCATCTGCAGTCTTCGCCACGCCTCTCTGCTGGACGCTGCCCATATCCTTCCCGACGCTCACCCCGATGGTGTTCCTTCGGTCACCAACGGACTGGCTCTCTGCAAGATCCACCACGCTGCCTACGACCAGAACATCCTGGGCATCCGGCCGGACTACAAGGTCGAAATCCGTCACGACATCCTTGCCGAGATCGACGGCCCCATGCTCCGCCATGGCCTTCAAGAAATGCAGGGCGCGACGATCACCCTGCCCCATGTCCGCGCAGAACGTCCCAATCGCGAGGCCCTCGCCCACCGCTACGCGGTCTTCCAGGCGGCAACGGCCTGAATCATCCGTGAATGTCAGTGCTAACGGCTAGGTTTGTCGAGTGGCCGATCTTGCAGCGGGGATTTACGAGCAACTGGTGACTGAGGGTCTGCACAAGCGTCTCAGCGCGTTTGAGACTGATCTTGTGCATCGGCAAGAGCTCGATGAATCAGAGTCAGGCAGCGTGCTGTCTCAGCATCTCGCCGGCCTCATCGCGAGAGCGCTAAGCATCGCTGGGCAAGGGCAAGAGGACGTGGTCGGCGCCCAGGTAGAAGCGGCGAACCGGATCGCCGACGCCATCGCTACCGTCGTCGCCGAGTCCGTTCAACCCGATGACTTGGTGGCAAAAAGCCAAGATCAACTGATGGAGATCGCCGCAGAGCGGATGCCAGACAACTCGGTACCGCGGCGTGAACGACCGGACATCCCACTGTCCTCAACGGCCCTGCTGGTTAACGGTCGAGACCAACCGAAAATCGGTCCCGAGGTCATCAAGGAGTTGGCCTCCGCCGATCAAGTGGAACTGCTGTGCGCCTTCCTCAAGTGGCACGGACTCCGGCTCATCGAAGACGCGCTCAGCGAGTTCCTTGAGCGCGGAGGCAAGCTCCGCGTCATCACCACGACCTACATGGGCGCGACGGAGAAGCGGGCCATTGACCGTCTGGTCGAGATGGGCGTTGAGGTCCGTATCTCTTACGACACCAGGAGGACTCGGCTCCACGCGAAAGCATGGCTCTTCCGTCGAGGCTCCAGGCTAGACACGGCCTACGTGGGCTCGTCCAACCTGTCCCGAGCCGCGATGCTTGACGGTCTGGAATGGAATGTTCGGCTGGCCAGGGCAGAGCAGGCCCACCTGATCGATACTTTCGCTGCGACCTTCGAGGAGTACTGGAACGACCCCTCGTTCGAGGCTTATGACCCCGATCGTGACGGCGACCGGCTGGCCCAAGCACTGACCCTGAGCGGCAGCTCAGGGGTGAACGTCCCCCTGGTGCTCGCGAATATCGACGTGAACCCCTACGGCTACCAGCAGGAGATCCTCGACGAACTGCAGGCTGCACGTCTGGAGCACGGGCACTGGCGGAACCTGGCCGTCATGGCTACGGGAACAGGCAAGACGATTGTTGCCGCGCTCGACTACAAGAGGCTTCGCCAACAGGGCAAGGTCAACTCGCTGCTTTTTGTCGCCCATACCAAGCAGATCCTCACCCAGAGCTTGCAAACCTTCCGCATGGTTCTCAAAGAGGAGTCCTTCGGTGAACTCTTCGTCGATGGAGAGCGACCGAGCGAGTGGAAGCACGTCTTCGCCTCCATCCAGTCGCTGAACGGGCTGAGCGACCTCAACCCCGACCGGTTCGACATGGTGATCATCGATGAGTTCCACCATGCCGCCGCGAAGACCTACGCCAAGCTGCTTGATCATCTTGAGCCAAGAGTCCTTCTCGGCCTCACGGCAACCCCGGAGCGCACGGACGGCGAATCTATCCTCCGCTGGTTCGACGGTGGACGTCCGACGGTCGAGTTGCGACTGTGGGAAGCGCTAGAGCAGGGGCTCCTGGTCCCCTTCCACTACTTCGGAATCAACGACAACGTGGATCTTTCGCATGTGTCATGGCGTCGCGGAACCGGCTATGACCTGCGAGAACTGGAGAACCTCTATACGGGACTGGATACCCGAGTCAATCTGATCATCAATTCGCTGAAGAAGAAGCTCGGAAACCTGAGCGAGATGAAGACGGTGGGCTTCTGCGTCAGCATCAAGCATGCCGAATACATGGCAGACAGGTTCAACCGCAAGGGGATCGCCGCTCGGGCCGTGACCTCGGCCATGAGTACAGAGCACCGTGAGCAGGCGCTCAGGGAACTCCGCGATGGCACTCTCAAAGCCGTCTTCTCCGTGGACCTCTTCAACGAGGGCGTCGACGTTCCCGCCATCAATACCGTGCTCTTCCTGCGGCCGACCAACAGCGCGACGGTCTTCCTCCAGCAGCTGGGACGAGGTCTCCGGATCACCGAAGATAAGCCCGTTCTCACGGTCTTGGACTTCGTAGGGCACCAGCGCAAAGAGTTCCGCTTCGACCGTCAGCTACGCGCGCTCACCGGACTACCCCGAGGTGAGCTGGCGGCTGCCGTTCAGGATGGTTTCCCGACCCTTCCGGCTGGCTGCGCTATCGACCTTGATCGCGAGGTCAGCAAGGCGGTGCTGGAGAGCATCAAGCAGTCACTTGGCTTCAAGCTGACCGAAGCCGTCGGAGATCTGAAGAGCCTCGGTGATCCTTCGTTGGCGGACTTCCTTACCAGGACAGGCCGCGAGCTCGAAGATCTCTACGGAGGGAGCCGCGGTGGCTGGGCGCGGATACGGCGCGAAGCGGGACTCGATGAACGCATCCCAACGGACCCTCGCGAAGACGACGCCATCGGCCGAGCCTTCAGTCGCATACTGCACATCGACGACAGGGAGCGCTTGGGATATCTGCGTCAGATCCTGTCGGTGGAGGAGCCGCCCCGGCTTTCACCCTCCAGTCCGGGAGAACGCCGTCTTTTGGCGATGCTGCACGCGTCGATCGACAGCAACCGTCCGCTCAGCGAACTAGAGGCCAACCTTGCCCGGCTGTGGGCGCTCCCTGCGCGTCGGGAAGAGCTTCTAGAGATCACGGGAATCCTGTCCGACCGCATCCACCGGGTGGCTCCGATCGTTGACGAGATCGCGCATCTGCCTCTCCGCTTGCACGCTCGCTACAGCAAGGATGAACTGCTCTCGGCCTTCGGGGTAGAGAAGCCGCGATCCTGGGTGGCAGGCGTTCGCTGGGTCGAGGAGGAGAGCGCTGACCTGTTCATGGTCACTATCAACAAGTCGGGCAAGGGCTTCAAGCCGTCAACGATGTACAACGACCGTGCGATCACCCCGACGCTCTTCCAGTGGGAGAGCCAGGGCGTCACGCGAGAAGCGTCCCGCGATGGTCAGCGTTACATCAACCACGCCAACCGTGGATCGACCGTCCACCTTTTCCTGCGCGAGACCAAGGCGGGAGCCCCACCCTTCCTCTACGCAGGGCCCATGACCTACCGCTCGCATGAGGGCGAGCAGCCCATGCGCATCCTCTGGGACCTGCATCACCCGCTGCCGGGTGACGTCTTCCACTACGCCAAGGTCACTGCTGGCTAGATGATGCGGGCGAAGCGGTTCTCGGGCTTGCGGACCACCAGGACGATGTCGCTGTGGGCCGCCGTGTAGCGGCCACCCGTCAGGGCCGCGGTAAGGCGGGCAGTGGCCGCCACAGGAGTGCTCCGCGGAGGACGGGTCGTGTGGGCTTCGGCGATGACCAGGCCTCGCATGAGGCACCAGGTGCGGATGCCGTCGAGGGAAGTGACCGGCTCGAAGGTGGTGGGTGGGGTGCTGTGGACCGGGTCGCCGAGGAGGGCTCGGAGCCAGCGGGGGAGGAGGCGGCGGATGAGGCCGTAGGCGCTGTCGCGGTCGGTGAAGCGGATCAGCAGGAGGCCGCCGGGCTTGAGGGCGGCGACCATGCGGTCGAGGACGAGTTCGGCGTTGGTGATGCGCTCGATGAGGGAGTCGGCGTGGACCACGTCGAAGGCGCGGGGGGGCAGGGGGGCGTTGCGGAGGTCGCCCAGGTGCCAGCTGTGCAGGTCGGTGCGGTCCAGGGTGTGGGCGCGCAGGGCCGGGGTGTCGACGTCGATGCCGGTGACGTGGCGGTCGAGGTCGTCGGGGAGGGCGAGGCCGGGGCCGCGGCCGCAGCCCGCCTCCAGGATGGCGACCCTGGTGAGGCCCTTGTCCTGGGCGTGCATGCGGACTCGCGCGGCGAACAGGTCGCCTTCGAGGACCGGGCGGTTCCTTACAGAAAGCTCAGTCATGCTTCCGCAGCGTAGCCAGCGGTGGGCGGGGTGTCCGGTATTTGCTCTTTCTTGACTTGATCCTCGCTGGAGACTGGGGAAGGCACCGGGGAAGGGCGGGTGTTGATGTCGGGGAAGGGGGTGGCCGCGTAGGCTGGTCCCACCGCCCCCGGAGACGCGTGAATTCGGGGGTTTTGGGCTGCGCTGAGCAGGTTCTGCTCGCTGGGGGAATGACGATGACGCTCGCTGCTCTGCTGGACACCGCACTCACCGACAGGGCGCTGAAACACGCCCTGGACGAGGGCGAGACCACCGGCGGCACCACCCTGGTCGGGCCGCCGTCGCTGCGGCCGATCCTCGCGGGCGTGCTCTCCCGGACGGCCATCGAGGGCGCCACGATCCTCGCGATCACCGCCACCGGGCGCGAGGCCGAGGACCTCACCTCCGCGCTCACCAGCCTGCTCGACCCCGGCTCCGTCGCCCACTTCCCGGCCTGGGAGACCCTTCCGCACGAGAAGCTGTCGCCGCGCAGTGACACCGTCGGGCAGAGGCTGGCCGTCCTGCGACGCCTCAAGCATCCCGAACCGGGCGATTCCGCCTCCGGTGCGCTCAAGGTCGTCGTGACGCCCGTCCGGGCCGTCCTCCAGCCGATCGTCTCCGGGCTCGGCGATCTGGAGCCCGTCCGGCTGCGCCAGGGAGATGACGTCGAGCTCGACGAGGTCGTCGGGCGGCTGGTCGAGGCCGGGTACGACCGGGTCGACCTGGTCGAGAAGCGCGGAGAGATCGCCGTGCGGGGCGGCATCCTCGACGTCTTCCCCGCGGGCGAGCAGCACCCGCTGCGCGTCGAGTTCTGGGGCGACCAGGTCGAGGAGATCCGCTACTTCAAGGCCGCCGACCAGCGCTCCCTCGAAGTCGCCCAGGACGGCCTGTGGGCGCCGCCGTGCCGCGAGCTCCTGCTCACCCCCGAGGTCAGGCAGCGTGCCCGGGACCTCGCCGAGCAGCACCCCTCCCTCTTCGAGATCCTCGACCGGCTGGCCGAGGGCGAGGCCGTCGAGGGCATGGAGGCCTTCTCCCCGGTCCTCGCCGACCACATGGAACTCCTGCTCGACCTGCTCCCCAAGGGCAGCCGCATCCTCATCTGCGACCCCGAGCGGATCCGCTCCCGGGCCGTCGAGCTCGTCTCGACCAGCCAGGAGTTCCTGGAGGCGTCCTGGGTGAACGCCGCGGCCGGCGGGGAGGCCCCGATCGACCTCGGCGCCGCCGCCTACCAGACCCTCGAGGACGTCCACGATCGCGCCCGCGCCCTCGATCTGCCCTGGTGGCAGACCAGCCCGATCACCGGCGAGGACGACGTCGTCCTGACCGTCCACGCCGCCGAGGCCTACCGCGGCGACCGCGAGAAGATCGTCGAGGACGTCAAGCGCTGGAACGCCGACGGCTGGAAGGTCGCCCTGGTCAGCGAGGGTCAGGGCCCCGCCGCCCGGTACGTCGAGGTTCTCACCGAGGCCGGGGTCCCCGCCTCCCGCCAGGACGTCGACGGCTCCGTCCTCGCCACCACCGGCATGCTCGACCACGGCTTCATCTGGGACGCCGTCAAGCTCGTCGTCCTCACCGAGACCGACCTGTCCGGCCAGAAGTCCTCCACCAAGGACATGCGACGGATGCCGTCCCGCAGGCGCGGCGGCATCGACCCGCTCCAGCTCAGCGTCGGCGACTACGTCGTCCACGAGCAGCACGGCGTCGGGCGCTACGTCGAGATGATCTCCCGGACGGTCCAGGGCGCCACCCGCGAGTACCTGATCCTCGAGTACGCCAAGGGCGACCGGCTGTTCGTCCCCACCGACCAGCTCGAGGAGCTCACCCGCTACGTCGGCGGCGAGGCGCCGTCGCTGCACCGGCTCGGCGGCGCCGACTGGCAGAAGGCCAAGTCGCGCGCCAAGAAGGCCGTCAAGCAGATCGCTGGCGAGCTGATCCGCCTGTACAGCGCGCGGATGGCCAGTCCAGGACACGCCTTCGGACCCGACACGGTCTGGCAGCGCGAGCTCGAGGACGCCTTCCCCTACAACGAGACGCCCGACCAGCTCGCCGCGATCGACGAGGTCAAGGGCGACATGGAGAAGCCGATCCCGATGGACCGGCTGATCTGCGGCGACGTCGGCTACGGCAAGACCGAGATCGCGGTCCGGGCGGCGTTCAAGGCCATCCAGGACGGCAAGCAGGTCGCCGTTCTCGTCCCCACGACCCTCCTGGTCCAGCAGCATCTCAGCACGTTCAGCGAGCGCTTCTCCCAGTTCCCCGTCGTCGTGAAGCCGATCTCCCGCTTCCAGACCGACGCCGAGATCAAGACGACCCTCGAAGGGCTCGCCGAGGGCAAGGTCGACCTGGTCGTCGGCACGCACCGGCTGCTCAGCCCGTCGACCCGGTTCAAGAACCTGGGTCTGTGCATCATCGACGAGGAGCAGCGGTTCGGCGTCGAGCACAAGGAGGAGCTGAAGCGGCTCCGCACCCAGGTCGACGTCCTGGCGATGTCCGCGACGCCGATCCCGCGCACCCTGGAGATGGGCCTGACGGGCATCCGCGAGATGTCCACCATCCTCACCCCGCCGGAGGAGCGCCACCCGGTGCTGACCTTCGTCGGCCCCTACGACGAGAAGCAGATCGCCGCCGCCATCCGCCGTGAGCTGCTCCGCGAGGGCCAGGTGTTCTTCGTCCACAACCGGGTGAAGTCCATCAACAAGGTCGCCGCGACGCTCAAGGAGCTCGTCCCCGAGGCGCGGATCGCGACCGCCCACGGCCAGATGAACGAGCAGCAGCTCGAAGCCGTCATGGTCGACTTCTGGGAGAAGAACTACGACGTCCTGGTCGCGACCACGATCGTCGAGTCCGGCCTGGACATCCCCAACGCCAACACCCTCATCGTCGACCGCGCCGACATGTACGGGCTCTCCCAGCTCCACCAGCTCCGCGGCCGCGTCGGACGAGGCCGCGAACGCGCCTACGCCTACTTCCTCTACCCGCCGGAGAACCCGCTCACCGAGACGGCCCACGAACGGCTCGCGACCATCGCCCAGCACACCGAGATCGGCGCCGGCATGTTCGTCGCCATGAAGGACCTGGAGATCCGCGGCGCGGGCAACATCCTGGGCGCGGAGCAGTCCGGCCATGTCGCCGGGGTCGGCTTCGACCTCTACGTGCGGATGGTCGGCGAGGCCGTCCGGGAGCTCAAGGACTCCGGCGGCGAGGGCGGCGAGCAGCCGATGCCCGACACCAAGGTCGAACTCCCCATCGACGCCCACATCCCGCACGAGTACGTGCCGGGGGAGCGGCTGCGCCTGGAGGCCTACCGCCGCATCGCGGGCATCGCGGGCCCGGAGGAGATCCCGGAGGTCGTCGAGGAGCTGAAGGACCGCTTCGGTGCCCTCCCGGTCGCCGTCCTCAACCTGCTGGAGGTGGCCCGCTTCCGCGCCAAGGCCCGCAAGGCCGGCCTCACCGAGGTCGTCCTCCAGGGCAACTACGTGCGGTTCGCCACGGCCGACAAGGAAGGCGACATGCTGCCCGAGTCCCGTCAGCTCCGGCTCCAGCGCCTCTACCCCAAGAGCCTCATGAAGCCGGGACACCTGCTGATCCCGACCCCCAAGACGGGCGCCATAGGCGGCAAACCCCTCCGCGACGGAGAAATGCTCCGCTGGGCCACAGACCTCCTGGATGCGCTCTTCTTGGAACCGATCGCTAAGGTGTAGGCCGTGATCAAGATTACAGTCGCCGTTGCTGCGGTCGCCCTCGCCCTGACGGCTTGCGGTGGGCCGGTTCAGATGGGGTCCGCGGCCACCCTGGGAGACGACCGGATCAGCGACAGCACGCTGAACGAGGCGGTCAGCGACTGGCAGGACGCCTACAAGGCGAACCCGCTGCCCGCGCAGGACGTCCACCTGGCCGACCCCGCCTCCATCCGGCGCAGCGTGCTCGTCGGGCTGGTGCTGTTCCGCGTCGCGGACCAGATGGCCGACGACAACGGGATCACCGTCACCGACGCCGAGATCGACCAGGCGATCAAGGCCAACGGGGGCGAGGCCGAGGTCACCCGGGCCGCGCTGGGCCAGGGCGTCTCGCCCGAGCACACCCGCGACTTCCTCAAGTACGTGCTCGTCAACCAGAAGATCGCGGCCGGGTCGACCAGCCAGGAGGAGGCCGACCAGAAGACGGCCGCCGCCCGCAAGAAGGCGCTCGGCGAGCTCGACATCAAGCTGAACCCGCGCTTCGGCGAGATGTCCGACGCCGGCTTCGGCGACGTCGTCACCCGGCTCTCCCGCCCCGAGACGGGCACCGCATGACCTTGGTCCTGCTGGCCACGACGCACCGGGTGGCCCCCGGGCTGCTGACCTGGCCCGCGTGGCAGCGGCTGCGGGAGGCGCGGGTGCTGACGGCGGCCGCGGACCACCCGCAGCTGCCCTACCTGCGGGACGCGGGGATCGAGATCGAGGTGGTTCCGCCGGACGCCCGCCCCGTCGTGGCCGCCGCCCGCGAGGCCGACGTGCTGTGGCTGACGGCCCCGGACGGCGACGCGGAGTTCGTCGAGCGGATCGGCGAGCTCGTCGTCGACGACCCCGTGGACGTGGAGATCGTGCACGGCTCCTACGACCTGCCCGGCGCCCGCCTCCTGGACGTCGTGGCGGTCATGGCCAAGCTGCGCACCGACTGCCCGTGGGACCGCAAGCAGACCCACGAGACGCTGATCCCCTACCTGATCGAGGAGACCTACGAGACGGCCGACGCCGTCGCGCAGGGCGACCACGTCTCGTTGCAGGAGGAGCTCGGCGACGTCCTGATGCAGGTCGCCTTCCACTCGGTCGTGGCCTCCGAGCGCGAGGACGGCTTCACCATCGACGACGTGGCCGCGGGCATCGTGGAGAAGCTCGTCCGCCGCCACCCGCACGTGTTCGCGGGCCTCGACGTCGAGGGGGCCGACGAGGTCGTCGCGAACTGGGACGCGATCAAGAAGGCGGAGAAGGGCGACCGTCCGCTGCTGGGCGGGGTCCCGGACAGCCAGCCGGCCCCGCAACTCGCTGAGAATCTCGTTCGAAAGGCGCGGAAAGCGGGCGTGCCCGACGAATTGTTTGAAGGTTATGAAGAAAGGGCGGACAAGGCGAAGTCCGTCGATACCGATCTGAGGGACTGGTCTGACCGATTCCGGGCCAGGGTGCAGGCATGGGAGCGCTCTTCGCGGGGATGAGGACCCCATGCAGGACCCGCCACAGGATCCATACCCGTCTGGTTTTGCGACAACTGTCCGGTCTATGGTTGCCCGCATGGATATGGCCGGGGGCACTGGTAGACCGGGCACGGTAAGACGTCTGCTGGGGTACAGCGGACTGGCCGGGTTGCTGGTGGGCCTGCTGGTGCTGCCGGTCGTCTGCACGGTCGGGGTCAGCGTCCGCGACTCCGCCGACTGGCTGCTGACCGAGCCCGTCGACCTCGGCGACCTGGGCACCCCCCAGCGCTCCCGCATCCTCGCCGCTGACAACTCGCTGATCGCGACCTTCTTCCGGCAGAACCGGGTCGACGTCAAGCTGAAGGACATCGGCAAGAACGTCCAGGACGCCGTTCTGGCCATCGAGGACGCCCGCTTCTACCAGCACGGGGCGATCGACGCCAAGGGCACCTTCCGGGCGCTGATGTCGAACCTCAACAACGGCGACGCCGAGCCGGCCCAGGGCGGATCGGGCATCACCCAGCAGTACGTCAAGAACCTGCTGCTCGTGAACGCCGACTCCGAGCAGGAGCGCACCGAGGCCATCGAGACCACGAAGGGCCGCAAGATCCGCGAGCTGCGCTACGCGATCGCCGTCGAACGCACCCTGACCAAGCCGGAGATCCTCGAGAAGTACCTGAACGTCACCTACTACGGCGACGGCGCCTACGGCATCGAGGCCGCCGCCCAGCGCTACTTCTCGGTCTCGGCGGACAAGCTCACGCTCAACCAGGCCGCGACCCTGGCCGGGGTGCTGAAGAACGGCAACCTCTACAACCCGCGCCGCAACGGCGAGGGCGCGCTCAAGCGCCGCAACCTCGTCTTCGACCGGATGGCCGAGCTCGGCTGGATCACCCCGCAGGTCGCGGAGGCGGAGAAGAAGAAGACGCTGCGCCTCAAGCTCAAGGAGACGCCGAACGGCTGCACCAACTCCAAGGCGGCGTTCTTCTGCGACTACGTCCAGCGCGAGATCCTCACCAACCCGATCTTCGGCAAGACGCCCAAGGAACGCGAGCGCGTCCTGTGGCTGGGCGGCCTGACGATCAGGACGACGCTCGACTGGAAGGTCCAGAAGGCCGCGGCCAAGGCCCTGCGCAAGCACGTCCCGGAGATCAACCGGGACAAGAAGGCCGCCGCCGAGGTCCTGGTGCGCCCCGGCACCGGCGAGGTGCTCGGCATGGACGTCGACCGCGCCCTCGGCGACAACGGCGAGCCGGGCAAGACCTGGATCAACTTCGCGGCCGACCAGGACCACGGCACCAGCATCGGCATGCCGGCGGGCTCGACCTTCAAGGCCTTCACCCTGGCCGCCGCGTTCGAGGAGGGCATGCCGATCGGCGAGCGCATCACGGCGCCGAGCGGCTACACCCCCACCGGCTTCCGCGACTGCAAGGGCCGCGACGCCAGCGACTACAAGGCCGTCCTGCGCAACTCGGCCGAGAGCGAGGGAGGCCGGAGCTTCAGCCTGCTCACCGGCTCCTGGCACTCGGTCAACACCTTCTTCCTGAAGCTGGAGAAGCGCGTCGGCCTGTGCGACACGATCAAGATGGCGAAGAAGCTGGGGATCCGGCGCGCCGACGGCAGGCCGCTGACGGAGAACCCCTCCTTCACCCTCGGCTCCAACGACGTCTCCCCGCTGCGGGTGGCCGCCGCCTACGCCGCCTTCGGCGCCCGCGGCAAGTACTGCGAGCCGATCGTGCTGAAGAGGATCACCCGTACGGACGGCAAGAACATCCCGGTCCCGTCCGCCAAGTGCGAGCAGGTCATGGACAAGGGCGCGGCCGACGCCGTCTCCCACGTCCTGAGGGGCGTGCTGACCAAGGGCACCGGGCAGGGGCTCGGCATCGGCAGGCCCGCCGCGGGCAAGACCGGCACCGTCGACGACTACGCGGCGGCCTGGTTCGCCGGGTACACCCCCGACCTGGCGGCGGCCGTCTGGGTGGGGGACCCGCGCGGCGGCTTCCGGCACAAGATGCGCAACGTCTGCCTGCCGACCTTCTGCGGCGGGACGGTCTACGGCGCGTCCATCCCGGGCCCGATCTGGCAGGACACGATGGAGGCCGCCCTGCGCGGCACCCCGGAGAGCTACTTCCGCCGCCCGCCGTCGGAGTTCTTCAGCAAGGGCTCGGGCGAGGACAGCGTCAAGATGCCCGACCTGCGGGGCATGAAGGTCGACGAGGCCATCCGCAGGCTGTCGGCCCTGCGCATCGAGTTCCGCGTCAACCCGGTCCGGGTCTTCGACGACGAGTACAAGGACGGGGAGGTCGCCGACACCGACCCCCGTCCGGGCGAGTCCATCGACCCGGGCGACACCGACCTGCTGGTCACCCTCACCGTCTCCAAGGGCAGGGACCCCGCCCACGGAGACGACCACGGCCAGCCCCCGCCCCCCGGCGACACCCCCTTCGAGACGCGCCGCCCCAGAGCCTGAAGCACGGCCTAAGCCAGCCAGGCCCTGGCGGCCGCCACCAGGGCGGTCACGCCCGTCCTGATGGTCGGTGCCGGGACGGGGGCGAAGTGCGGGGAGTGGTTGGTGACGGTCAGGTCCTCGGTCCCGCCGAAGATCCAATAGCACAGGGGAGCGCCCGAGGCGGTCGCGAACAGGCCGACGTCCTCGCTGCCGGTGACCGGGCCCGGGTCGATGACCTTGCCGGGGCCCAGCGCCTCGCTGAGGGCCGCGGCGGTGCGGGCCGAGGCCTCGTGATCGTTCACCGTGGCGGGGAAGCTGTGGAGCGTCTCGTAGTCCGGCGGGGCCGGTGCCGCCGAGGCCGCCGCCTCGGCCCCGATGATCCGGTGGATGGCGTCGAGGGCGTGCCCGCGGGTCTCCTCGGTGTAGGAGCGGACGTTCATCATCAGCTCGGCCCGGTCGGGGATGATGTTGTCCTTGGTCCCGGCGCGCAGCGCGCCGACCGTGACCACGGCCGTCTCGGTGGCGGGCAGCTCCCGGGAGACGATCGTCTGCAGGCGCATGACGGCCGAGGCCGCCATCACGATGGGGTCGATGGTGCCCTCGGGCCGTGAACCGTGGCCGCCGCGGCCGTGCAGGGTGACGCGCAGGGAGTCCGAGGCGGCGAAGGCGGGGCCGGGATGCAGGCCCGCCATGCCGGGCGGCAGCGGACCGACATGCTGGCCCAGGATGACCGACGGCGTCCCGAAGCGGGTGAACAGACCGTCGTCGATCATGGCCTGGGCGCCGGCGCCGAGCTCCTCGGCGGGCTGGAAGACGGCCAGGAGCGTGCCCGACCAGGACGCGCGGGCCGCCGCCAGGACGTCCAGGGCGCCGAGCAGGCAGGTGACGTGCATGTCGTGGCCGCAGGCGTGCATGACAGGGACGGTGGCGCCGTCCGGGTCGGTGCCGGTGGCGGTGCTGGCGTAGGGGAGCCCGGTCTTCTCCTCGACGGGCAGGGCGTCGAAGTCGGCGCGGAGCATGACCAGCGGGCCCTCGCCGTTGCGCAGGACCCCGACGACGCCCGTGCGGCCCACCCCGGTGGTGACCTCCAGGCCGAGCGAGGTCAGGCGCCCGGCGACGATCCCGGCCGTCCTGTGCTCGGCGAAGGAGAGCTCGGGATGGGCGTGCAGGTCCTCGTACAGCGCGCCCAGATCCGCGCTGATCTCCGCGAAGCGCTCCAGCATCCGGTGTTCCCCCTCGATCGTGGTCGGAGGGGGTCACCGGGCCCCTACCCGTGCGGGCGGGAGGTCATGCCGGAAGCCTGCCGTCGCGGAGATCGGCGAGGGTGACGGTGTCGATGACGCCGAGCAGGGCGGTGTCGGCGGCCTTCCAGAGCTGGTGGAGGGAGCGGACGACCTCGCCGGCGTCGTCGGGCAGGTCGTGGTCGCGGCCGGTCGTGGGATCGCCGTCGAGGGCCCGGATGATCTCTCCCACGGAGATGGACTCGGCGGCACGGGTCAGGCGGTAGCCGGGCATGGGCAGCCGCTGGTTGTGGACGAGCCGGGCCCTGCGCAGCTCGCCCAGGATGGACTGGAGGAAGGTCAGCGGGAGGTCGTGCCGGTCGGCCAGGGCCTGTGCGGTGAGGGCGGAGGGTTCGGCGACGGCCAGCGCGAGGAGGGCGCGCAGTGCGTAGTCGACGCGGGCGGTGACGTTCACAGTCTCCCCGAGTAATTCGACTGTTTTAGTAGGTTATAGGCGCGGAAGACGCCGCATGGGGGAGCGCCCATGCGGCTTCCGCGTCCAGATGCCGGTGGTGCCGGCTTCTAGTTGCTGGCGCCGTCCAGACCCCAGCGGGATCTGATGGAGCGGTCGACCAGGCCGAAGAGCTGGTCCACCGCGATGCCGATGATGAGGATGACGATCATGATCGAGATCATCCCGGACGTGTCGCTGACCTCACGGGTGAAGTGCAGCAGGGTGCCGACGGACTGCTTGCCGATGATGACCAGGAGCTCACCGGCCATCAGGCTGCGCCAGGCGAACGCCCAGCCCTGCTTGAGCCCGGCGACGAACGACGGCAGCGACGCGGGGATGACGAGGTGGCGGTAGCGGGCGATGCCCTTCAGCCCCATCACCTTCCCGGCGCGCAGCAGGATCGGCGGGGTGTAGTCGACCCCGGCGATCAGCCCGTTCGCGATCGACGGGGCGGCGCCCAGCACGACGACGAACAGGATGGCGCTCTCGCTGAGCTTGAACAGCAGGATGGCGAGGGGGAACCAGGCGATCGACGGCATCGTCTGCAGGCCGGTGATCAGCGAGCCGAAGGCGCGGCGCAGGATCCACGACTGCGACACGAGCGCGCCGACCACGCCGCCGATCAGCACCGCGAGCGCGAAGCCGATGATCGCCCGCTTCATGGTCAGCCCCATGGCCTCCCAGAACGTGGCCGTGGTGACGGTCTCCCAGAACTTCGGCAGCACCTCGCGCGGGCCGGGCAGGACCCACGGCTCGCGCCAGCCGCTGACGACGACCAGTTCCCACGCGACGAGCGCGATGGTGACGGCGGTGAGGATCGGCCAGAGCGCCGACCAGATCCGCACCAGCGGCTTCTTCTTCGTCCCGACGGTCAGTTCGAGGGCGTCGAGCCCGGCGAGCTGACGGTTGATCTTCGGCGAGGCGTTCTCCGCCTGCGCCCTGATCGCGGTGGGTGCGTCGTGGTCAAGAGCCATGGCGGCTCACCTCCTCCTTGAGGCGGTCGGTGATGCGGGCGGCGAGCGTGGCGACGTCGGGAGAGTCGATCCGGCGGGGCCGGTCCATCTCCACGGGGAACTCCTCGATGACCCGGCCGGGCCTGCTCGACAGCAGGACCACCCGGTCGCCGAGGCGGACGGCCTCGCGGACGTTGTGCGTCACGAACAGGACCGTCAGGTTCCGCTCGCGCCAGATCCGCTCCAGCTCGTCGTGGAGCAGGTCGCGGGTCATGGCGTCGAGCGCGCCGAACGGCTCGTCCATCAGCAGGACCGTCGAGCGGTCGTCGGTCGACTCGGTCAGGGCGAGCGCGCGGGCCAGCGCGACGCGCTGCCGCATGCCGCCCGAGAGCTGGTGCGGGCGCTTCTTCTCGAACCCGGCCAGGTGGACCGAGGCGAGCAGCTCCGTGGCGCGCGGCTTGCGCTCGCGGCGCGGCACCCCGCGCTGGCCCAGGGCCAGCTCCAGGTTGCCCGTGACGGTCAGCCACGGGAACAGGGCGGGCTCCTGGAACATCAGGGCGACCCGGGAGCCGCCGGTGTCGATCGTGCCGGCGGACACCTTGTCCAGATCGGCGACGAGGTTGAGCAGGGTGGACTTGCCGCACCCGGACGCGCCGAGCAGGCAGACGAACTCGCCGGGACGCACGTCGAGGGAGACGTCGTCGAGCGCGAGCAGCGCAGTGGAACCGGTACCGAACGCTTTGGAGACGCCCGAAAGCCGGACCGCCTGAGCGGTCCGGCTGACGGGGGCCTCAGGGGCCTTTGTCATGAAGTCTTGACCTCCGGCTTTCCAGCCGCCTTCAGGATCTCGTTGAGGTTGGTCAGGTCGTAGATGCCGTTCAGGTCGACCGGCTCCAGCAGGCCGATCTCCTCGGCGTGCTTGGCACCGAGGGTCAGCGACGCGGGGATCGGGTCGTTGGTGAACTCGATCTCCTTGAACGCGGCGTCGAGGACCTCGGGCTTGAGCGGCTTCGTGGTGAGCTTCTCGATGTAGGCGTTGGCCAGCGTCTTGGCCTCGGCCTGGTTGGTGTTGATGAAGTCGTTGGAGGCGACGAGGCCCTCGACGAGCTTCTTCACGATGTCCGGGTGGTCCTTGGCGTAGTCCGTGCGGACGATCAGGTGCGTGATGACGAACTTCTTGTCCGGCCAGAGGTCCTTCTCGTCGATGAGCTTCTTGCCGCCGCTCTCGAGGATCAGGCGGGAGGCGAAGGGCTCCGGCACCCAGGCGCCGTCGATGTCACCGGACTTGAAGGTGTCGATCGTCTGGGAGTTCTCCTGCGGCACGACCTTGACGTCGCCGGTGCCGTCCTTCTCGGCCTTCAGGCCCTTGCCCTTGAGGTAGTAGCGGAGCGCCACGTCCTGGGTGTTGCCCAGCTGCGGGGTGGCGATCTTCTTGCCCTTGAGGTCGTCGACGCTCTTGATCTTGTCGGGGTTCACGACGAGGGCGACGCCGCCCGAGGCCGCACCACCGATGATCTTGATGGCCTGGCCCTTGGACTTGGCCCAGGCGTTGATGGCCGGGTTCGGGCCGACGAACGTCGCGTCGACGCCCTTGGCGAAGAGCGACTCGATCGCGGCGGGGCCGGCGTTGAAGCTGAGCGGCTCGATCTTGACGTTGGTGCCGAGCTTCTCCGCGAAGATGCCCTTCTGCAGACCGACGAGCGCGGTCGCGTGGGTGATGTTGGGGAAGAACCCCAGCTTCAGGGTGGTCGAACCGCCGCCACCGCCGGACCCCTTGTCGGAGGAGTCGTCGCCGCAGGCGGCCAGCGCCGGCAGTCCGATGACCAGTGCGGCGGCGGCCGCGAGGGCCTTTCTCCTGCTGAGCAACATCGTTCCCTCTCACGGAAGAACCATCGGCGATAATTTCGACCGATTTGATGTGAAAAGTAGAGCAAGGATCTCCCCACTGAGTCAACTTGATTGGTAGGAAAAGTGGCTACGGTTCCGTAACGGCGCGCCGGGCGGGGGGTCTACCTGGGCTTCGGTAGGCTTTCCAGGTAACCCCCGTGAGCTGTTTAAGGAGCGCGCCAGTGTCGTCCATCGAGGCCGTACACGCCCGGGAGATCCTCGACTCCCGTGGCAACCCGACCGTCGAGGTCGAGATCCTGCTCGAAGACGGCAGCGAAGGACGTGCCGCCGTCCCCTCCGGGGCGTCCACCGGCCAGTTCGAGGCGGTCGAGCTGCGCGACGGCGAGTCCCGCTACGGCGGCAAGGGCGTTCTGAAGGCCGTCGAGGCCGTCAAGACCGTGATCGGCAAGGAGATCGTCGGCTACGACGCCACCGACCAGCGCATCATCGACCAGAAGATGATCGACCTGGACGGCACTCCCAACAAGGCCGAGCTGGGCGCGAACGCCATCCTGGGCGTCAGCCTCGCGGTCGCGCACGCCGCCGCCAAGTCGGCCGAGCTGCCGCTCTACCAGTACGTCGGCGGCCCGAACGCCCATGTGCTGCCCGTCCCGATGATGAACATCCTGAACGGCGGGGCGCACGCCGACTCCAACGTCGACGTCCAGGAGTTCATGATCGCGCCGATCGGCGCGGCGAGCTTCACCGAGGCCGTCCGCACGGGCGCCGAGGTCTACCACGCGCTGAAGTCCGTCCTGAAGAGCAAGGGCCTGAACACCGCGCTGGGCGACGAGGGCGGCTTCGCCCCCAACCTGCCCTCCAACCGCGACGCCCTCGACCTGATCCTCGTCGCGATCGAGAAGGCCGGCTTCGTGCCCGGCCGTGACGTGGCCCTCGCGCTCGACGTCGCCGCGACCGAGTTCCACAGCGACGGCGCCTACACCTTCGAGGGCGCCAAGAAGACGGCCGACGAGATGGCCGCCTACTACGCCGCCCTCGTCGCCGACTACCCGCTCGTCTCCATCGAGGACCCCCTCGACGAGGACGACTGGAGCGGCTGGAAGGCCCTCACCGACGCCATCGGCGCCAAGGTCCAGCTCGTCGGCGACGACCTGTTCGTCACCAACCCCGAGCGCCTGGCCCGCGGCGTCCAGACCGGCACGGCCAACGCCCTCCTGGTGAAGGTCAACCAGATCGGCTCGCTCACCGAGACGCTCGACGCCGTCACCCTCGCCCAGACCAACGGCTTCAAGTGCATGATGAGCCACCGCTCCGGCGAGACCGAGGACGTCACGATCGCCGACCTCGCCGTCGCCACCAACTGCGGCCAGATCAAGACCGGCGCCCCCGCCCGCTCCGACCGGGTCGCCAAGTACAACCAGCTCCTGCGCATCGAGGAGATCCTCGACGACGGGGCGCGCTACGCCGGGGCCTCCGCCTTCCCGCGCTTCAGCTGGAACGGATGACCTCGCCCGAGCAGGCAGGAGACGCCCCCCGCGCCGACGGCGCGGGGGGCCGCTCCCATCTGACGACCCGCGCGGCGATCCTCGCGGTCGTCATGTGCGCGATCGCGCTGAGCCTCGCCTACCCGATCAGGGAGTACGTGGCCCAGCGCAACGAGATCCGCGCGCTGCAGAAGAAGGAAGCGATCGCCCGCAAGGACGTCCAGGCGCTGACCGAGGAGAAGGCCAGGCTCGGCGACCCCGCCTACGTGAAGCGGCAGGCCAAGGAACGGCTGCACTTCTGCGACGTCGGCGAGCACTGCTACATCGTCCTGGGCGACCCGGCGGCCGTCCCCGGGCAGGCGGCGGCCGCCAAGCCCAAGTCGCCGCCCTGGTACCAGACCCTGTGGAAGTCGGTGGAGGCCGCGGATGCCCGGTGAGAAGGCGACAGAGGCCGATCTGAAGGCCGTCGAGGCCCAGCTCGGCCGGGAGCCGCGCAGCGTGCGCGGCATCGCCCACAGGTGCCCGTGTGGTTTGCCGGATGTGGTCGAGACGTCCCCGTACCTACCGGACGGTTCTCCCTTCCCGACGCTCTACTACCTGACCTGCCCCAAGGCCTCCTCGGCGATCGGCACGCTCGAGGAGCGCGGCCGGATGCGCGAGATGCAGGCGCGGCTGGCCACGGATCCCGAGCTCGCGGCCCGGTACGAGGCCGCGCACCAGGACTACCGGGACCGGCGCGACAAGGCGGCCCTCGAGGACGGCATGAAGCCGCTGCCCGAGGGAATGCAGACCGCCGGAGGCATGCCCGAGCGCGTCAAATGCCTGCACGCGCTCGTCGGACACGAACTCGCCGCGCCCGGCACGAATCCCTTCGGCAGGGAAGCTCTGGACGAACTCCCCGAATGGTGGCGCTCCGGATGCTGTGTCGATGTCATCATGGGTGACTGACTCGCGGTGGTGAATGGGCGCACCACCGCGGAACCGGAGGGGATTATGGCGCGGGTTGCCGCGATCGACTGCGGGACGAACTCCGTTCGCCTGCTGGTCGCCGACATCGTCGACGGACAGCTGACGGACGTCGAACGCGAGATGCGGATCGTCCGGCTGGGTCAAGGAGTGGACGAGACGGGGGAGCTGGCCCCCGAGGCGCTGGAGCGCACCTTCAAGGAGATGCGCGCCTACGCCGAGCTGATCGAGCGGCACGGCGCCGAGAGCGTCCGGGTCTGCGCGACCTCGGCGACCCGCGACGCCAGGAACCGCGCCGACTTCGTGGCCGGCGTCAACGACATCTTCGGGGTGAAACCCGAGGTCGTGTCCGGCGAGGAGGAGGCGCAGCTCTCCTTCACCGGCGCCACCCGCGACCTGGTCGCACTGCGGCCGCCGAGGCCCTACCTCGTGGTCGACATCGGCGGCGGCTCCACCGAGTTCGTCGTCGGCGCGAGCCGGGTCGACGCGGCCCGGTCGATGGACATCGGCTGCGTCCGCATGACCGAACGCCACTTCAAGGGCGCCAACCCGCCCTCGCCCGAGCAGATCTCCAACGCGGTCGCCGACATCGACGCCGCCCTCCGCGAGGTCAAGGAGACCGTCCCGGTCGCCGAGTCCAGGACCCTGGTCGGGCTCGCGGGTTCCGTGACGACCGTCGCGGCGATCAGCCTCGGCCTGGAGCAGTACGAACCCGACCGGATCCACCTGTCGCGGATCACCGCGGCCCAGGTCCACGAGATCACCACGAAGCTGCTGCACATGACGCACGAGGAGCGGGCCGCCATGGGCGTCATGCACCCCGGGCGGGTCGACGTCATCGGGGCGGGCGCCCTGATCCTCGACCGGATCATGCGCGAGTACCGCTTCGGCGCCGTCGTCGTCTCCGAGCACGACATCCTCGACGGCATCGCCTGGAGCCAGGTCTGAGCGGATCGGCACTGGGCGAATCGGCACCGGGCGAATCGGTACCGGGGGCCCGGGCTCCCTTCGTCCCGCCGGGCACGGGCTGGCCGGACGATCCGGCCGTCGCCTCCACTCCGGTGGCCCGCACCCCGGCCGAGGTCGTGGAGCTGGCCTCCTCGGCGGGGACGCTCGGCGAGCTGTGCGCGCGTCAGTCGGTCTGCCGCGCCTGCGACCGGCTGGTGGCCTGGCGCGAGAAGGTGGCCGTCGAGCGGCGGAAGGCGTTCGAGGACGAGCAGTACTGGGGCCGTCCGATCCCGGGCTGGGGCGACCCCGACCCGAAACTGCTGATCGTGGGGCTCGCCCCCGCCGCCAACGGCGGCAACAGGACCGGGCGGATCTTCACCGGCGACCCCTCGGCCGACTGGCTGTTCGCCTCGCTGCACCGGGTCGGGCTCGCCGCGAGACCCGACAGCGTCCGGGCCGGGGACGGGCAGCGGCTGCTCGGCGCGCGGATGCTCCCGGCCGTGCGGTGCGCTCCGCCGGACAACAAGCCGACCCCCGCCGAGCGGGACGCCTGCCGGCCGTGGCTCTCCCGTGAGCTGTCGTTCGTGCGGCCCAGGGTCATCGTCGTGCTGGGCGCCTTCGGCTGGCAGGCGCTGTGGCCCGCCTTCACCGCACTCGGAGTCGAGGTCCCGCGCCCCCGGCCGAAGTTCGGCCACGGCGCCGAGGCGACGGTGGGCGGGATGCTGCTGATGGGGTGCTTCCACCCGAGCCCGCACAACACCTACACCGGACGCGTCACGGCCGCGATGTACGACGAGCTGTTCACGCGGGCCAAGGCCGCCGCGGGCCTGTGACGGACCCGGGAGCGGGGAGCAGGGCCGGGCTCAGCGGGCGGGTTCGAGGAGAACCTCTTCGCTGAACGCCCCCGTCTGGCCCTGTCCCCTTCCCCGGTCTCCGGCCCCCGCCGGAGGTGACCCCATCTTCGTTACGCAATGTGGGATGCGTAACGGTTGGGGTTGGTTCGCAGGTTCGCCGAAGAATTTCGGGCACTGTCCGTGTCCGGCCGCCGCCTTAGGATCAGGGGCATGTCAGACGCTGGTGTCGCCGCACGTCTCGGACCGTTGCTGCACCGGATCCTCGGCCCGGACCTGCCCGTGCGGGTCCGCGCCTGGGACGGCAGCGAAGCAGGCCCCGAAGGAGCCCCGATCTTCGTGATCAGGGACCGCAGGGCGCTGCGGAGGCTGCTGTGGAAGCCCGGCGAGGTCGGCCTCGTCCGCTCCTATGTGGCCGGTGAGCTGGACATCGAGGGCGACGTGGTCGGTGCGCTCGCGGCGCTCCAGCGCGTCCTGCGGCACGGGGACGAGCCGATCGTGCTGACGAGCGAGGACAAGCGGGAGATCGTCAGGACGGCCGTCACGCTCGGTGCGGTCGGCCCCGAGCCGAAGGCGCCGCCGGAGGAGCGCGGCCAGGGGCCCGGACTGCTCGGGGAGACCCCCGTCGGGTTCTACGAGCGGATGCTCGGGCCGTCCCGCTCGTTCGGGTGCGGGCTGTGGGACGGGGCGGTCAACCTGGAGGAGGCGCAGGCCGCCGACCACGCCGACCTCGTCGCGCGGCTGGGGCTCAAGCCCGGCGCGCAGGTGCTGGACCTCAGCGCCGGATGGGGCGTGCTCGCCGCCCTGCTGGCCGCGGAGGGGGCGCAGGTGACGGGCGTCACGGCCTTCACCGGGAGTGTCGCGGCGGGCGTCACCCCGGTGCCCGAGCCGGGCGGCGGACCCTACGACCTGATCGTCGCTCCGGCGGGCACCGAGCCCGTCCCGAGGCTGGCGGCGCGGCTGGCCGTCCTGCTCAAGCCCGGCGGACGGCTGCTGGCCCGCCAGCTCGTCCACCGGCAGGGAGCGGTCCGCCGGCCGTTCACGAGCGACTACGTCTTCCCCCACGAGGAACTGGCGACCCTGGGCTCCCTGACCGAGACCCTCGACGCCGCCGGGCTCGAAGTGCGCAAGATCACCGCCCGCCGCGAGGACTACGCCCGTACCCTGCGCGCCTGGGCCGCCAACCTCCAGCGCACCTGGACCCCCGATGACCAGGGGCTTTCCCGTGTCTGGCTGCTCCATCTCGCCACGACGGCGCTGGCGTGCGAGCTCGGCAGAATCGGCCTTTACGAGACAGAAGCGATCTTGCGCTGATACGGAACGATCGCGAGGGGTAGAACGTCTATCCTTGCGGCACGTACTACTGCTGGAGGCAGTGATGGAGAGCAGGAACCCCGTGTTCCGCAGCATCGGACAGGACGCGCAGCGGGGTCAGGCACCTTCCCCGCAGCAGCTCCACGACATGTACAACGCCCCGGCGTACGCCCCGCCGGCCGGCCGGACCATGACCCTCGACGACGTCGTCGTCAAGGGCCTCATGACCCTCGGCCTGCTGACCGTGACGGGCACCGTCGCCTGGGTCCTCGACCTCTCGGTCGGGATCGGTTTCGTCGCGGCGATCATCGGCCTGGTCATCGGCCTCTACCTGAGCTTCTCGGGCAAGGCCAGCGCCCCGCTGACCCTCGCCTACGCGGCGTTCTACGGGGTGGCGGTCGGCACGATCAGCCACGCCTACAACGACTTCTACAACGGCATCGTCTTCCAGGCGGTCATCGGCACGGCCCTGGCCTTCGCCGGGATGCTGGCGGTCTACTCGGCGCGGATCATCCGGGTGACGCCGAAGTTCGTCCGCTTCGTGGTCGCCGCGGGCATCGCCCTCATGGGCCTGATGATCGTCAACCTGGTCGTCGGCCTGTTCAACGACACCGGCATCGGCATCCGGGAGAACGGCCCGATCGCGATCGCCTTCAGCGTCGTCGCGATCCTGGTCGGCTGCTTCTTCCTGCTGCTCGACTTCGACATGATCGAGCGCGGCGTCGCGGGCGGCCTGCCGGAGAAGTACAGCTGGGCCTGCGCCTTCGCGATCACCAGCACCCTGGTCTGGATCTACCTCGAGGTCCTGCGCCTCCTGGCGATCCTCAACTCCAGTGACTAAGTGAGAAGCGTGTCGGAGACCTCGGTCCTCGCGTAGAGGACCGAGCGCCCGGCGCGGTGGGCCGTGACGAAGCCCGCGTCCCTCAGCGCCGTCAGGTGCTGGGAGACCGCGGCGGCCGACAGGCCGGTGCGGGCGGCGAGGTCGGTGGTGGAGGCGGGAGTCTCCAGCTCGGCCAGGAGCGCGGCCCTGGATCTGCCCAGAACGACGGAGAGCGCCTCGGAAGGGGCGCTCTTCGGCATTTCCCACAGGGTGCCCGACCCCCGGGCCGGATAGCAGAGCTGCGGCGCGTACGGCGGGACCGACCAGGTCATGACGCCCGGCCAGGCGAACACCGACGGCACCAGGACGAGACCGGCGCCGGTCTCCATCCGCGGATTGAGCCCGCACTGGCGCTTGACCAGCCGGAGGGTGTCCTCGTCCCAGCTGACGGCCGCGTGGAGGTCGTTGAGGACGGCGGCGGGACCGTGCTCGGCGGCCGTCCGGGCGCGGTGGAAGACGTCGGCCTCCAGGACCCGCCTGATCCGCGCCCAGTAGGGGGCGAGGGCCAGATCCCAGAACGCCCTCAGCTCGGCGGCCACCCGGTCCAGCCCCTCGGCCGGATCGTCCCGCAGGATCCGCACGGACGGCGGCAGCGGACGGTCGCGGGCGAGGAAGGCGAGCTGGAGGTCCAGTTCCTCTTCCGTGGTGGCCACGACGGCCGCCAGCTCCGACTCCAGGGTGGGGAAGGGCGACCCGGCCAGCGGGGTCAGGAAGTCGGCCAGGTAGCTGCCCGGGGGGATCAGCGCCGACAGCATCCCCCGGTCGAGGCCCGCGGCGGCCACCCGCGGACGGACCTGGTCGGCCCAGCGGCGGTGCGCCGGATTGACGGTCCCGGCGGCGAGGGTCCGGTAGGCGGTCGCGACCTCCCAGAGCGGTGAGACGGCGAAGCGCGTCTGGGCGAGATCGGCGGTGCTGAAGGCCAGCTCGGTTCTCATCGCGGCGCCGTCCTCATCAGGAACTCCCGGGGGTCGAGGATTCGGCCCCAGCTTAATCAATGGAGTCCGGGGGCGGTGGGGCGCAGGCTCTCGCGCATGACCTCCTTGCGCGCGCAGTTCGCCGGGCTGCCCCGGGTCCTCTGGATCCTGTTCACCGGCACGGTCGTGAACCGGATCGGCTTCATGGTGATCCCGTTCCTGGTCTTCTATCTCGCCGACGAGGGCGTGCCCGTGGGGCAGGTGCCGCTGGTCCTGGGCGCGCTGGGGGCGGGCAACCTGATCGGGCCGATCCTGGGCGGGTTCCTCGCCGACCGCACCGGGCGGCGCGCGACCATGCTCGCCGGGCTCGTGGGCGTCGCGCTGGCCCAGGGGGCGCTGTTCGCCGCGCCGAGCGTGCCGCTGCTCATGGTGGCGGGCCTGCTGCTGAGCGCGGCCGGGTCCGTGGTGTCGCCCGCGGCCTACGCGCTGATGGCCGACCATGTGGAGCCGGAGCGGCGGCGCGCGGGCTACGCGCTGTTCGGCTGGGGAGTGAACCTCGGGACGGCCGCCGCCGGGGTGCTCGGCGGCTTCCTCGCCGAGAACGGCTACTGGCTGCTGTTCGCGGTGGACGCCGGGACGGCCCTGGTCTACGCGGCGATCCTGCTCGCGGCGCTGCCGCCGGACCGGGCTCCCGAGCGGGCCCCCGGCGGCTCCGTCGGCTACGGGGTGGTCCTGCGCGACCGGGCCATGATGCTGTTCCTGCCGCTGCTCGGACTCCAGCTGTTCATCTACTCGCTCACCGAGAGCGTGCTGCCGATGGCGGTTCACGACGACGGGCTCCCGCCGTCCGTCTACGGGGCGATGGCCATGGTCAACGCCGTGGTCGTCGTGGTGTTCCAGCCCGTCGCGACCGGGGTGCTGGCCCGGTTCCCGCAGCTTCCGGTCTTCCTGGCCGCGAACCTGCTCATCGCGGCGGGGGTGGCGCTGACCGGGCTCGCCGACTCGGCCGGGGCCTACGCGCTGACCGTCCTGGTGTGGTCGGCGGGGGAGGCCGCGGTCGGGGGAATCGCGGCCTCCCTGGTCGCGAACCTCGCTCCCGCGCACGCGCGCGGCCGGTACCAGGGCGCCTTCCAGTGGACCTGGGGTCTCGCCAGGTTCGCGGCCCTGACCGTGGGAGCGACGGTCTATGCGCAAGTCAGCCCCTCCGCCGTGTGGTGGAGCAGTGCGATCGGCGGCGTCGCGGCCGCCGTGGGGGTTCTGGCGCTGATGCCCGTGCTGACGCGGAGGTCAGCCCCGGCAGCGGCGGCGGTGGAGCTCGTGCTCGTGAACGAGGGCGACGGCGTAACCGCGTGAGATCCCGGCGTCGTCGGCCAGCCAGCTGGCCCGCTCGTCCGTGCGGATGAGGGAGGGCCCGTTCTCGATGGTCCTGAACCACTCGGGGAGGTCACGTCCCGTGACCTGGGGGATTCTCGCGATCAGCTTGCTGTGCATCTCCGGTGAGTGGCTCATTGACATTGGCGCCTCCGGCTCGCGTGAGTACTTCCTGTGACTGTGCAACACCGCACGTCGCCTGGCAAGCCCCTGTCCGCCACCAAATTGTTACGGCCCCCCGGTTGCGCCGGGGGGCCGTACGTGATCGTTGATCTCCGAAGCCGGAGACCGGGGCTAGCTCAGGCGCTCGAGGATCATCGCCATGCCCTGGCCGCCGCCGACGCACATGGTCTCCAGGCCGAACTGCTTGTCGTGGAACTGGAGGCCGTTGATCAGCGTGGAGGTCAGGCGGGCGCCGGTCATGCCGAACGGGTGGCCGACCGCGATGGCGCCGCCGTTGACGTTCAGCTTGTCGAGGTCGATGCCCAGCTCGTCGGCCGAGGGCAGGACCTGCGCGGCGAACGCCTCGTTGATCTCGGCGAGGTCGATGTCGCCGATGGTCATGCCCGCCAGGGCGAGGGCCTTCTTGGTGGCCTCGACCGGGCCGAGGCCCATGATCTCCGGCGAGAGGCCGGAGACGCCGGTGCTGACGATCCGCGCGAGCGGGGTGATGCCCAGCTCGGCGGCCTTGGTGTCGCTCATGACGACGACCGCGGCCGCACCGTCGTTCAGCGGGCAGCAGTTGCCGGCCGTGATGGTGCCGTCGGGGCGGAAGACCGGCTTGAGCTGCGAGACGGCCTCGTAGGTGGTGCCGGCGCGGGGGCCGTCGTCCTTGCTGACCACGGTGCCGTCGGCGAGGGTGACCGGGGTGATGTCCTTGGCCCAGAAGCCGTTCTCGTAGCCCTTCTCGGCCAGGTTCTGGGAGCGGACGCCGAACTCGTCCTGCCGCTGACGGGAGACGCCCTTGAGCCGGGCGACGTTCTCGGCGGTCTGGCCCATCGCGATGTAGACGTCGGGCAGCTCACCGTCCTCGCGCGGGTCGGTCCAGTCCTGACCGCCCTCGGCGAGCTTGCCGGTGCGCTCCTTGGCGGCCTCGAACTTCTCGTTCATGGTGTTCGGCAGGCCGTCGGACGAGCCGAAGGCGAAGCCCGACACCATCTCCACGCCCGCGGACACGATCACGTCGGCCTCGCCAGCCTTGATGGCGTGGAGCGCCATGCGGGTGGTCTGGAGCGAGGAGGAGCAGTAGCGGGTGATGGTGGCGCCGGGCACGGTGTCGAGGCCCAGCAGGACCGCGACGACGCGGGCCATGTTGTAGCCCTGGCGCCCGCCCGGCAGGCCGCAGCCCAGCAGGAGGTCGTCGATGGTGTTCGGGTCGAGCTGCGGCACCTTGTTCAGCGCCGCCTGGATCATCGAAGCGGTGAGCTCGTCGGAGCGGAGGTCCTTGAGCGACCCCTTGAACGCGCGGCCGATGGGGGACCGAGCGGTTGCGACGATGACTGCCTCGGGCATGGGGTTTCCTCTCTCCGGGCCGAGCGAAACTACCGGCGGGTAGGTCCGAGACCATTCTAGGACCAGATTCTAGAAAGAGGCGTGGCGGGCACCGCGCCCGGACCCCCTCCAGACGCGGTGCCCGCCACGGGCTTGGGGAAAACGGCAGGTCAGGTCATGTCTCTAAGATCCGTACATGCCCGGAGAAGTTCCCTTGGCGTCCTTGAGTCCGTGCAGGGCGCCCTTCTCGTCGCGCCAGACCCGCCAGCCGTCGACCGAACCGGTGTACCAGGACGGCGGCGGGCCGATCTTGGTGGAGCGCCTGCCGGCGGCCAGGTCGTAGGGGCAGAGCGCGGCGACGGGGTAGAAGCCGGCGGGCTGGCCCTTGATCTTCAGTTCGGCCGGGTCGACCGTGCAGAACGACCAGGTGCGCAGTTCCTTGACGTCCGCGGGCTTGGCGCTCTTCAGGTCGAAGGCGGTGCCGGCGCGGTCGCGCGACAGGAAGCCGATCGAGGAGAGGTCGGCGGGGAAGGACAGCCACCACGCGGCGTCCTTCGGGGGAGTGACGGCCGGTACCTCGACGGTCGTCCGCCCCGTGGCCGGGTCGAGCTGGGCGAAGCCGCCGTAGCCGCCGTTCGGGAGCATCTGGCGGGTGATCAGGGAGACGGCGGGGCTGGCCGAGGGGTAGACGCGCAGCAGCTTGGGCCGCGCCCACACGCGGGCGCCTGTGGCGAGCCGGACGGCGAAGAAGCCGTACGCCGACAGCTTCTTGCCCTTCTTGGCCTGGTAGGGCGCGACATAGCCGAGCATCAGATCGCCCGACCTGCCGAACGACCAGCCGCCCGAGAGGTTCACGCCCGTTCCGACGGCCTTCTCGACCGGGTAGGTCCACCGGCCCTTGCCCGTGGCGGCGGCCCGCGACTCCAGCGTCGGGTGCTTGGCCATCCGGAAGACGACCACCTGGTCGGCGTCGGCGTGCTCGACCTCGGCGATGCCGGGGATCTTCCAGAGCTGCTCGCCCGTGGCGCCGTCGAGGGCGACGAAGCGGGCGTTCTTGCGGGCGGTGAACTCCGACATGCAGACGTTCACGCCGCAGCGGACGGGGCCGAAGGTCGAGTCGACCGGCCGGGTCCACTGCTGGGTGCCGGTCTTGGCGTCGCGGGCGACGAGCGTGGCATTCCACTTGCCGGTCTTCTGCGGCTCCAGCGCGACGACCAGCGAGTCGGTGACGGCCGGCGGCTGCACGCCCATCCCGGTCAGCCGGCCGACCATGGTCGCGGGCTGGGCCCACAGGCGCTTGCCGCTGGTCACGTCGTAGACGGCGGTCTCGAGGGTGCCGTCGGCCTTGTAGCCGGTGACCGCGGTGACGCCGCCTCCGGTCACGGGCTTGCTGACGGCGTTGACCGCGGTGTCGGCCCAGCCCACGGCCGCCCGGGCGTCGTCCTTGCCGGGCCCGCTGGAGCATCCGGCGACGAGTAGTGCCGGAACGAGCGCGGAGAGTAGTCGCTTGTGGGCGGCAGAAGGCATGAGGGGGCTCCAGGGGTCACGCCCTCGGGGGAGGACGTGTCGGTCGGTCAGGCCAGACCGGGTGCTACCTCCGGCAGGCCCTTACCATCGGGTTCGATGCGGTGGGAGCCGCCCCGGCGCAGCAGGGTGGCCCAGCCGTTCTTGAAGCGTGGGCCGCCCGCGCCTCCCGTCACCTCGGTGCCGGGCTTCTCGGCGGCCGAGGCGGCCGCGAGATAGATGGGCAGGACTCCTTCGCCGTACTTGGCCTCGGAATCGGGTTCGAGTCCCAGTGCGGCTGAGAGAGACGGTAGCACCGCGGCGGCTGCCGCTGCGTAACCTCTCGCAGACGGATGGTAGCGATCGGCGGAGAAGTATTCGGCCGGTTCGCGGGAGAAATCCCGGCCGAGGAGGTCGCCGAGCGACACCGAACGTCCCCCGGCACGCACCACGACCACGGTCTGGGCGGCCGCGAGCTGGCGGGAGGTCCGCTGGGCGATCCAGCGCAGCGGCTGCATGAGCGGCTTGACCGAGCCGAGGTCGGGGCAGGTGCCGACGACCACCTCGCTGCCCGCCTCGCGCAGCCGGGTCACGACCTGCTCCAGGAACCGGACCGACTCGCCCGCGGCGACCCGGGCGGTGACGTCGTTCGCCCCGATCATGATCACCGCGGCCTCGGGCCTGGCCTTGAGCGCCGCCGGGACCTGGGCGAGCATCATCTCGGTGCGCGACCCGGACAGGGCGACGTTCGTCAGCCGCACGGGACGTCCCGCGGTGGCCGACAGCCCGGCCGCGAGCATCCCGGCCATGGTCTCGTCGGCCTCGTCCACGCCGATCCCGGCGGCCGTGGAGTCGCCCAGGACCACGAAGGAGATCGGTTCGCCCGGCAGGTGGGCCCCGTAGACACCGTCAGTGACCGGCGGGACCAGGTTGGCCGAGCCTTTGATTATCTTTCGGGCGAGCTTGGCTTCGACCACCAGAAGGCCGAAGGTGAGTCCGCCCAGCGCCGTCAGGCCGCCGCCCCCGAATGCCGCCGCAGTGACGATGCGGCGGGTTGTCAACGCCCTCAACATCTGTTGGCTCACCACTCCCTAGCTGGGTTAGTGTCGAATGGGAATGTATCCGCTCGTCAGGTTTCCGCACCTGTGGAAACACCGGGCGAAACGGATATGAAACACAGATAGTCGTTCCCGGTTTTGACGGCGCACAAAGACAAGGACGTCCCGGTGCAGGTACATGACTCACTGGTCTCACTGATGGGTAACACCCCGCTCGTCCGACTGCGGAAGGTCACCAACGGGCTGAACGCCCAGGTGATCGCCAAGGTCGAGTACTTCAACCCGGGCGGGTCGGTGAAGGACCGCATCGCCGTCCGCATGATCGACGCGGCCGAGGCCTCCGGCGCGCTCAGGCCCGGCGGCGTGATCGTGGAACCGACCTCCGGCAACACCGGCGTGGGCCTGGCCATCGTCGCCCAGGAACGCGGCTACAAGTGCGTCTTCGTCGTGCCGGACAAGGTCGCGATGGACAAGGTCAACGTGATGCGGGCCTACGGTGCCGAGGTCGTGGTCTGCCCGACCGCCGTCTCGCCCGAGCACCCCGACTCCTACTACTCCGTCTCCGACCGGCTGGCCCGCGAGACCCCCGGGGCGTGGAAGCCCGACCAGTACGCCAACCCCGAGAACCCGCGCTCCCACTACGAGAGCACCGGTCCCGAGCTGTGGGAGCAGACCGAGGGGAAGATCACGCACTTCGTGGCGGGGGTCGGCACCGGCGGCACCATCTCGGGCACCGGGCGCTACCTCAAGGAGGTCAGCGGCGGCCGGGTGAAGATCATCGGCGCGGACCCCGAGGGCTCGGTCTACTCCGGCGGCACGGGGCGTCCGTACCTGGTCGAGGGGGTCGGCGAGGACATCTGGCCGGACACCTACGACCGCGACATCTGCGACGAGATCATCGCGGTCTCCGACAAGGACTCCTTCGCGATGACCCGCCGTCTCGCCCGCGAGGAGGGCCTGCTGGTCGGCGGCTCCTGCGGGATGGCCGTCGTGGCGGCGCTGCGCGTCGCGGAGAGGGCCGGGCCCGACGCCGTCGTGGTCGTGCTGCTGCCGGACGGC
This sequence comes from Actinocorallia longicatena, assembly GCF_039534125.1. NCBI lineage: Bacteria > Bacillati > Actinomycetota > Actinomycetes > Streptosporangiales > Thermomonosporaceae > Actinocorallia > Actinocorallia longicatena. The sequence continues at coordinate 191,276 of NZ_BAAAUV010000003.1, read as the reverse complement.
GGCCGCGGCTACCTGTCCAAGATCTTCAACGACGAGTGGATGCGCGACTACGGCTTCCTGGCCGCGGGCACCGACGAGGCCAAGGTCTCCGACGTGCTGGCCCGCAAGGGCGGCCAGCTCCCGGAGTTCGTGCACGCCCACCCGCACGAGACGGTCGGCCAGGCCATCGAGATGATGCGCGAGTTCGAGGTCTCCCAGCTCCCGGTCATGAAGGAGGAGCCGCCGGTCATGGCGGCCGAGGTCGTCGGCTCGATCGGCGAGCGTGAACTCCTCGACGCCCTGGTCAAGGGCCGTGCCACCCTCGGTGACGAACTGTCGGGCCACATGTCTCCTCCGCTGCCGATGATCGGTGCCGGCGAACCCGTCTCGCGGGCCGTCGGCGAGATGGAGAAGGCCGGCGCGCTGGTCGTCCTCGACGACGGCAAGCCCACCGGCCTCCTCACCCGCCAGGACGTCCTGGCGTTCCTCGCTGCGACCTAGGAGACGAGTTCCTTCTCGGGTGCGGCGGGGGACGTGGGGTCCCCGCCGTGCCCGGGCCACCAGGCCTTGTTGCCCAGCAGCGCGGTGATGCCGGGCACGAGGAAGACGGCCATCACGAACGCGCTGAGCATGATGCCGACGGCCACGCCGAAGCCCAGCTGCTGGAGGATGGAGACCGGCGCCAGGCCGAGCACCGCGAAGGTGCCCGCGAGCAGGACGCCCGCCGCCATGATGGTCGGCCCGCCGTGCTGGACGGCCAGCGAGGCGGCCTTCCTGGGCGCGTGACCCTCCTTGGCCTCCTCACGGAGCCGGGCGGTGATCAGGATGTTGTAGTCGGTGCCGATCGCCAGCACGAACAGATAGATCATGATCGGTAGCTGGAAGACCAGGCCCTCCTTGCCCTCCGCGCCCTGGAAGATGTACACGGCCGCGCCGATCGTCGCCGCGAAGCCCAGGAGGACCGCGGGGACGAGGTAGAGCGGGGCCACCAGGCTGCGGAGCTGGAGCGCCAGGATCAGGGCGATGAGCAGCGCGGCCACCGGAAGGATCACCGAGAGGTCGCGGTTGTTGACGTTGTTGATGTCGGCGAAGATCGCGGTGTTGCCGCCGACGTAGACGGTGACGCCCTGCGGCGCCGCGGCGTGCACGGCCTCCCGGAGCGGCCCCTTCACCAGGGTGATCGACTCGTTGGAGACCGGGTTGTTCTTGAGCAGCAGGTCGACCCGGGCGATGGCCTGGGTCTTCTGGCCCGGCACGGCCGGCTGGACGGCGCCCACGCCGGGGACCGACTTGGCCTTGGCGCTGAACTCGTCGAGCTGGGCCTGGGTGAGGGCCTGGCCGTTCTTGCTCTTCAGGTAGATCTGCACCGGGGTGGTGAGACCGGGCGGGAAGCCCTTCTGAAGGTCCTTGGTGGCCTGCGCCGACTCGGTGTCCTGCGGGAACCCGGCCTGGAAGTCGTAGTCGGCCTTGAAGCTCGGGGCGCCCAGGGCGAGCGCCACGAGCACGACGAGCGAGCCGATCACGGCCGCGATCGGGCGCTTGCCGATGAAGTCGCCGAGACCGCGCGACAGCTTCGCCTCGGGCTGGGTCTTCCAGGCCTTGGACGGCCAGAAGACCGCGGTGCCCAGCAGGGACACCAGGGCGGGGAAGACGGTCAGCGAGGTGACGGCCATCGTGACGACCGCGATGGCCAGCGACGGGCCCCAGGCGGTGAAGACGCCGAAGGTCGCCAGCAGCAGCACCAGGAAGGCGGCGGCCACGGCGGCGGCGGCCGAGGAGATGACCTCGCCGACCTTCTCCACCGCGGTGATCATCGCCGTCTTGGAGTCGTCGCCGGCGCGCAGGAGCTCCCGGTAGCGGAACATCAGGAACAGGTAGTAGTCGGCGCCGATGCCGAAGAGCACGATGGAGATGATGATGCCCAGCGAGTCGTCACCGGAGTACCCGAACAGGTGCGACGCGGCACCGACGAGCCCGTTGGCGACGCCGATCGTGAAGACGATCACGACGATGGGCAGCAGCGCGGCGAGCGGCGCCCGGAAGATCAGCAGGATCAGGACGATGATCAGCACCGCGGTCGCGATGCCGACGATCGCGAAGGACTTGTTGAAGGAGTCCTCGTTGTCGACGAAGCCCGCGACGTCGCCGCCGACCTTGGCCTCCAGGCCGGAGCCCTTGAGCTGGCCGGGCAGCGCCTCACGGATCTTCTTGACCGCGTCACTCTGCTGCGTCTGAGCGGTCTGGTCCTGGCCCTGCATCGGGACGGAGATGATCTGGATGGCCTTGTTGGGGGCGACCGCCTGCGGGCCGGTGAGGATCCCGGTGACACTCGGCGGCTTGGGCAGCGCCCCCGCGACGGCGGTCACCTTGGCGACGTCGTCCTCGGTCAGCGGGGCGCCGTCGGTCCGCTTGACCACGATGAGGGCGGAGGTGTCCTCCTTCTGGGGGAACGCCTGCTCGGCGACCTTCATGGCCTGGACGGACTCGTATTTGGAGGGCAGGAACTCGCCCTGGTCGGCCTCGGTGTTGAGGCTGGGCGACAAGGCCATGATGAGGATCGCCGCGACGATCCACGTCACGAGCGTCACCACCGGGTGCTTGACGACGGCGGATCCGAGCCGTCCGAACATGGTGTGTCTCTTTCATTCGCCGGTCACTGACATCTTTTGAACAAGGGTAGGGCCGGGCATACGCTCCCTTTAACCTCCCTGGTGTCTAAATCCCTTCTGGTACCTGCGGGGGAGGTTCCACTACGTCAGGAGGAGGAACGCGTAGCCTGGTGAGCATGAGCAACCAGGGATTCGAGACCCTCGCCATCCACGCCGGTCAGGAGCCGGATCCGAGCACCGGGGCCGTGGTTCCGCCGATCTACGCGACGTCCACGTACAAACAGGACGGCATCGGCGGGCTCCGCAACGGCTACGAGTACAGCCGGTCCGGAAACCCCACCCGGACGGCGCTCGAGGAGTGCCTGGCAGCCGTCGAGGGCGGCCGCAGGGGCATGGCCTTCGCCTCGGGTCTCGCGGCCGAGGACACGGTCCTGAGGACGCTCTGCAGGCCCGGCTCGCACGTCGTCATCCCGAACGACGCCTACGGCGGCACCTACCGCCTCTTCGCGCGCGTCTACGAGGAGTGGGGGGTGGAGTACACGCCCGTCCCGCTCCAGGACGTCGCCGCGGTACGGGCCGCGATCCGGCCCGAGACCGTCGCGGTGTGGGTCGAGACGCCCACCAACCCGCTGCTCAACATCGCCGACATCGCCGCGCTCGCCCAGGTCGCGCACACCGCGGGCGCCAAGCTCATCGTCGACAACACCTTCGCCTCCTCCTACCTCCAGCAGCCGCTGAGCCTCGGCGCCGACATCGTCGTCCACTCCACCACCAAGTACATGGGCGGCCACTCCGACGTCGTCGGCGGAGCCCTGGTCACCGCCGACGCCGAGCTCGGCGAGCGGCTGGCCTACAACCAGAACGCGATGGGCGCGGTCTGCGGCCCGTTCGACGCGTTCCTGACGCTGCGCGGCATCAAGACGCTCGGCGTCCGGATGGACCGGCACTGCGCCAACGCCGAGCGGATCGCCGACCTGCTGACCCGCCACCCGAAGGTCGCCTCGGTGCTCTACCCGGGCCTGCCCGAGCACCCGGGCCACGAGGTCGCCGCCAAGCAGATGAAGCGGTTCGGCGGCATGATCTCCTTCCGGATGCGGTCGGAGGAGGAGGCGGTGCGCGTCTGCGAGGCGACGCAGCTGTTCACCCTCGGCGAGTCGCTCGGCGGCGTCGAGTCGCTGATCGAGCACCCCGGACGGATGACGCACGCCTCGGCCGCGGGATCGCCGCTGGAGGTCCCCGCGGACCTCGTCCGGCTGTCGGTGGGCATCGAGGACGTGAACGATCTCATTGCCGATCTCGAAACCGCTCTTGACTGACCGGTAGCCACTAGGCTGCTGCCCCATGCGCGTGCTACGGCCGATCTTGGCCCTTGTTGTGGGAATCGTCTGCGTGTCCGGGCTCTGTGCCGTTCCCGCGACGGCGGCCGCCGCACAGAAGAAGGTCGAGACCAGGACCGTCGCGTTCGGCAAGGGCAGCGAACAGAAGATCGCCGTCTACTCCGCCGGCAAGGGCAAGAAGCGGCCCGCGATCCTGCTGATCCACGGCGGGTACTGGTGGGGCGGCAGCCGGCTCGACAACAAGGGCTTCGCGCAGAACCTCGCGCGCCGCGGCTACGTGGTGTTCTCCACCGGGTACCGGCTCAGCCAGCAGGACCCGTGGCCCGCGCAGCGGCAGGACGTCGTGGCGGCGCTGGCGAACATCCGCGGGAACGCCAAGAAGTACGGGATCAACCCGGCGCGCGTCATCGTGGTGGGCGCCTCGGCGGGCGGGCAGCTCGCGACCATGCTCGGGGTCTACGGCAAGGGCGCGGCCAAGGTGCGGGGCGTCGTGGCGCTGTCGCCCGTCGACGACCCGCTGCTCGGCTACCTCCAGGGCGGCAAGGCCGGGGCCGACACCTACACGCGGCGGCTGAGGCAGTCGGTCGTCCAGCTCCTCGGCTGCACGCCCGTCTGGCACGACCCCGACTGCTGGCCCCAGCTCACCGACGCCACCCCGGCCGAGCACGCCGGCAAGGGCGACGCCCCGATGCTGCTGTTCCACTCCACCAAGGACTTCGTCGGGCCCGACCACAGCGTCGCCCTGCGGGACGAGCTGAAGAAGGCCGGGGTGCCCGTCACGGTCGTGTCGGTCCCCGGCAAGAAGCACGGCACCCAGATGCTGACCAGCAAGAAGGTCTTCAACCAGCTCATCAGGTGGATCGCCGCCCGCGCCAAGTGACCCCGGCGCGCTCAGCGGCCTAGTGCCACACCATGAGGATCAGGATGATGATCCACAGCAGGGTGATGATGCCCGACAGGGACGAGATCCGCGCGAGGTGGGCCGTCATGTCGGGGGCGGCGGCGGGCGCGGTCTTGTCCTTGGTCTCGGTGGCGGGGGCGGCGGGGACCTCGGCGGTGGACGCCTCGATCGCCGACAGGCACTTGCGCTGGTCGCGCTCGACGATCACCAGCAGGACGAGCGAGACGATGTAGAGCGTCATCGAGGCCGACAGCCACACCTGGTCGAACTTCCCGCTGGCCAGGAACAGCCCGAACAGCAGGACGCCGAGCGAGGCCCCGGCGTAGATCTGGGTGGTCCGCGAGAGGAAGCGCAGGACGGTCGCGTTGCCCTCCCTGATGTAACGGGGAGTGGAGTGCAGGACGGCGGTCAGCGGGCCCAGCGCGAAGATCGCGAACCCGATGTGCAGGATCAGCAGCAGACGATCGGCAGTCGACATGCCCAGACCCTAACGCCGAAAGGCCCGCCCGGTGGCTCCCGGCTCAGGACTCGCGGCGCGCCCGCAGATAGTCGCTCACCACGTATTCGCCGAGACGCGCCGGATCGGGGGAGAAGACCCGGCCTCCGTTGCGGCGCGCGACCTCCTCCACGAACGACACGAGCCTGCGGTCCTCGGCCAGCATGAAGACGTTGAGCGTGGCTTTGCGGCGCGTCATCTTGTCGACCTCGGCGAAGGTCAGGACGAGGGTCTCGGGGGCGGGCGGATAGTCGAACAGGGAACGGCCGTCGTGCCTGAGGTGCGCGGTCGGCTCACCGTCGGTCACGACCAGGACGATGGGCTCGAAGTCGGGATGGCTGTCGAGATGGCGTCCGGCCAGCAGCAGCGCGTGATGCAGATTGGTGCCCTGGACGGCGTCCCAGTCGAGCGACGCCATCTCGGTGGGATGCAGGACGCGCGCGTAGTTGGAGAATCCGATGATCTGGATCGCGTCCTGCGGGTACTGGGTGCTGACCAGCGAGTGCAGGGCCAGGGCCGTCTGCTTGGCGACGGCCCAGGTGTTGCGCAGCACCATCGAGTAGGACAGGTCGACGAGCAGGCACACCGCCGCGGCGGTGCGTCGCTCCGTTTCCTGGATCTCGAAATCGTCGGGGGTCAGCCGGACGCGGGAGGGGTCCCTCATGACGGCGTTGGAGACCGTGCGGACCACGTCGAGGGGCTGCTCGTCGCCGAACCGCCACTCACGGGAGGTGCCGGTGAGCTCGCCGGCCTGACCGGCGTCGCGCTGGGCGTGGTCGCCGCGCGGGCCGCTCTTCAGGTCGGCGAAGACCCGGCGCAGCGCGGTCTCGCCGAGCCGCCGGACGGCCTTGGGCGTGAGCTCCAGCCGCCCGCCCTTGCGCCGCAGGTAGCCCTGCCGTTCGAGTTCGGCCTCGATCCGGCGCAGCTCGCTCAGGTCGTCGACGGCCTGCCGGCCCAGCGCCCGCCGGACGGCCTCCTCGTCGACGTCGTCGAGGCGGGCACCGGGATAGTTCTGGGCCAGCGCCGACTCCAGATCGGACAGGTCGGCCAGATCGGCGAGCGCCCCGGTGGCGTCGCTCATGCCCATCGGGTCCTCGCCGCTCATCCGCTCGCCGCCGAACCAGTCGAGGTCGGGACGGCGCCCGCGCAGCGCCGATCCCAGCCGGGACATCTCCAGCTCCAGCCCGGCGTCCTGCATCGCCTCGGCCATCAGCGCCGACAGCTCGGCGCGCTGCTCGTCGCTGAGGGAGTTCAGCAGCCGCTGCATGGCGGCCGACCGGCGGGCGAGGGAGTCGACGAGCTCCTCCAGGGTGCGCGGGCCGTCGGGGAAGAAGTCCCCGAAGTCCTGCATGAACTCGTCGAAGTCCTCCTGGCGGTGCTCGCCGCGGGCGTCGGCCTCCAGCATGGCGTTGAGCGCGGCCATCATGTCCTTGACGCGCGCCATCGTCTCGGGGTCGCCGCCGCGCATCGCCTGCTTGAGTCCCTCGAACTGGGCGTCGAGGATCTCCTCGCGGAGCAGGCTCCGCAGCCGGTCGAACGTCTGGCGGGCGGCGTCGGAGCGCCACTGGTAGTCGCGGAGCGAGCGGATGGCGCGGGCGGTGTCGGAGGGCAGGGTGTCGAGTTCGGCCTCGCGGATCCTGGCGTCGTCGGACGGGTCGGGGAACAGCTCGGCGCGCTCCTGGCCGATGGCGGTGTCGAGCAGGGCGCGGGCCTCCTCGAGGGTGCCGTCGAGGCGGCCGCGGTCGCGGAGCTCGGCGCGGCGCTCGCGGACCTGCCGGAGCAGGTCGTCGAGGCCCTGCCGGGGACGGGTGCCGCCGAGGCCGCGGCGGAGCAGGTCGCGCAGGGCCTCCGCGACGCCGGTGCCGTTGAGCACCTCCTCGCCGACCTGGTCGAGGGCCTCGCGGACGTCATAGGGAGGGGCGAGCGGGTCCGGCCCCTCGCGATACGGTCCGTACCTGTACTCAGCCATGTGGTCCTACATCCGGTACGTAGAAGAGCCCTCGTCGGAGACGTCCTTGGACAGGCGGCGGGTCAGATACAGGCCCTCCAGCGCGAACTCCAGCGCGGCGGCCGCGTGGCCCGGCGAGTCGCCGTCCAGCTCCAGCAGGGACATGAGCTTGCCGAGCCCGCGGGTCTGCCCGACCCGCTGGAGCAGTTCGGCGGAGGAGACGAGCTCGCCGGTGTCGACGGACTCCCCGCGGTCGAACTTGTCGAGCAGGCCCGACAGGTCGGCCGTGCCCAGGGCGTGCCGGTAGGTCTCGGCGGTGGCGCGGCGCAGCAGGTGTTCCAGCACCTCCTGCTCACGGCCCTCCTCGCTGACCTCGAACTCGACCTTGCCCATCAGGCTCGGGACGATCGCGGGCAGGTCGCACACGCGGGCGACGGCCTGCTCCTCGCCGTTGATCGCCGAGCGGCGCAGCGCCCCGGCCGCGACGGTCTCCGCCCCGGCGATGGCGAACCGGGCGGACACCCCGGACCGGCCGTCGACGGCCTTGGAGTCGCGGACCAGCCGGGTGAACCGGGCGACGATCTCCAGCAGGTGCCGGGGCACCTCGGCCGACAGCTCGGCCTCCTGGGCGATCAGTTCGAGCTCGGTCTCCAGCTCCAGCGGGTAGTGGGTGCGGATCTCGGCGCCGAAACGGTCCTTGAGCGGGGTGATGATCCGGCCGCGGTTGGTGTAGTCCTCGGGGTTGGCCGAGGCGACCAGCAGCACGTCGAGGGGGAGCCGCAGGGAGTAGCCGCGGATCTGGACGTCCCGCTCCTCCAGCACGTTCAGCAGCGCCACCTGGATCCGCTCGGCCAGGTCGGGCAGCTCGTTGATCGCGAAGACGCCCCGGTTGGTGCGCGGGACCAGCCCGTAGTGGACGGTCTCGGGGTCGCCCAGGGTCCTGCCCTCGGCGACCTTGATGGGGTCGACGTCGCCGATGAGGTCGCCGACCGAGGTGTCGGGGGTCGCGAGCTTCTCGGCGTACCGCTCGTCGCGGTGCCGCCAAGCGATCTTCAGATCGTCGCCGAGCTCCGCGGCCAGGCGCCTGCAGCGGACACAGACCGGCTCATAGGGGTGGTCGCTGATCTCACAGCCCTCGACGAAGGGGGTCCACTCGTCGAGCAGGCCGATGATGGTCCGGATCAGGCGGGTCTTGCCCTGTCCGCGTTCACCCAGGAGAACAAGGTCGTGACCTGCGAGGAGGGCGCGTTCCAGATGGGGCAGGACGGTCTCATCGAAGCCGACGATGCCGGGGAACCGCGGTTCCCCGGATTTCAGCCGGTGCAGAAGGTTGTTTCGCAACTCGGCCTTGACCGAGCGATGGACATGTCCAAGGGAGCGGAGCTCTCCCAGCGTCGACACTCGCTGCGTGGATTGCACCTAAATGAGGTTACGTCCCGATGGGGATGACCGCACTGTTTACACGGCAGTGGTTTCAGAACGCCCATAAGCCCGGTTGAATCGAAACATGACGCGATTCGGCGACGGGCTCGCGCAGGGACTGGATCTGACGTCGGCGGCCGAAGAGGCCGTCCGGCGGGCGACCGGCACCCTCGACGGACGGGCCGACCTGCTCTGCGTTTTCGTCAGCGGAGAAGATCCGGAGGAGGTCGAGAGGGCCGCCAGGCAGGCCATGGCCTGCTCGGACGCCCGCACGGTGCTGGGCTGCAGCGCCTCGGGGGTGATCGCCGACGGGCGCGGGGTCGAGCAGACGGGGGCGGTCAGCGCCTGGGCCGGAATGCTGCCGGAGGGCGCCCGGATCGAACCCTTCCAGCTGGAGACCCTGCGGGGCGACGACCGGCTGATCGTGGTCGGGATGCCCGATCCGCGGCCCGACGACGTGGTCGGGGTGCTCCTCGCCGATCCCTACTCCTTCCCCGTCGACGCCTTCGTGGAGCGCTCGGACGAGGTCCTGCCGGGGCTGCCGCTGGTCGGCGGGCTGGCCGGGGGGGCCAAGGGCGAGACCCGGCTGTTCATCGACGACAAGCTGTTCACCGAGGGCGCCGTGGGCGTGGTCATCGGCGGGCCCGTCGAGGCGACGACCCTGGTCAGCCAGGGTGCGCGGCCGGTCGGACCGCTGATGACGATCACGTCGGCCGAGCAGAACGTCCTGTACGAGCTCGCGGGGTCGCCGGCGCTGGAGAAGCTGGAGCAGATCGTCCTGGCGCTGCCCGACGACGAACGTGAGCTCGCCGCCCAGGGCCTGCTCATCGGGGTCGCGATGGACGAGTACGCCGACGAGCACGAGCAGGGGGACTTCCTGGTGCGGGGGGTCGTCGGGGTCGACACCGACACGGGCGCCCTGGCGATCGGCGACGTGGTGGAGACGGGGCAGACTGTCAGGTTCCAGGTCAGGGACGCCGGCGCGGCGGACTCCGACCTGCTGGACCTGGTGAAGGGGTTCGACCTCGGCCCTGTGGAGGGAGCGCTGCTGTTCTCCTGCAACGGCCGGGGGAGGGCCATGTTCGCGACGTCCGACCATGACGTCCGGGCGCTGGAACAGTTCGGTTCCGTCGGCGGGTTCTTCGCCGACGGGGAGATCGGTCCGGTCGGCGGCCGCAACCACGTGCACGGGTTCACGGCCTCGATCCTGGCCTTCGGGAAGGGTGGGGACGTATGAGCGACGAGCGGGTGCTTGCCATCGACGTCGGCGGCACCAAGCTGGCCGTCGGGATCGTCGATCCGGGAGGACGGGTCGAGACCTACGAACGGACCGAAACCCCCAAAGTGGACGCCGAGGGCCTGTGGCGGACCCTGGAGTCGCTGCTGGACAAGCTTCCCGAGAGCGACCTGATCGGGGTCGGGGTCGGCTGCGGCGGCCCGATGGAGTGGCCCTCGGGCGAGGTCTCCCCGCTCAACATCCCCGGCTGGCGCGGGTTCCCGCTGCGCGAGCGGCTCAGAGAGAGGTACAAGGGCCTGCCGGTCCGCATCCACAACGACGCCGTGACGGTGGCCGTCGGGGAGCACTGGCGGGGAGCCGGACGCGGCAGCCGCAACGTGCTCGGCATGGTCATCTCGACGGGTGTCGGCGGCGGCCTGATCCTCGGCGACCGGCTCATCGACGGAGCCAGCGGCAACGCGGGGCACATCGGCCACATCGTCGTCGATCCGGGCGGCATGCCCTGCAAGTGCGGCGGCCGCGGCTGCCTGGAGGCGATCGCCCGGGGCCCGGCCCTGGCCGCCTGGGCGCAGGCCGAGGGCTGGCGCGCCGAGCAGATGATCGCCACGGCCAAGGACCTGGCCGCCGACGCCGCCCGGGGGCACCCCATCGCCGTCGCCGCGATGCGCCGCGCCGGACGCGCCCTCGGCATCGCCATCGCCTCGGCCACCCACCTGCTCGACCTCGACGTCGTCGCGATCGGCGGCGGCATGTCCCAGGCGGGCCCGATGCTGTTCACCCCGCTGGACGAGACCTTCCGCCACCACGCCCGGATGGAGTTCGCCCGGCACGTCCGGGTGGTCCCCGCCGAGCTCGGCCAGACCGCGGGCCTGGTCGGCGCGGCCGCCTTCATCTACGGCGCCGACCGCTACTGGAACGCCGACTAACTCTGCGGAGCGTCGAAGCTCCAGTCCGGGTGCAGGTGGCCGTCGCCGCCGCTCAGGGCCGGGGCGGCGGTGACCGACTGCTCCAGGACGGAGGTCTTCCGGCCGGGCGCCTCGAAGGTGGTGCCCTTCAGGTGGGCGCGGAAGCGCATGATCCGGGCGGGGGCCTTCGGGTTGCGCAGGGCGTAGACGAAGGTGTAGTCGACGCTGACGTGCAGGCCGTTCCTGCCGTGGTAGGTGGCGGGGGCGGCCTTCATCGTGCCCCGGACCTTGATCCGCTCGCCGACGAGCTCCGCGCTGCCGGGGGCGAGGGAGACGACCTGGGAGCGGGCGCGGTCGCCGAGGACGGCGGCCTGGGCCGGGTCGATCGCGGCGAGGAAGGCCGCGGGGGCGGCGCCTTCGAGGGTGGCCCGGTCGAGCGCCGCGGCCTCGACCGTCCTCTCGGTGCCCTGGTAGGCGGCGGCGACCTGGGCGGCGGAGAATCCGCCGATCGCCCGCGCCGGCGGGGGCGCGACGCCGTCCGCGCCGTCGGCGTAGTCCTCGGCGGGGGAGCCGAGGAAGGGGGCGTCCGCCGAGAGCGTGGGGACGAGGTCGTCGGCACCGGCGTTCCGGGCGGCGGCCCAGACGCCCACACCCGCCACGAGCACGGCGGCCATCCCCAGAGCGACGCCCTGACGCGGCATGTCTTCCCCCGGCTCTTGGTAACGGAACGGTCACAAGGCTACGTGCCGTCACCAAGAGCGGGCAAATCCCTGCCTAGAGGGAGGGCTTTCCGGGGGTGTAGGCCCACTTGGTGAACAGGTCGTCGAGGTCCTGGCCCGAGACCTGCTCGGCGAGGGCCTGGAAGTCGGCCGTGGTGACGGAGCCGTAGCGGTTCTCGGCGACCCAGCGGCGGCCGAGCTCGAAGAAGGCGTCGTCGCCGATCGCGGTGCGGAGGGCGTGGAGGGTCATCGCGCCGCGGTCGTAGACCGTCTCGTCGAAGATGCCGTCGCGGCCCGGGTCGGACATGACCGGCTGCCACACCGCGGCGCTCGCGGGCTGGTCGTAGGTGTCGTCGAACGACTCCTGGACGCTCCGGCCGCCGTGGGTCGCCGTCCACAGCCACTCGTTGTAGGTGGCGAAGCCCTCGTTGAGCCAGATGTCCTTCCAGGCCGCGGGGGTCACGCTGTCGCCGAAGTACTGGTGGCCGACCTCGTGGGCGATGAGGGTGTTGCTCGGGACCCGGCCCGCGCGGCTGGTGTCGTAGACCGGGCGTCCCTGGGTCTCCAGGGCGTAGCCGACCCCGACCCGGTCGATGACGCCGCCGGTCGAGGCGAACGGGTAGGGGCCCCAGATCGACTGGAGCCAGTCGGTGACCGCCCCGGTGCCGGCGAAGAAGGCGGCGCCCTGGCCGGTGTCCAGGGCGGTGTCGACCGCGGTGATGTTGCGGATGCCGTCCGGGGTGCGGCCGGTGGTGACGTTGAACCGGCCGATGGCGATCATCGAGAGCTCGGAGGCCATCGGCTGGTTCATCTTCCACTTCACCGTGGTGAGGCCGCCGGTCGTGGTCTTCGTGCCCTGCTCGCCGTTGGCGATCGCCGTCAGGTCCGACGGGGTGGTGATCGTGAAGCCGTAGGTGGCCTTGTCCTTCGGGGTGTCGTTCACCGGGAAGAGGGTGGCGGCGCCGAACGGCTGGTTGAGCATGACCGCTCCGTCGGCGGTGGCGACCCAGCCGGAGACGCCGAGGGTGTCGTCGTCGATCTTCTGCGGGACGCCGTGGTAGGTGACGGTCACCGAGAACGTCGCGCCCGCGGAGATGCCGTACTGCGGCGTGACGACCAGCTCCTGCGCGCCGGTCCTGGCGAAGGCGGCGGTGTTGCTGCCGACCTTGACCTCGTCGACCGTCAGGCCGAGGAAGTCGAAGTTCAGGGACGACAGGTTCTGGGTGGCCGTCGCGTTGACCTTGGTGGTCGCCTCGATCGCCTTGGTGGCGGGGTCGAACTTCAGCGTGATGTCGTAGCCGGAGACGTCGTAGCCGCCGTTGCCCATGTCGGGGAAGTAGGGGTCGCCCGCACCCGGCGCGCCGGGGGTGTAGACGATCTTCTGCGCCTGGGCGGCGGGACTGAGCGCCAGGGCGGCCGTCAGGGCCGCGACGGCGATCGAAGCGGTACGCATCATAGAAAATCCCCTCCGAGACTTTTGATCTTCTGCTCCGAGACTGGCCAACCGGAAGATTTCGGGCAAGGGGGCTGGTCAGGGTGAGTCCGATTCGCAATAGACCTGTCCAAAGGCTGATCATGAGGGGGTGAGTGAGCAGGGATGGCTGGTCCGGGCCGTGACCCCGGTGCGCGCGCCCGTCCCGTGGCCCGCCGTCTTCCGGGCCGGGATCTCGATCGCGGCCATGACCGCGATCGGGCTGGCGTCGGGCAACGCGGTCGCCGGGATGATCGCGGCGACCGGCGCGCTGTCGGGCGCGCTGCAGAACACCCTGCGCCCCTACCGGCTGCGGCTGCTCGGCATCGCGATCCCGATGCTGGTCGGCGCGGTCGGGCTGATCGTGGGGGAGGCCGCCTACGACCGGGGCTGGTGGACGGTGGGCGTCCTGGTGGGCGTCGCGCTGGTGTCGGGGCTGATCAGCTCGATCGGCGCGGTGTCGTCGGGGTCGGGGCTGATGCTGCTGCTCATGGCCGTCATCGGGACGGGCATCGAGCTGCCGGGGCCGTGGTGGCAGGCCCCGCTCTACCATCTGGGCGGCTCGGGCTTCTTCCTCGGGCTGGTGCTGCTGGGCTGGCCGCTGCACAGGGCCGATCCGGAGCGGGAGGCCGTCGCCGGGGTGTACTTCGCCCTCGCGGACGTCCTCGAGGCCGCTCCCGAGGCCGACGCCGCCCGGCTCGCCGTGGCACCGGCCGTCAACGCCGCCCAGGACGTCCTGACCCGGCACCGCATCGGCGAGCAGGGCCGCGACATCGAGATCCGGCGGCTGACCACGATGCTCAACGCGGCGACCCCGCTGCTGGAGGCCATCTCCCTGCTGCACGACGCCCCGGCGCCCGCCGGGATGCCCGCGGCCGTCCGGCGGATCGGGGAGGCCGTCGCGGCCGACCACCGGACCTGCCCGCCCGCGGTGTTCGTGTCGGAGGAGCCGGCGTTCGCGGCGGCCGTCGAGTACTCCCGCAGGCGCCTGGCCGGTCCCCGGCCGGAGGATCCCGACCTGCTGGGCCGTCCGGCGGCGTGGCCGGTCCGGGCCGTCACGGCCGTCCGCGAGATGGTCTTCACCTGGACGACCTGGCGCTTCGCCCTCCGCCTGGCCCTGTGCATCGGGCTGGCGGGCATCGCCTCGGCCGTCCTGACCGTGCCGCGCTCGTACTGGGTCGCGCTGACCGTGACGTTCATCCTCAAGCCCGACTTCGGGTCGGTGTTCGTCCGGGCGCTGCTGCGCGGGCTCGGCACGCTCGTGGGGGTCGTCATCGCCGCGGCGATCCTCATCCTGGTGCCGCGCGGCTGGCCGGCCGTCCCGCTGGCGGCGCTGTTCGGCGGGCTGGTGCCGTTGGTCTCGGCCCGCAGCTACGCGATGCAGACCGCGGCGGTCACCCCGCTGATCCTCGTGCTGGGCGATCTGCTCCACCACGAGCCCGCCACGACCCTGGCCACGACCCGGCTGGCCGACACGGCACTGGGCTGCGTGATCGTCCTCGTCTTCGGCTACGCCCTGTGGCCGGACTCCTGGCGCGTCCAGGTCTCGGCCCGGCTCGCCGACACCATCGACGCGGCCGCCGCCTATCTGAGGGGCGCGTTCGAGGACTCGCCCGCCCGCTCCCAGCGGCGCCGCGGCATCCACCGCACCATCACCACGCTCCGCACGACCCTCCAGCAGACGCTCGCCGAGCCGCCCCCGGCGAGCACGAGGGCCGCCGCCTGGTTCTCCGCGGTCGTGGCGGTCGAGCAGATCGTCGACGCGGTCACCGCGGCCTCGGTGAAGTCACGGCACGGCTTCCCCGCACCGGACCCGGCCGACCTGGAGGTCACGGCCGGGACCCTGAGCGCGCTGGCGGCGGCCGTCCGGGCGCACGAGCCCGCGCCCGCCCTGCCCGACCTGCCGAAGGACGGGCTCCTCGCCGACCTGACCCCGGAGATCCACACCCTCCGCGCGGCCCTGCCCTGAGCACGCCGGTCAGGAGCGGCCGGTCGGGCTGGGCGTGGGGCTCGCCGTCGGCTTCGCGGTCGGCTTCGTGGTCGGCGACGGGGACTGTTCGGCGGGGGGCGCGGTGGCGTCGGGGACGGGGCCCACCTCGGGGGTCTGCGGGCAGACGGGCATGAGGCGCAGGACGGCGTCCATCGGGGCGTCCTCGTCGGTCTGGTAGCACAGCGGCTTCGGGTAGACGTTCGCGGCGACGGGCCTGGAGCCGGGGATCATCGGGTACTCCTCGAGCGGCGGGCTGTTGACCGGATTGCCGTCCTGGTCGTAGAGCTGCACGTCGGTGAGCGGCTTGCCGTCCTTGAACGGGTAGATGTTGATCGTCCCGCCGAACCTGGACTCGACCGGGTCCTCGGCGTAGCTCTGCGGGTAGTAGGACGCGCCGCCGGCCAGGTCGACCGTGCTGAGGAAGACCAGTCCCGCCCAGATCGCGAAGGCGCTGAACAGGGCCGTCACGAGGGCGATGGGCCGCCGCCGGGGGCTGCCGCTCCGGGCCCGCTGGCCGAGCCAGACGGAGGCGCCGGCGAACAGCAGGACGCAGAGGAACTCGCCGGGATCGTCCGGGAGGGGGCCGCGGTCCTCGCCCGCGATGATCGCCCAGAAGACGTAGGCGGTCAGGTAGCCGCGCAGCAGCCACCACATCGGCCGGGCGTCGCGCAGTGCGGCCCGGACGCCCGGATGCTCGGGCACCCGCTGCTCGAAGAACTCCGCGATCCCGGCCTCGGTCCGGTCGAACAGGGCCCAGGCCGTGACGCGCGGCTTCTCGACGGCGACGTCGGTGTAGGCGGCGCGCAGCTCGGCGGCGTACCGCTCGGGCGGCCCGAGACGGGCTTCGAGTGACTCGCCGGACTCGGCGTCGATCTCGGCCAGATGCTCCTCGAGGTCCTCCAGGAGCTCGGCGCGGTCGGCCGCGGGGACGTCGGCCAGGGCCGCGCGGACGGCGGCGGCGTACTCGGTGACCGGGGTCGCGATCATCGGGGCTCCAGGAGGGTGTCCATCGTGCGGGCGAAGGTCGACCAGTCCTTGCGGGAGGTGGCCAGGGTGGCGCGTCCGGCGTTGTTCAGGCCGTAGTACTTGCGGTGCGGCCCCTCGTCGGAGGGGACGACGTAGGAGGTGAGGGCGCCGGCCTTGAACAGGCGGCGCAGGGTGCCGTAGACCGAGGCGTCCCCGACGTCGTCGAGGCCGGCCTCGCGCAGGCGGCGGACGACGTCGTAGCCGTAGCTGTCCTCCTGGTCGAGGACCGCCAGGACGGCGACGTCGAGCACCCCCTTGAGGAGCTGGGTGGTGTCCATGCCGAAGACCTCCTTGTGTGGTGCACACTATTGCGCACTGCGCACTACCGCGCAAGACGCGGTGCGGCGCCGCAGGGGATCGCGAACCTTAGCTGTGGCTTAAGCCCGCCTCAAGCCGTGGATCCGCCCTTGCGTCGGCCAGGTCACACGACTTACGTTCACCGCAACCAACAGGAAAGTTTCCTATTTATCTACTGGGAAGCCTTCACCGTCAGGAGCCCCCGCAGTGCGTCGACTCACCACCTCCCTGGCGATCGCGGCCTTGTTCACGCCGCTCCTCGCCGCGTTGCCCGCATCGGCCGACACCCCCTCGACCGCGACCTTCGTCTCCCAGGGAGACTGGGGCAGCGGATTCCAGGGCGCCTACACGATCAAGGCAGGCTCCGCCGGCCTGACCAGCTGGAAGCTCGAGTTCGACCTCCCCGCGGGCGCCGCCCTCAGCTCGGTCTGGGACGCGGACTACACCCGGTCCGGCCAGCACTACACGCTGGTCAACAAGGGCTGGAACGGCACGCTCGCCGCGGGCGCCACCGTCAGCCCCGGCTTCGTCGGAGCCCCCGGCGGCGGCGTCGTCCCCTCCGGCTGCAAGCTCAACGGCAACCCCTGCGACGGTGGCGGCGGCACGACCGACGCCCGGCCCACCGCCCCGACCGGCCTCGCCTCGACCGCGATCACCGAGAACAGCGTCGCTCTCGCCTGGCAGGCCGGCACCGACGACAAGGGCGTCACCGGCTACAACGTCTACAACGGCGCCACCAAGGTCGCCACCGTGACCGGCCTCGCCGCGACCGTCACCGGCCTGGCCTCCAACGCCTCCTACACCTTCACGGTCAAGACCGTCGACACCGCGAACCAGGAGTCCGACGCCTCGGCCCCGCTCACGGTGAGGACCACCGGCATCGACGACAAGGTGGCCCCGTCCGTCCCCGCCGGGCTGACCGCGACCGCCTCCGGCTCCTCGGCGATCGGCCTCTCCTGGACGGCCTCCACCGACAACGTGGGCGTCACCGGCTACGACGTCTACCGCGGCGCCACCAAGGTCGGCACCGCCACCGGCACGAGCTACACCGACTCCGGCCTGACCGCGAACACCGCCTACACCTACACCGTCCGCGCCAAGGACGCCGCGAACAACGTCTCGGCGGCCTCCGCTTCGGCCACCGCGACGACCAAGGCCACCGACCCGCCGCCCGCCAAGTACGAGAAGATCGGCTACTTCACGCAGTGGGGCGTCTACGGACGCAACTTCCACGTGAAGAACCTGCAGACCTCCGGCGCGGCCAAGAACCTCACCACCATCCAGTACGCGTTCGCCAACGTGAACGCCGACGGCAAGTGCTTCGAGGTCAACGCCCTCGGCCAGGGCGACTCCTACGCCGACTACCAGCGCTCCTACGACGCCGCCTCCTCGGTGGACGGCGTCGCCGACAAGTGGGACGATCCGCTGCGCGGCAACTTCGGCCAGCTCAAGCGGCTGAAGGCGCTCAACCCGCACCTCAAGGTCAACATGTCCATCGGCGGCTGGACCTGGTCGAAGTACTTCTCCGACGCGGCCCTCACCGACGCCTCCCGCAAGGCGTTCGTGTCCTCCTGCATCGACATGTTCCTCAAGGGCAACCTGCCCGTCGGCGACGGCGCGGGCGGCACCGGCGCGGCCTACGGCGTCTTCGACGGCTTCGACATCGACTGGGAGTGGCCCGGCTCCACCGCCGGAGAGGTCGGCAACGTCGTCCGTCCCGAGGACAAGCAGAACTTCACCCTCATGCTCGCCGAGTTCCGCCGGCAGCTCGACGCCTACGGCGCCCAGGTCAACCGCCGCTTCGGCCTGACCTTCTTCATGCCGGCCAACCCGCACGAGATCGAGGTCGGCCTCGAGGTCGACAAGATCCACCAGTACCTCGACTACGGCAACGTGCAGGGCTACGACTTCCACGGCCGCTGGGAGACCACGACCAACCACCACGACAACCTCTACGACGTGGCCGGCGACCCGAACCCCGCCGACAAGCAGTACAGCATCGACAAGGTCATCAAGGCCTACAAGGCCAAGGGCTTCCCCGCCCAGAAGCTGACGGTCGGCATGCCGATGTACGGCTTCGGCTGGACGGGCGTCCCGAACGGCGGCAAGAACGGCCTGTGGCAGACCTCCACCGGACTGGCCCAGGGCACGGTCGAGAAGGGCGTCGAGGACTTCAAGAACATCAAGAACCTCCCCGGCACCGTCTACCGCGACCCGGCCGGATCGGCCTGGAAGTACGACGGCACCACCTTCTGGAACTTCATGGACCCGCAGCTGGCCACGCTCAAGGCCAACTACGTCAAGGACCAGGGGCTGGGCGGCGCGATGTTCTGGTCGCTCGACGGTGACGATGCGACGGCCTCCCTCTCCGGAGCGGTGGCGTCCGTCCTGAAGTAGCCGAGAACCGCATCACCCCGAGGCAGCCGGACCCGTCGCTCCCCAGTTGGCGGGTCCGGCTTCTCGTTGCTGCGAGACTTGGTCCATGAACGAACTCGTCAGCGTGGACGAGATGCGCGTGGCCCGTGAGGCGCTGCGCGAAGTCCTCGTACGTAGTCCCCTGCTGCACTCGCGCCACCTCTCGGAGGTGGTGGGCGGCCCGGTGTACCTCAAGTGCGAGAACGTCCAGCGCACCGGCTCCTACAAGATCCGCGGCGCGTTCACCCGGATCTCCCGGCTGAGCGCGGAGGAACGGTCCCGCGGCGTGGTCGCGGCCAGCGCCGGCAACCACGCCCAGGGCGTCGCGCTGGCGGCCTCCCTGCTCGGTTCCAAGGCGACGATCTTCATGCCGGAGGGCGCTCCGCTGCCCAAGGTCGAGGCCACCCGCGCCTACGGGGCCGACATCGTCTTCCCCGGCGAGACCTTCGACGTCTGCCTGACCGCCGCCCAGAAGTACGCCGAGGAGTGCGGCGCGGTCTTCATCCCGCCCTACGACCACCATGACGTGGTCGTCGGGCAGGGCACGCTCGGGCTGGAGATCCTGGAGGATCTTCCCGAGGTCAGGACCATCGTGGCGGCCGTCGGCGGCGGCGGGCTGGCCTCCGGGCTGGCCGTCGCGGTCAAGTCGGTGGCCGCGGAGCGGGGCGTCGAGGCGCCGACGGTGCTGGGCGTCCAGGCCAAGCGGTCCGCCTCCTTCCCGCCCTCACTGGCCGCCGGACGGCCGATGACGATCAAGACGAGCCCGACCATGGCCGACGGCATCGCGGTCGGGCGTCCGGGGGATCTGACCTACCGGCTGGTCAGCGAGTTCGTCGACTCGGTCGTGACGGTCTCCGAGGAGTCCCTGTCCCGGGCCCTGCTCGTCTGCCTGGAACGGGCGAAACAGGTCGTCGAGCCGGCGGGGGCCGCCTCGGTCGCCGCGTTGATGGAGCACACCTACGCGATGAAGCCGCCGGTCGTCGCGGTCCTGTCGGGCGGCAACATCGACCCGGTCCTGCTGGCCAAGGTGCTCAGGCACGGCCTGGCGACCGCCGGACGCTACCTGGTGCTGCGGGTCAGGCTCACCGACCGGCCGGGCGCGCTGGTCCAGCTCCTGTCCGAGCTGGCGGTCCTGGGCGTCAACGTCCTCGACGTCACGCACGAGCGGGTCGCCGCCCGTCTCCACGTGGAGGACGCCGAGGTCCTGCTCCACCTGGAGACGCGCGGCGCGGAGCACTGCGACGAGGTCGTCGGCAGGCTCCGCAAGCAGGGCTACACCCTCACTTTCAGTTAGAGCTCGGGCTTGCCCGCGGTGAAGACCCACTTCTTGAACAGGCCGTCGAGCTGCTTACCCGAGTACTTCTCGCAGAAGTTCTGGAAGTCCTGGGTGGTGACGTTCTTGTTCTTGTTGAGGTGGACCCACGCCTTGATCATCCGGAAGAAGACCGGGTCGCCGACCGCCTTGCGGATCATGTGGATCGTCATCGCGCCGCGCTGGTAGACCGGGGCGTCGAAAATGTGGTCGCGGCCCGGGTCGGCCAGGACGCCCTTCCAGACGTCGGCGCCGGGCCCGTAGGCGTAGGCCGTCGCGAACTGCTTGTCGACGCTCTTGCCGCCCTTGCGGGAGGCGGTGTAGAGCCATTCGGCGTAGGTGGCGAAGCCCTCGTTCAGCCAGATGTCCTTCCACCGGGCCGGGGTGACGCTGTCGCCGAACCACTGGTGGGCCAGCTCGTGGACCAGCAGGTCGTCCGGCGGGAGCTGGCCGCCCAC
The DNA here is from genome assembly GCF_039534125.1 of Actinocorallia longicatena. Taxonomy (NCBI): domain Bacteria; kingdom Bacillati; phylum Actinomycetota; class Actinomycetes; order Streptosporangiales; family Thermomonosporaceae; genus Actinocorallia; species Actinocorallia longicatena. Next base: position 170,754 of record NZ_BAAAUV010000003.1, on the reverse strand, counting down.
GCTCCAGTCGTGGACCGGCAGGCTCTGGGTCTCGAGCGAGTAGCCCACGCCGAGCTCGTCGACGATCCCGCCGGTCGAGGCGAAGGGGTAGGCGCCGAACAGCTTGGACTCCCACTTCAGGATCGAGCGGGTCTTCTTGTCGTAGGCGGTCAGCAGTTTGGTGGATCCGGCGAGGTCGGAGTCGAAGGCGGTGTAGCTCGGCAGCTTGCCCTTGACGACCTTGACCCTGTACTTGCCGATCGCGACCAGTGACAGTTCGCTGGCCATCGGCGTGGTCATCGACCACTTGAAGGAGTACCGGCCGTCCTTGGTCTTCTTCTTGCCCTTGAAGACGCCGTTGGCCAGGGCCGTCAGGCCCTTCGGCACGACCAGTGTGAAGGTGTAGGTGGCCTTGTCCTTGGGCGTGTCGTTGACCGGCATCCAGGTCGCGGTGCCGAACGGCTGGTTGAGCGCGACCGCGCCGTCCTCGGTGGAGATCCATCCGGACTGGCCGAGCGGCTCGTCCTCGATCTTCTTCGGCACGCCGTTGTAGGCGACCGCCACGGTGAACTTCTTGCCCGCCGGCAGCCCCGAGCGCGGGGTGATGACCAGTTCCTGGGCGCCGCTGCGGGTGAACTTCGCGGCCTTGCCGTTGACCTGGACCGCCGTCACGGTGAGCCCGCGCAGGTCCAGGTTGAACCGCGAGAGGTTCTTGCGCGCCACGGCGGTGATCTTCACGGTGGCGTTGATGGACCTGGCGGACGGGTTGTAGGCGAGCTTCAGCCCGTAGTGCCCGACGTCGTACCCGCCGTTCCCCATGTCCTTGAAGTAGGGCTCGCCCGCCCCGCCGGAACCCGGCGTGAACTTGGGCGCGGTCACCGCCTGCGCGGCGACGGGAACGAGGACCACGGTGGCCGTCAGGGCGGCGGCGGCGAGGCGTGGGGCAGTCATCAGGCGTTCTCCTGTCACGGGGGACCCTTGCATCTTCCCTGACCTCAGACCGTAGCGGGCTTTACGACACGGGGCTTACTCGCGGTGAACAGCCACTCGCGGAAGACCGTGTCGAGGTCGGTTCCGGAGATCTGCTCGGCGAGGGCCTGGAAGTCCTGGACGGTCGCGTTCCCGTGCCGGTATTTGGCCGTCCAGGCAGGCAGGAGGCGGAAGAAGGCCCTGTCGCCGATCGCGGTCCGCACGGCGTGGACGGCCATCGCGCCCCGCTGGTAGATGCCGGGCCCGCTGAACAGACGGTCACGGCCGGGGTCACCCGTCGTCACCTTCCAGCCCGGCCAGTCCTGGCCTTGGGCGTAGAGCCGGTCGAACCGCGACTGGGCGGAGGGCCCGTCGTGCTGCTCGTCGAACAGCCACTCCGCGTAGCTGGCGAAGCCCTCGTTCAGCCAGATGTCCTGCCAGCGGGCGACCGAGACGCTGTCGCCGAACCACTGGTGGGCCAGCTCGTGGACGATCGTGGCGAGGTCGTTCTGGTTGCTGGACAGGAACGGCCGGTTCTGGGTCTCCAGCGCGTAGCCGGTGACGAGGTCGTCGACGACCGCTCCGGTCGAGCCGAACGGGTAGGGGCCGAAGACCTTGACGCCCCAGTCGGTGGTGGTGCCGACCCGCTCGAAGAGGGTGTCGGTGCTCTCGTGCAGGGCCGGGTCGATCGCGACGACGCTGGGGATGCCGCCGGGCGTCCTGCCCTCGCGGACGTCCCACTTGCCGATGGCGATGAAGGCCAGGTAGGGGGCCATCGGCTCGCGCACGACCCAGCGGTCGCCGTCGCGCTCGCCGTTGGCCAGCACGCTCAGCCCCCGGGGGACGCGGATCCGGTAGGCGAAGGTGGCCTTGTCGGAGGGGTGGTCGCTGACGGGGAACCAGCTCGCCGAGCCGGCCGGCTCCGACAGGGTGACCACGCCGTCGGGGCTGGGCAGCCAGCCGGACCGGCCGAGCAGCGGGTCGGCGAGGGGATTCGGGGCGCCCCGGTAGGCGACCGTGACCGTGAAGGTCCTCCCGGCCGGGATCCCCACGGCGGGGATGACGGTCAGCTCCTGGCCGGAACGGGTGTACTTCGCGGCCGTGCCGTCGACCTTCAGGCTCGTGATCTTCAATCCGACGAAATCGAGGTCGAAGCGCGACAGGCCCTGGGTCGCCCGGGCGGTGACGGTCGTGGTCGCCGTGATGCCCGCTCTGGCATAGGTCAGGTCGATGTCGTAGTGGGCGACGTCGAAGCCGCCGTTCCCCGCCTGGGGGAAGTACGGGTCGCCGACCCCGGCGGCGCCGGGGGTGAGGCCGAGCGTCAGGGCGACGATGGTTGTGGTGATCACGTGCTACCAGGACCCCTTCTTGGGCTTGCCCTTGCGGGTCAGCCACACGGTGAATAGCTTGTCGAGCTGCCTGCCGGAGATCCGTTCCGACAACGCGATGAAGTCGGCGGTCGTGGCGTTCCCGCCGCGCCTCCCGGTCGCCCAGGTCCGAAGGATCTTGAAGAAGGCCTTGTCGCCGACCCTCTGGCGGAGGGCCTGGAGCGTCATCGCGCCCCGGATGTAGACCGAGAAGCTGAACAGCGCCTTGCGGCCGGGCGCGCCCGGCGGCGGGTTGAAGATCGGGGAGTTCGGCGGCTGCCGGTAGTAGCGCTTGAAGATCTTCTTGGCGCTGTCGCGCCCGGCCGTCTTCGGGCCGCGCTCGTGCCACAGCCATTCGGCGTAGGTCGCGAAGCCCTCGTTCAGCCAGATGTCCTGCCAGCGGCGGAGGCTGACGCTGTCCCCGAACCACTGGTGGGCGAGCTCGTGGACGACGAAGTCGGCGTCGGGCGCGAAACCGGCGTAGACCGGGCGGCTCTGGGTCTCGAGCGCGTAGTCGAGCTTCGGGTCGTCGATGATGCCGCCGGCCGAGCGGAACGGGTAGCGGCCGAAGAGCTTCTGCTCCCAGACCAGCGCCTTGATCGTCGTCTTGTGCAGGGAGTTCAGCGACTTCTTGAAACGGGGGTCCACCGCGGTGATGACGGGGAGATCGCCGATCTTGCCGCGCTTGACGGCGAACTTCCCGATCGCGACCGTCGCCAGGTAGGAGGCCATGGGGGTGCGCTCGTGCCAGCCGTAGGTCGTCCAGCCGGCCTTGGTCACCGGGGTGTCGGGGACGCCGTTGGCCACCACCTGGAGGGCCTTGGGGACGGTCACCGAGAAGTCGTAGAGCGCCTTGTCGGAGGGGTGGTCGTTGACCGGGAACCAGTTCGGGGCGCCGTCGGGCTCGGCGACCACGACCGCGCCGTCCCCGGACCTGACCCAGCCGTAGGTGCCGAGCTCGCCGTCCCTGGTCGCGGCGGGCGTCCCGGAGTAGCGGACGACGGAGGTGAACGGCTTTCCCGCGGCCAGGCCGCCCGCCGGGGTGACGACGAGCTCGCCGCCCTTGCGGACGAAGGCCGCGGGCATGCCGTCGACCTTGACGTCGAGGATCCGCGGACCACGGAAGTCGAGGTGGAAGGAGGACAGGGCCTGGGTCGCGGTCGCGGTCATCGTGACCGTGGCGTCGACCTCGTGGCCCGCAGGGGTGAACCTGAGGGCGACGCGGTAGCGCGTCGCGTCGTAGCCGCCGTTGCCCGCGCCGGGGAAGTACCGGTCACCGATCGAGGCGGCGCCGGGCTTGCCCGGGATCCGCAGCGGGCACGGGGTCGCGGCCGGTGCCGCCGCGGGGGAGGCCGTTTCCGGCTCTCGTGTGCCGGTCGCCTGGACCGCCGGAGCGGCCGGCGTCTCCGTCGGGACGATCCCGGTCGGGACGATCCCGGCCGGGGCGTCTCCAGCCGGGACGTCTCCAGCCGGGGCGTCTGCGGCCGGAGTGGCCGCCGCCGGGGGAGTCCCGGACGCCCCCGGTGACTCCGTGGCCCATCGGGCCGTCCGGGCACCGGGCTCCCCGCACCCGTCGCCGTCCCGCGCCCCGGCTCCGGCGCCGACGAGTACCGCCGCCGCCATCGCCGTGGCCGTACCCGCCGCAGCCGTTCTCACCCCATGCACGCCCCCACCCTGGGCGGGCCCGCGACGGCCTGTCGCGTCCCCGGCCCGGGCTTTCCCAACCCCTGACCGAGGCTCTACCGGACGCGCCCCCGGGGTTCGAACAGACCCTAGGCCGGGTCTCACGAATCTTCGTCCTACTGCGCGACGCCCAGGCACGCACCTGAACGCCGCTCGCTACGGACAAGATCCGTAAGACCCGGCCTAGAGCTCGGGGCGGGTGTTGCCGTAGAGCCAGGCCCGGAAGAAGGGGTCGAGGTCGGTGCCCGCGACCTTGCTCGCGAGCGCGACGAAGTCGGCGGTGGTGGCGTTGGCGTAGCGGTGCTCCCTGGCCCAGGTGCGGAGCAGGTCGTAGAACTCGGTGCGGCCGATCTTCTGCTCGAGGGCGTAGAGGGCCATGGCGCCGCGGTTGTAGACGGCGAAGGTGTCGAACAGCTTGCTGCGGCCCGGGTCGCCGGGCAGGGTCCGCCAGTTGGGGGAGTCGGCCTGGGCGTAGAGGCTGTCGAACTGCTGCTTGACCGTGCCGCGGCCCCTGCGCTCGGCCCAGGTCCACTCGGCGAAGGTCGCGAAGCCCTCGTTCAGCCAGATGTCGCGCCACTGGGTGACCGAGACGCTGTCGCCGAACCACTGGTGGGCCAGCTCATGGGCGATGATCTCCTCGCCCGGGTCGAACTGGCCGTAGATCGTCCGGGACTGGGTCTCCAGGGCGAAGCCGACGTCGGCGTTGTCGATGACGCCGCCGGTCGAGTCGAAGGGGTAGGGGCCGAACAGCTTCACCCACTCGTCGGTGATCTTCGCCTTGGCCTCGTGGAACTCCTCGATGCTCGGGGAGGCGATCGTGGTGTCGACGGCCGTGGTGATCGGGATGCCGCCCGGGGTGACGCCCTGCTTCACCTTGAACTTCCCGACGGTGACCATCGCGAGGTAGGTCGCCATCGGCTGCTTCATGCGCCAGCGCGTCGTGGTCAGGCCGCCGGCCGTCACGGAAGGACCGGCCTCGCCGTTCGACAGGGCGCTGAGGTCCTGCGGGACGGTCAGCGTGATGTCGAAGGTGGCCTTGTCCGAGGGGTGGTCGTTGCTGGGGAACCAGGTGTGCGCCCCGCTCGGCTGGCAGGCGGCGGTGATACCGTCGGGCGTCTTGATCCAGCCGTAGCGTCCGAGGATCGGGTCGACGATCGCCTTCGGGGTGCCCGCGTAGGCGACGGCCACCGTGAACTGGCCCCCGGCCGGAAGCGACGCCGGCGGAGTGATGACCAGCTCGCTGCCGTCGCGGGTGAACTTCGCCTTCTTGCCGTCCACCTGGACCGCGGAGACCCTGAGCCCGGTCAGGTCGAGGTTGAAGCGCAGCAGGTCGGTGGTGGCCTTGGCCCTGATCGTGACGACGCCGTCGAGGGTCTTGGCCTCGTCCGCCGGGATGATCTTCAGCTTGAGGTCGTAGTGCAGGACGTCGTATCCGCCGTTGCCGTCGCCGGGCACGTAGGGGTCGCCCGCCGAGCTCTGCGTCGCCGCGATGGGCTGGTCGCTGATCGAGGGGGAGGGCGAGGGCGTCGCCGGGGCGCCGCTCGTGGCCTGCGGCTGGACGGGGGGAGCCGGCTTCGGGTCGCCGGCCTGGCAGGCGACGCCCAACGCGGCCACCAGGGACAGGGACAGGGCGATGGCAGGTCTACGTCGCGGATGCACGAAGCCCAGCCTGCCCGTAACTGGGCAGACTGGGCAACTGACGTAACCGATCAGTAAGACGGTCTCCGCCGGTCAGTACCCCTGGCCGGGCTGGCCGTAGCCGCCGCCCTGCTGGCCGTAGCCCTGGTAGGGGTTGGGGCCGACCTCGTCGACGACGACCGTCCCGGCGGCCTTGTCGTGCAGGGTCTGGTTCTTCGGGTTGGTGAAGATCCAGATCGCGTCGACCAGGCCGCCGCAGCCGCAGATCCAGCCGAGGGCCACGTAGACGCCCGACCGGATGGCACCGGCCCTGGAGTCGATGGGGCCGCCGGTGTCCTCCCGGACGACCCGGGTCTTCATGACCTTCTTGCCGAGCGTCTGGCCGTTCCAGCGGGTGGTCAGCAGCCAGAAGTACAGGAAGACCAGGACGGCGCCGATCAGGTTCGCGAACAGCTGGCCGCCGGTGTAGATCTTGTCCCAGTGGTAGGTCTCGGTGCCGTCGGCGTTGGTGACCACGATGTCGTTCGTGTTCGCGCCGAACGGCATGCTGATGCAGAAGGTGATGCAGCCGAAGATGATGCCGTCGATGATGATCCCGACCAGGCGCTTCCACTTGGCGGCGATCATCGGTGAGCCGGAGCCGTAGGCCTGGCCGTAGGGGTCCTGGCCGCCGGTGTAGGGCGGCACTCCGCCGGGGCCGTAGCCCTGGCCTCCGCCGGGACCCGGGGGGACCGCGCCGGGCGGCTGCTGCCCGTGCTGCTGGCCGTAGGGGTTCTGCGGGGCGGCGAACGGGTCGTGCTGCCCGCCCTGGCCGCTGTAGGGGCCCGGCTGATCCTTGGAGAACGACGGGCCCTGCTGGCCGGGCTGGCCGGGCTGAGCGGGCTGAGCGGGCCGGCCGTACGGCTGGTTCGGCGGGTCGTCACTGGGAGGCGGAGTCCCGCCGCCCGGGTTCTCCCACGGGTTCTGCGGGTCCTGCGGCGGTTGAGTCATAGTCGCAAGATGGCCCGGATGGGCGTCGGCAAACGCGACCGGGTGACGTGTTGATCTTCCTTTGGAGAGGTTTTTAGGGGGTGTCGTAAGACGAGTAGTCGTCACCGAGGGACGCGCCGACGACCAGCATCACGATGACGCCGACGGCCGCGAGCAGCCCGAGGTAGCCCAGAACGAGTCCGGCGACGGCCAGCCCGCGGCCCGCCTCACCGGAGCGGCGCATCTGGTTCAGCGCGATGTGGCCGCAGACCACGCCCACGACGCTGCCGATGCCGCAGCTCACGATCGAGGCGATCAGCGACACGATCGCCAGGACGTTCGTGCGCGGCCCGTACGCCGGGACATGCCCGTAGGGCCCGTAGGCGCCGGGAAAGGCCTGGTAGGGGCTGACACCGTTCTCGTACGGCTCGGGCGGGATGCCCTGCGGCACGCCCTGGTAGGCGGGCGGCGGCTGCGGCTGCCCGTACCCGGGCGGCGGCGGATACCCCGGAGCCCGGTATTCGGGGTACTCGGGCCGCTGGTATCCGGGCTGCGGATCCTTGCGCAGGTCCGGCTGCTGGGGATCCTGCGGCGGTTCGGGCGTCATATCCAGAGAATCGGCAGGTCAGGGCCCGGCCAATCCCGTGAAAAGGGCAAAACTCGATCGGCCCGCGGACGCTGTGCGGGCGCCGCGGGCCGATCGGGGAAGTGCGTGGGGTGCTACGCGCCCGCGTACGGGACGGCGTCGATGATCTCGACGGTCATGGCGCGGCCGTTCGGAAGGGTGTAGGAGGCCTTCTCGCCGATCTTCTTGCCGTTGATCGCCGCGCCGAGCGGGGACTTGGGCGAGTAGACGTCGATCGGGGACCCCTGCTCCTCGCGGGAGGCGAGCAGGAAGGTGACCTCCTCGTCGTCGCCGGCGAAGGCGACGGTCACCGTCATGCCGGGGCCGACCTCGCCGTCGGCACGGGCCGGGGCCTCGCCGACGCGGGCGTTGTCGACGATCTGCCGGAGCTGGAGGATACGGCCCTCCATCTTGCCCTGCTCCTCCTTGGCCGCGTGGTAACCGCCGTTCTCCTTCAGGTCGCCCTCCTCGCGGGCGGCCTCGATCTTCGCGGCGATCTCCTTGCGGCCCGGACCCGAGAGGTGGTCCAGCTCGTTCTTGAGCCGGTCGTACGCCTCCTGGGTCAGCCAGGTGACGTTGTCAGTGCGGGTCTCGGTCACGGGTACTCCTATTTCCACGTGATGTGGCCGGGTGTCATCCACGCTCGCACCTGGCCTTCCCCGTCTGGGGGAGCCGGAACGAGCGGAAACCTCAAGCCTATCCGGTCGTTGGAGGTAAAGGTTCCCACTGCCGCCGTTCATCAACCCGCCATCTGACGGTCAGGTGCGGTCGCAATCCAACACTTCGGCGGTGGTCGCACGCGCGGTCGTGGGCAGCACGATCACCTGGGTCGACCCGGTCCTGCCGGGCTGGGCCGACACCTCCGTCTGGCCGACGGTCAGGCCGTCGTGCGCGCGGGCCTTCACCACACACTTTACCAGCGCGTCCTCGGGCTTCTTGATCTGGAAAGTGACCTGCACGGCGGTGTCGCTCTGTACCCTGAAACCGATCGTCTCCCCGGACACACCGGTCAGCCCGGCGGGACCGTCGCCCCCCGCGTTCCCCATGATCACGGCCCAGCCGCCGACGAAGGCGACGACCACGAGCCCGAGCGCGCCGAAGAAGATCCGGTCCTTCCAAGGCGAAGTCCGTTCCGGAGTTTCGGGCGTCATCGGGAATCCTCGCGGGGTGTTACGGGTTTCTGTCGGAGGCGACTGCAACAATCTCGAAAAGCTGGTTCACCAGAGAGTGCCGGCCGAAGCAAGCATAGGAGTGCCCTCAAGTGGTCGACACACAGGCTGAGCCGTTGCGGCTGATGGCGGTCCACGCCCACCCCGACGACGAGTCGAGCAAAGGCGCCGCGACCATGGCCCGCTACGTGTCGGAGGGCGTCGAGGTCCTGGTCGTCACTGCCACGGGCGGCGAGCGGGGCGACATCCTGAACCCGGCGATGGACCGTCCGGAGATCAAGGCCAACATGTCGGCCGTCCGCCAGGCCGAGATGGACGCCGCCCGCGAGATCCTCGGGGTGAAGCAGGAGTGGCTGGGCTTCGTCGACTCCGGCCTGCCCGAGGGCGACCCGCTGCCGCCGCTGCCCGAGGGGTGCTTCGCGCTCGTCCCGCTGGAGGAGGCCACCGCCCCGCTGGTGAAGATCATGCGCGAGTTCCGGCCGCACGTCGTCCTCACCTACGACGAGAACGGCGGCTACCCCCACCCCGACCACATCAAGACCCACGAGATCTCCGTCGCGGCGTTCGACGCCGCCGGGGACCCCGAGCGCTACCCGGGCCTCGGCGACCCGTGGCAGCCGCTGAAGATGTACTACTTCCTCACCTTCCACAAGGAGCGGCTGCTCGCGATGCACGAGCAGCTGATCGAGGCCGGGAAGGAGTCCCCCTACCTGGACTGGATCGCCAACTGGGAGGACCGCCCGGTCCTGTGGCCGCTCACCACGAAGGTCCCGTGCGGCGACTTCTTCGAGGTCCGCGACGCCGCGCTGATCGCGCACGCCACCCAGATCGACCCGAACGGCTTCTGGTTCGCCTGCCCGCCCGACCTCCAGCGCAAGGCATGGCCGACGGAGGACTACCATCTGGCGAGGTCCCTGGTCGACACTGAACTTCCGGAGGACGATCTGTTCGCCGGAGTCAGGGAGAAGGTGCACTCCTCATGATGGTCATCGCTCAGGAGCTGAACAACGACACGGTGTCGCCGGGGCTGCTCGGCACGTTCGTCGTCGTGTGCATGGGCGTGGCGCTCGTGTTCCTCATCAGGTCGATGAACAAGCGCATCGCCCGCATCGACGCCCCGCGCCAGGCCGACCTCGACCAGGCCGCATGGGAGGCCGCCGAGGCCGAAAAGGCGACGAAGCAGACTGATCAGCCTTAAGCGGATCGACTCGGACGTAATCATGTAAGTACGGTGGGGGCGTGTCCCTGCCCTCCCCCCTGCGCGCCCGCGGCGACGACGACCCGACCAAGGTCTCGTTCTTCGAGCTGTTCTTCGATCTCGTCTTCGTCTTCGCGGTCACTCAGCTCTCGCACCGCCTGCTGTCCCATCTGACCGTCGCCGGAGCGCTCCAGACGGGGCTGCTCCTGCTGGCCGTCTGGTGGTGCTGGATGTACACCACCTGGACCACGAACTGGTTCGACCCCGACCACCCCGTCTTCCGGATGGTGCTGGTCGGAGTGATGCTGGCCGGGCTGCTGATGGCGTCGTCCGTGCCCGAGGCCTTCGAGGGCAGGGGGCTGTGGTTCGCGGCCGGCTACACGGCCGTCCAGGTCGGGCGCACCCTCTACGTCGTCTGGTCGACGCGCGGCACCCAGCTCGGCCCGAACTTCCGGCGGATCCTCGTCTGGATCGCCGCCGCCTGCGCGCTCTGGCTCGCGGGCGGTCTCGCCGGCGGCACCGCCCTGATCGTGCTGTGGATCCTCGCGTCGGTGGTCGATCTCGCCGGGCCGCCCACCGGATACGCCGTCCCCGGCCTCGGACGCTCCTCGACCGAGGACTGGTCGTCGATCGACGGCGGCCACATGGCCGAACGCTGCCAGCTCTTCACGATCATCGCGCTGGGCGAGTCCGTCCTGGTCACCGGCGTCACCTACGCCTCCGCCGCGGAGACGGGTCCCGCCGCGACGGTCGCCTTCGGGCTGGCCTTCCTCGGCTCCGTGGCCCTGTGGTGGATCTACTTCGACCAGACCGCCGAGGCCTCCGCCGAGGCGATCGCGAGCAGCGACGACCCCGGCCGCATCGGCCGCTCGGCCTACACCTACGAGCACATCCCGATGGTCGCCGGGATCATCGTCGGAGCCGTCGGGGACGAACTGATCATCGCCCATCCGACCGGTCACACGACCGCGGGCACGGCGGCCGTCGTGATCGGCGGCGCGGCGCTCTTCCTGTCCGGCCACCTGCTGTTCAAGCGGACCGTTTTCGGCCAGTGGTCGAGCCCCCGCCTGGTGGCGCTCGGGTCGCTGGCTCTGCTCGCCGTCGCGTATCCGCTGCTCTCCCCGGTGCTGCTGGGGGTGGCGGTGCTCCTGGTGCTCGTCATGGTCGCGTCCTGGGACGCCGTCCTGGTGCGCTCGCGCGCCAACGCCGAGGCGGCGACGGTCACGAGCGCCCAAACCGCCTAGACGAATTCGGTAAAGCAGGACTCGAAGCCCCGATCCCTGGGGTTTCCATGGACGGTATGCCCCTTCTCGGTCCGCTCACGGCCGTCCCCCTCGCGGTCTCGGCCGTCCTGGCTCTCCAGCCGACCTGGCCCGTCCCGGAGCTCTACCCCAAGTGGGCGCCGCCGGCCGGGGCGGAGCGGGTCATCGACTGGGGCCGTCCGGTGCTGTCGGACGACTTCGACTCCGACCACGTCAACCCCGGCAAGTGGGCCGTCTACGACGACCCGACGGGATCCAACCCCCGCACGGCCAGGGCCACGACCGTCAGCGACGGCGCCCTCCACCTGACCGGCGCCCTCTACGGCGGCAGGGACCTGTCCGGCGGCCTGGCCACCCACCTGGCCCAGACGTTCGGCCGCTGGGAGGCCCGGATGAAGGCCGACCCCGGCGCCGGCTACTCGGCCGTCATGCTCCTGTGGCCCACCCGCCAAGGCGCCCCCGAATGGGCCGAGATCAACTTCGCCGAGATCCCCGACCCCCGCCGCCGCGTCGCCGGTCTCTTCATCCACAAGGGCAGGAACGACACCACCCGCTCCAGGATGCTCCGCGGCACCTTCACCCGCTGGCACACCTACACCCTCGAATGGCTCCCCCGATCCATCACCTTCTCCCTCGACGGCCGCAAGGTCTGGACCTACAAGGGCAAGAACATCCCCCAGAGAGCCGACATGCACCTGGCCCTGCAGAACGACGTCAGCTGCTACTCCCGCACCCAGTGCCGCAACCCCGCCACCCCCACCCGGGTGACCATGCACGTCGACTGGGTCCGCATCTATCGCCTCCCCCCGTCGTTCCAGCGGGGCTGAGACCTCCACACAGGCTGATAGCCCTCCGGGCCGCGCCGTTGGGTCCCCTTGCCCACAGGGAACACATGGACGGTCTCGAGATAGGCCTCGACAAGGCGCCTTCGCAGGGAGAGCGGGTGGCCGCCCCCGGTCGACCGGGGCATTCCAGCGTGACCTGAGATCCTCGGCTGTCGCGAGACGCATCGCCAGGAGCGCCTGTCCGTCATCGCTCGCGTGGGCGGATCTCTCGATGAGCCGCTCGAGCGCGCCGGCGTTCCGGAGGAACAGTTCTGTCGAGACGAGTCCCTCGCGCCAGGCGGTCTCCACCTCGGCAAGGCGTGTTCGGAGGGCCTGGAGTTCCAGGAGCCCGGCGTCATACGGGACCTCGGTGCGAGCGGCCTCGGACCCGCGATGACGGGCGACGATGAGGTCGAAGACCTGCTCGTCGATCCATTCGCCGGACACTCCGGACCCCGCGCATCCACCATCGGACTTCGGCCGGCACGTGTACCGGTACCTGGACCTTCCCGTCCGCGTCGCACAGGCCGCCATGACGGTGCCGCACACGTCGCCGTCCTGCCGCCGGCCGCATCGAAGCACACCGTTAGACGGTGACGCTGACATTTCCCGGACGGCCATCGTGGCGCCGGGTCCGCGAAGCGCCGTGATTAAGGTGGCCCTATGAACCGCCTCAAGGACTCGACGAGCCCGTATCTGCTCCAGCACGCGGACAATCCCGTCGACTGGTTCCCCTGGGGAGAGGAGGCGTTCGAGGAGGCTCGCCGCCGCGATGTGCCGATCCTGCTCAGTGTGGGGTACGCCGCGTGCCACTGGTGTCACGTTTTTTCGCATGAGAGCTTCGAGGACGTGGAGACGGCGCGGATGATGAACGCGTTGTTCGTCAACGTGAAGGTCGATCGGGAGGAGCGGCCGGATGTCGACGCCGTCTACATGGAGGCGACGCAGGCGCTGACGGGGCAGGGCGGGTGGCCCATGACCGTGTTCATGACGGCGGAGGGGCATCCGTTCTACTGCGGGACCTACTTTCCCAGGCCGCGGTTCCAGGCGCTGCTCAACGCTGTGGCGAAGGCCTGGGAGGAGCAGCGGGGCGAGCTGGTCGAGCAGGGGCAGCAGGTCGTCGCGGCGCTTGGCGGGCAGGAGAGCGCGCTGGTGGGGCCCGCGCCCGACGAGGCCGCGCTCGACGAGGCCGTCGTGTCGCTGGAGCAGGGGTTCGACGCGGTGAACGCGGGGTTCGGCGGGGCGCCGAAGTTCCCGCCGTCCATGGTGCTGGAGTTCCTGCTGCGCCGCGGCGACCCCGGTGGGATGGCCGCCGCGACGCTCGAGGCGATGGCGCGCGGAGGCATGTACGACCAGCTCGGGGGCGGGTTCGCGCGCTACAGCGTCGACGCCGGATGGGTCGTTCCGCACTTCGAGAAGATGCTCTACGACAACGCGCTGCTGGCGCGCGTGTACGCCCACTGGTGGCGCAAGGACGGTTCGCCGCTCGCCCGCCGGATCGCGCTGGAGACCTGCGACTGGATGGTGCGCGAACTCGGCACCCCCGAGGGCGGCTTCGCCTCGGCGATGGACGCCGACAGCGAGGGCGTCGAGGGGCGGTTCTACGCCTGGACGCCCGCCCAGCTCGCCGAGGTCCTGGGCGAGGAGGACGGGCGCAGGGCGGCCGGGCTGCTGAACGTCACCGAGGAGGGGACCTTCGAGCACGGGGCGTCCACCCTTCAGCTCCTGTCGGGTGAGCTGCCGGAGGAGTTGCGGGCAGCGCTGTTCGCCGCCCGGGCCGAGCGGGTGTGGCCCGCGCGCGACGACAAGGTCGTCGCGGCGTGGAACGGGCTGGCGATCGCGGCGCTCGCCGAGTGCGGCGCGCTTTTCGGGCGGCCGGATCTGGTCGAGGCCGCGGAGCGGGCGGCCGGGCTGCTGGAACGGCTGCACGTGGTCGGCGGCAGGATCCTGCGGACGTCGCGGGACGGGGCCGCGGGGCGGAACGCGGGCGTCCTCGAGGACTACGCGAACGTGGCCGAGGGGCTGATCGCGCTGCACGGTGTCACCGGGAGGGCCGAGTACGTGACGCGTGCGGGGGTGCTGCTCGACGCGGTGCTGGCGCACTTCGGTGACGGGCAGGGCGGGTTCTACGACACCGCGGACGACGCCGAGGCGCTGTTCCAGCGGCCGAAGGATCCGACCGACAACGCGACGCCGTCGGGGCGGTTCGCGGCGGCGGGGGCGCTGCTGTCGTATGCGGCGCTGACCGGGTCGCAGGAGCACCGGGACGCCGCGCTCGGTGCGCTCGGGCCGGTGAGCGTGCTGGCGGGCAAGCACGCCAGGTTCGCGGGGTGGGGGCTGGCCGTGGCCGCCGCGGCGTTGCGGGGTCCGCTGGAGGTGGCCGTGGTGGGGCCGCTGGATGACGAGCGGACGAAAGCTCTGCATCGGACGGCCCTGATGTCGGTTTCGCCCGGTACGGTCGTGACGGTCGGACAGGGGGAGGAGATCCCGCTCCTGGCCGGTCGCGGACTGGTGGCGGGGGCACCCGCGGCGTACGTGTGCCGCGATTTCGCCTGCCGGATGCCGGTGACGACCCCCGCCGAACTGGCGAGGGAACTGCAGAATTAGATTCGTTGTCAATATTTGCAGTGGGGCGGATCACGTTCTAGGGTCAGTGGTTCCGGTCCGTCCCGAGAAGGCGTCTTGAGAATGCGGGTGAGTGTGCGCAGGCCGTCGAACCGTCGAGCTGTTCCGACGACCATCGGCGTGACCATCGCCATCACCCTCTCGACCGGCGTCGCGATGCTGGCGGCGCAGGCGAGCAGGCCGCAGGTGGCCGAGCAGCCGAAGGGCTCCAGTGAGCGGCTCGTCGCGACGGCCAACGGGTCGTCGCTCGGGGTGGCGAAGTTCAGCCGGAAGATCGAGCCCCAGTTCATGATCACGGCCAAGGGCGGAGCGTTCCCCGCGGACGCCCTGGAGCGGGTCAAGCGGGTCAAGGGCGTGACCGGCGCCGACCTCGTCTACGGCAACAAGGCCAAGCTCGGCGACAAGTGGGTGGGGGTGTTCGGGGTCGATCCGTCGACCTTCCGCAACTTCACCCCCGACCGGACCGCCAAGAGCAACGACCTGTGGCAGAACATCGCCGCGGGCGACGTCGCGGTCTCCTTCGTTCTGCACAGCGACGGCGGGGTGAAGCTGCGCGACCAGGTGTCGATCGCGGGGACCACGCACGCCTCGCAGGCCCGGGTCGGCGCCTACGCGACGATGGGCGTCAGCGGGGTCGACGCGGTCGTGTCGAAGACCACGGCGCAGCGGATCGGCATGACGAAGGACAACGTCATGCTGGTCGGCGGGAAGCGCAAGGACCTCACGAAGCTGAAGAAGGCGCTGGAGAAGGTGCTGCCGAAGAAGGCGGCGACCGTCCAGGTGCTCAATCCGAGCTTCGACTTCGCGGGCGGTTCCTCCGGCGGCGCCTACCTGTCGGCCGCGGAGATCAGCAGGTCCATCAACGCGGGCTACACGAAGATCGGCTGGCCCTACGTGTGGGGCGGGGAGTCCGACGCCGAGGGCGGTTACGACTGCTCGGGGCTCGTCCAGTGGGCGTTCGCCCAGGCCGGGATCAAGATGCCGCGCGTCGCGGAGGACCAGGCCAGGACGGGCCCGTGGCTGCCGTTCGCGCAGGCCCAGCCGGGCGACCTGCTGATCTGGGCGAACGACCCGTCGGCGCCGGGACGGATCTCGCACATCGCGATCTACATCGGCGGGAACCAGATGCTGGTCGCGCCGCACACCGGCGACTTCGTCAAGATCCAGAAGGTCTATCTCACCAACTTCAAGGGCGCGGTGCGGGTCAACCGCGGCGCCGCCGCCCAGCTCGCCAGGACGCTGGGCTAGCGACGGGCGTCAGCCCTCCTGCGCCGCCAGCGGGAAGCCGGCCTGAAGCAGGTCGAAGCCGCGGCGGAACAGCTCGCCCAGGTCCTCGGCCCCGTCTCCGTCGGCCCAGTAGTAGCTGATCGTGCTGATCATTCCGATCAGGGCGCCGACGAACAGCTGGACCTGGAAGTCGTTCCGGTCGCGTCCGAGGCGTTCGCTCAGCAGCTCGATGAGGATGCCGTGGCTGCCCTGCTGCTGGATGTCCCAGGCCCGGGCGCGCAGGGCGGGCACCGACTGGATCAGCTTGACCCGCGCCAGCAGCCGGTCCCGGTCGGGGCCGACGATCATTTCGCCGAGCGCCGTCTGGAACATCTCCCGCAGGCCTTCGACCGGATCCTCGTCGGCGGCCCGCTCGCGGTACATCGCCTCCATGAGCGGGTCGTACTCGTCGGTGACGACCACGTCCTCCTTGGTGGGGAAGTAGCGGAAGAAGGTGCTCGGCGAGATCTCGGCGGCCTCGGCGATCTGCTCGACCGTGGTGGCGTCGTACCCGTGGGCGGCGAAGAGCCGCAGGGCGTGCTCCTGGATCGCCCTGCGGGTCTTCAGCTTCTTGCGCTCCCGCAGCGGAAGGCGGTCAAGCGACGAGGTGCTCATCCCTCGATTGTCCAACACTCGCGCCCTCCGGGGACGGGCTGATCGCCAGGGTGATGACGACGGTCACGAGCAGCAGCCCCGTGCACGTCCACAGCACGTGGTCCATGCCGGTGAGGAAGGACTCCTGCGCCGCCGCCACGGGACGGCCGCCGAGGGCGGAGGCCAGCAGGCTGCCGAGGATCGCCGCGCCGAACGCGCCGCCGACCATCCGCAGGGTCATGAGCAGCCCGGAGCCGATCCCGGCGCGTTCCACCGTGAGGGCGCCGAGGGCCTGGGCCATCGCGACGGGCAGCACCAGCCCGATGCCGAGCCCGAACGCGGTCAGCCAGCCGGCGACGAATCCGTAGGAGTGACCGGTGAAGGTCCCGGCGAGGCAGCCGGCGGCCATCGTCAGCATCCCTCCGACCAGGATCGGCCGCGTCCCGAACCGCCCGGCCAGGCGGGGCGCGAGTTTCGCGCCGACGACCAGCCCGCCGATCATCGGCAGCCCGCTGAGGCCGGTGCCCAGCGCGCCGGTGCCGAGCAGACCCTGGAAGTACTGCGGCGTCACGAACATCACGCCGAACATCACGAGGGTGAGGGTGATCGCCGGGACCGTCCCGCCCATGAAGGCGCGGTCGCGGAAGAGCCCGAGGTCGACGAGCGGATCGTCGCTGCGCCGGGTCCACAGCACGAACAGGACCAGCGCGGCGGCCCCGCCGGCCAGCGGGCCCCAGACGAGGAGGGCGCCCCAGCCGTGCTCCGGCTGCTCGATCGCGGCGAAGACCAGGGCGAGCAGGCCGCCGGTGGACAGGACGATCGCCGGGAGGTCGAGCCGCGGCCGCCGCTCGGACTTCGACTCGCGCACCAGGAACAGGACGGCCGCGAAGGCGGCGGCGGTGGCGGGCAGGTTGATCAGGAAGATCGAGCCCCACCAGAAGTGGTCCAGCAGCCAGCCGCCGAGGATCGGCCCGAGCGGCAGCCCGAGGAAGCTCGCCCCCGCCCAGATCGCCTGGGCCCGGGGCTGCTCGTCACGGGGGAAGGTCGCCAGCAGGACCGACAGCGCCATCGGGGTGATGATCGCCGAGCCGAGGCCCATGAAGGTCCGGGCGGAGATCAGCCCGCCGGAGCCGCCGGTGAGGGTGGCCATCGCCGATCCCGCGAAGAACAGGGCGAGCCCGATGAGCAGCACGCGCTTGCGGCCGTAGCGGTCGCCGAGGAGCCCGGCGGGGATGAGGAGGGTGGCCGAGACGAGCGTGTAGGAGTCGATGATCCATTGCAGGTCGCCGGTGCTCGCGCCGAGGTCGTCGGCGAGGGTCGGCAGGGCGACGTTGAGGGCGGTCAGGTCGAGGCTGACGACCGTCACGGTGAGGACGAGGGCGACGAGCACCCACCAGCGGCTCTTCATGAGGGAGGCTCCCATATGGTTGTTTCTATATTTTGATAGTAACTTCCAAATTCGAGTCCATGTCAAGCGCGCCCCCGTGCTGGGCAAAGCGGGGATCCCATGTAATTCTGATTACATGGATACAAGTGAAGTGCAGGCGCAGCTTCGCGGCTGGTTCGCCGGCCGCCTCCCGGACGGCTGGTTCACCGGCGCCCCGGAGGTCATCGTCGATCGCGAGGAGATCGCCGTCGTCGGCGTCCTGCCCGCACCGGACTTCCCCGAAGGCGCCGAGGAGGCCGAGCGGGCCGGTCTCGCCGCCGGCACCGTCGCGCGGTTCCGCGAGGACACCCGCGACCAGCGCATCGTCATCGCCCGCGAGGCCGAGCACCGCTTCCAGCGGAAGGTCTCCTGGGGGGCGGCCTGCGAGGGCCACACCGAGATGTTCACCAACCTGTCCGTGCCGGTCATGACCCGGCTCCGCCAGCCCGAGCGGATCGTCCTCGACACCCTCGTGGACTCCGGCGTCGCCCGGTCCCGCTCCGACGCCCTCGCCTGGTGCGTCCGGCTCGTCGGCAAGAACGCCGACGAGTGGCTCGCCGAACTCCGCGAGGCCCTCAGCCACGTCGAGCGCGCCCGGGCGGCCGGCCCCCGCCTCTGAGCGGGCGCGCCTCCGGACGGGACACGCGGGTGCGTGCCGGGAAGGTGGGTATGCCCCCTGCATGGGGGCATTGCGCTGTGTGGACGGATCGTCGCTCATGGTCAGGCCGGTACCGGCGACGGACAGTACGGGGCGGCCCTACGAGGCCAGGCTCGAACTGAGCCGCGACGGCCGCCCGTTCGGCACCGTGGGCCACGGATGCGGCTACTTCCTGGAGCGGGCCGCCGCCAGGCTCGGTGAGGCCGCGGAGGGGGAGCTGTTCGCCTTCGAGCCCTCGGGGCGCGGTCCCGGAGCCTCGGAGATGCGGTGCGTGGTGCGCTCCGCGCCCCGCTGGGACGGGGGCAGCAGCCGCTGGGCGATCGAGAGAAAAGCGATCATCGAGGCGTGGGGAGAGAACGGATCGGGTGTCCGTGTCATCCTCACCGAGCGGGAACTGTCCGCCTTCCTCGACGATGTCCTCACTGCGATCGTTAGGGCGATCGAGGGTTACGGGCGATAATGAGCCGCGAGGACGGCTGAGGAGGGATGATCGCCCATGGAGGTCAAGCGGAGCGTCAAGTCCCGGATCAAGCGCAGCCGACCGTACTCGGCCATCAGGGACGCCGCTTACAAACTGTACGAGAGCCGGGTCGAGGGCGATCTTCCCAAGGATCAGGTGCCCCGGCATGTCGGCGTGATCCTCGACGGCAACCGCCGCTGGGCCCGCGAGATGGGCATGGCCAACGTCAACGACGGCCACCAGGTCGGCGCCCACAAGATCTCCGAACTCCTCGCCTGGAGCTCCGAGGCGGGTGTCGAGGTCGTCACACTTTGGTTGCTCTCGACCGACAACCTGCTGCGCCCGGCCGTGGAGCTCGACCCGCTCCTGCGCATCATCGAGACCACCGTGCAGGGGCTGGCCGCCGCCGGGTACCACGTCAGGCCCGTCGGAGCCCTCGATCTGCTGCCCGACAAAACCGCTGGTGTCCTGAAAGATGCCGGGGAATCCACATCCACCGCCGACGGCCTGATTGTGAACGTCGCGGTTGGGTATGGAGGTAGACGTGAGATCGCTGATGCGGTTCGCTCCCTGCTCCACGAGCAGGCGAGCAAAGGCACCAGCATCGAGGAGCTCGCCGAAGTCCTCGATGTTGAGCACATCGCTGAGCATCTCTACACGCGCGGTCAGCCCGACCCGGATCTGGTCATCCGGACCTCGGGAGAGCAGCGCCTCTCCGGCTTCCTGCTCTGGCAGAGCGCCCATTCGGAATTCCACTTCTGCGACGTCCACTGGCCCGACTTCCGCAGAGTCGATTTCCTTCGCGCGCTCCGTTCCTACGCCGCGCGGCACCGTCGCTACGGCACGTAAGCCCTTCAGCAGAGTTCACAGCCCCGTCATGCTTCTGTCATGTCGGGGTTGTGTCATTCGCGGGAGGCAGTTCGTTGTCATAGCAGCAATCCCCCAGGTAAGGGCGCCTTTCAGGCG
Source organism: Actinocorallia longicatena (assembly GCF_039534125.1). Classification (NCBI taxonomy): domain Bacteria; kingdom Bacillati; phylum Actinomycetota; class Actinomycetes; order Streptosporangiales; family Thermomonosporaceae; genus Actinocorallia; species Actinocorallia longicatena. The sequence goes on along the minus strand of NZ_BAAAUV010000003.1, from coordinate 151,076 downwards.
TCCGAAGGAGAGCGAGTGGGCACACCCTCCACGCGTCCTGCCACCGCAGTTCGCACCTACGTCCTCGACACCAGCGTCCTCATCGCGGACCCGGCCGCGATCACCAGGTTCGCCGAACACGAGGTCGTACTCCCGATCGTCGTCATCACCGAGCTCGAATCCAAGCGGGATCACCCCGAGCTGGGCTACTTCGCCCGGCAGGCGCTCCGCGCCCTGGACGACCTGAGGCTGGAACACGGCCGCCTGGACGATGCCCTGCCGATCGGCGAGCATGGCGGCACGCTCCAGGTCGAGCTCAACCACTCCGATCCGTCCGTCCTCCCGGACGGCTTCCGGCTCGGCGACAACGACACCCGGATCCTGTCCGTAGCGGCGTGGCTGGCCAAGGAGGGCAAGGACGTCGTCCTGGTCTCCAAGGACCTGCCGCTGCGCGTCAAGGCCTCCGCGGTCGGTCTCACCGCCGAGGAGTACCGGGCGGAGATGACCGTCGAGACCGGCTGGACCGGGATGCGGGAGCTGGAGGTCGGCGCCGCCGTCGTGGAGGAGCTGTACGACGGCGGGCGGGTCGATCACGACCAGGCGAGCGGGCTGCCCACCCACACGGGCCTGAGGCTGCTGTCGGAGCGCGGCTCGGCCCTCGGCCGGGTCATGCCCGACAAGAGCGTCAAACTCGTCAAGGGCGACCGTGAGGCGTTCGGGCTGCGGGGCCGCTCGGCCGAGCAGCGGGTCGCCCTCGATCTCCTCCTGGACGACGAGGTGGGCATCATCTCCCTCGGCGGCCGGGCGGGCACCGGCAAGTCGGCGCTGGCCCTGTGCGCGGGCTTGGAGGCCGTCATGGAGCGCCGCCAGCACCGCAAGGTCGTCGTCTTCCGCCCGCTGTACGCGGTCGGCGGGCAGGAGCTGGGATACCTGCCCGGCTCCGAGAACGACAAGATGTCGCCCTGGGCGCAGGCCGTCTTCGACACCCTCTCGGCCGTGACGACCCCGGAGGTCATCGAGGAGGTTTTGGACCGTGGCATGTTGGAGGTCCTGCCCCTGACCCACATCCGCGGCCGCTCGCTGCACGACTCGTTCGTGATCGTCGACGAGGCGCAGTCGCTGGAGCGCGGAGTGCTCCTGACCGTGCTGTCCCGGATCGGGCAGAACAGCCGGGTCGTCCTCACCCACGACGTCGCCCAGCGCGACAACCTGCGGGTCGGACGGCATGACGGCGTCGCCGCGGTGGTCGAGCGGCTGAAGGGGCACCCCCTGTTCGCGCACGTCACCCTGACGCGTTCCGAGCGTTCCCCGATCGCCGCACTGGTCACGGAGATGCTCAACGAGTAACCCCGGGTAAGGAGAAGTGCACGGCCCGTCATCTGGTTCGCCCCGGATGGCGGGTCGTTTGCCTACATAGCGTGACTTTATTGTTTCGTTACGTTCAAGTGTGAGGAACGTCACAGAACCCGGAACCAACCCCTTGAATCCCATGCCGAGCAGGGCTTTGGGTCAACATTTCACCAAGTTGACAAACGATGAGTCATGTCCAACCCGGTCGATCCGGTTGCGGAGCACCCCCGGCGCTGAGGCAGTGTGTCCCCGGAAGGATCCGAGACTCTTGATCGCCGGGAAGGAGCACGACCGTGTCCGAAGCGCCGCAGTCGGCTTGGGATCCCGCCGGTCCCGAGACTCCGTATCCGGACGTCAAGGTGGCCGGGATCGCGCTGGCGGAGCTGGAGCGCGAGGAGCTGGCGGAACGTCCGGTGCGGCTGGTCCCCGACTACGCCCCGCGCCCCTCGGGCCCCGGCCGGGTCTTCGTGACCGGCGCCGTCGCCGCGGTGGTGCTGGTGCTCGGGGCGTCCGTCTACGCCATCGCCACGTCCGGTGACGACGGCAAGGCGCCCGACGTGCAGGCCGTGGAGACGCTGGCGCCGCCGGCCGACGCCAAGCCCACGCCCGTCAAGGTCGACCCGAAGCAGGACGCGAAGCTGCGCAGGGAACGCGCGGCGAACGCGGCGGCCAAGGACAAGTCGCCGAAGCTCGTCGTGAAGGCCGCTCCGACCGAGCCGGCCGACGCCGACGACCCCAGCGAGGGCGCGGGTCCGCCCGTCGCCCCCGGCACCGCCCAGGCGATCGCCAAGGGCCTCATGCCGGGCCAGGGCTGGGACCCCAAGACCCAGTTCGGCTGCCTGTACAACCTGTGGATGCGGGAGAGCGGCTGGCGCACCACCGCCGGGCGCGTCAACGGCCCCTACGGCATCCCGCAGGCCAACCCGGGCACCAAGATGGCGAGCGCCGGGCCGAAGTGGAAGACCGACGCGGCCACCCAGATCAAGTGGGGCTTCGGCTACATCAAGGGCCGCTACAAGACGCCCTGCGGCGCGTGGGGCCACTTCCAGGCCAACCACTGGTACTGAGCTTCCCGGGCCTGTGAGCCCGGGTGGGGACGAAGCACGCCTTCCTCCCGAACGAACCCCGCACCGTGGCGGGACTCACAACCACATAGCGGCGAGCCGCACAGAGGCCTCCTGCCTCCCTCGCCGCATCCACCCCGGATGAGCGGGTCACCGACCCGCGCTGCGCCCCTTCGGCGCGCCCCTCCGGAGCCCGGTTCGTCGTGATGTCCTGCGACAGCTCTGCCCGGGGTGGACCCTGCCCGCGAGACGCGACCGGCGTCGGGCTGACGGAAGGATCCCTCTCTTGCTCCGCAACCCCCGCGTTGGACGGATTTCCCCCCAGGCCCCCCGTAACCGTTCCATCGGATTGCGCACCGCGGTCGTTACGGCCGCAGCCGGGATGACCCTGACGATGGGCACCGTTCTCCCCGCAGAGGCTGCAACGCCCCAGACCGTCGCCAAGGTGGCGACCGTCCAGAAGGCGGCGAAGAAGAAGGTCAAGAAGAAGACCCGCAAGCAGCGGAACATCGCGATCGCCAAGAAGATGGTGGCGAAGCGCGGCTGGTCGAAGCGGCAGCAGAAGTGCCTCGTGCTGCTGTGGACCAAGGAATCGAACTGGAACCACAAGTCCTACAACCGCTCCAGCGGTGCGGGCGGCATCCCGCAGGCCCTCCCGGCCTCCAAGATGCGCACGGCGGGCAAGGACTGGCGCACCAACCCCAAGACCCAGATCAAGTGGGGCCTTCGGTACATCAAGGGACGTTACGGCACTCCCTGTGGCGGCTGGAACCACTGGCGCTCCAGCGGCTGGTACTAAGCCTCGGGGCCGCACCAGGTCAAGATCGAGTAGCCATGGTCAGGACCGCACAGGCCGACGGCAAAAAACCGGTTTCGATCATGGTGAAACAGGATCCAAGTGTGCCTTCGGCGGTCACGCTACGTGCCGTGTCACCACGCACGGTGAGCGGAGTGCCGGGTTCCGTGCCCGGCGCTCCGCAAGCGCCCCGACGGTCCGCGCCGGAAACGGCCAGGACCTCGTCACGGCATGTCCGCATGCCAGACGCCCGGTCGCCTTACGGCCGCGTCGACCGGGGCGGTAGCTGTCCGCGGCATGGCCGGTGCCGTGACAAACGAAGGAACCACTTTGATCCATCTACGCAGCACCGAACTCGGCAAGCTGGTCAGCGCGGCCGCCGTCGTTCTCACGGCCGCCGGGCTCCTGACCGTCTCGGCCCCGTCGGCCGAGGCGCAGCTGCCGGGAATGGCGTCGCGGGTTCACGGCAGGGTCCATGAGGACCGCGTCCTCAAGCTGATGTCCCACCGCAGGCACTCACCGGTCCGGCGGAACAAGGCCATCGGCCGCGAGCTGGTGGAGAGGTTCGGCTGGTCGCGCCCGCACTGGCGCTGCCTGAACCGGCTGTGGGCCAAGGAGAGCGGCTGGAACCAGCACTCGCACAACGGCGGCTCGGGCGCCCACGGCATCCCGCAGGCGATGCCCGGCTCGAAGATGGCCAGCGCGGGGCCCGACTGGGCGACGAATCCGAGGACCCAGATCAGATGGGGCCTTCGCTACATCCGCTACCGCTACGGCTCCCCGTGCGCCGCGTGGGCGCACTGGGGGGCGACGCACTGGTACTGATGCGCGGAAGCTACCGAGTCATGCCGAGAACGTCGAGGGCGGCGTCCAGGTCCTCCAGGGACAGGGCGCCGCTCTCCACGTGCCCGCGCTCGATCACGACCTCACGGATCGTCCTGCGCTCCTTCAGGGCCTGCTTGGCGACGACCGCCGCCTCCTCGTAGCCCAGGTACCTGTTCAGCGGGGTGACGATCGACGGTGAGCCCTCGGCGTACTCGCGGCAGCGGTCGGCGTCGGCCTCGATCCCGTCGACACAGCGCTCCGCCAGCAGCCGCGTGACGTTCGCCAGCAGGGCGATCGACTCCAGCAGGTTCCTGGCCAGCATCGGAAGCTGGACGTTCAGCTCGAACGCCCCCGAGGCCCCGCCGAACGCGATCGCGGCGTCATTGCCGATCACCTGGGCGGCGACCATGCAGACCGCCTCCGGCAGCACCGGATTGACCTTGCCCGGCATGATCGAGGAGCCCGGCTGGAGGTCGGGAAGACGGATCTCGGCGAGCCCGGCCCGCGGGCCTGAGCCCATCCAGCGCAGATCGTTGGCGATCTTGTTGAGGCCGACCGCGATGGTGCGCAGCACGCCGCTGGCCTCGACCAGGCCGTCCTGGGAGCCCTGCGCCTCGAAGTGGTCCCGGGCCTCCCGCAGCGGCAGGCCCGTCCGCTCGACCAGCAGCTCCACCACCCGGGCCGCGAAACCGGCCGGTGCGTTGATGCCGGTGCCCACGGCCGTTCCGCCCAGCGCCAGCTCACCGAGCCGGGGGAGCACCCCCTCCAGCCGCTCGATCCCGAAGCCGACCTGCGCGGCGTAGCCGCCGAACTCCTGGCCGAGCGTCACCGGGGTGGCGTCCATGAGATGGGTGCGGCCGCTCTTGACGACCTCGGCGAACTCGGCGCCCTTACGCGCGAGAGAGGCCTCCAGCACCCGCAGCGACGGGATCAGCTCGTAGGTGATCGACGCGGCCGCCGCGAGGTGGATGGAGGAGGGGAACACGTCGTTCGACGACTGCGAGGCGTTGACGTGGTCGTTGGGGTGGACCTCGACGCCCCGCTCGGCCGCCAGGGTCGCGATCACCTCGTTGGCGTTCATGTTCGAGGAGGTGCCGGAGCCGGTCTGGAAGACGTCGATGGGGAACTCGGCGTCCCAGCCGCCGGCGGCGACCTCCAGGGCCGCCTCGACGATGCCGTCGGCCTTCTCCTTGTCCAGCACGCCCAGTTCGGCGTTGGCCAGGGCCGCCGCCGCCTTGATCTGCCCGAGCGCCGCGATGTGCGCCCGGGAGATCCGCTGCCCGGAGATCGGGAAGTTCTCGACCGCCCGCTGGGTCTGCGCCCGCCATTTCGCCGCCGCGGGGACCCTGACCTCGCCCATGGAATCGTGCTCGATCCGGAAATCGCTCATGGCCTCAGCCTACGATCGTCCCGGCCGGATTCCGCGCGGCTGATCGGTCACATCTGCCGGGGCCGGTTCCGCAGCCCCAGCTTGGCCGCGGCGGCCCTGAGAGCGTCGGCCTCGGCTCCGGCGGTACGGGCGGCGGCGGCGTCGGGCCTGGTCGTCCTCAGCGAGGCGCCGAGCTCGCCGACGGTCTTGAGCAGGGCGTCGATCGGGGGCGTGAGCGAGCGGCAGAGCACCGGGTCGGTGACGGCGGCCGCCCTGGCCCGGCGCAGCGAGGCCAGCACGCCCGTGTTCGACCGGGCGGCCATGGTGCGGACCACGATGTCGGCGCCGCGACCGGAGCCGATCGGGGCCACGACGCCCTCGCGCAGCGCGTCGATGGCCGGGAACACGGCCGCCTTGAAACGGGCCCTGGCGTGCCCGCCGGCCGGCTTGTCCGGGCAGGCGGGCCCGGCGGCCCCGGTCCCGGCCGGGACGCGCGGCTCGGCGTTGGTGGCCTGGGCGCAGCCCGAGAGGGCCAGCGGGATCAGGATGAGTGCGGCGAGCGGTCTGCCGGGCATGGGGCGCCTCCGATACGAGCGTGGATCTGATGATCACGCTTGTACCGTGAGCGGGGCGTCATGCCCGGTGCGGCTTCAGGGTTTTGCGGGAATCTTGAAGCTCAGGCCGTCGTCCGTGGACTGGAGCTCGCCGCCGATCGTCACCTTGCAGGTGTTCGCGTCGCTGACCGTGACGTTCGCCGGGCGCTTGTTGTAGATGAAGGTGCCGCCCGAGGTGACGGTCTGGGTGAGGACCTCGTCGCGGTTCGGGCCGCCGCCGGTGATCGTTATGGCGCAGTCGCCGCCCCTGGCCGCGATCGTCAGGGCGTCCGGGCTGGCGCTGACCTGGGTCGGGGACTCGGTCTGGGTGAGAGCGCCGCCCGGTTCCTGCTCGTCGCCGCCGGAGAACGCGAACACCGCGACGATCACCGCGACGACGCCGACCACGGGCAGCCCGGCCACGATGAAGGGCCGGAACCGGGCGGCCGAGCTCTGCCGGGCCCGGTGCGCCCCGCTGCGGCGGCTGGGCAGCGCGCTGCCGCTCAGCGACGGCGAGGTCAGGCTCTGCTCCGGCGGGATGGTCATGCCCGCGGACGAGCGCCGGGGGGTGGCCGCCCGTTCGAGCCGCTCGATCAGCTTGGCGTGGTTCAGGCGCTTCTTGGGGTTGCGCTGGAGCAGCCCGCTGATCACCGGGCCGAGCTCGCCCGCCCGCTGGGTGGGGGCGGGGTTGTCGGTCAGGACGGCCGACAACGTGGCCATGACGTTCTCGTGGTCGAACGGCGGACGCCCCTCGACGGCGGTGTAGAGGGTCGCGCCGAGGGACCACAGGTCCGACTCGGGCGTGGCCTTCTCGCCCCTGGCCACCTCGGGCGCGACATAGGCGGGGGAGCCCACGAAGGTCCCGGCCTTGGTCAGCGTGGAGGAGCCGTTGGTGACGGCGAGCCCGAAGTCGGTCAGCACGACCCGTCCGGGGGCGAGCAGCACGTTGGACGGCTTGATGTCGCGGTGCAGGACCCCGGCCTCGTGCGCCTCGTCGAGGGCGTCGACGAGCTGCCGGCCGAGGGCCGCGGCCTCCTCCGGACGCAGCGGTCCCTGGTTCTTGATGTGCTGTTCGAGGGTCGGGGCCTCGATGAGCTCCATGACGATCCAGGGCCTGGCGTGCTCCTGGACGACGTCGTACACCTCGATGATCGACTTGTGCTTGACCCTGGCGGGCGCGCGAGCCTCGCGCAGCGTGCGCCGGTAGAACACGACGCGCTCGTTCTCGTCGAGCTCCGCGGGGAAGCGGATCTCCTTGATCGCGACGTCGCGCTCGAGGAGCTCGTCGTGGGCGCGCCACACCGTGCCCATCGCCCCGTGTCCGAGTGCATGGAGCAGGCGGTAACGCTTCGCGAGTACGAAGTGCTCCGTCTGAGTCATGCCGAGAAAGATACAGGAAGGTCTGGCTTGTAAGACATCGGTTGAGATGTCCTGTGCAGGTGTTCAGAACAGGCCGGGGGCACGGCTCCTGACGCCACCGGTATATCGGCTGCCGCGGCCGTCGAATTCGGTCCGCCGCGGACGTCCGCGGCGGTGCGTTCCGGGACGTCGGCGCCCTCAGCCGAAGTGGAGTTCGGGCGCCACGCTGTCGCGGCCGGCGAGCCAGAGGCCCAGGGCCTCGCGGGTGCCGCGGACCTCGGGAGCGCCGCGGCGGCCCACGGGACGGCCGCCGTCGGCCGGGACGATCCGGTGCCGGAGGGACCGGCGGTTCATCCAGACGCTCAGCTGGAGGCCCTCCAGCAGGATCGCGGACGCCGCGCGGTCGGGCACCTCGCGCTTCAGGCCGAGGCCGCGCAGTACGTCCTGGTGGTGCATGGCCAGATCGCCCAGGATCACCGGGACGGCGATCTTCGAGGTGGCGGTGGGATGGTCGGCCCAGTGCCGGGCCCACTGCATCAGCCGGGTCCTGCTCATCGCGCGCACCCGCTCGGCCTGTGCCCCGTTGGCGGCGTTGATCCGGGCCCCGGCCGACAGCGGGCTTCCGATGAGGACGGTCCGGTAGGAGGCCAGGAAGTAGTCGAGCCCGATCACGTGCCCGAGGACGTCACGGGGGGACCACCCGGCGCACAGCGTCGTGCCGTGGTCGAAGTCCTCGTCCGTCAGGGCGTCGAGGGTGACGATCAGCCGGTGCCGCTCGGCACGCAGTTCCGCGATCAATTGACGTTCCTTCCAACAGCCGGGTCCGCCACCCTACCGGCCGGAAGGAGGCCTCAGCCGTGGGGGCAGGGCGGGATGGCGAGGTCGCCCGCCAGCAGGCGGGTGATGACCGACGCCGTGTGGGAGTCGACCGGGGTGTAGACGCTCAGCCGCATGTCGGCGGCCGGATGGACGGCCAGGGAGGTCGCGTTGAAGGTCATCGTGCCGGTCCGGGGGTGGTTGAAGACCTTGCGGCCGGTCTCGTGCGCGGCGACGTCGTGGGTGTGCCAGAGCTCGGTGAACCGGGGGCTGGCCGCCTGGAGGTCGGTGACCAGGGAGTCCCATTCGGGCTCGCCGGAGTGACGGGCGTAGGCGGCCCGGAAGCGGGCGACCATCCGGGGGATCTCCAGATCGGCCTCGGCGAACGGGTCGCAGTAGGGGCAGGAGAACAGGCACCACAGGATGTTCTTGGGCGCGGTCCCCAGGGTCGGGAACATCGCGATGTAGGCCGCGTTGGCGGCCAGGACGTCGAACCGCTCGGTCAGGACGCAGGCCGGCAGCGGGTTCAGGGCGTCCAGGATGGTGAGCAGCTCGGCCGGCGGATGGCGTTCCACCGGTCCGGCCGGCGGGCGGGGCACCCCGGCCAGCCGGTACAGGTGCTCGTGCTCGGCCGGGTCCAGCCGGAGGGTCCGGGAGACCGCGTCGAGGACCTGGACGCTCGCCCGGATGGGCCGCCCCTGCTCCAGCCACGTATACCAGGTGACCCCGACCCCGGCGAGCTGGGCGACCTCCTCGCGGCGCAGCCCCGGGGTCCGCCTGCGGGAACCGGCGGGAAGGCCGAACTCCTCAGGCGACAGCCGCTCGCGGCGGGTCCGCAGGAACGAGCCGAGATCGGCGCGGCGGGCCGAGGCCGTGGGCCGGTTCCGTTCGGTCGCCGTGGTCGTCACCCGGCCATCGTCTCCGACGGCACCGACGTTATCCAGGTGGCGCTGATACCAGGATGCACAGGCTCCTGGTACCCGGATGAACCGCGGCGCACGATCGGGGCATGACCCAGACCCTCGCCCAGCCCCCCGCCGGGGCGGAACGGCCGGCCCGTTCGGGAGCCGTGCTGGCCGTTCTGCTGACCGGCCTGCTCATGGCCATGATCGACATTTCGATCGTCAACGTCGCGCTGCCCTCGATCGCCTCCAGCCTGCACGCTTCCGGTGCGGACCTCCAGCTCGTCGCCACCGGTTACACCATCGTCTACGCCGTCCTGCTCGTCACCGGCGCCCGGCTCGGGGCCAGGATGGGCCACGGCCGGGCGTTCCGGCTCGGGCTCGCGGTCTTCACGCTGGCCTCGCTGCTGTGCGGGCTCGCCTGGGGCACCGGCGCGCTGATCGCCTTCCGGGGGATGCAGGGGGCGGGGGCCGCGGTGATGCTGCCGCAGGTCCTCAGCCTGATCCAGCGGACCTTCGACGGGCCCGCCCGCGCCGTCGCGATGCGGCGCTATGCCGCGGTGCTCGCCGGGGGCGGCGTCGTCGGCCAGGTGCTCGGCGGCGCGCTGGTCAGCGCCGATCTGACCGATGCCGCGTGGCGGCCGGTGTTCCTGGTGAACGTGCCGATCGGGCTGGTCCTGCTGGTCGCCGCGGGCCGGATCCTGCCGTCGCTGCCCGGTCCCGCCCGCGGCCACGACGTGCCGGGGCTGCTCGTGCTGTCCCCGGCGGTCCTGGCGTTCGTGGTGCCGCTGGTGCTCGGGCACGAGCGCGGCTGGCCGCTGTGGGGCTGGATCACGCTCGCCGGTTCGGCCGTCCTGTTCGGGCTCTTCGCGCTGACCCAGCGCCGGTCCGCCGCCCCGCTCGTCCCCGGACGTCTGCTGCGCCTGCCCGGCATGCGGGCGACGATCCTGGCGATGTTCGTCGCGATGGCGGTCTTCGCCGGGACGTCCATCGCCATGACCCTGCACTTCCAGGGCGGCCTCGGCTACTCGGCCCTGGAGACGGGACTGGCCTTCCTGCCGACGGCGATCGCGTTCGCCTTCATCAGCCTGAGCTGGGGGCGTCTGCCCGCCCGGCACCACCGGAGCCTCAGCACGGCCGGTTTCGCCGTCGCGAGCGCCGGGACCGCCGCGCAGGCCGCCGCGTTCTCCGGCGGCGGCACCCACGGGTGGTGGCTCTACCCGGCGCTGGCCGTCGGCGGGCTCGGGATGGGCGCCGCCTTCGGCCCGCTCATGGCCCTCCTGCTGACCCGCGTCCCGCCCGCCGACGCCGCCGAGGCCAGCGGCATCCTCGGCATGGTCATCCAGCTCTCCCAGGTCGTGGGCGTCGCCACCCTCGGGACCCTGTACCTCTCGCTGGCGCGCACCGGCGGCTCCGCGCACGCCGTCACCGTCACGCTCCTCGCGGCCGCCGCCCTGCTCCTGGCGGGCGCCGCCTGCTCGTTCCTCCTCCGCACCCCGGTATCCCGCTAGGGCGTGCGGCGGGCGGCGACGACGAGGAGATAGCCGAGGAGCACGGCCGCGGTGCCCGCGGCGGCGAGGGCGGTGATCTGGCCGCCGGTCACCGGCAGGCCCGCGTTCCCGGCCGGTGGCGCGGGCACGCCGGGTGCGCCGGGCACGCCGGGTGCGCCCGGAGCGCCGGATTCGACCGGCAGGACCCGGACGGTCACCTGGGTGCCGCCGTGGTCGTCGGAACGGCCGGACCCGGCATGCGCGGCGGTCCCGCCGAGGACGAGGAGGGCGATACCGACCAGCCAGGCGAACCCCGTACGACGCCGCATTCTTCCCCCTTCGGATATGCCATCAAAGGGGGTGCTGCCCGCCTGTTGGGGGCTTGTATCCGATTCGGTGGTGAACCTGCTGAATTTGACCTTGAGGAGACCACGGTATTGCCCGACTCCGGCTTGTGAATGCGGACTGACCTGCGGGTCGGCCTTTACAGTCGCGAACTGATCATGAGTTGGGGAGAACTGTGAAGCGTGCATCCGGCGGAAACCCAGGGGCCGAAGGCGGGAGGTTCGGGGTGGCGGCACTGGCGGTGCCCTGCCTGGTGGCCGTACTCGTGCCGGGCCCGGTCGCGGCCTCGGACACGCCGGGCTTCGGGCTCCAGGTGAGCCCGACCCGTCTGGTGGTGCCGCAGGGGACGATCTCCACCGCCAGGACATTCAAGATCGCCAACAAGGGACGGTCCCCGTTCGTCGTCACGGTGGAGGCGTCGGACTTCACCTCGAACACCGACGGCGCCCTGAAGTTCCTCGCGGACGCCCCCTTCGCGGCCTCGTCCTGGGCGTCGGTGAGCCCGTCCCGGTTCGCCGTCCCGCCGGGCGCGACCAGGAACGTGAAGCTCGAGCTCTCGATACCCGAGGACCCCGAGCCGGGGGACCACCAGTTCGCCCTCATCTTCAAGGTCCCGGCGGGCAGGGGCGCGGCCAACATCCGGATCAACCGCGGGATCGCGGCGCCGGTCTATGTCACGGTGCCGGGACCCGTGGACTCCTCCGTGCGGGTCGCCGGGCTGCACGCGCCGGACTTCGTGCTGGGCGGCCCCGTACGGCTGACGGCCCGCATCCAGGACACCGGGACGGTGCACCGCGACTTCCGGGGCCCCGGCCGCCTCGGGATCCGTGCCGGCGGCGCCAGGGTCGCCTTCCCCGACTTCACCGTCCCCCGCGGCTCGACCCGCGAGGTCCAGGCCACCTGGAATCCGCCGCTGCTGTGCGTCTGCCATGCCAGGCTCTCCCTTCCTGGCCGGGTGGCGGAGCCCGCGACCGCCACGGTCCGCGTCATCGTCCTGCCGCTGCACCTGTTCGGGGCCGTGCTCGGCGGGCTGGCCGTCGTCCTCGTGATCGCCTGGTTCGCCCGCCGCCGGTACCGGAACAGCGTCCGGATCGCGGCGGAAGAGATCGCGGGGGGCCGGTGATGAAGCGGAAACGCTCCCGGCGCCTCCGCAGGATCGCCGCACGCGTGACCGTCGTCGCCGTGCTCGGGCCGCTGCTCGCCCTCCCGCACTCCACGCGGGCGCTCGCCGCGGGCACCCTGCTGTTCAGCCAGCGGTTCAACAACAACACCGTGGACCCCGCCTACCCGGTGAGCGTGCCGGACCTGCCCGACAACCTGCGCCAGCCGAACTCCGTCTGCCTGAGCGCGCTCGGCAACCTCTTCGGCGCGGATCCCAAGAGCTGCCTGACGAGCCTGAACTCGAACGGCTCGGGTGTTCTGCGGCTGACGAACCAGACGACCAACCAGGAAGGCGGCCTGTTCGGGGCGGCGGCCGTGCCCACCTCGCAGGGCGTGGACGTGACGTTCACCGTCTACCAGCACGGCGGCTCGAACGCCGACGGGATCGCGTTCGTGCTGGCCGCGGTCGACCCGACCAACCCGGTGCCGCCCCCGACGATCGGCCAGCCGGGCGGCGCGCTCGGATACTCGGCAGCCACGGTCGGATCCAGCCAGCCGGGCCTGGCCAACGCCTACATGGGCGTGGGCTTCGACGTGTACGGCAACTTCAGCAACAGCGGCTACCAGGGCCCGGGGTGCGCCAACCCGCCCTACATCCAGACCGGCAGCGGCACGGTCAAGGGGCAGGTCGTCATCCGCGGGCCAGGGGCGGGCACCACCGGGTACTGCGCGCTGAACAGCACCGCGACCACCACCAGCTCCTCGGCGCTCACCCTCAAGTCCTCGACCCGCGCGGCGGCGGCCATCCCCGCCGAGGCGGCGATCAATCCCACCGCGGCCACGATCGTCACCGATTCCGGGATCAGCGTCCCGCCGGGCACCTACAAGATCGTGTTCACCCCGATCGGAGCCGCGAAGCGGACCCTGTCCGGCACCCTTCCGACCGTGCCGCCGTCGCTGTACCCGGCGGCGAACTGGCTGAACGCCAACGGCATCCCCAAGCAGATCGCGTTCGGGTTCGTCGGATCGACCGGAGGCCAGACCGACTTCCACGAGATCTCCGACGTCACGGTCACCACGTTCAATCCGGTGCCGCAGCTCAACGTGACGCAGACCGCCTATGTCAAGCCCTCGCCGGTGCCGGGCGACCCCGTGACGTACACGGTCAGGCCGTCGATCGTCGCCCCGGGCGCCGAGGAGACCCAGCCGGTCTCCGTCACCGAGACGCTTCCCGCTGGAACGGTCCCGGTGGGCGCCTTCGGCACCGGCTGGACCTGCTCCGCCCCGGTCGGACAGAAGATCACCTGTATCAACGGCAACACCCCGTTCGCCTCGGGGTCGTCCCTGCCGGAGATCACCGTGGTGGGGATCGTCACCGGCACCGGCGTGACGCCCGCGCAGATCCGGGCGTCCTCGACGGCCGTGGTCTCCTCGAACGACGGCAATCCGGCGGTCGCGTCGACCGCTGCGGCGGGGCTGGTCCCGACCGCGCCGTCCGGGCTCGCGGCGGCGCCGTCCAGCGGCGCGATCTCCGGCGGCGGGACGGTGACGATCACCGGGTCCAACACCGCGGGGACCAACGCGATCGAGATCGGGACGGCCGCGGAGCAGGCCGCCGGGACCCCGGTGACGCTGCTGCCGTGCCCGGCCGGGGTGACCACGGGCTGCTTCGTCCAGAACGGCACCACGCTGACCATCCCGTCCATGCCGCCCAGGAGCACCCCGGGGGCGGTGACGATCACGGTCGTCACCGACGGCATCGCGGGCACCGTTCCCTACACCTACACGAGCGTTCCCGGGACTCCCGCCGCACCGGCCGCGACCGCGGGCGCGACCTCGGCCACCGTCTCCTGGACGGAGCCCGTGACGAACGGCAGCCCGATCACCGGGTACGTCGTGACCCCCTTCCTGAACGGCCTCGCCCAGACCCCCGTCGGTTTCGACGCCTCCACGACCACCAGGACCCTCACGGGACTGACCGCGGGCGGCTCCTACACGTTCACGGTCCGGGCGGTCAACGCGGTGGGCACGAGCGTGGCCAGCCCGCCGTCCAACAGCGTGGTGCCCTACACCGTGCCCGGCGCCCCCGCGATCACCTCGGTGACCGCGGGCAGCCAGGAGGCGACCCTGACCTTCACCCCGCCCGCCGCGAACGGGTTCAGCCCGATCACCGGCTACGTGATCACGCCGTACGTCGCGGGCGTCGCGCAGGCCCCGCAGACCTTCAGCGGCACCGCGACCACCCGGACCGTCACCGGCCTCACCGCCGGCACCTCCTACACCTTCACGGTCGCGGCGCAGAACGCGGCGGGGACCGGACCGCCCTCCGCCCCGTCGGCGGCGGTCGTTCCCAACGACAGCCCGGCGCTCACCTTCCCGCCGCCCCCGGACGGCCAGGTCGGCGTCGCCTACAGCCGCCCGCTGACGTTCACCGGCGGCACGGCGCCCTACACCTGGTCGGTCGGCAGCGGGAGCCTGCCCGCGGGGATCACCCTCGACCCCTCCACCGGCCTGCTGTCCGGGACGCCGACGACCCCCGGCACCTCCGCGTTCACCGTGAGGCTCACCGACTCCTCGGGAAAGTCCGACTCCCGGGCCGCGACCCTCACCGTCTCCGCCTCCCCGAGGCTGACGTTCGACCCGCCGCCGGCGGGGCAGGTCGGGGTGCCCTACGACCTCGCGCTCACCAAGAGCGGCGGCACCGGACCGTTCGTCTGGGAGGTCAGCGCCGGCGCCCTTCCGGCGGGACTCTCCCTCGACCCGGCCACCGGCGTGCTGTCGGGGACCCCGACCACGGCGGGCACGTCCGCGTTCACCGTCAGGCTCACCGACTCCTTCGGCCAGTCCGACACCCGGCCGGTGAACCTCGTCGTGGGCGTCGGGCCGATCGTCATCACCACGACGCCGAACACCACGACCGCGGCACCGGGCTCGACGGTCCAGTACACCCTGACCGTCATGAACACCGGTGCTTCGGCGATCTCCGGGATCTCCGTCGAGAACGCCCTCGCCGACGTCCTGGACGACGCCTCCTACAACAACGACGTCGTCGCCTCCCAGGGGACGGCCGGGGTGTCCGGCGGGCTCCTGACCTGGTCGGGCGGGCTGGCGGGCGGCGCGACCGCGACGATCACCTACTCGGTGACGGTCAAGGAGGCCGGCTCGGGCAACGGGGTGCTGGCCGACAGGGTCGTGTCCGGCACCCTCGGCACGAACTGCCCGGCCGGAGGCGTCGACACGCGCTGCCGCGCCACGGTGAACCTCCAGGCGCTGACGCTCGTGCACACCGCCGACAGGTCCACCGCGAGCCCGGGCGACGTCGTCCGGTACACCGTCAAGGTCACCAACAGCGGAAAGTCCGTCCAGTCCGCGGCGGCCTTCACCGAGTCGCTCAGCGCCGTGCTCGACGACGCGACCTACAACGGCGACGCCGCCGCGACCTCGGGGACGGCGGACTTCACCAGCCCGGACCTGTCGTGGTCGGGCGCCCTCGCGGCCGGCGCGAGCGCGACGGTGACCTACTCGGTGACCGTCCGCTCGCCGGACCCGGGAGACAAGACGCTCACCGGCACCGTCGTGTCCGCGACGGGCGGCGCCAACTGCGCCTCGGGCTCCGGCGACGCCCGCTGCACGGCCGCGGTCACCGTCCTGATCCCCGGTCTGACGATCACCAGCGCCGCCGACGTGACCAGCACGATCCCGACGGGCGTCGTCCACTACACCTTCACCGTCGCGAACACCGGCCAGACCGCCTACACCGGCGTCGTCGTCACCCCGTCGCTGGCCGGCACGCTGGCGGCCGCCACCTACGGCAACGACGCCGCCGCGAGCTCCGGCAGCGTGAGCTACGCCCAGGACGGCACGATCACCTGGACCGGCGACCTGGCCACGGGCGCGACGGCGACCATCACCGCGTCGGTGCGGGTCAACAATCCGCGCACCGGCGGTCCCGCCCTCACCACGGCCGTCGTCTCCAACGCCCCGGGCAGCACCTGCCCGGCGGGCGGCGGAGCCCCCGCATGCAGCACCTCGGTGCCCATCCTCGATCCCCGGCTCACGCTGTCCAAGATCGCCGACCGGACGACCGTCACGCCCGGCGGCACGATCAGCTACACGGTGACGGCCGTCAACACCGGCCCGACGACCTACACCGGCGCGTCGTTCACCGACTCCCTCGCCACCGTGCTCAACGACGCGAACTACAACGACGACGCGTCCGCGACGTCCGGCACCGTCGGCTACAACGCGCCCACCGTGACCTGGACCGGCGATCTGGCCCCCGGCGCGTCCGCGACGATCACCTACAGCGTCACGGTCAAGGACCCCGACCCCGGAGACAAGCTGCCGGCGAACCAGATCGTGTCCAGCACGCTCGGCGCCGACTGCGCGCCCGGCGCCACGGGCCCCGGCTGCTCGGTGATCGTCAAGGTGCTCGTTCCGGCCCTCACGATCACCAAGTCCGCGGGCTCGGGCACCATCGTGCCGGGCGGCACCGCGTCGTACACGATGGTGATCACGAACACGGGCGAGACGGCCTACACGGGGGCGACGGTCACCGACTCCCTGGCCGGGCTGCTCGACGACGCCACCTACAACGGCGACGCCTCGGCCACCACCGGCACCGTCGGCTACGGCGCCCCCGCGCTCACCTGGCAGGGAGACCTGGCCCCCGGCGCCGCCGCCAGGATCACCTACAGCGTCACCGCCCTCGCCAACGGAACGGGTGACGGGCTGCTCACCAGCACGGCCTCGTCGGCGGCGGCGGGGAGCAACTGCGTATCCGGCGGCACCGACGCCCGCTGCACGGCCACGGTGACGCTGGCCCGCCTGCTCCTCACCCAGGCCTACGAGCAGACCTCGACCACGCCCGGCGCGGTCGTCCGGCTGAACGCCACCTTCACCAACACCGGGCGGACGCCCTACACCGGCATCCGCATCACCGCGGGCAGCGCCGACGTCGTCGACGACGCGGTGCCCAACGGCGACCAGACCGCCAGCTCCGGCACCCTCGTCCTGGCCGCGGCGGGCATCACCTGGACGGGCGACATCCCCGTCGGCGGCACCGTCACCGTGACCGGCACCCTGACGATCAAGAACCCGGCCACCGGCGACCGGCTGCTCAGCGGCACCCAGGTGACGACCGCGCCCGGCAGCAACTGCGGGGCCGGCAGCGGCGACCCCCGCTGCACGGCCACCCTGCCGGTCCTCCTCCCGGAACTGTCGATCGACAAGAGCGCCGACAGCGCCTCCATCGAGGCGGGCGGAACGGCCGCCTACACGATCACGATCCACAACACCGGCCAGACGCCCTACACCGGCGCGAGCGTCCGGGACGACCTCTCCGGCCTGCTCGACGACGCGGTCTACAACGCCGACGCCGTCACGACCTCGGGGTCGCTGTCCTACGCCTCGCCGATCCTCACCTGGACCGGCGACCTCGCGGTGGGCGAGACGGCGACCATCACCTACACCGTGACGGCCCTGGACCCCGATCCCGGTGACAAGCGGATGCGGAACGTGGTCAGCTCCACCGCCGCCGGCAGCACCTGCCCGCCCGGCAGCGGCGCTCTCTCCTGCTCGGCCACCGTGATCGTCCGGACGCCGGCGCTCACGATCGTCAAGACCGCAGACCGGGAGACCACGCGCGCCGGGGAGACCGTGAAGTTCACCGTCACCGTCACCAACACCGGCCAGACGGCCTACACCGGCGCGCGGTTCTCCGACGACCTCACCGGCCTGCTCGACGACGCCGCCTACGGTGGGGACGCCGCAGCGACCTCGGGCACGGTCTCGTACGCCGAACCGGTCGTCGGCTGGACCGGCGACCTGGCCCTCGAAGCCTCGGCGACCATCACCTACACGGTCGTCGTCGACAACCCGGTGCTGGGCGACGAACTGCTGAAATCCGTCCTCACGTCGCCGACCCGGGGCAGCAACTGCGCCGCCGGCGGCACCGACCCCCGCTGCTCGGCGTCCGTCCCGGTGACCGCGACCACCGACCTCACCTTCCTCAAGACGTCGGCTCCGAGCGGGTCGGCGCTGCGGGGCGGCACCATCACCTACACCATCAAGATCAGCAATGCGGCGCCGGCGCCCTATGTCGGCGCCTCCTTCACCGATCCCCTGACCGCGGTCCTGGACGACGCCGCCTACAACGCCGACGCCGCCGCGGACGCCGGGATCCTCACCTACACCGCGCCCGACCTCAGTTGGGAGGGGGACGTGCCCGGCGAGGGCTCCGTCACCATCACCTACTCGGTGAAGGTGAACCCGGCGAAGACCGGCGACGACATCCTCGAGGGCACGCTGGTCTCGCCGTCGGCGGGCGGCAACTGCGCCGCCGCCTCGGGCGACCCGCGCTGCACCGCCCGTGTCACGGTCACGGAGCTCACGATCGAGGAGTCCGCCAGCAGCCCGACCACGACCCCGGGTTCGGTCGTCTCCTTCACCAGCCGCTACACCAACACCGGCCAGACGCCGCTGCTCGGCGCGAAGGTCTTCTACGGGGGCAGCGACCTCATCGACGACGCGACGCCCTCGGGCGACGTGACGGCCTCGTCGGGAACGGTGTCGATCGGCGCCGACGGGCTCACCTGGACGGGCGACATCCCGGTCGGCGGCACGGTCACCCTGTTCACGCCGTTCTCCGTCAACGCCGTGCCGACCGGCAACAAGCTGATCCGCGTCACCGCGGTCTCCGACACGCCGGGCGCCACCTGCCCCGCGGGCGCCACCGACTCGCGGTGCAGTTCGACGATCACGGTCCTCGTGCCGCATCTCACCGGCACCAAGACGGCCGACTCCACCGTGTCCGAACCCGGCGACACCGTGAACTACACGATCGTCCTCGACAACGACGGCCAGACCCCCTACACCGGCATCACCCTGGCGGACTCGCTGTCCGGCGTCCTGGACGACGCCGTCTACAACACCGACGCCGCCGCGACCTCGGGCGCGGTGACGCTGAACGGGCAGGATCTGCGATGGACCGGCGACGTGCCCGTCGGCGGGACCGTCACCATCACCTACAGCCTGACGATCCGCGATCCCGACCCCGGCGACAAGGTCATGGTCAACCGGATCACCGTGGACGCCCCGGGCAGCACCTGCGGGACCGTCTCCAGCGCCGACGCCTGCACCGCGCTGGTCAGGGTCCTCACACCGGGCCTCACCATCGTCAGGTCCCCGACACCCGCCTCGACCGTGCCGGGCGCCGTCGTCGGCTACGAGGTCGTGGTGACCAACACGGGGCAGACGACCTACGCTCCCGCGTCGTTCACCCACGCCCTGGCCGACGTCCTGGACGACGCCGTGATCAACGGTGACATCAGCGCGACCGCCGGCTCAGCCGCCCTGAACGGCACCGACCTGACCTGGTCGGGAGCGCTCAGCCCCGGAGACTCGGCCACCGTCACCTTCTCGGTGACCGTCAGGAGACCGGACCCGGGGAACAGGAACCTGGCCGACGCCATCGTCTCCACGGATCCCGGTGGCAACTGCGCGGCCGGCACCGGTCCGCAGTGCTCGGGGGCCGTTCCCGTCACGGTCCTGACCATCAGCGTCGCGACGGACACCGCGACGGCCATCCCGACCCAGGTGGTCCGCTACACCGCCACCCTGACCAACGACGGCAAGCTCCCCTACGTCGGGGCGAACACGACGTTCTCGTTCGTCGGCGCGCTCGACGACGCGACCTACAACAGCGACGGCACGGCGACGTCGGGAAGCCTGACCTTCAATCTCAACGGGACGGTCACCTGGGCGGGAGACCTGGCCGTCGGCCAGAGCGTCGTCATCACCGCGACGCTGACCGTCAACAACCCGGCGAGCGGCGACCGGACGATGACGGCGTTCGCCTCCTCCAGCACACCGGGCAGCACCTGCCCGGCCGGGCCGGCGCCCCCGGAGTGCACGACGAGCGTCGCCGTGCTGATCCCCAGCCTGGCCATCACCAAGTCCGCCGACCGCTCCACCGCGGCGCCGGGGGAGACCGTCGCCTACACGGTGACGGTCGTCAACACCGGCCCGGCCGCCTACACGGGGGCGACGTACACCGACTCCCTGGCCGGAGTCCTGGACGACGCCGACTACACGACGGCGGCGACCGCGGACACGGGCGCGATCAGCTACACGGCCCCGGCACTGACCTGGACCGGCGACCTGGCCGTCGGCGGGTCGGCGACCATCACCTACGCCGTCACCGTCAAGGATCCCGACCCGGGCGACAAGCGGATGACCAACACCGTCACCTCGGCGACCGTCGGCGCCAACTGCGCGCCGGGGAACTCCGACGCGCGCTGCTCCACCGAGACGAAGGTCCTGGTCCCGGCCCTCACCCTCGTCAAGTCGGCCTCCGCGCCGACGGTGGTCGCGGGCGGCGTGATCACCTACCGGATCACGGTCTCCAACACGGGGGAGACGGCCTATCCCGCCGCGGCCTTCAGCGAGTCCCTGGCCGGCATCGTGGACGAGGCCGCCTACAACGGCGACGCCGCAGCGACGTCCGGGACGGTCGGCTACGCGGGGTCCGTGCTGAGCTGGTCGGGCGCGCTGGGCGTGGGCGCGAGCGCGACCGTCACCTACAGCGTCACCGCGTTCGAACCGAGCCCGGGCGACGCCTCGCTCACCGGCACCGTCGTCTCGGCCACGTCCGGGAACAACTGCCCGGCGGGCGGCTCGGACGCGCGCTGCACGGTCACGACCCAGGTCGTCCCGCAGCAGATCCAGCTCACCGGGCTGGCCGCGGGCTTCACCCTCTCCGGGCTGCCGGAGACCACGGTGCGCGGCGACGGGGCCGTCTCCCTGACCGTCGTGACGAACAGTCCCGGCGGCTACACGGTCTCCGTCCGCGCCGTCTCGCCCGCGCTGACCGCTCCCGGCACCGACCAGACCATTCCGGTCTCGAGGGTCCGGGTCCGCGAGGTGGGGACGGGAGTCTTCCAGCCGCTGTCGACCACCGACCCGGTCTCCACCTTCAGCAAGGCGGCGCCGTCCGCCGAGAGCGGAGACGCGCTCACCGACGACTACGAGGTCGACATCCCCTTCGTCCCCTCCGGCAGGTATTCCGGAACGATCGACTACATCGCGACCACGCGATGACGGCCGATCGGTCCGGTATCAACCGGTATCGACGGTCGCTGTCCTCGAAGCGTCACCGCGTGGGGTTTCGCGGCCGCTGGAGCCGGTGATGATCATGGAGCGCTCGTCGATCACAAGGGAGATCAAAGATGCACCTGTTCCAGCGGCTGTGCGGTGGCGGCGCGGCGTTGGCGCTGGCGGCGGCCCTGGCCGCCGCGCCGCTCTCTCCGGTGTCCGCCGACACCGACGCGGGCAACACGATCGTCACCGTCCAGGTCGACACGGCGATCACGCTGACCGCTCTCACGTCCTCGTTCGCCCTGACCGGCATTCCGGGCGAGACGCCCACCACCGGGGCGACCCCGGTCACGATGACGGTCACCACGAACAACCTCGCGGGCTACAACGTCACGGTCCAGGCGGCGGCGGCGAACCTGGTGGGAGCCCTGGCCCCGACCAACACCGACGTGATCCCGGTGTCCAGCCTCCAGGTGGACGGCCCCGTCCAGGGGGGCACGTACGCATCGATCTCGAACACGACGCCCCTGGTCGTCGCCACCAAGCCGGCCGCCTCGGCCGTCGGGGGCGACGAGATCGACAACAACTACCGGATCACCATCCCGTTCGTCGAGCCCGACTCCTACACCGGCACGCTGAACTACATCGCCACGACGCTTTAGCCCGCCGGGTAAAGCCCAGGGCCGCAATGGCCCTGGGCAGGTGGTCGGCGCGGAGCGGAGGCGAGGCGGGGGCGCGCGGGCGCCGTAGATTCGGGCCTGACCAGCCGCCGATCCGATCACGGGACGCCTTCACATGACCGCACCAGCCGCCGCCCCGCGTTCCCGCCGGGCGGCGTCCCTGTCGATCGTCGCGGCCGCACTGGCCTGCTCCGCCACCTGGCCGGCGCCCGCGGACGCGGCCCGTGCCGGGAAGCCGGCCCCGCCCAGCCTGAGCATCAGCGTCGACAGCGGCAGGAAGACGCTCGGACGGGGCGACCGCGTCACCTACCGCACCGAGCTGAAGAACCTCGGGGCCCGCGGCACCGCGCCCCTCCAGATCACCCAGACGCTGGCACCCGGCATGAAGCTGCTGTCCACCTCGCCGAAGGGCTCCGCGGCGAACGGCCGGATCCGCTGGACCAGGCCGCTCCCGGGCGGCGCGGCCGCCGTCTTCGAGACCACGGTCGAGATCGGCGACGTCCCCGCGAGGTACACCCGCCTGGCCGCCGTGGCCTGCGCCGCCGAGCCCGCCGGCCGCCCCATCGTCTGCTCCACCCGAGCCGACCGCGTCCTGCGAGCCGCCTCCGGCGGGCGGTCCGGCCCGTCCTGGTACCTGATCGCCGGCACCGTCGTCCTGGCCGTGGCGGTCGCGGGCGGCCTCGCGGCCCTCGTCAGGGGCGTCGGCCGATCTTGAGGAGGGGGCCGGTGGTGTCCTCGAAGAAGTCGTTGCCCTTGTCGTCGACGACGATGAAGGCGGGGAAGTCCTCGACCTCGATCTTCCAGACGGCCTCCATGCCCAGTTCGGGCATCTCGAGGACGTCGACCTTCTTGATGCAGTCCTGGGCCAGACGGGCGGCGGGGCCGCCGATGGAGCCCAGGTAGAAGCCGCCGTGCTTGGCGCAGGCGTCGGTGACCTGCTGGGAGCGGTTGCCCTTGGCCAGCATGACCAGGGAGCCGCCGGCCGCCTGGAACTCCTCGACGTAGGAGTCCATGCGGCCCGCGGTGGTCGGGCCGAAGGAGCCGGAGGCGTAGCCCTCGGGGGTCTTGGCCGGGCCCGCGTAGTAGACCGGGTGGTCCTTCAGGTACTGGGGCATCTCGCCGCCCGCGTCGAGGCGTTCCTTGATCTTGGCGTGGGCGATGTCGCGGGCCACGACCAGGGTGCCGGTCAGGGAGAGGCGGGTCTTGACCGGGAAGCGGGACAGCTCGGCGCGGATGTCGGCCATGGGACGGTTGAGATCGATCTTGACGACGTCGTCGTCGAGATGCTCGTCGGTGGTGTCGGGCAGGAAGCGGGCCGGGTCGGTCTCCAGGTTCTCGATGAAGACGCCCTCGGCCGTGATCTTCGCCAGGACCTGGCGGTCGGCCGAGCAGGAGACCGCGATGGCGACCGGGCAGGACGCGCCGTGCCGGGGCAGCCGGATCACCCGGACGTCGTGGCAGAAGTACTTGCCGCCGAACTGGGCGCCGATGCCGAGCTTCTGGGTGAGCTCGAAGACCTGCTGCTCCAGCTCTAGGTCGCGGAAGCCCTGGCCGCCCGCGGAGCCCTCGGTGGGCATGTGGTCGAGGTAGTGGGCCGAGGCGTACTTGGCCGTCTTCAACGCGAACTCGGCGCTGGTGCCGCCCACGACGATCGCCAGGTGGTAGGGCGGGCAGGCCGCGGTGCCGAGGCTGCGGATCTTCTCCTCCAGGAAGGAGAGCATCCGCTTCTCGTTCAGGACGGCCTTGGTCTCCTGGTACAGGTAGGACTTGTTGGCCGAGCCGCCGCCCTTGGCCATGAACAGGAACTTGTAGGCGTCGCCCTCGGTGGCGTACAGCTCGATCTGCGCGGGCAGGTTGGAGCCGGTGTTCTTCTCCTCCCACATGGTGATCGGGGCCATCTGGGAGTAGCGCAGGTTGAGCCGGGTGTAGGCGTCGTAGACGCCGCGGCTGAGGTGCTCCTCGTCGCGGCCGTCGGTCAGGACGTTCTGGCCGCGCTTGCCCATGACGATCGCGGTGCCGGTGTCCTGGCACATCGGCAGGATCCCGCCGGAGGCGATGCCCGCGTTCTTCAGCAGGTCCAGCGCCACGAAACGGTCGTTGGGGGAGGCCTCGGGGTCGTCCAGGATCTTGCGGAGCTGGGCCAGGTGGGCGGGGCGCAGGAGGTGCTGGATGTCGTGGATCGCCGTCTCGGTCAGCAGCCGGATCGCCTCGGGCTCCACCTGGAGGAAGGTCCGGCCCGCCGCCTCGACCGTCGACACGCCCTCGGTCGTGAGGAGCCGGTACTCGGTCTCGGAGTCCTTTCCGAGGGGCAGCAGCTCGGTGTAGGCGAACTCAGGCATCGTCGTCCTTCTTCCGGTAGTCCTGACCGCCCCCCAGGGTAGTCCCGTAGGTCACGCCCGCCGCCACCAGGAGGCACCCGGCGAGCGTCGCCCCCGACGGGACGCCCAGCCCGAGGACCATCGTGGTGACGGCCGCCGAGATCGGGATGACCCCGGCGAACAGCGACGCCCGGTCGGGCCCCAGCCGCCCCAGGGCGTCGTACCAGAGCAGGAACGCCACCACCGTGATGACGACCCCGGCGTAGACGATCGCGGCGCCCTCGCCCGCGGTGGGGACGCGCGGGCTCTCCCCGGCGATCACCGCCAGCGCCGCCAGCATCGGGACGGCCAGCGCCGTGCAGTACGCCGACAGCCGCACCGGACCCAGCTTGGGCAGCAGCGGCAGCGCCAGCAGGGAGAACAGCAGCTCGCCGGCGAGGGCCCCGGCCGCGTAGGCGAAGCCCTCCGCGCTGCCGCCGCCGACCCCGTTGGCCAGGCCCGCGCCGCCCGCGACCAGGAGCGCGCCGAGCAGGACCCGCAGGGACGGCCGGTGCCCCGCGACCAGCGGCCCCGCGAACGCCATGACCACCGGGGCCCCGCCGACGACGGTGGCGACCGTCGCGGGGTCCGCGTGGCGGGCGGCCTCGACCAGGCAGTAGTTGAACCCGGCCAGGCCTGTCGCCGTCAGGGCCAGCAGCAGGAACAGGTCCCGGACGCCCAGCGGCCCGGCGGCACGGGACCTCTGCCGGGCGGCCAGCGGCAGCAGGATCGCCGCCGCCAGCGCGTACCGCAGGGCCTGCCCGGAGAAGACGGGGTACCGGCCGATGGTCGCCGAGATCGCCGCGAGGGTGCCGACGAGGGTCATGCCGCCGGTCGCGCCGAGGACGCCGCGCAGTCCGCCCGGCGCCGCGGCCCGGGTCATCACAAGATCCATGTCCTTGACGCTAGGGGCCCAATGGTCCTCGCCCCAGGTCCATTTCCGAGCTGGATAACAGGACCATTCGATGCGAGGGTGGGAGCCATGAGCGATCTGCATCTGACCGTCGACCGGTCCAGGGGACGGCTGGGCGCCCAGGTCGCCGCCGAGCTGCGCCGGGCCGTCCGCGACGGCCGCCTGACCGGAGGGACGCGCCTGCCCTCCAGCCGGGCCCTCGCCCATGATCTGGGAGTGGCCAGGGGAGTGATCGTCTCCGCCTACGAGCAGCTCGTCGCCGAGGGGTTCCTGCTGTCGCGCACCGGCGACGGCACCAGGGTCGCCGGGTCCTGCGCGCCGGCGGACGTCGCGGAGCCGCAGGAGCGGGCCGGCGCGGAGTGCCGGGCGGCCGAGACCGCGGGCCCCTACGACCTGCGCCCGGGCGTGCCCGACCTGTCGGCCTTCCCGCGCGCGGCGTGGCTGTCGGCGCTGCGCCACGCCCTCGCCGCGATGCCCCACAGCGAGTTCGCCTATCCCGATCCGGCGGGCGTCGCGGAGCTGCGGGAGGAGCTCGCGGGTTATCTGGGCCGGGTACGGGCCGCCGTCGCCGCCCCCGGCCAGATCGTGATCACCGGTGGGGTCGCGCACGGCCTGTCGACGGTCGTCCGGCTGCTCGGCGGCCCGCTGGCGCTGGAGGATCCGACCTCCGAGCGGCAGATCCCGCTGCTGCGGGCGACCGGGGTGCCGCTGCTGCCGATCCCCGTCGACGCCGAGGGGATGGACGTCGCCGCCCTCGCCCGCTCCGGCGCGAGGACCGCGCTGCTGACCCCCGCCCACCAGTTCCCGACCGGGGTCGTGCTCTCCCCGGCCCGGCGGGCGGCGCTGCTGGCCTGGGCGCGGGAGACCGGCGGCCATGTGCTCGAGGACGACTACGACGCCGAGTTCCGCTACGACCGCGAGCCCGTCGGCTGCCTCCAGGGCGTCGCGCCCGACCGGGTGGTGCTGCTGGGCTCGGTCAGCAAGGCGCTCGCCCCCGCGCTGCGGCTCGGCTGGCTGGTCGCCCCGCCCGCCCTCGCCGCCGCCGCGGCCCGGCACCGCGTCGACACCGACCTGGGCTCACCGGCCGTCGACCAGCACGCCCTGGCCCATCTGCTGGCCTCCGGCCGCTACGACCGGCATCTGCGGCACATGCGGCGCCTGTACAGGTCCCGCCGGGACGCGCTGGTGGAGGCGCTGGCCGCCCATCTTCCGCAGGCCAGGGTGGAGGGCGTCTCGGCGGGCCTGCACCTGTACGTCCATCTCGAGGGCGCGGAGGAGGGCTTCTTCGAACGGGCGTCGGCGCTGGGCGTGACCCTCCAGCCGACCACGCCCGGCGCCCTCCTGCTGGGCTACGCCTCCCAGCCGCCCCACCGGCTGGCCGAAGCGGTCCGCCTGCTGGCCAGGGCCCTCTAGCGTCAGGCCGCGACGTTCTCCTCGACGGCCGCGGGCTTCGGCGCGAACGACGGGGCCAGGAAGAAGATCACCAGGATCAGGGCGGTCGGGATCATGAAGGCGACGCGCAGGTTGCTCTCGCCCTCCTCCGGCGCGAACGCCCCGATGACGGCGGCGCCCAGGACGAACCCGGCGTAGTTGAACAGGTTGACGCGGGAGACCGCGATGCCGAGGCCCGTCGGGTCGACCTGGCCCGCGGCGGAGAAGGAGATCGGCGCGACCACGCACAGGCCGAGGCCCATGACCGTCACGGCGGCGATCGCGACGGCCGCGTTCGGCGCGGCGACGACGCCCACCATGCCGACGAACCCGACCAGCGCGCCGATCCGGACGACCGCGACCGGGCCGCGGCGGCGGACGCCGAAGTCGGCGACGCCCCGGCTGAGGATCATCGCGATCTGGTAGGCGACGTAGGCGAGCGGGGCGACGACGGAGGAGGCGTCCAGCTCGTCCTCGAGGTACTTGGTGCCGTAGGTCGAGATCGCGGCGTCGGCGAGGTAGAAGCAGCCCATCGCGGTGCCGACCAGCAGGATCGGCTTCCACGGGACGTTCTTGGCGGCGGCCTTGAGCTCGGCGGCCGAGGGGCCGGAGCCCTCCTCGTCCTTCTTGTAGAGGTGGCGGCCGATGTACAGCGAGGCGGCGATGCCGAGCAGGGCCGGGGGAGCGAACCCGGCGAACAGGGAGAGATCGAGCTTGTTGGCCAGCGCGACCCACAGCGCGCCGGCGCCGCCCGCCGCGCTCCACACGGCGTAGAAACCGGACAGGACGCTCTTGCCCTCGTGCCGCTCGACGGCCACGGCCTGGGCGTTCATCGAGGCGTCCACGGCGCCGACGAACAGGCCGAACAGCGCGGTCGCGGCGTACAGGGCGCCGAGGTTCCCGCCGGTCAGGCCCACGCCCATGATCGCGAGGCAGACCGCGGGCTGCGAGACCCGCAGGACGGGCCCGCTGCCGAAGCGGGTGAAGAGCATCCCCGACAGGGCGCTGCCGACGCCGGCGATCACCGGGACGAGCAGCAGCACCAGCGCGAGGTCCCCGTCGCTCAGATCGTGGACGCGCTGGATCTGCGGCACCCGGGTGACCAGCGAGGCGAAGCAGAGGCCTTGGATGGCGAACGCGCCGTAGGTGGCGAGTCTGGCTTGCCGATCACGCATCCGGAACTCCTGAATGTGAGGATTGTTCACGGAAGGCTATATGACGTCCGTCACTCCTGGTCAAGGCCTTCGCGTACCGTTACGGAGACCTTTCCGTCAGGGAGCCTGACCAGCAGGTCGTCGCCGCCGCGCAGATCCTCCGCCGACCGGACGACCTCGCCGCCGGGCCGCTGGACGATCGCGTAGCCGCGCTCAAGAGTGGCGGCGGGGGACAGGGCCGTCAACCGTGCCCTCGTGTGCTCCAGCCGGTCCTCCGCCCGGTCCAGCGCGACGGTCAGCGCCCGCCGGGTCCGGTCCCTGGCCGCCAGCACCCGCTCGTGCTGCCGCTCGATCTCCCGGACCGGGTCGGCCAGCGCGGGCCGCGACCTGACCGAGGACAGCCAGGTCGACTCGCGGTCGATCCTGCCCATCACCGCCCGGCGCCCCCGGTCGCGCATCTGCCGGACGAGCTGGACCTGCTCCCGGACGTCCGGGACGACCTTCTTGGCCGCGTCCGTGGGCGTCGAGGCCCGCAGGTCGGCCACGAAGTCCAGCAGCGGCGAGTCCTGCTCGTGCCCGATCGCGGACACGACCGGGGTCCTGGCCCCGGCGACCGCCCTGACCATGGTCTCGTCGGAGAAGGGCAGCAGGTCCTCCAGCGAACCGCCGCCGCGCGTGATGATGATGACGTCGATCGCGGGGTCGGCGTCGAGCTTGCGCAGGGCCTCGACGACCTCGCCGACCGCGTTCACGCCCTGCACGGCCACGGTCTCGATCGTGAACTCCACCGCGGGCCAGCGGCGCCGGGCGTTCTCCAGCACGTCCCGCTCGGCGGCGCTGTCCCGGCCGCAGATCAGGCCGATCGCGCCGGGCAGGAACGGCAGGCCGCGCTTGCGCTCGGGCCGGAAGAGTCCCTCGGCCTGGAGCGTCCGCTTGAGCTGCTCCAGCCGTGCCAGCAGTTCCCCGACCCCGACCGCCCGCACCTCGATGGCCGTCAGAGAGAAGGAGCCCCGGTTGATGTAGAAGTCCGGTTTGGCGTGGATCACGACCCTGGCCCCGTCGACGACGGCCGGGTTGTCGAACACCGCCCAGGAGCCCACCACCCGGACCGACATGTTCGCCGCCGGGTCCCGCAGGGTCAGGTAGACGGTGTTCCCGCGCCGGTTGACCTCGGTGATCTGGCCCTCGACCCAGATCCGGCCGAGCCGCCCGATCCAGCCGCCGACCATGTTCAGCACCTGCCGCACCGGTACGGGTGCCTCCGGCGACGTCTCCACTCCCATACGCTGAGCCTATGGCCGAGGAGACGCTCTCATACGAGAAGGCCCGCGACGAGCTCGCGGAGGTCGTCAAGCGACTGGAGACCGGGGGCCTCACCCTCGAGGAGTCCCTGTCGCTGTGGGAGCGCGGAGAGAGGCTCGCCGCCATCTGCGAGGAGTGGCTGGAGGGGGCGCGCGCCCGGCTGGCCGCCGCGATGGCGCCCAAACCGGACGGCGACGCGCCCTTCTGAGTCCCGCCGGGTCCCTACTTGGCCTGCGGCTGGGCCACCAGCGACGAGGCCAGGACGGTCAGCTCGTCCCAGTCGGTGACCCCCGTGACGATCAGCGTGAGGTCGGGCATCCGGCGGACGAGAGAGTTCTGCTTCTTGTCCTCGTTGCGGAACTTGTCCCAGGACGCTCCGTTGATCGTCTGGGTGCCGATGGCCTGCTGCGGGCTCGACTGGTAGACGTTGGTCATCCGCCGGACGAAGCCGCTCGGGGTGTCGGCCCGCTCGTTGCTCTGCTCGAACGAGGCCAGCTTCTCCGTCGGCGTCAGGAAGGTCAGATGCCAGCTGACGATCTTCTTCCCGGCCTCGTTCGGCTCGGAGTTGAGCCCCGTCAGCCGGCTGGACGTCGCACGCCAGGCCTCGGGCAGGTTCTCCGGCGCCCACGCCTGGTAGGGAGCGTTCCTGGCGATCGCCTTGGCGTCCCAGGAGTAGTTGATCGCCGGGCGGAGGTCGCCGCTCTCGTTGCGCGGTGTGATGAGGAACACCGCGAGGACCAGCAGCAGGCAGGCGCCGATGGCGAGGAAGAACTGGCCGGGACCCGCGGTCAGGCGCTTGACGAAGCCCTCGGAGACGACGCGGGTCTCGCGCCTGGGGGTCTGGGTGCCGGTCATCCGTGGATCGTCCCCAGCACCTTGACGATCGAGGCGGCGAGCTCGCGGGCGGTGCTCTCGTCCTCGATCAGTGAGACCTCGGAGACCGCACCGATCATGGCGCCCGTCAGCACCAGGACCAGGGGCTCGTTGACCCCGCCGTCCTCGGTGTGGAACAGGGCGGCGTTGCGGCGGGCCCACTTGCGCAGGCGCTCGCGCATGATCCGGTCGAACCCGGGCGGGCCGTCGCCGGAGATGAACAGCTTGGAGATCTCGCGTTCGGAGACCGAGCCGTCCAGGTAGGCGCTCGCGCCCGCCAGGAACAGGCGCATCGGGTCGGTCTCGCCGGCCTCGCGGACCGTGGCCAGGGCCTCGCGGGTGCGGTCCTGCTGCCGTACCTGGAACTCCTCGAACAGCGTGAGGTAAAGGTCGGCTTTGCCGTTGAAGTGGTGGTAGAGGCTGCCCACGCTGGCTCCGGCCTTGGCCACGATGTCCGTGACGGCCGCCTGCGCGAACCCCTCCTCGCAGAACACCTCGCGCGCGGCCTGGAGCAGGGCGCCACGCGTGGCGGCCCCCCGCTCTGAGACCCTCGTTCCGGTCTCTTCGATCTCGCTGCTCATGGGTCCAGAGATTACGCCACTGCCGAATGGTGCAGGCCCTTGGTCTGGTCCAATTTGTGAGATCGGGTTCCAGGATCAGAGAATTGCCTCGCATCCCTGTCGACCGAAGGGCCTGTCATGTCTGACTTCTCGCCGCTCGCCACCGCGCCGGAGGCCCCGGACCGCAACCTCGCGCTCGAACTCGTCCGGGTCACCGAGGCCGCCGCCCTGGCCGCGGCCCGCTGGGTGGGCCGGGGCGACAAGCTCGGTGCGGACGGCGCCGCGGTCAACGCCATGCGCCAGCTGATCAACACCGTGTCCATGCAGGGCGTCGTCGTGATCGGTGAGGGCGAGAAGGACAACGCGCCCATGCTCTTCAACGGCGAGGAGGTCGGGGACGGTACCGGCGCCGAGTGCGACGTCGCGGTCGACCCGGTCGACGGCACCACGCTCAACGCCCTGGGCATGCCCAACGCCATCGCGGTCATCGCGGTCGCGCCCCGGCACTCGATGTACGACCCGTCGGCCGTCTTCTACATGGAGAAGCTGGTCACCGGCGCCGAGGCCGCCGACGTCGTCGACATCGAGCGGCCCATCGGCGACAACATCCGCGCCGTGGCCAGGGCCAAGGGCTCCGCGCCCGAGGACGTCACGATCATGATCCTCGACCGTCCGCGGCACGAGGGGATCGTCAAGGAGATCCGCGAGGCCGGTGCCCGGATCAAGTTCATCCGGGACGGCGACGTCGCGGGCGCGATCATGGCCGCCAAGGAGGGCACGGGCATCGACCTGCTGCTCGGCATCGGCGGCACCCCCGAGGGGATCATCGCCGCCTGCGCGATGAAGTGCCTCGGCGGCGTCATCCAGGGCCGCATGTGGCCCAAGGACGAGGCGGAGCGCCGCCGCGCCATCGACGCAGGCCACGACCCGGCGCGCGTCCTCACCACCCACGACCTCGTCAGCTCCGACGACGTCTTCTTCGCCGCCACCGGCATCACCGACGGCGAGCTCACCCGCGGTGTCCGCTACAGCAAGGGCATCGCGACGACCAGCTCCCTGGTCATGCGCGGCCGCAGCGGCACCATCCGCCGCGTCGACGGCGAGCACCGCCTCAACAAGCTCCGCGCCTACTCGGCGATCAACTTCGACACCGCGATCTGAGCGCCTCACGCCACGGCCGCCCGGCTTCGGGCGCGGTCAGGCCTCGCGGCGCAGGCGGAAGCGCTTCCGCTTCGGCCTGACGACCTTCACGGAGCCGAGCAGGAGGGTCCCGGTCACCTCGACCACGGGGCCCTCCGCCGCGTTCGGGCCCGGCTTGGGATTGCGGAGGTCCTTCGTGGCCAGGACGGTCCTGCCGGTGATGCGGACCTCGACGCCGTCGGGGACGATCAGGCGGAGCCTGCCCCCGAGGGCGGAGACGTCCAGGGTGATGTGCTTGCGCTGGAGGATCGCGTCGGTCAGGTCGAGCTCGATGGTGCCGAACAGCGCCGCCACCGGCAGCTTCGCGGGGACGACCCAGCGGCCCTCGCGCTTGGAGGAGCCGAACAGCGCCAGCAGGGCCCTGCCGTCGATCCGGAACGGCTGCTGCTCCTCGGGGAGCAGGTCGCGGGTGAAGGCCGTGAGCTCGCCGAGGGTCTTGGCCTGGTAGACCCGCTCGATCCGCTCCGAGTGCTCCTCGAGCGTGAGGCGGCCGTCCGAGACGGCCTCGTGCAGCAGCTCCGCGATCCGCTCCCGGTCGGCGTCGGAGGCCCGCATGTCCCGCGCCGCCACCGGCCGATTCGGTTCCACCGCTCGAAGATATCCGCCCGGGAGCCGCAGGGCCCCCTACGACATCGAACTTTGTCCTTATCGCGGCATATGCGGGGCTTCGGGAACGCGGAAGGCGGCCGTCCCCGGGGGAGGGCCGCCTTCCGGGCTGCTTCTAGGGCTGCTTCTAGGGCTGCTGGGAGAGCTTCTCGATGCGGTTGTCGTACATCTTGATGATCTCTTCGCGGTTGAGGTTGGCGGTCTCGTAGGCGCGCAGGACGATGACCTCGGCGGAGGTGAGCTTGCGCAGGCGGGCGCGGAGCGAGGCGTGGGTGAGCTCGTCGTAGTTCGGGACGGGCAGCTCCGCGGTGCCGACGCTCTCGGCGACCGGGGCGAGCAGGGGCTCGGCGGCGGGCTCGACCACTGTGTCGACCGCGGCGGCGACCGGCTCGGCCTTCGTCTTCACGGCGGGCTTGGCCTTGGCGGCCTTCACCTTGGCGGCGGCGTCGGACTTGGCGGCGGGCTCGACCTTGGCGGCCGCCTTGGCCTTGGCGGCGGACCTGGCCTTCGTGATCGGCTCCACCGTGGCGACGGGTTCCGCGACCGCGGCGGCCGCCTTGACCGGCTCGGGCTTGGCGGGCCGCGCCTTGACGGGCTCGGGCTTGGCGACGGGCTCAGACTTGGCGACGGGCTCAGACTTGGCGACGGGCTCGGGCTTGGCGATCGGCTCGGTCTTCGCGACGGGCTCGGGGACCGTGACGGGGGCGGGCTCGGCCACGGGCGGGGCGGCCTTGACGGGCTCGGGTGCCGGGGCGGGGGAGGGCTTGGGCTTGCCGAGGGCGATCTCGGCCGGCGGGGAGGCGACCGGGGTCGCGGCCTGCGGTGCGGCGGGCTTCGGGACGACCAGATCGAGCACGCGGCCGACCGGGGTGTCGGAGAGCCTGCCGGTGACCTTGCCGGCGACCTTCTCGGCGTCGTCCTTGATCCGGCCG
The DNA here is from genome assembly GCF_039534125.1 of Actinocorallia longicatena. Classification (NCBI taxonomy): domain Bacteria; kingdom Bacillati; phylum Actinomycetota; class Actinomycetes; order Streptosporangiales; family Thermomonosporaceae; genus Actinocorallia; species Actinocorallia longicatena. Next base: position 117,983 of record NZ_BAAAUV010000003.1, on the reverse strand, counting down.
AGGACGCGCCGCAGGTCGCCCTCCTTGAGGTCGCGGTAGTCCTTGCTGACCCGGTCGGTGAGCAGGAGGGTCCGGCCGACACCGAACATCGCCAGCCGGGCCGCGTGAATCGGCAGATCCCTGACCTGCTCGTTCACGGCCTCGTGGACCTGCTTACCCACCTCTCGCGGGGTACGCGGCATCGTCTCTGCTCCCTGCTGTCCAAAAACGGGTGGTGCTGGGGGAAGTATGTGCCTTCCACTGTGCCGCAATTGTGGGGTGGTGGTCACCCCCAGTGAACGGAAATATCGCCACCCGCAGGGTGCATTGGGTCACATTCCGGACGTCGGGTGAGCGTTGGCCGGGTGAAACGTAAAATGAGCCCATGACAGTTGCGAGCACCGAGCCAGTTGTACGCCGGCGTGTCCTCCTCGCCAAGCCGCGGGGCTACTGCGCCGGAGTCGACCGCGCGGTGCAGGCCGTCGAGAAGGCCCTCGAGCAGTACGGGGCGCCGATCTACGTCCGTAAGCAGATCGTCCACAACGTCCACGTGGTGAAGACCCTCGAGGAGCGCGGCGCGATCTTCGTCGACGAGACCGACGAGGTACCCGAGGACGCGATCGTCGTCTTCTCCGCGCACGGGGTCGCCCCGGTCGTCCACGACGAGGCCGCGGCCCTCAAGCTGCGCACGATCGACGCGACCTGCCCTCTCGTGACCAAGGTCCACAAGGAGGCCGTCCGCTTCGCCAAGGACGACTACGACATCCTCCTGATCGGCCACCAGGGCCACCCCGAGGTGATCGGCACGACGGGCGAGGCCCCGGCCCACATCCAGCTCGTGGACGGCCCCTCCGACGTGGCGAACGTCGAGGTCCGCGACCCCGAGAAGATCGTCTGGCTCTCCCAGACCACCCTGTCGGTCGACGAGACCAACGAGACGGTCGACGCCCTCCGCGAGCGCTTCCCCCTGCTCCAGTCGCCGCCCTCGGACGACATCTGCTACGCCACCCAGAACCGTCAGACCGCCATCAAGGAGATCGCCGCCGAGTCCGACGTGGTCATCGTCGTCGGCTCCCGGAACTCCTCGAACTCCAAGCGCCTGGTCGAGGTGGCCAAGGACTACGGCGCCAAGACCGCCCACCTGGTCGACTACGCCGCCGAGATCGACCCCGCCTGGCTGGAGGGCGCCCTCACGGTGGGCGTCAGCTCCGGAGCCTCGGCCCCCGAGATCCTCGTCGAGGGCGTCGTCGACTTCCTCGCCCAGCACGGCTTCACCGACGTGCAGGAGATCGAGTCGGTCCGCGAGAAGATGATCTTCGCCCTCCCGCACGAGCTCCGCCGCGACCTCAGGGCCTGATCCCGCCGCGCCGTCGGGTGCCGACCATGTTCCGGAAAGGCCGCTCGCCGCAGGCGGGCGGCCTTTCCCGTGGCGGACCGGGGAAAGAGACCGTCAGCGTGGCCGCCGGGCCCGGACCGCCCTTCCCCGGCGGAGCCGAAGATCGGGGAAGATTCTGCGCGGCGGCGAAGCCGAAGAGCGTCGAACCGGACGGCCGGTGCGGACAGGAGCCCCGTGGCCGCCGTCGTGCCGGGATGGCGTGCCGTGACGGCGTGCCGGGATGGGCGGGTCAGGACTCGTCCCAGCGGACCGGGTCCTCCTCGGTGGTGCGGTCCTGGGTGAGGCGGAAGGCGGCGGCCTCGGTGTTCAGGGCGCGCCAGGCCTGGAGGAGGCCGCGCTTGAAGGCGATGGCCAGGGCCAGGGCGGTGCCGCCGAAGAGCCAGGCGGCCGAGCCGCCGAGCTTGAGCGGGAGGTCGACGGCCAGGCTCTGCAGGAAGTTGCGGTCGCCCAGGGTGTGGACGACGGAGCCGGTGGACATGGCCAGGAAGTAGGCCACGGGCGGGGCGACGGCGAGGCCGGGCAGGGCGGCGGGCTTGGTCGCCAGGGCGGCCAGCACGCAGGCCAGCACGAAGATCAGGCCGGGCAGGAACGACCAGCCGATCAGCGCGCCCACCAGCGACAGCACGAAGATCACGGCGATGCCGCCGCGGCCGGTCAGGGTGACGGGGGAGGCGGCCGAGGTGGACTTGCCTGCGCGCCGGCGCCGCGGGCCCTGGCCCTCCGAGCGCGCCGCCTTCTCGCGCGATTCAACGATCATCTGACGTCCTCCGGACTCGTCCGTGCAGCGAAACCTACCGTCTGGATCTGTCCTTCGAGCAGTTCCGCGGCCGACAAAGAGCGTGGTGTGTCCTCGACCGGCCGCGCCGAGTCCAGGGCCGCGTCCGTGACGCCCAGCTCGTTGAGCTTGCGCGCGCTGACCAGGACCCGGTTCTCCAGCGAGCCGACCGTGCGGTTGTAGGAGCGGACCGCGCCGGACAGCGCACGGCCCATCTCGTCGAGGTGCCCGCCGAGGGTGCCGAGCCGGTCGTACAGCTCGCGCCCCAGCTCGAACACCTGACGGGCGTTGCGCGACAGCGCCGCCTGCTGCCAGGTGTAGGCGGCGGTCCGCAGCATGCTGATCAGCGTGGTGGGCGTGGCGATGTGCACCTTCTTCGCCATCGCGTACTCCAGCAGCCCGGGATCGACGTCGAGCGCGGGGGCCAGGAACGCCTCGCCCGGCACGAACAGCACGACGAACTCCGGCGCCGGGCTGAACGCCTGCCAGTAGGCCTTCGCCGACAGCCGGTCCACATGGTCCTTCAGATGGCGGGCGTGCGCCTCCATCCGCGTCTCCCTGCCGCTCGCGGCCTCGAGATAGGCGGCCAGCGACACCTTCGAGTCCACGACGATCGTGCGCTCGCCCGTCAACCGCACGACCAGGTCCGGCCGTACGGTCCCCTCGGCCGTATGCGCGCTGGCCTGCTCGGAGAAGTCGCAGTGCGGGGTCATCCCGGCGAGCTCCACGACCCGCCTGAGCTGCAGTTCTCCCCACCGGCCCCGGGCCTCGGGACGTTGCAGCGCCCGCACGAGGGTCTGGGTCTCCGAGCGCAGCCCCTCGGAGCTCTGCCGGACGAAGTCGACCTGCTTGGCGAGCATCGCGTGCGATTCCCTGCGGCTCGACTCCAGCTCCCTGAGCTGTTCCGAGACCTTCCCGAGGGTCTCGTTCAGCGGCGCCACGAGATGCTCCACCGCCTGCTTGCGGCGTTCGAGCTCGCCCGCGGCCTCGACGCCGGCGGCCTTCAGCCGGGTGTCGGCCAGTTCGAGGAACCGCTGGTTGGAGGCGTCGAGAGCCCGTGCCGAGACCGCCTCGAACTGTTCGGCCATCTTCTGCTCGGCGTAGACGAGCTTCTCCTCGGCCGCCTTCGCCCGGGCGATCAGCCCGGCCTGGCGCGCGGTGGCCAGCGCGAAGCCCAGAACCACTCCGATCGCCAGTCCCACCAGCAGCGCTACGCTCATGCGTTCGATCGTCGCACGAGTATCGGGCTTCTCCCGGAGTTATCCACAGCGTGTCGTTGGACATATTGTCTCTTCCGGGCGTCGGCGTGACACTTGCTCCATGGATCTGCTGCTGGGGCCCGACAGCCCTCCCACCCGCCAGTCGAAGATCGCTAACAAGGTGATCCGCCAGGCCGCCCGCCGTCTGTGGGAGACCGCGCCGGACACCACCGCGGGGCTGCTGCGGGTGCGCCGCTGGGCGGACCGCGTCGGCGCCACCAACCGGGTGCCGAACGGCGTCGAGATCGTCCAGGAGGACTTCGGGCGGTTCGGCGGCGAGTGGGTGCGCTCCCGGGTCGTCGACGAGGGCAAGGTCTTCCTCTACCTGCACGGCGGCGGGTACTTCTTCGGCAACCCGCGCCTGTTCCGCGGGCTGTCGTGGCGGCTGTCGGCGGCGACCCGCCGCCCGGTCCTCATGGTCGACTACCGGCTCTCGCCCGAGCACACCCCGGCCGACGCCCTCACCGACGCGATGCTCGCCTACGAGTCGCTGCTGGCCCGCGGGCACGCCCCCGGCGACATCGTGGTGGGCGGGGACTCCGCCGGCGGCCATCTGGCACTGTCGCTGCTGCACGCCCTGAAGCGCCGCGGCGAGACCCTCCCGGCCGCCGCCGTCGTGATCTGCCCGTGGGCCGACCTGCTGTGCACCGCGGCCTCCCACGCCGACAACGAGCGCACCGACCACCTCATCCCCGCCTCCAAGGTGCGCTGGCTCGGCGGGGTCTTCACCGAGGGCGCCGACGAGCAGGACGCACTGCACGACCCGATCAGGGGCGACTACACCGGCTTCCCGCCCCTCATGGTGATCGCCAGCAGCACCGAGGTCCTCCGCGACGACGCCCGCCTCGTCGCCAGGCTCGCCACCGAGGCCGGGGTCGACGTCGTCCACCAGGAGTGGAACGACCAGGTGCACGTCTTCCCCGTCTTCGCCGACTTCGTCCCCGAGGGCAAAGCGGCCTTCCGCCACATCCGGGAGTTCCTCGGCAAACGCTGAACGATCTCCGTCGGGACGGGTGATCACGAGGGTTCGGGACGGGGCGTCGCCCGGCCATGACTAAACTCGCTGGACGTGAGCCTTTCGATCGGGATCGTCGGTCTGCCGAACGTCGGCAAGTCCACGCTCTTCAACGCCCTGACCAAGAACGACGCGCTGGCCGCGAACTACCCGTTCGCCACCATCGAGCCGAACGTGGGCATCGTCGGCGTGCCCGACCCCCGGCTGGACGGCCTCGCCAAGGTCTTCGGCTCGGCGAAGATCATCCCCGCGACGATCGAGTTCGTCGACATCGCCGGGATCGTCAAGGGCGCGTCCGAGGGCCAGGGCCTCGGCAACAAGTTCCTGGCCAACATCCGCGACACCGACGCGATCTGCCAGGTCATCCGTGCTTTCAACGACCCGGACGTCACCCACGTCGACGGCGAGACCGACCCGCTGCGCGACATCGAGACGATCAACACCGAGCTGATCCTCGCCGACCTCCAGACGATCGAGAAGGCCATCCCGCGTCTCGAGAAGGAGGTCAAGCTCAAGAAGGACAAGGACGCCATCGCCGTCCTCGACGAGGTCCGCAAGGCCGAGGCGATCCTCAACGAGGGCAGGACGGCCTTCGGCGCCGGCCTCGACCGCGTTCTCCTGCGCGAGCTGCACCTGCTGACCGCCAAGCCCTTCCTCTACGTCTTCAACCTCGACGACGAGGAACTCGGCGACGAGACCCTCAGGGCCAAGCTGCGCGACCTGGTCGCCCCGGCCGAGGCCATCTTCCTCAGCGCCAAGATCGAGTCCGAGCTGATCGAGCTCCCCGACGACGAGGCGCTGGAGCTCCTGCAGTCGATGGGCCAGGAGGAGTCCGGTCTCGCCCAGCTCGTCCGCGTCGGCTTCGACACCCTCGGCCTCCAGACCTACCTGACGGCGGGCCCGAAGGAGGCCCGCGCCTGGACGATCAAGAAGGGCGCCACCGCCCCCGAGGCCGCCGGCGTCATCCACTCCGACTTCCAGCGCGGCTTCATCAAGGCCGAGATCGTCTCCTACGCCGACCTCATCGCCGAGGGCTCCGTCCCCAGCGCCCGCTCCGCGGGCAAGGCCCGCATGGAGGGCAAGGACTACGTGATGCGCGACGGCGACGTGGTCGAGTTCCGCTTCAACGTCTGACCTCCGCCTCGCATCACGAAGGCGGCGGGGTGACGGAGGCGGGGGTCGAGGAGGTCCGGCGGCTGCTCGGCGCCTGGTCGGGCGGCGAAGGCGCGCTCTATCAGCGGCTGGCGCGCAAGCTCGGGAACCTCATGGAAGAGGGGGCGCTCGGGGTCGGGACCCGGCTGCCCTCGGAGCGGGCGCTGGCCGCGGGGCTCGCGGTGAGCCGGCGGACCGTCGAGGCGGCCTATGACAGGCTGCGGGCCGACGGGCGCCTGGAGAGCCAGGTGGGGGCCGGGTCGTGGGTGGCCGAGGCCGCGGCGCCCCGGCCGCACCGGACCGTCGACGCCCATCATGTCGCGCACATGGCGGCCCAGAACGCGGCCGCGGGCGGCGCACTGATCGATCTGACGCTGGCCGCCCCGCCCGCGCATCCCCTCATGGCGCGGGCCAGGGCGGAGACGTCGCCGCCCCTGTCGGGCAGCGGCTACTACCCGGGCGGGCTGCCCGGGCTCAGGGAGCGGATCTGCGCGTGGTTCGCCGGGCACGGCGTGCCGACCGCGCCCGACGAGGTGACCGTCACGGCGGGGGCGGTCCAGGCGCTGTGGCTCGCGGCCTCGGCCCTTCCCGCGGGGGCGGAGGTGGGCGTCGAGGATCCGACCTCCCCGTCGATCCTGACCGCCCTCCGCGCCCACGCGCTGCGCCTCAGGCCCCTTCCCGTGGACGGCCACGGCGCCGCGCTCCCCGCCGCCCCGCTCGACGGCGTCGTGGTGACGCCCGCCTACGCCAATCCCAGCGGAGCGCTCCTGTCCGCGGGACGGGCGGCGCGCCTGCCCGGCCTCGCCACCCTGGTCATCGAGGACCTCGCCCTGCTCGACCTGCGCCTCGACGGGCCGCGCCCGCTCCTCCTCGCGGGCGGCGCGAACGTCCTGTCCATCGGGACGATGAGCAAGGTGCACTGGGGCGGCCTGCGCATCGGCTGGGTGCGCGGCCCCCGGCACCTGATCCGCTACATCGACGCGGCCCGCGGCGTCATGGACCTCGGCGCGTCCGTCGACGCCCAGGTGCAGGCCGCCTGGCTGCTGGAGCACCAGGAGGAGGCGCTGGCCCACCGCCTGCCCGAGCTCCGCGCCCGCCGCGACGCCCTGGCCGCCGCCCTCACCGGCCACGCGCCGGACTGGCGCTGGCGGCTCCCCGGAGGCGGGCTGTCCCTGTGGGCCGAGCTCCCCGATCCCGTCGCTCCGGCCCTGCTCCAGCACGCGCTGCGGGACGGTGTCGCGCTGCTGCCCGCCGAGGAGTTCCGGGTCTCCTCCGCCGACGCCCGCCATCTCCGCCTCCCCTTCGTCCACCCGCCCGAGGTCCTCGCCGAGGCCGTCGCCCGCCTGGCGGCCCGTCACCGCGCGCTGAGCTGAAGCGGACGCCGCCCCGCGAGCTGGGTGAGGGTGAAGGCGAGCGCGATGACGAGCGTGAGCGTCAGTTCGCGGAGGCCGAACGGGACGTGCTCGACCCTGACCGCGACGATCTGGGCGACCAGCGGGAACAGCACGAACACGAACGACGCCGCGACGGCCGTCACGCGCTGGAGCAGCCAGAAGTAGCCGACCAGCCCCAGCACCGAGGCGACCAGCCCCAGATGGACGGTCGCGACGACCGCCCGCGGCGTGAGGTCCGGCGTCTCGGTGAACGCCCCGAGCAGCGTCAGGCACGCCCCCGCGACGAGCATCGGCAGGGTGTTGAGCGTCAGCGGATGCACCGACGCCCCGTGCTTCTTGACGACCACGTACGCGAAGGCGTGCATCGACGCCGCTCCGAGCGCCGCGGTCACCGCCCACCAGCTCGACGCCGAGACGTCCGAGACGAGGAGCAGGAGCGCCGCGCAGGCGGTCAACACGCCGATGATCTGAACGGGTCGCAATGCGGTGCCGAGCATGGGTTTGCTCAGAAAAACGATGATGACGGACTCCATCGCGAAGCACAGGGCCGCGAGCCCGGAGGAGATCCCGGTTTCGGCCAGGTTGAGCAGGAGGAACGGAACGCCGAAATAGCCGACGGTGGCGAACGCCCCGAACCATCCCAGCCCGCGCGGGAACACCAGCGGCACCCGCAGAACCAGGCAGAGTGTCACCAGCACCGGGACCGCCACGAGGAACCGCAGCCCCGACGCCAGCAGGGGTCCGAGGTCGACGGCCGCCGCCTTGATGGCGATCCAGTTGGTCCCCCAGATCACGGTGACCAGCGTGTACATGAGCGGAATTCGCATGCCCGAGATGCTCTCCTCGTTCCGCTTTGAGGTGAACGGCCAATCAAGGGGCCAATCTCCTGCGCCCGGAGCGCACGCATGTGAAGGGAGTGAGCACTGCGACATGCACAACCGCGCGCCGAGACTCGTCATCTTCGTGAGTCACTGGAACAATTGCCCATCGTGGCTACGCTTGGTGCCACGTGAAGACTGGACGACGCGCGCCGACCGGGGGCGAGGCGCATAAGGCGGAGGCGCGATGGCTCGCAGGTCGGCTGTGGATGACGGCCCAACTGCGCTCGAAGAGTCCTGGGACGTCCCCAAGCCGCAGTCCCGTAAGAAGGGCTGGGGCGGCGGGGGCGGACGCTGGTGGATCTGGGTGGGACGGATCCTGCTGTGGACGTTCGTGCTCGTCGTCATCGTCAACGGCATCCGGGCCCCGTTCGAGCGGTTCACCGCCAAGGACGGCGCCACGACGACGGTCTCCAGCACGCCCACCGGTGACCAGTTCCCCGTGAGCGCGGCGTCGACCTTCGCGCTCCAGTTCACCCAGATCTACCTCCACTACGACCAGGGCTCCGCGCAGACCCGCGCCGAGCAGCTGAGCCGCTTCCTGCCCGCCGACGCCGACGACCAGTTCGGCTGGAACGGCCTGGGCCAGCTCTCCGCCGGCTCGATCGAGGTCTCGACGGTCGACGTCAAGGATCCCAACAACGCCCTCGTCAACATCGTCGCCCAGCTCGGGACCCGGTGGGTCCAGCTGGCCGTGCCCGTCTACACCAAGGACGGCTCTTACGTGATCTCGGGTCCGCCCGCGCTGCTGGAGGTCCCGCCGACCGCGCAGGTCCCGAACAGGCCGGGCATCGAGCACGACACCGCGCTCGAGACCTACCTGAAGGACAACCTGCTGACCGGCTTCTTCACGGCCTACGCCAAGAGCGACGGTGTCATCCTGAAGCGGTACACCGGCGACAACCCCTCGATCCAGGGGCTCGGCTCGGCGGTCAACTTCGGTTCACTCGGTGACGTCAACGCGCCCAAGGGCGCGTCGGAGGAGCGCGTCGTCACCGCTACCGTTCAATGGATCGTCCCCCCGACCCAGCCAAGAGGCTCGGAGAGCATGGTCACGCAGGCCTACGAGCTCACCGTGGTGAAAAAGGGCGACACGTGGAACGTCACCTCGATCCGCGGCGTCCAGGCCGGGTCCTAGAAAGTAGGTATTTGTGATCCTCCATCACCTGTCGGACGTCCTCGTCCTGGCGGCTCCCGAGAACAACGAGCTCAAGACGGACGACCTGGCGACGTGGCTGCGCAACCTGTTCGGTCCGCTGTTCCTCGTCATCGTGTCGATCGTCGCGCTGTTCTTCCTGTTCACCAGGGAGATCACCCGGTTCGCCCAGTTCATCCTGCTGGCCATCGGCATCGGGATCATCTTCTACGTGCCGAACATCATCGAAGTCACGGCGAAGGCCATCGCGGCCGCCCTGGGCGTTGAACTCAACTGAGCAGGCCTGCCGGCGGGACGGAGCCCCGCCGGTTCGCGGCCCGGGCTGACGGCTAGGGGGAGTGGCGATGGATCTGCCCACGTACACCAATGTCTGGCGTATCGAGAAGAGGTTGTACAAGCTGTACGACCTGCGGCTTCCCATGCCCTTGCCGCTGGTGACGATCGGCGTGTACGCGGGTTCCTTCGTCCCCTGGATCGTGTTCCTCCAGTTCATCGGCGTCCCGTTCGCGGTGCCGTGGCACGTCCTCTACCTGGTGCCGCCGGGGCTCGTCGCGTGGCTGGCGACGCGTCCGGTCATCGAGGGCAAGCGCCTCAACGAGCTGCTCCAGTCGCAGGCCCGCTATCTGGCCGAGCCACGCACCTGGTGCCGGCTGACCCCGATCCGCGAGCCGCGTGAGGTCATAGTCGTGGCCCGCGTCTGGCGCAGCGCCGGTCAGATCGCGCCGTCCCTCCTCGAGGTCCACACCCCGGTCTCGCCGTCGATCCCCGCCCCGCGCCCGGCCACGGCCGCCGCCCCGCAGCCGCTCTCCGAATACGCGGCCGAGTACGCCGCCGCCCACCACACCGCCGTCGCCCGCACCCGCGCCGCGCTGACGGCCCAGCACGTCCCCCTCCCGCAGCGCTCCCCGGAGACCCCGGTCGTCTTCTCCGGCCCCGCCCCCGAGGAACCCGCCCCCCTCCCCGTCACCCCGACCCTCGAGGCCACCGACTGGACCCCCGTCCGCCCCAAGCGCGCCCTCATCTCCGGCGTCCGCCGCCCGGGCGAACAGGTCGAGTTCCACCCGCCCGCCCCGGACGCCCCCCAGCGGCCTTCCCACGGCACCGCCCGCCCGGCCCCCGCCCAGGGCCCGCGCGCAGAAGGACCGAGCCCGCAGCGCGGCCGCAGCGGCCCGCCCTCGGCGCCCTCCCAGAACGTCCGTGCCGAGGGACCTCCGCAGTCCGCGGCGCCGGGCCCGGACCAGCAGCGCGCCCGTGGGGGCGCTCCGTCCGTGCCCTCCGAGAACGTGCGCTCCGAGGGCCCTCCGCAGTCCGCGGACCAGCAGCGTGCCCGTGGCGGCGCTCCCTCCGTGCCTTCCCGGAACGTGCGCTCCGAGGGCGCCCCGCAGTCCGCGGAGGGCCGGCAGCGCGCCCGTGGCGGTGCTCCGTCCTTGCCCGCCCAGAACGTGCAGGCCGAAGGGGCGCAGCGGCCCGCCGCTCCGGACGCGGGCCGGGGCGGCGCGCGGCCCGCGCCCTCCCAGGGCGGGCGAGCCGAGGGTACGCGGCAGCCCGAGGCGCCGGATGCGGGTCAGCAGGAGGGCGCTCCGTCCGTGTCGTCGAGGGGGGTACGCCCGGAAGGCGCGCCCGGTTCAGCGGGGCCGCAGGTGCCCCGGTCGCGGCGGGAGGCGCTGGTCCGGGAGATCGAGGACGCCGGGGTTCCGGCGGAGCGGCCCGCGGTGGCTCCGCCGTTGCCGACGATTCCCGACATTCCCCAGGTGCCCGGGTCGTTCGGGTCCGCGCGGACGCGGCGGCCCGCGGGGGAGGAGACGGGCCCGGAGAGCGGTGCGGGCGAGCGTCCCGGCGCCGGCGGGCGCGGGGCCTGGCCGGTCAGGGCCCAGGACACGCCGCCCGACATGCCCCGGCCCGTGGTGCCGGGCGAGAAGGACGTCCCCGATGACGAGCCGCGTCCCGAGCCGCGTCCCGAGCCGCGTCCCGAGGCCGCCGGTGGTGCGGGCGAGCAGGAGACCGGAGCGACGACGGAACCCCTGGACGCCGTGAACGACCTGCCGGACGTGCAGGTCTGGCCGCCCCTCCCGCAGCGTGCGGCGGACGGGCGGAGCGGGATCGCGCCGCCCACGACCGTCCCCGACATCCCGGTCCAGCGGCGGGGCCCGATCGACCCGACGCATTCGCGCACCTTCAGCCTGCCCGACATGGACGCCCTCAAGGAGCAGGCGGAGCGGGAGCCCGCCGCCCACGCCGGACCGGCTCCGGAGGAGCGGCCCCTCGCGGCCGAGGAGATCGCCGAGCCGCGGGCCGCCTCCGGCACGGACGCCCCCGAGGACGCGCGCCCTACCCGCACCGACGTCCCGCTCGCCGACCTCACCGGCCAGGACGCCCCGCCGCCCACCCGCGTCGACCTCCCGATCGAAGCGCTCACCCAGAAGCCCGCCACCGACCGCCCCGAGCCCGCCGAGGCGACCGGCCGGCCCCCCGCCCCCGAAGACCGTCCCGACCCGCTTCCCGAGCCTCCGGCCGCGCCGGAGGAACCCCCCGCCGGCGAGAGCCTCCCGCAGGACCGGCCCTGGTACGCCGAGACCGTCGCGCCCCCCGAAGACCTCCCCGAAGACACCCCCTCGGACGATCCGCAGCCGGCGGAGATCGCCGCGACGGAGGCCCCGGCCGACCGGCCGGACGAGGCCGGGACAGATGAGGAGGACGGGCGGAAGGTGCTTGGGGTCGAGGTCGAGGAGGAGCGGGCGCCCGGAGGCCCGAGCGTCGGGTGGCCCGTGGGCACCGACCGGGGCGCGGGCCAGGTGCCCGCCCGGCCGGGAAGCTTCGGAGAGCGTCCGCGCGGGACCGGCGAGAACCGCGGGCGCGCCGTGTGGCCGGGCGCGCCGGAGCGGGAGCGGCTGCCCGAGCGCGTGCGCGGCGAGGCCGTCAAGCCGGAGCCGCCGCAGATCGTCCCCGAGCGGCGCGAGCAGCTTCCGCCCCCGCCGCGCGAGGTCCGCAGCGGCCCCGCTTCGCCGGTGCGCCCGAGGCCCACGCCCACCGTGATCCCCGCGGCGCCGGTCGAGCGCGTTCAGGCGATCACCCCGCCGGACCAGCAGCTGGAGGAGCCCGGCGGCATCCGCAGGCTCCTCAGCCGCGGCAACCCCGTCGACCAGGACTACGTGGAGCGGCTCCAGCGGCCCTTCCAGGGCACCCGGCACATCGTCGTGCTCGGCTGCACCGGCGGCGCGGGCCAGACCGTCACCGCGCTGATGCTCGGGCACACCTTCGCGCAGTACTGCGGGGAGCCGATCGTCGCGCTCGACGTCAACCCGGGCCCCGGCGCCCTCGCCCGCCGCACCAAGATCGACAGCCATGAGACCCTGACGTCCCTCATCGCCCACGCCGACCAGATCGGCAGCCTGGGCGCGATCCGCCGCTACACCAGCCGCGCCAAGTCGGGCCTCGACGTCGTCGCCGCGGGCAAGAACCCCCTCCAGGCCCTCGACGACCGCGACTACGCCCAGGCCATCCGCACCCTCGACCGCTTCTACAGCGTCACGATGCTCGACGCGGCGGCCGCGGTCGTCAGCCGGGTCCTGCCGCACGCCGACCAGCTCGTGCTCGTCGCACCGGCCAGCGCCGACGCCCCCCGCGCCGTCGCGATGACCTACGAGTGGCTCGACGGCCACGGCTACACCGACCTGCGCCAGCGCGCCGTGACGGTCATCAACGGCGTGAGCCGCCGCAGCATGGCCGACGTCGAGCAGGCCGAGCAGGTCGCCAGGGGCCAGTGCCGGGCCCTCGTGCGCATTCCGTGGGACGATCACCTCAGCATGGATCGTTCACCGCGCAACGAGCTCAAATCACTCCGCCAGCCGACGAGGCGCGCCTACCTCGCGCTCACCGCGGTCGTGGCGGGCGGCTTCACCACTCTCCCCGAGCGCTACCAGGAACAGGAGCGGGCCCAGTGAGCCGTACCAAGACATCTCGCTTGGCCGTCCGGTACTTCGACGATCGCATCCTGCTGTCCGACCACTCGGCCTGGGCGTACTTCCGGCTGCCGACCGTCAGCTACGAGTTCACGACCAACGAGGAGCGCGAGGCGCTCGCCACCAACATCACGATCGCGCTCGCGGCGATCCGCATGCAGGACGCCGAGGTGCACCTGCGCATCGCCCACCGCACCTACCCGGCGGCGGAGTGGGCGCTCAAGCTCGACCGGACCAGCGACAACGGTCGCGGCTGGCGCGGCTACCTCGAGGAGATGTACGCGCACGTCTGGTCGAAGGACTTCTGGTCCAAGGAGGTCTACCTCGGGGTCCGGCTCGGCAAGCGGGGCGTCCAGCTCCAGGGGTCGCTCGGCACGCTGCTCGGCTTCTACCGCAAGTCCGAGACGGCCCTCGGCCTCGAGGACGACGCGATCAAGGAGGGCGAGGTCAAGCGCTGGACCGAGCAGGCCGAACGGCTCGGCCGCGCTCTGTCCGGCGGCGCGCTGCGCGCCCGCCACGCCACGTCCGTCGAGGTCGCCTGGCTGTTCCAGCACGCCGTGACGGGCGCGCTCGCCGACCCGCCGCCGAGCGCGGTCGCCAAGCGCCGCTGGGGCGCGGGCGAGATCGAGGCGCTCATCGAGGGCGCCATCCACAACGGCCGTTCGCTGCTGCGGATGGAGCAGCCGGGCGGCGACTCCTTCACCGCCTACCTGTCGTTCGCGCGCTTCCCCGACCTCATGCCGTTCCCCGACGGCGAGCCCTGGCTGCACTACGCCGACTCGCTGCCGTTCCCGGTCGAGATCTCCAGCCGGATGCGGCTGATCCCGCCGGCGATGGCGTCCAAGGACGTGTCCCGCAAGCTCGCGCACGCCCGCGACATGGACGCCCACATCCGCGAGGCCGGAGCCGAGGCGCCCATCGCGCTCGCCGAGCAGATCGACGCCGCCCGGATGCTGGAGCACGGCATCACCAAGGAGCGCCTGCCGTTCGTGTACGGCTGGCACCGGCTGATCGTGACGGCCCACACCGACGAGCTGCTGCTCCAGCGCGTCGACGCCGTCGTCGAGCACTACCGCGACATCGGCATCGACGTCGTCAACTCCACGGGCGACCAGTTCTCGCTGTTCAGCGAGTCCCTGCCCGGCGACCGGCTGCGGCTCAACGCCTACGCCCAGCGCCAGCCGCTGCGCACGATCGCGGGCGGGATGCCGGTCGCGACCGTCGACCTGGGCGACCGGGTCGACGACAACGGCGGCGGCTGGACCGGCCCCTACGTCGGGGAGACGCTCGGCCGGGCGCGGAGCATCGTCCACTTCGACCCGCTGGTCGCCGCGGCCCGCAACCGCCCGACGGCCGTGGCCATCACCGGCGAGCCCGGCGGCGGCAAGACCACCCTGGCGCTGCTGCTGCTCTACCAGATGGCGCTGCGCGGCGTCACGGTCGCCGCGATCGATCCGAAGGGCGACGCCGAGGCGCTCGTGGAGCTGCTGAAGGCCCGCGGGCGCAAGGCCAGGACCCTGCCCCTCGGCACGGCGGCCCCCGGGCTGCTCGACCCGTTCAGCTTCGGCGACGACCTGGCCGCCAAGAAGACGATGGCCACCGAGACGCTCCGCCTGCTGCTGCCGCGCATGTCCGAGGAGCGGGAGTCGGCGATGATCCAGGCGGTCGGCGCGGTCGCGAACGGCGAGCGCCCGTCCCTCGGCAGGGTCGTCGACTACCTGGAGGCCGCGGAGGACCCGGCGTCCAAGAACCTCGGCGCGGTGCTCCGCTCGATGTCGGAGATGCGCCTGGCGTCCCTGTGCTTCGACCCCTCCGGCGGCGACCGGATCGACACCGAGGGCTGGACGACCGTCTTCACGCTCGGCGGCCTGACCCTCCCGGATGTCACCATCGGGCGAGAGGACTACTCCTACGAGCAACGGCTCTCCGTCGCCCTGATGTACCTGGTCTCGCAGTTCGCGCGCCGTCTCATGCACGGGCTCGACCGGCGCCTGCCCAAGGCCATCTTCCTGGACGAGGCCTGGGCCATCACATCGACACCCGAGGGCGCCAAGCTGGTGCCGGAAGTGTCGCGGATGGGGCGTTCTCGCAACACTGCGTTGATCTTGGTTTCGCAGAACGCCGGAGACCTGTTGAATGAGCAGGTGACGAACTGTCTTTCGTCGGTCTTCTCGTTCCGCTCGTCCGAGCGGGTCGAGGTGGGCCACGTGATGGCACTGCTCGGCGTGGAGACCTCCGAGGAGCACATGGCGGTGCTCCGCAACCTTGGCAACGGCGAGTGCATCTTCCGGGACCTGGACGGCCGCGCGGGGCGGATCGGCGTCGATCTGATCTCCGAGGAACTACAGCGCTGGCTCGACACGAACCCGACCCGGCAGCGGCCGGTCCTGTCCAAGACGGGGGCTGAGTCAGAGGAGAGTTCTGGATGAGGCCCATCTTCGGGCGGAAGCGCGTGTTCGCCCGGACGCGCGGCACGGGCCGGGTCCGCCGCCGGTCGGTCGTCCTGCTGCTCGTGATGGCGGCGTTCATGATGACGCCGCTCGCCCCGGCCAGCGCGGGTCCGTTCGGTCCCGACGCCTGCGCCCCCGCCGACTCGCCCGCGCCCGAGGGGTACGGCTCGGGCAGCGACGGCCTGATCAAGCCGCCGGACTACCCGACCGAGCAGCAGAAGAAGACGGCCGGCAACCAGCTCACCTACTACGACCGCTACGGCACGGCGGGCCAGACCTGGTACGCCGTCGACATGGGCTGCGGCGACGCGATGTCCATGATGGGCAACTCGGTCGCCAACACCGTCTTCACCCTGGTGCGCGCCATCGACCGGACCACGATCGCGGTCTACCAGGCGGCGGCGTCGGAGTCGCTGCTCGGCTGGCTCAAGGACACCGTCGACGACGTCATCCGGAGCATGGGCAAGACCTTCAACGCCCGCTACTGGACCCCGGTCGTCATCCTCGGCGCGATCACCCTCGCCTGGTGGGGCCTGGTCCGGCGCCGGACCTCGAAGGTCGCCGAGGGGACGATCTGGATGGTGGCGGCGATGGTCGGCCTGATCTGGCTGATCTCGCGTCCGGGCGACTTCACCACGCTCGGCACGACCGTCTCCAGCGCCACCAGCACCGCGTTCAACGCCGCGCTGCCGCAGAGCTCGGCCGGGACGACCTGCGTGCCGACCCCCGAGGGCCAGCCGACGGTCGACATGTCCAAACTCGACCCGACCACCCGCAACGCCAACGGCCTGTGGGTCGCCCTGGTCTGCAAGCCGTGGCTGATGGGCGAGTTCGGCACGACCGACCCCGAGGCCCAGGTCGTCAAGGACAACGCCGACAAGCTCCTGTACGCCCAGGCGGTCGACCTGCCGGAGACCTTCGGGACGACCAAGATCGACCTGGGTGCCAAGTCGGACGCCTACAAGGCCGTCGCCAAGGACATCAAGGACAACTATCCGGGCGTCTACCCCGTCTTCCAGGGCAAACAGTGGACGTCGCGGCTGGCCGTGGCGTTCGGCGGGCTGTTCGCCGCGCTCGTCGCGGGCCTGCTCATCCTGATCATCTCCGTGACGCTCATCATCGTGAAGATCTCGTTCCTGCTGCTCCTGGTGGCGGGCCCGATCTTCCTGGGCATCGGCATCCATCCGGGCATCGGCCGGGTGATCGCGATCAGATGGCTGGAACTGCTGCTGTCGATGCTGCTGAAACAGGCGGCGCTCATAGGCGTGCTGTCGATGCTGCTCTGGGCGTACGGGCTGATCCTCGGCGAGGGCCTGCCCTGGGGGCTCCAGATCATGCTGATCGCGCTGGTGACGGGGGCGGCGTTCGTCTACCGCAAGCCGTTCCAGCACCTGTTCGCGGCGGTCGGGTACTCGGCTGTCAACCGGGAGAAGTCCGGGGCGGAGCTGGAGAAGTCGATCGCGACCGTCCGGAAGAACTCGCTGACCGTCGCGCAGACGCCCGGCACCGCGCTCTCGCGGCTCGTCCGCAGGGAGGGCGCGCCCGCGCTCGCCGGGATCGGCGGCGACGACCAGGCGCAGACCGGATCGGCGGCCGGCGCCTCGCTCAACCCCAAGGGCGGCCGCAGCACCGAGGCCGGATCGGGCCGTGAGGGCACCGCACCGCCGCTCAACCTGCCCACCCGCAGGGGCGGCCCGGCCTCGGCCGGCACCGCGAGCGGCAAGTCGCTGGGCGCCGCGGCGCACTCGCCGCGCAACGTCGCGGGCGGAGCGGGCCGCACCACCGGGGCCCCGTCCCTGAGCGGCCGCGGCGCCGTGACGGGCGGAGGCGGCGGCACGTCCGCGCCGGGCCTGGGCGGCAGAAGCGGATCGTCTTCGGGCGGCGGGCGCGCGGCCTCCGGAGGAACCCCGTCCGCCCCGAAGACGCCTTCGGGAGGCGGGGGAGTGCCCGCGGGAGGCGGCGGCCGCGGCAGGTCCGGCGGCTCCGGCGGCAAGGACTCCTCCCCTCCGGGCCTCGGCGAACGCACCCGCGGCGCCTCGGGAGGTTCCGGCTCGGGAGGTTCCGGCTCGGGCGGATCGGGTTCGGGCGGTTCCGGTGGCGGGCGCGGCTCGTCCGGCGGTTCCAAGAGCGCTCCGGCCGGGGCGAAGGACACCTCGGGCGGCTCGAAGGGCCAGTCCGGCGGTTCGTCCGGGCGCAGGCCGCTGAGCTGGGGCGACGGCGAGAGCAGCAAGCCCGCGGGCGGCAGCGTGCCGAAGCCGCGGCCCGCTCCGCCCTCCCGCGACCAGGCGCCCCCGCTGTGGGCCAAGCGCGTGTCCGACACCGAACCACCCGCTCCGTTCTGGGCGAAGCCGGTGGACGACTCGGACGGCTAGCCCATGGACCTGACCAACGACCGCCAGCGCAAACTGCTGTTCGCGGGCATCGCTGCGGCACTCGTGGTGCTGGGGCTGTGGCTGGTCTGGCCGCGCCCCGACACCACCCCGCGGCCGAAGGACGCGCTGCCGTCCCTCCCGGCGGCGGCGACGGGTCCGGCCTCCCCGATCCCGGGGATCACCGCCTCCGTCGCCCCGGACAGCTTCGACATCTACCGGCTGCTGCCCTTCAACAAGAAGGAGTTCGCGACGGCCGCGAGCGTCGCCCAGCAGTTCACCGCCGTCTACGGCACCTACCGCTACGACGAGGCCCCCGACACCTACCTCGGCCGGTTCGCCCCCTACGCAGGCGAGCAGGTGCTGCGCGACCTCAGGGCGGGGCTCCCCTCGCCGGCCATGATCGAGGACCGCAACGCCAAGAAGACCGTCGCGGTGGGGAGCGCCTCGCTGAGCCGGGTCCGCGAGTTCGGTGACACCTCGATCACCTTCGAGGTCGAGGGGCGCCAGCAGATCACCGAGAACGGCGTCGCGGCGCAGGACACCAATCCGCTCGCGGTGACCGTCCAGTTCAACGGCGGCTCGTGGAAGGTGTACTCCTTCGCCCCCGCCGACAAGGGCGACTTCGGGCAGGGCCAGCCGTGAGGCGGCGCCTGATCGCGATCGCCGCGGTCAGCACCTTCGCCTGCGTGTTCTTCCTGCTGCTGGTCGTGCCGACCTTCTTCGGGGCGTCGCAGTTCATGTTCGGCGGGGGAGGCGGCGCCACCAACGGCGGCTGCGCCGATCCCGCCCAGGCCGGGGCGCAGCCCGCCGAGGCCGCCGACGCCCGCTCGATCCCCGAGAACTACCTGGCGCTGTACAAGAAGGCGGGCGAGTCCTCCGGCATCCCGTGGAACGTCCTGGCGGGCATCGGCAAGGTCGAGACGTCGCACGGCACCAGCAAGCTGCCCGGGGTGAGCTCCGGCGAGAACTACGCGGGCGCCGGAGGGCCCATGCAGTTCCTGAAGGCCACCTGGGACGCCTTCGCGGTCGACGGCGACAAGGACGGCGACAAGGACCGCTACGACCCCGTCGACGCCATCCCGACGGCCGCCGCCTACCTCAAGCACAACCACGCGCCCGAGAAGATGCGCGGTGCGATCTTCCGCTACAACCACAGCTGGGACTACGTCGACCTGGTGCTGAGCTGGGCGGCCAAGTACGCCTCCGGCGACTTCAAGATCGCCAACGCCGCGGCGCCGCCCTGCACGGACACCGACGGCCTCCCGGCCTACGCCGACGACGTCGTCACCCGCATCATCGCCTTCGCGATGGCCCAGCGCGGCAAGCCCTACGTCTGGGGCGCGACCGGCCCCGACTCCTTCGACTGCTCGGGACTGATGCAGGCCGCCTACCGCGCGGCCGGGCTGACGATCCCGCGGGTCACCTTCGACCAGTGGCCGTTCGGGATCAAGATCCCCAAGGGCCAGGAGCAGCCGGGCGACCTGGTCTTCTTCGACTCGGGCCCGAACACCAGGCCGGGCCACCCCGGGCACGTCGGCATGGTCATCGGCAAGAACAAGATGATCGTCGCCCGGTGCGCGCTGTGCCGTCCCGCGATCGGCGTGTTCCCCTACATGACGCCCAAGATGATCGGTTTCACCAGGCCGATGATGAATCCGGCGGTCATCAACCAGCTCAAGACCCTGGCCTGAGCGCCCCCGCCGGGCACCAGGACGTCAGCCGTCCTTGATCACCCCGATCGCGATCGCGATGACCAGGGCGTTGAAGAAGAACGACAGGACGCTGTGGACCATCACGTGCCAGCGCATCCGCCGGGTCGTCACCGCGACGTCCGACGAGGCGAACGTCGCGCCGATCGTGTAGGAGAAGTACATGTAGTCGACCCGGTCGGGCTCCTCGCCGCCGGGGAAGGCCAGCCCGCCGTGGGCGGGGTCGAAGCCGGAGTACATCCGCCCGTAGCCGGCGTGCAGCAGCATCCACGAGCAGAACATGGCCACGGCGCCGCACAGCTGCACGTACTCGTCGTCCTTGTACAGGACGGAGATGACGGCCGCCAGCGCCCCGACCAGGCTCGCGACGGCCGAGAAGCAGAAGTTGAACCGCCTGCCGGGAAAGCCGCGCGGCGGCCGGAGGAGATGGCCGGGCGAGGCCGCCAGCCGTGAGCGCCGCAGCGCCGCGAACCCGACCGCCAGATAGAGCAGGGCCAGCAGGTCCCAGAAGAACAGCACGTCGAGGCTCTGCTCCTCGTCGGCGACCACGAAGAAGAGCCCGAGCCCCACCAGCAGAACCTCGGCCAGCCGCGAGGCCGCATAGGCGACCCACCGAGTCGCTCCGCCGCTCACGAGGTCACCCTCCGCCAGGTCAACGCGGGGAACGGCGGCGGCGTGAACCCGAACGACCGGTAGAGCCCTTCGCCCTCGGTGGTGGCGTTCAGATCGATCCGGGCGGCCCCCTCGGCCCGGAACCAGACCATCAGCGCCTCGACGATCCGCCGGGCGTGTCCCCGACGTCGTTCGCGTGGGTCGGTCGCCATCCCGAGCAGGGTGCCGTTGATCCCGGCCGGGTTCGAAGGCGAGGGCAGGCCCTCGGTGATCGTCCCGATTCCGGCGGCGGCCAGGCCCTGGGCGCCGTCCAGGACGAACGCCACGAAGCCTTCCGTGCCGATCCGCCGCTCCAGCACCGCCGCGTAGGCGCTCTCCCAGCCCGAGGTGATGGGGCCGCCGTTCATGGCCGTGAGCAGGACGCGCCGCAGCCGCACCAGCTCCGGCACGTCGCCCGGCACCGCGACGCGCGGCAGCCCCAGGTCGGCCCGCAGCCTCCGGACCGCCGCCCGCACCGCGAGCTCGCAGCCCCGCCGGGAGGAGTCCACCTCGTGGAACCGCCCGCCGACCAGCACGGCCCGCGCCGCGATCCCGGCCATCTCCGCCCGGAACCGCAGCCCGGCGAACTCCGCGTAGGCGGCGGGGACCTCCGCTTCGGACGCCCTGTTGACGAAGGCGAACTCCGCGGCGGGCTCGAAATCGGCCGTGATGTCGCCGAACGGTCCGCAGCCCGTCTGCCGGTGCAGTCCCCGCACTCCCCGTACAGCTCTCGCGATCATGGGGAGAGCCTGGCAGAAAAGGCGGCCGGGGGGCTCGAGGTCCGTCCGCGCTCACCCGCATCGGCCGCGCCGCAGTATGGTTGAACGTGCTGTCTGACGATCTGTTCAACCCGCTCGACCTCGACGACGCCCTTGAGCAGGAGTTCGAGCGCGGCGGCCCGCCGGCCGCGATCGCGCTGCTCCAGGAGGCCCTCGACGATCCGCGCTCCCTCGGCGACGAGGCCGTGCCCGAGTACCTCGACGAGCTGATCGACCAGCTCGCCAAGCTCGAACGCTATCCCGAGGCCATCGAGGCGACCTACCGCCTGATCGACATCGACGAGTCGGCGCGCGAGGAGGAACTCGGCGCCATCGCCCACCTGCACGCCCTCAACGGCGACGCGCTCCAGGCCCGCGACCTCCTGGTCCAGCTCAGGGGCCAGAGCGACCCGCTCCAGGGGCTGATGAACACCCTCGTCATGGCGAACGAGCTGAAGGACGAGAAGCTGGCCGTCCAGTGGCTGCGCGACGATCTCCTGCGCGGGCTGGCCGAGGCCTGGGACCCCGACCTCATCCGCATCCACAACGGGCACCTGCGCCGGCTCGGCGGGCTCGACGAGGAGCTGGAGCTGGCCGTGGAGACCTACCTGGGACCGTCCCGGCCGGTCGTGGAGCACGGACGGCTCCCGCAGGGCCCCCGCTACGTCTATCCGGGTACGGACCGGCTGGAGATCGAGCGGGCGATGCGCGGCGACCAGTCGGCGCGGATCGTCTCGCCGGAGGGCCACCACGTCCCCTGGCCGCCCGAGCGCAACGGCACCTGCTGGTGCGGGTCGGGTACCAAGTACAAGAAGTGTTGCGGACGGCCCGGGGTGTAGGGCCCGAGGAGAAGGGGGCGGCATGGTCATAGTGGTGGGCGCGGCGATCATCGACGGCGGGCGGCTGCTCGCCGCCCAGCGGGCACTGCCCGCTTCGCTGGCCGGGGGCTGGGAGCTGCCGGGCGGCAAGGTCGACCCGGGCGAGTCCGACGAGGCCGCGCTCGTGCGCGAGTGCCGTGAGGAGCTCGACGTGACGGTCAAGCTCCTCGACCGGATCGGCGGCGACTGGCCGCTGTCGGAGAACAGCGTGCTGCGCGTGTGGACGGCCCGGCTGGTCGAGGGCGCGCCACGCGCACTGGAACACTCCGAGCTCCGCTGGCTCGATGACGGCGCGTTGCTGGACGTCGCCTGGCTTCCGGGCGATCTGCCCGTGGTCGAAGCCGTTCGCCCTTATCTGTCTCGTTACTCTCAGTAGTTGAAACGGGACGGTCCGCATTGGTTACGGCATGTGCCGAAATCGTTACCGCGTCACGCTTAGATATCGGCCGCGTTGGGTGCACTCTGATCACCAAGCGTTACGTGATCAAGGAGGTGTCTCTCATGAACGAGCAGACTCTGGTGCCACTGCGTGCAGCGGTGATCTTCCTGACGGCCTTCATGGCCGCCGTCACCGTGGCCGCTCTCACCTACCTCAGCCAGCGCGATCTCGCCGCGGCACTGCTCGCGGCCGGTGGTGCGTTCGGCACCGTTCTCCCGGCAGCCAACACCTACATCGGGCGCTGATCATCGACCCGAACCGCTGACACAGGGTGACCATCGCCCTAAGCGGTGAACCGCAACGGCCCCCTCCGGAGACCTTCCGGAGGGGGCCGTGTCGCTTACAGGCGCACGGCGCCGCTGTAGTCGTCGCGCTCGGAGAGCTTGGTGATTTTCACCACGTCGCCGGAGCTCGGCGCGTGGACGAACTTCCCGTCGCCGATGTACAGGCCCATGTGGTGGTGGTCGGGATGGAAGAAGACCAGGTCGCCCGGCTGGAGGTCGGCGGCGCCGACCTTCTTCCCGGCGTCCCAGAGGGCTCCCGTGTAGTGGTCGAGGCCCGGCTTGCCCGCCTTGGCGTAGGACCAGACGGCGAGGCCGGAGCAGTCGAAGGAGGAGGGTCCCGCGGCGCCCCACACGTAGGGCTTGCCGAGCTGGCGGAGGGCCTCGCGGGTGGCCTTGGCGGCGACGCCGTCGCCGAAGATCGTCACTCCGCCGACCGTGTAGAACCGCTTGAGCCGGGTCTTCACCGTCGTGATCTTCGTGCTGACGGTCGCGGCCTCGGTCCTCACCGTGGTGACGGCCGTCGCGGCGTCAGCGGCCCTGCGGGTCGCGGCGGCGGCCTCGGTCTCGGCCGTCGCGGTCTGGGCCCTGACGTCGTCGAGCTCGCCGGAGAGCTCGTCGGCCCGCTCGGTGTCGGAGTTCCCGCCGAACCAGCCGGAGATCTTGTCCAGGGTCGAGATCCGGTCCTTGGCCGCCTTGACCTGCGGTTCCAGGGCGCTGACCTGGCTGCGGAGGCCGGTGAGGCCGATCGTGCTGAGGGAGGCGTCCTGCTGGGCGGAGGCGGCGTCCGCCTCGTTCTTCTTCAGGAGTTCGGCCAGGCTTTCCGCCTGCGCCGTCAGATCGTCGAGCTGCTTCTGCAGGCTCTCGGAGGTGGGGGCCGCGGCGGCATGGGCCGCGGGATTCATGGCCGTCAGGCTGAGGCCGGCCGCCACGGAGGCGGCCAGCATGAAACGGGCACCCTTCACGGGTTTCCTCTCATCGACGCCTACCGGGTTAGCTGACGGGTTCGGGCCGAAGAGTCGCCCTACCGCCGGCGGACCAGCGGATTCACCCCGGGGGGAAGTGGTTCCCCGGCTCCCCGCACCGTGCGGGGACTCGGCGATCCCGGTCACGCAGCGACCGGAACGGGACGAAACGTATGCAACTGGTCAAGAGATGCCAAACTGAGCCTGTGGTCAGTGGCCATGCCCCCGACCGACTAGAATCGGGTGTACACACGCTCTTTTCACGCCGCCAAGGTCCGTATCCGTATCGGAGATCACGAGGCGCGGCGGAATCCGACACGAAACGGAAGCCGGACTTTCATGCCCATCGCCACCCGTGATGACCTGCGCAATGTCGCGATCGTCGCCCACGTCGACCACGGAAAGACGACCCTCGTCGACGCCATGCTCTGGCAGTCGGGCGCCTTCCGAGACAACCAGTCGGTCGACGACCGCGTCATGGACTCCAACGACCTCGAGCGCGAGAAGGGCATCACCATTCTCGCGAAGAACACCGCGGTCCGTCACAACGGAATGCTCCTCAACATCATCGACACGCCCGGCCACGCCGACTTCGGCGGTGAGGTCGAGCGCGGCCTGTCCATGGTCGACGGCGTCGTGCTGCTGGTGGACGCCTCCGAGGGGCCGCTGCCCCAGACCCGGTTCGTGCTCCGCAAGGCCTTCGCCTCGAACCTCCCGGTCATCCTGGTGATCAACAAGGTCGACCGCCCGGACTCCCGCATCGACGAGGTCATCGACGAGGTCTACGCCCTCTTCCTCGACCTCGACGCCAACGAGGAGCAGATCGACTTCCCGATCGTCTACGCCTCCTCCCGGGCCGGCCGCGCGTCGCTGAACAAGCCCGAGAACGGCGAGATGCCGGACAGCCCGGACCTCGAGCCGCTGTTCAAGATCATCAACGAGACGATCCCGGCGCCGTCCTACGACCCGGACGCCCCGCTCCAGGCGCACGTCACCAACCTGGACGCCTCGCCGTTCCTCGGCCGTATCGCCCTGTGCCGCGTCCACAACGGGACGATCAAGAAGGGCCAGCAGGTCGTCTGGTGCAAGACCGACGGCACCCAGCAGCGCGTCAAGATCACTGAGCTGCTCATGACCGAGGCTCTCGAGCGCAAGCCCGCCGAGTCGGCCGGCCCCGGCGACATCATCGCCATCGCGGGCATCTCCGACATCATGATCGGTGAGACGCTCGCCGACCCCGAGAACCCGATCGCGCTGCCGCTGATCACCGTCGACGAGCCCGCGATCTCGATGCGGCTCGGCACCAACACGGGCCCGATGGCCGGCCGTGAGAAGGGCACCAAGGTCACGGCCCGCCTGGTCAAGGACCGCCTCGACCGCGAGCTGGTCGGCAACGTCTCGATCCGGATCCTGCCGACCGAGCGTCCCGACGCCTGGGAGGTCCAGGGCCGCGGCGAGCTCGCCCTGGCGATCCTGGTCGAGACCATGCGCCGGGAGGGCTACGAGCTGATCCTCGGCAAGCCCCAGGTCGTCACCAAGGAGGTCAACGGCAAGCTGCACGAGCCGGTCGAGCGCCTGACGATCGACGCCCCCGAGGAGTACCTCGGCGCGCTCACCCAGCTGCTGGCCGTCCGCAAGGGCCGCATGGAGCAGATGAGCAACCACGGCACCGGCTGGATCCGCATGGAGTTCCTGGTCCCGGCCCGCGGCCTGATCGGCTTCCGCACCGAGTTCCTCACCGAGACCCGCGGCACCGGCATCGCCCACCAGGTCTTCGAGAAGTACGAGCCCTGGTTCGGCGAGCTGCGCACCCGCCCGACCGGCTCCCTGGTCTCCGACCGGGTCGGCGTCGCCACCACCTACGCGATGTTCAACCTCCAGGAGCGCGGCACCCTGTTCGTCGACCCCGCCACCGAGGTGTACGAGGGCATGATCGTCGGCGAGAACTCCCGCGCCGACGACATGAACATCAACATCACCAAGGAGAAGCAGAAGACCAACATCCGCTCCTCCACGGCGGAGGAGTTCGACCGCCTCACCCCCCCGAAGAAGCTCTCGATGGAAGCCGCCCTCGAGTTCATCCGCGAAGACGAGTGCGTCGAGATCACCCCCACCGCCGTCCGCCTCCGCAAGGTCGTCCTCGACAGCAAGGAACGCGAACGCACCGCCGCCCGGGCCAAGCGCGCCTAGCACCCACGACCGAAGGCCCGGCCCCTCCCCAGGGCGCCGGGTCTTCGGCGTTCCGCCCCTCAGCCCACGGGCACGGGAAGATCGGCCCCCGCCTCGGCCTCCCGCGCCGGAACGGACCTGCGTGCGGGGGCGGGCCTCCGTCGGGGTCCGGGCCCGCAGGCCAGGCTGGACCGGTACGAGGGGGCGGCCTCCCACGCCAGGACCGACTCGAGCGCGGGCGAGAACCCGCCCGCCCGGACGCCGCGCGGGGGCGTCGCCTCATACGGCGGGACGGGTTCGCGCGGGAGCAAGAGCCCGCCCGCCCGGACCAACCTGAGCGCGGGGACGTTCTCGCGGGACGGCAGGGCCGCGCCCGGGCCGCGAGGGAAGGCCAGCCACGCGGTGGTGCGGGTCTCCTTGTTCTCGATGGCGAGCGGCGTGCAGCGGAGCCCGCCGGGGGGAGTGCTGTCGAGCAGCGGGGCGGAGATCAGGAGGCTCAGATCCGACGATGCTCCCGTGATGGCGGATCGGTAGGCGTCGGCTTCCAACAGCCGGAAGAGGAAGTTCACGGCATGCCCGCCCACCCCGTAGCGGTCGCTGTAGACGTTTCCCGCGTGGAGGGCGAGGCGCAGCCTGAGCCGCGACGGTCCGCCGAGCCCCTCGTTCTCGGCGGCCAGGACGGCGGCCAGGTGCTGCGGGAACAGCCCGAGCAGCGGACCGGGGTGGCAGCGGGAGGGGAACACGACGAGGGCGCCGTCACCGCGATCCTCCCGGTGGCAGGACCGCCAGGGCAGCGCGGCCCGCCGGAACGACTCCTGCAGAGCCGAGTACATCGAATGCCGCAACCGCCATTGCGCCCATTCGTCGCGGTGCGGGGCCCCGAAGGCGACGATGTCGACGGCCAGCAGGGCGGCGAAACGGCCGGGTATCGACGGTGCTGGCGCCCGTCGATATCGGAGTCGTATGCTCATGGACAGATCGAGTCCTTTCCGTATTCGATCGATCTGCGGGTGGGGTTCCTGTTACAGCAGGGGCCCCACCTTTTTCCATGCGGGACCATACGTCCACCGAAGCCATTATCACCCGCCGGCCGAGGCGAGCCTGGCGAGGGCTGATTGCCGATGACTGATCTGCCGCTGCGCAGATCAGCGCGTAGCTGTCCTTTACCTTTCAAGTAGACATGTGGCACAGTGCTCGCCCGCAGGATGCCTGTTGAGGCAGTGGCCTATGGGCGGCGAGCGATCTGCGAGATGGCAGATCGACACTCGACGCATGTCCCCGTAGCAGTCCGCTCAGGGATACACGGTCTTGGCACACTGCCAGTTAGCTGTTGTAATCAAGGCATCTCGGAAGGCGGCCAACAGCGAAGTTCCCGCCCGCTCACGGGTTAATTCGATCTTTACTGTCGCAGTAAGGAGACGGCATGGGGATGCCTTCCGGGCCGGGACCCACGGTCCAACGTGCGATTCTGACCTCGGAGCTGCTTCGCCTCCGGCTGGAGAACGGGTCCACGCAAAGTCAGGCGGCGAACGCGCTCGACTGGTCGCTGTCGAAGCTGATCCGCATCGAGGGTGGGGCGGTCGGCATCTCGACCACCGATTTGCGTGCCCTCGTGCGCTTCTATGGGATGTCCGAAAACGACCCCGCGGTGGCCAAGCTGACGCTGCTGGCCAGGGAAGGTCGTCAGCGCGGTTGGTGGTCGCTTTACCGAAACGAGTTGAATCAGGCCTACTACGATTTCATCGGCTATGAGGCGGGGGCTTCCATCATTCGCCACTATGGCGCCCAGATGATTCCCGGTCTGCTTCAGATCGAAGACTATGCCAAGGCGCTGAGCACTGAGTTCGCGGAGAGTTCGGCAGAACTCGAAGTGATCGTCGAGGTCAGGATGGAGCGCAGGGAGCAGATCCTGGAAAGGGCGGATCCGCCCGAGCTGTTCGCCATCCTCGACGAGGCCGCGCTTCACAGGCAGGTCGGGGGCCAGACCGACATGGCCATCATGGCGCGACAGCTGCGCCACCTTGTTGAAATGCTCGAACGCCCGAACATCACTATCGAGGTCATTCCGTTCACGATGGGTGCGCATTTCGGCATGATGGGCGATTTCACGGTTCTGGAATTCGCCGACTCCAGGCTCGGAGACATCCTCTTCCTTGAGAACGCGAGGTCAGCGGACGTCATCGCGACCGACCGTGATTCACGCATCACCGATTACAAGCTCGCTTACGCGAATCTGCGGAATCTCGTGCTTCCGGCGAGTGAGACGGCGGGCTTCATCGAACAGATCATGGGTTCGATGGGGCGGGCGCCGTCTCCGCGCTCTTCGACGGGAGGCCGCAGGGTCAGCCGTGCCGCGCGCGAATCCCCCGCAGAAGGCCGTCCCAGGCCTCAGCAGTGAGGCTGAGGGTGGTGGCGCAGTCGGGGCCCTTGCTGTCCTGGACATAGACGATGCCGCTCGCTGAGGCGAGCTCAACACAGCCTCCACTGCTGCTGGCGGAGGCCTTGCGCCATACCGCTGCCTGGGGAACACCGGCGACGAGGAGTGCCCCCTGCCTCCGCAGCGCGGACCCCGCCTTCCGCGTTACTGCCACACGTTCCTCCAACGAGCATATGCAAGCCGTGACGGCCTGTGACTACAGACAGTCACTGGGCCGTTACCCTACTAGCAATCGTGATCTCAAAGAACGAAGCATGGCAGTGGATCAAGATCATCGCCTCTGGTATTTACACATATGTCTGAGACGGATGTGATTTCTGTGGTCAGCGATGACGATGGTGCTTGGGGTCGACGACCTTGGGGGCTCCGGAGACGGTGAAGGTGAGCTTCTTCGAGGTGGTCTTGAAGGAGTCGGTGTTGCCGTTGAAGGTGACGTAGACGCGGCCGGTGCAGTAGGCCGGGACGCGCTTGGAGAAGCGGCCTCTGGAGTTGGTTCTGACGGTGCGGTACTCGAGGTAGACGGTCTTGTTGCGGGTGTCCTTGCAGGTGAAGTAGATGGACAGGGTGCGCTTGGCGTAGCCCTTCCACTTCTTGCCGACCTTGTGCTGGAGCAGGCCGCTGAGGGTGGTCTTGCGCTTGTAGCGGGTTCGGGAGGGGCTCAGCTTGAACGTGGTGACCCGCGTCTCCGCGCGGAAGGCCCTGGCGGCGGGGCTGGTGATGGAGCCGTTGCGGGCGCGCCAGTAGCCGCCGTGCTTGTAGGTGAAGGCCAGGGCGAAGGAACCGTCGGACGCCGCACGGACGGTCCTGATCTTCTTCCACTTCTTCTTGTCGGGGGAGAACTCGAGGCCGATCGTCACGCGGGAGCCGGGGACGATCGCGCCGGCCAGGCGGACCCAGCCGGTGACGCCGATCTTGGCGGTGAGGCCGATCGCGGGAGTGTCGCGGACCGTCAGGGGCCCGGTCTCGGCCGTCGCCGGCTCCTGGAGGCCGCCGGGGAGCGCCGAGGCCACGATCTTGTCGATCTTGCAGCTCGGGCGGAAGGACGCCTTGTAGGCGCCGTCGGCGTCCGTGGTCGCGGTCACCGGGTCGGGGGCGCAGGCGCCGATGCCGTGCCCGGCGAGCCTGACGTCCGTCCTGGCGATGCCCTTGGCGCCCGCGGAGAGGCGGCCGGCCAGGGTGAACGGCTGGTTCAGGTCGACCGCGGTCCTGTCCGCCGCGACCGTCAGGGCCGTCGGGACGGTCTCCACCGCCAGGGTCACCCCGTCGGAGTCGGTGTCGTTGACGTCCGGCATCCCGGGCGGCGGCCCGCCGATCACGAAGACCTCGGCCTTGGCGGAGCCGCTCGCGGTGTAGGTGACGGTGAAGGCGCCGTCGTCGTCGGTGGTGTCCGCCGTGAACTGGGCCCGGGGATCGTCGTCGGTCTTGAGGGCGACCCGCTGGCCCACGATCGGCGTCGTCTTGCCCTTGACCGTCAGCTTGCCCGAGATCTTGACGCTCGGATGCGCCGCGTCGATCGTCGGCCGCTCGGCCGTCAGCGTGTAGGCCACCGCGGTGACCGGTGCCGCCGAGGCGGGGGGAGCGGGAAGCACGGCGCCCGTGACCACCAGGGCGGCCAGCAGGGAGAGTCCACGACGCATACGCAAGCCTTTATGGGGTGTTCATGGCATTTCGGTTGATGCTAGCGGTCTAGACCACCCGCTACCAGAGGCGATCATCTCGCTCCGATGGAGACTTGGATGACAAAACACCTGCAAAGGTTCATCGTTCGTGATGAAAAAGGGCCGCCCCGGAGGACGGCCCTTGCGGTGGAGCGGGTCAGAGGTGGACGGTGCCCGTGACGTCGGCCGCCAGGCGCAGCGAGTCGCCGTCCTGGAGGAAGGCCTCGACGCCGGGGGACAGGCGCTCACCGTTGACGAAGGTGCCGTTGGTGGACCGCTCGTCGCGGACCTTGGCCACCCCGGACGGGTCGAGCCAGACCGTCGCGTGCTTGCGCGAGACGTTGTCGTACTGGGTGAAGGTCGCGGCGGCGGGCGACTGGCCCGCGTCCCGGCCCAGGATCAGGTGCTGGCCCATGGTGACCTTCAGCTCTCCCGTGGGGAACTGGAGGCGCAGGGTCGGCTGGCCCGGGGCCGACCGCAGCGGCTTCAGGCAGACGTTGCACTGGGCCTGGCCGGGGTGGTCGAGGACGTGCTCGCAGTGCGGGCACATCGCGGCCGTGCTGTCGTGCGGGGGACCCTGCCGGTGCTCCGGCGGGATCAGGGTGCCGTCGCGCGCGGGCGGCGGGTCGAGCGGCGGGTTGGGGCGGCGCGGCTGGCCGTAGGGGTCCTGGCCGTAGCCCTGCTGCCCGAAGCCCTGCTGACCGCCCTGCGGCTGGCCGTAGGGGTCCTGCGCCGGAGCCTGGCCGTAGCCGGGCTGGCCGCCCTGGGGCTGCCCGTAGGCGTCCTGGCCGTAGCCCTGCTGGCCGCCCTGCGGCTGGCCGTAGTTCTGCTGCCCGTAGTTCTGCTGGCCGCCCTGGGGCTGGCCGTAGGGGTCCTGGGCGGGTGCCTGGCCGCCGTAGCCGGGCTGGCCGCCCTGCGGCTGCCCGTAGGCGTCCTGGCCGTAGCCGCCACCCTGCTGACCGCCCTGCGGCTGGCCGTACGGGTCCTGAGCGGGTGCCTGGCCGTAGCCCTGCTGGCCGCCGCCCTGCGGCTGCCCGTAGGGGTCCTGGGCCGGAGCCTGGCCGCCGTAACCGGGCTGGCCGCCCTGCGGCTGGCCGTAGGCGTCCTGTCCGGCGGGCTGGCCGTATCCGGCCTGTCCCTGCTGCGGCTGCCCGTAGGGGTCCTGCGCGGGCTGCTGGCCGTAACCCTGCTGGGGCTGCTGGCCGTAACCGGGCTGGCCGCCCTGGGGCTGCTGGCCGTATCCGGGCTGGGCGTAGGGGTCCTGGCCGCCCGCCGGGGGCTGCCCGTAGCCGCCGCCCTGCTGGGGCTGCTGGCCCTGGGGGTAGCCCGCCTCCTGAGGCTGCGGACGCCGACGACGGCCGCGGGTCAGATTGTTCCCGCAGGTCAGGCAGATGAGGTCGCCCGGGTTGTGCGGGGTCTGGCAGACCTCGCAGGTCAGAGTCTCCATGACGCCTCCCCGGCTCGTACTCCAGCCCCGTCCAGCACCGCGCTCAAGCGATCCATGTCGCCTCGGCGCGGGATGCCGATGTAGTACACCCGCCGTCCTTCCGCACCGTCTTCGACGCACACCTGTATGCGCCGAGTTTCTTGCCCGACCGTTCCGTACCGCTGCTGCCCGAGTGGGGTCAGCGGCACGATCTGTTGGTTCGACGATCCCCTGAGGGGGGAGTCGTCGGACAGCCGCTCCACGTACGGACCGGCGACAACAGCATCACACAGTTTCAGGATGTCCCGCGACTCGGGTTTCCGCGAGAGCCTGGAGATTACATATCCGGAATAAACAAGGATGTCCAACTCGCGTGGCCCGCGCCACTCGATGATGCCCTCCAGCAGCGTACGCAACGCTCCGGGCTGCTGGAACGGCTCCCCGCCCGACAGCGTGACGCCGTCGACCGGCGGTAGTCCTGCCAGCCAGTCGAGGACCGAGTCAACGGTCACCGAATGTGACGAGTCGGCGGCCCAGGTGTCCCGGGAAAGGCAACCGGGGCAGCCGATCGTGCAGCCCTGGAACCAGACCCCGGCCCGCACCCCGTGACCGAGCGTGGTCACGGGGTGGTGGGCCTTGGCCAGCAGCATGGTCGTCAAGACAGATCGAGTTCCACGATGCTGCCCTCCCGGGTGATGCCGGACACGGTCAGTTCCGCACCCGGCTTCAGCTCCCGGTCGAACAGGGCCCTGGCCAGCGGGTTGACGAAGTGGGCCTCGAGCGCCATGCCGATGCCCCGGCCGCCCTTGTCGAGCTCGGCCGTGCACCACTCGCGCAGGGTCCCCATCACCTCCGATTTGATCGTCAGGGTGAGACGGTGCTCGTCGGTGACCCGCTTGCAGATGTTCTCGAGCTGGAGATCGAAGATCTTCGAAGCGGCCTCCTGGCCGATGAAATTGAAGACGATCACGTTGTCGCCGAGCCGGTTGAGCAGTTCGGGCCGGTTGAGGACGGAGTAGAAGTGGTCGGTCACCGACGCCTTGATCCGGTGCTCGATCTCCGCGTACCCCAGCCCCGGAATGACCTTGGACGAGCCGAGGTTCGAAGTGAAGATCAGGATCGACTCGGAGAAGTGGGCGGTGTGCCCGCGCCCGTCGGTCAGCCGCCCGTCCTCCAGGATCTGGAGGAACTTGTCGAGGATGCTCGGGTGGGCCTTCTCGATCTCGTCGAAGAGGATGACCCGGAAGGGGTCCTCGCGGACCGCGCCGGTGAGCTGCCCGCCGGCCTC
Organism: Actinocorallia longicatena; assembly: GCF_039534125.1. Lineage (NCBI taxonomy): Bacteria > Bacillati > Actinomycetota > Actinomycetes > Streptosporangiales > Thermomonosporaceae > Actinocorallia > Actinocorallia longicatena. Next base: position 85,539 of record NZ_BAAAUV010000003.1, on the reverse strand, counting down.
GGAGTCGCGGTACCCCGGCGGGGACCCGATGAGCCGCTCGCCCTGCTGCTCGGCCGAGTACTCCGACATGTCGAAGCGCAGGTAGGCCGAGTCGTCGCCGAACACCAGCGAGGTGATGGCCTTGGCCAGCTCGGTCTTGCCTGTGCCGGTCGGGCCCGCGAAGAACAGGACGCCGCGCGGCCGCGACCCCGCCTTGGTGGCCTGCGCGCCGGACAGCCCGAGGACGGCCCGCTTGAGGATGTCGAGGGTCTTCGTGACGGCCTGCGGCTGGCCCAGGACCCGCTCGGGGACGCGCTTCTCGCCGTCCAGGACGCGCTTGCGCAGGTGCCCTCGGGACCACGGATTGTCCAGCACGCCCAGCTTGTAGGTCCGGACCGCGTCGGGCAGGTCCGCCAGATCGACGTTCCGCTCCTTCGCCAGCCGGGTGACCTCGATCATCGACTGGAGGGTGAGCCCGTCGGCCTGCGCGGCGAAGGCGTCGCAGGCGTCGGAGGCGGCCTGGTCGGTGTCGGGGTCCACGGCGAAGGCGCGGGCCAGCAGCCGGGCCGTGGTCTGCCGGTCGCCCAGGTGCGGGCGGGGCACGAAGAGCTCACGGACCGAGTCGTTCTCCGTGGACATCCAGGACGGCAGGTCGCCGGGGCGCTCCACCAGCCACAGGATCGGGTTGTAGAAGGGCTTGGGCCGGATCCCGGGGGCCCGGACCGGACGCGCGGTGCGGGCGAGCTTCTCGCAGAACCGGAAGAACTCGCGCTCGGCGGGTTCGAGGTCGCTGCCGGAAGCGGAGATCCGGGACGCGCCTTCGATGAGGAAGGCGGCCCTGACCTGCTCGGCCGGGCGGGCGATCGCGGCGAGGTGCCTCGTGAGCCCCTCGAGCGACGGCTTGGCGTCGAACTTGCCGAGCAGCTTCTTCGCGGCGGCCTCGGCCTCCTCGTCGCCCTCGGGGAAGACGCGCAGGCCGTCCACGGGATCGTAGATGAGCAGGCAGGAGATGCCGCTGGCGTTCAGCGCCTCCCACAGCATGTCGCGGAGCGGCAGCAGGGCCATGCCGTCGCCGTTGGGGAACAGGTGGCTGTCGTAGAGGTTCCCGGACAGCACGTACTGCGAGTGCACCGACAGCGTGGCGTCGAGCTCCCGGATGAACGGAGGCCAGCCCATCAGGCGGCCTCCGAGAGTCGGTTGGTCAGTGCTCAACGTTGCGTTCCCTCGGTTTCTGCTTCTTGCGGCTCCTGCTCGATTCTGCCCCGACGGGCAGCGACTCCGCACCCGGCTCCAGCCGCCAGGTCACGGCCAGGCCGAGGCCGTCGCGTTCGAGCTTCGCCCTGGCGGCCTCGAAGGCCTCGCACCATTCGCGTTCGCGTTCGGCGTCGCGGCGGCGCTCCTCCTCCGTGGCGAGCGGGCGCGTGCGCATCATCTTGGCGCGCAGCGTGCCCTCGTCGAGCCCCATCAGGACGACCTGGTCCGGCCAGTCCGTGCGGGTCAGGGTCATCGGGGTGACGGTCTCGAATCCGGCGTCGACCTCGTAGCCGAGCTCCTCGAACGCGGCGGTCACCCCGGCCAGGATGTACTCGCGTTCGGCCTCGGCCTGCGCCCGGCGCTGCTCCTCCGCGCGGAGGGCCTCGACGCGTCCGCGCTCCGCCTTGGTGCGGGAGTTGGCCTCCTGGACGCGCAGCCTGACCTCGCTGAGCAGGCCCTCGGCCTCGGCGTCCGTCGCGGCGCCGACGACGTGTCCGGCGGCGGCCCGCACGATGGACAGGTCGTCGGGGGAGGCGTCGGGCAGAAGCCTGCCGAGCACCCGGACGACGTCCGCGCGGCGTTCGCCGCCCGGCCTCGGCGCCGGGACGGCCGCACGGACCGTCTCGGTGGCCGCGCGGTGCTCCTGCCGTTCCGCGGTGTCGCGGCGGGTGCCGTAGACGGCGTCGTCGGGCTCGGAGACGGGGGACAGCTCGTCGGTGAGGTGGTGCGCCAGCTCCAGGGCGATGGCCTGCTCGGCGGCCGTCAGGGCGGTGTCGACGGCGGCGCACCAGGTGACGAGCGCGTCGAAGGGCTGGGCGTCGAGCGCGAGCGGCTCGGGCAGCGGGGCGTGCGTGCCGGAACGGGCCTGGACGGCGTCCAGCGCGCGGATGCGGGCGTTGCGGTCGACGACCTCCCGCAGCGCGCGCTCGTAGCGCTGCATCTCGGCGAGCTCCTCGGCGCGCGCCCCCGCCTTCTTGTCCGCGAGCCGCGCGAACGCCGCGGCGGCGCTCGCCCCGGCTCCGGCACCCGCGCCGAGGAGACGGTTCATCCCCAGGCTCGCGATGACCGCCGCGTCCAGTGCGATTTCGGCTTCGACGCCGCTGCTCATGTCGCCCCCTTCTGCTTGTGTGGACGCTCCGGGACGTCCCTCAGTTCTCGAAGGCTTCCGCGCGTCTCGCCGCGAGGTCCTTGTTCCAGTGGTGGGTGCGCACCCCCGCGGCGATCACATGCCCGGCCGTTCCCGCCACGACCAGCAGGAACCACAGCATCCAGGCCAGCGCGCTCAGCACCGACACCAGAAGGAGCAGCATCAGCAACGGGATGGTCGCCGCGACCAGGGCGACGCCGCAGCCGCGCGGCCCGGTCCGCCGCGCGGTCCCCGACATCGCCCGCGACGTCTTCGACAGGCCGCCGCTCAGCAGGCGTCCCGCGGTGGCGAACGCCGCCCACGGGCCCTCCCGCAGATAGTCGGCGCCCTGCCGGGAGGCGACGAGGACCTCGGTCGCGCAGGACACCAGCCAGGCGGCGCCGGCGATCAGCAGCAGGAGGCCGAGGGGCACCGCGGACGCGCGCTGCACGCCGCCGACGCCTGTCGTCCCGCCGGTCGTCCCGCTGAACATCGAGGCGATGGCGAAGGCTCCGGCGGCCCAGAAGGCGAGGAAGCCCAGCGACCACAGGACCGCCCGGACCCGTGCGCGGCCGGCGCCGGCCCTGCGGGTGCGCTCCCGCTCGTCCCAGAGTTCCTGGCGCGCCTGCGCCCGGTAGGCGGCCTCCTGTTCCCGCACCTCGGCCGCGACCGCGTCGCCGATGCCCTCGTCGCGGCCCGCCGGGACGGGCGCGGGACGGGCGGTAGAGGGACGGGCGGGCGCGGGACGGGTGGGCGCGGGGCGGGCCGGTTCGGGCGGATCGAGGTGGACGGGCGGGGACTCGCCGCGCAGCCAGGCGGAGACCTGGGGGTGGGCCCAGCGGTGGCGGGGGTCGCGGGTGAGCAGGCCGCGGCAGAGCATCCGCAGGCGCGGGTCGGTGATGTCGTCGTTGGAGATCGGGCGGGTGGCCAGGTGGTCGACGACGACCGTCTCGCTCATGCCCTCGAACGGGCGGCGGCCGGTGGCGAGCTCCCGCGCGATCATGCCGAGGGACCACCAGTCGCGGGCGGGCGAGACCTGCCCGGACAGCGACTCGGGGGCGGCATAGGCCAGGGTGCGCGAGGACGAGGCGAACACGACGCTCTGCTCCAGCACCTTGCTCAGCCCGAAGTCGGTGATGACGAGCTCGGCCCCGCGCACCAGCACGTTCTCCGGCTTGAGGTCGCGGTGGACGATCCCGGCGGCGTGCAGGGTGCGCAGCCCGTCGCCGAGCTGGCCGACGGCCGTCGCGACGTCGATGCGCCGGTGCCCGGACAGGTCGCGCAGGTTCCCCTCGGGCAGATACTCGATGATCTCGTAGTCGCGGCCGTCGGAGTGGCCCGTCTCGAGCACCTTGACGACGTGCGGCGAGGTCAGCCGCGGCAGTGTCGCCCACACCTCGCGGTCGGCGCTGTAGCCGCGCCGGTACATCTTCACCACGTACTGCCCGGCCTGATCGTGGACCAGCAGCAGATCGGACTCGGCGCCTTGGACGGGCAGCTCGCCGTCGACCTCGAAGCGTCCGGCGAGGGCGCCCGGCAGGCGCATCAGCGACTCGGGACGGGGCCCCGGCACGTCCCGGCTCGTCGTCCCGGGATCCCTGCGCGTCCACTGCGGCTCGCTCACCGCACGAGCCTACCGCGAGGGCTCACGGACAGAAGGGATCATGCGCGCCGTTGGAGACGCGCAGCCGGAGGTCGCCGAGCGTCATCAGCTGCCCCCACGGGCCCTGGACGAGCAGCGCCGTGCGCGCGCCCAGCGCCTCGACGAACGCGACGGCGAGTTCCGCCGATCCCTCCAGCACCTGCATCCGGACCGACCGGTACGGCGGTTCGCCGAGGGCGGAGCGGTACTCGGCGACCTTGTAGACGTCGGTCTGGAGCCTGGCCTCGCGCAGGTACAGCCAGACGTAGCGTCCCGATCGGCTCAGCTCGGCCTCGGTGACGTCGTCGGGCCGGATGCGCGCCCCCAGGGACCGTGCGACGTCCAGGGCCGCGGCCTCGTCGAACGAGGCGGGGAACAGCACGTCGACCGTCGTCGAGGACGCCTCCCGCCGGGTCGACGGGTCGGGGCTCAGCCAGTCGTCGGGCACGAAGAAGTCCGAGTGGCGTCCGGCCAGGCGCCGCTCGAACTCCGCGACGCTGACGACCCGCTCGGCGGCGTCCCGCACGACCAGGGTCCACCGCTGCGCGGCGGCGAGCACGAACTCCGCGAGCCGCCACTCATACCCCCGCGCCCGCAGCAGCTCGACCCGCACCCGGGTGAGCGGCATCGTCCCGAGGACGGCCGCGGCCTCGTCGATTCCGGGAGTTCCGGCGGCGAGCCGTCCGGAGGTGTGCACCTCGAGGCCGTCCCCGGCGAGCGCCGCCACGTCCCCCGGAGCGACCTCGGCCGCGAGGTACAGCGAGACGTTCCGCGGCACCCCTCAGGCCCCCCCGGTGGACCGCCGGATCTTCTGCAGCTCCTCAGTGATCTTGAACTGGTTGATCACGAACTCCAGCGCCATCCGCGTCCCGAGCGCCTCGACCAGCCACACCAGCGGCGAGACCCCGATCATCAGCAGCCCCCACACCCACCCCCAGTCCTTCTCCACGACGACCAGGCCGAGGATGAGGAAGAACGCGCACTGCAGCGAGATGACGGTCAGCGCGAGCATGTAGAACGCCCGCACCAGCATCGGCGTCACCATCGCGTCGAACTTCGTGTCCAGCAGCGCCCCGACCAGCCCCTTGCGCCGCACCGGCGCCCCCTGCGCCCCCGGCCCCTGCTGCCCCGGCACCTGATGCGCCCCGCTCTGCCACTGCGGCTGCTGCGCCGGCCGAGGCGCCTGCTGCGGCGGCCCGCCCTGCTGCCCGTACCCGTACTGCTGAGGATTGAAGCGAGGCGGCTGCTCCGGCGTCGTCATACCCTCACCCTAAGACTCAACCCCCCACCGAAGAAGCGCGAAATCCCGCCCGCACAGCGCCCCCTTCACCGCCGCCCGGGCAGCGGCCCGGGCGAGCACCCGTGCACCACCCCGAACCTCTTCTGCGCGCCGCGCATCAACTCGGCCAGGTCGTCATGGGCGCTGCCACCGGGTTGACGCTTCGCGAGGTCGAAGTTCAGCCAAGGCTTGAGGGATCCGCAGGAGAACACCGCCACGGCGAAGAACGGCGCGGCTATCGCGGCTGTCTTGTCGCGGTAGTCGATATAGGTGGAGAAGCCGTCGCCGAGTTCCTTCGGCAGGGTTTGCTGCGTTGTCCCACCGAGATCTCGTATGCGCTCCGACTGCTCTTTCACATAGCCGGGTGCGGCCCCGGCTCCCCAGGAGACGCTCGCCAGCCCTGTGCGGCTTCCATCGTCCACACTGCACGTTCCCTGATCCGTGCGGAACAGCCTGCTCCGGTCTTCACGGACGCGGAGGGCTTCGGGGACGCCGGTGAATCTGGCCACGGCCGGTCGTGGGAGGAGGTCGCACCAGTAAGGGGGAGGGCCGACGAGCGAAAGTGAAGCCTCTCCCGAGGGAGGACTCGGCTCGCCCGGCCGCGGGGCGCAGGCGGTCAAGGCGAGAGCCGTCGCCATCGCGAGAGCCAGGATCGATCTGCTCACTTGCCCTCACCGAAGGAGAAGGGGTCGATGGCCTTGCTGTGCCCGCTGTTGATGGAGGCGCCGAGGTCCTGTTTCAGGTCGACGAAGGTGTTGTTGTCGTTCCTGGACCATCGGTCGAACTCTCGAAGCTGCTCATCGCTCCATGGCAGTTCGGCGATCGCGTGACCGTCGGTGAAGCTGTAGCCCTCCATGCTGGGTTCGTACGTGAGCTGACCGGCATGGGCGGCGACCATCAGGCGCTCGACCATGCGATTGAGAAGAGCCGCCTGCCGGGTGCGCTCCCGCTCGGTGTTCTTGTCCTGGCTGTGGTCGGACACCTGGCCGAAGAGGAAGGCGCTGACCTTCTCCTGCATCTCCCCATCGATCACGCTCGCGGCCTCCGGGCGAACGCCGATCTTCTCCAGATAGCCGGAGGGGCTGACCCAGCCCACCCCCAAGTCGATCCACCTCTTGAGGTCTTCGTTCGAGGCCCGGACGTTGTCGCCGAGCGCGGCGGACATCTCGGTCCGGAGGGCGAAGAGGCGGCTCAGCGCGTCCGTGTAACTGATGACGTGGCCGTGGCGGCCGGTGCGGGTGTAGTCCTCGACGGAGTGGTGGAGGGCTTCCACGTGGGCTTTGACCAGGTGGTCGAAGACGTGGTCGTCGAGGCTGGCGTCCGCGAGGAGGGCCAGGTAGAGGCGCATGCGCTCGTAGCCCTCGTCGGAGGAGGCCGGGGCCGCGTCGATCTCGTTGATGACGTCGTCCAGGTGGGTGATGAGGAGGTCGGCGGTGGTCGCGCGGAGGGCGGAGAGGTCGTTCAGGTGGGATTCGTCGATTTTGAGGTGGTGGCCTTCCTTGTAGGTGATGTGGGGGAGGGTCTGGGTGCCTTGGATGTCGAGGAACTCGGTGAAGAGGGATCGGGAGAGGGGGGTGGGGGTGGAGAGGGCGGTGGTGAGGGTTCGGGCGAGGGCCTGGCCCTTGTCGGTGGCGGCCCAGAGGGGGCGGCGGGTGTGGAGGAGGTAGTGGAGGTTGCTCGTGGGTTCGGTGAGGGGGTGTTCGAGGAGGATCTGGGCGCCGGTGGTGGTGGCGGAGGCGGCGGTCAGGAGGGGCTGGAGGATGTCGGCGGGGGGTGGGGTGTTCGGTGGGGTCAGGAGGTGGGTGAGGCCGTAGAGGGCGGTGACGTCGGGGAGGGGTTTCCAGGCGGGAGCGTGGCGGGTGTAGGCGATCATGCTCTGGCCGACGGTGCGGAAGAAGGGGTCGGAGAACGTCCGGGTGGTGTGGGTGAGGAGGGTGGCGAGGGCCTGGTGGCCGACGTGGTGGGGGTGGGCGACGCCCGCCGGGAAGCCGGTGGACGCCGTCGCGGCCAGGGACGTCAGGTAGGCGTCGCCCAGGGAGGCGGGGGAGCCGGGGGTGGTGGCGGTGGCCAGGGCCGTGGACAGGAGGGCGAGGGTTCTGCGGGCGTCGGGAGGAGCGATGGCGGGCTCGGCCCGGTGGAGCAGGTGGGCCAGGGCGAAGGGGGCGTTGAGCAGGGCGGACGGGCCCAGGCTGCCGAGGAGGGCCGCGGCGAAGTAGGGGTCGGTGGCGTCCTGTTCGTGGTCGAGCAGGGCGGCCAGGGCGGCGCGGTCGCCGGTGGTGGCGCGGGTCAGGAGGGCGGCGGCCTCGTGGCCGTTGACGGTGGCGAGCTGGTCGGTGAGGCGGTCGGGCATCCGGAGGTAGTTCCCGGCGGGGACGCAGCGGGCCAGGGCCGGGTGCCGGGAGTCCAGGGCGTGGGCCAGGCGGTCGCGGCGCCTGAGGTCGGCGGAGGCGGCCGCCGCCCACCGGGCCGTGCGGCGGATCTCCAGGGCGGGGGACACGTCGGCGCCGGCCGTCGAGAGGATCGTGTAGAGGCGGGACGCCAGGGTGTCGAGGTCGGAGGCGGAGCGTCCGACCAGGCCGGTCAGCCGGTGGAACGCCTCCAGCCTGATCCCGCAGGTGCCCGGGTCCAGCCAGCCGTCCGCGCTCACGGGGCCGCGCTCGGGAGCAGCGGGCCGACGGCCTGGAGTTCGGCCACGGCCCTGCTCAGCGCGGAGCGGAGGGCGCGGTGGTGGCCCTCGACCTCCCGCTCGAACCGGCGGGCGGACGGCCCGACCCAGACGTCGGCGTCCATCAGCCGTGACGGCGCCAGCAGCAGGTCCCGATGCGACTCCTCCAGGGCGCGGAGCTCGTTCCGGAGCAGGGCCAGCTGCAGATCGGTGACCGCCACGAGAGCCTCCTGAGTCGCTTCCGCACCGTCCGGACGCCCCTCAACGTAACCAGCGAGCCCCTCCGCCAACCCGGCTCCGGCGGGTCGAGACGGGACTGAGACCCAGGTCAGGGGGCGATGTCACGACCTAGTGGCATACTCCGGATCCCCGGCCGGCGGACGAGGCGAACACACGCGGCCGAGATCGTCTAATACATGCTCTTCGCCGGGTTACGGAGCATTGACGGGCATTAACGGCCCGTCCGAATCCGATTCCAGTGACGCGTTCTGTCCATAGCCTGCGGCTATCGACTCGCCCAAATGGGCGTGTGATGAGCATCACAGGGCAGTGTCTCTCTGTTATGTGTGTCACACGGCAGAAAGACAGGCGTAGGGTCGCCTTCCGCGGTTTGGAGTCCCTAAAGGAGGCCGGCGATGGCGACGGTTGACGCGCCCGCGAAAACGCGTGCGCAGATCAAGGAACGCACTTTCAGAACCGACAACTGGCGTCAGTATCCCTACGTCACGTTCGTCATCTTCACGGCTTGGGTCGCCTATGCGACCGTCCGGGCGATGTGGGGCAGCGCTTTCTATGTGGAGCAGTACCACTACCTGACGCCGTTCTACTCGCCGTGCGTCAACGACGCCTGCGGGCCCGCGGGCGAGTTCGGCACCTTCGTGCCGGCGAGCGCCCCGTTCTTCATCCCCTACGCGCTGATCTCGCTGCCGTTCCTGCTCGGCTTCCGGCTCACGTGCTACTACTACCGCAAGGCCTACTACCGGTCGTTCTGGGCGTCCCCGCAGGCCTGCGCCGTGCGCGAGCCGCACGGCAAGTACACCGGCGAGACGCGCTTCCCGCTGATCGGCCAGAACCTGCACCGCTACTTCTGGATCGCGGCCGGCCTCATCTCGCTGCTCAACACCTGGGACGCGGTCCGCGCCTTCCACGGTGAGGACGGCGGCTTCGGCATCGGCCTCGGCACGATCATCCTGTGGGCGAACGTCATCCTGCTGTGGCTGTACACGCTGTCCTGCCACTCCTGCCGGCACGCGGTCGGCGGGCGGATGAAGCACTTCTCCAAGCACCCCGTCCGGTACAAGGCCTGGACGCTCGTCTCGAAGCTGAACACCCGGCACGGGACCTATGCCCTCATCACTCTCGGATCGCTGGTCGTCGCCGACTTCTACGTGATGCTCGTCGCGAGCGACACGATCAGCGACCTCCGCATCTTCAACTAGGGAAAGCCCCCATGACTGAAGTAGAACGACACCAGTACGACGTCGTCGTCATCGGCGCGGGCGGCGCGGGTCTGCGCGCGGCGATCGAGGCCCGGCTGCGCGGCAAGCGCGTCGCGGTGATCTCCAAGTCGCTGTTCGGCAAGGCGCACACCGTCATGGCCGAGGGCGGCGCGGCCGCGGCGATGGGCAACGTCAACGACAAGGACAACTGGCAGGTCCACTTCCGCGACACGATGCGCGGCGGCAAGTTCCTGAACAACGTGCGGATGGCCGAGCTGCACGCCAAGGAGGCCCCGGAGCGGGTCTGGGAGCTCGAGGCCTGGGGTGCGCTGTTCGACCGCACCAAGGACGGCAAGATCTCCCAGCGCAACTTCGGCGGGCACTCCTACCCGCGGCTCGCGCACGTCGGCGACCGGACGGGCCTGGAGCTCATCCGCACGACGCAGCAGAAGATCGTCTCCCTCCAGCAGGAGGACCACGCCGAGTTCGGCGACTACGAGGCCCGCATCCGCGTCTGGGCGGAGACGACCGTCACCCGTCTCCTCAAGAACGGCGACCGGATCTGCGGGGCGTTCGCCTACGTCCGCGAGACGGGCAAGTTCGTGGTGTTCGAGGCGCCGACCGTCATCCTGGCGACCGGCGGCATCGGCAAGGCGTTCAAGGTCACGTCCAACTCCTGGGAGTACACCGGGGACGGTCACGCGCTCGCGCTGCTGGCCGGGGCGTCGCTGCTCAACATGGAGTTCATCCAGTTCCACCCGACGGGCATGGTCTGGCCGCCGTCGGTGAAGGGCATCCTCGTCACCGAGTCCGTCCGCGGTGACGGCGGGGTCCTGACGAACTCCGAGGGCAAGCGGTTCATGTTCGACTACATCCCGGACGTGTTCAAGGAGCAGTACGCCACCACCGAGGAGGAGGCGGACCGCTGGTACGCCGACGCCGACAACAACCGGCGCCCGCCGGAGCTCCTGCCCCGTGACGAGGTCGCCCGCGCGATCAACTCCGAGGTCAAGGCCGGACGGGGATCGCCCCAGGGCGGCGTCTTCCTGGACGTCTCCTCGCGGCTGCCCGCCGAGGAGATCATCAAGCGGCTGCCGTCGATGCACCACCAGTTCAAGGAGCTGGCCGACGTCGACATCACGGCCGAGCCGATGCAGGTCGGGCCGACCTGCCACTACGTGATGGGCGGCGTCGAGGTCGACGCCGACACCGGCGCGGCCCTGGTGCCGGGCCTGTTCGCCGCGGGCGAGTGCTCCGGCGGCATGCACGGCTCGAACCGCCTGGGCGGCAACTCCCTCACCGACCTGCTGGTCTTCGGCAAGCGCGCGGGCACGGGCGCGGTCGACTACCTGGAGGCGCTCGACGCGCGTCCCGAGGTGCCGGAGGCCGAGATCGAGGCCGCGACTGCCGAGGCCCTCGCGCCGTTCAGCCGTCCCGAGGGGGAGAACCCCTACACGGTGCACTCCGAGCTCCAGACCACCATGAACGAGCTCGTGGGCATCATCCGCACCGAGAAGGAGCTGGCCGCGGCCCTGGAGTCCCTGGTCAAGCTCCGCGAGCGGGTCGCGGGCGTCGGCGTCGTCGACGCGGGCCCCGGCGGACGCGGCTACCACCCGGGCTGGCACCTCGCCCTCGACCTGCGCAACATGCTGCTGGTGTCGGAGTGCGTGGCGCGGGCGGCGCTGGAGCGCGAGGAGTCGCGCGGCGGGCACACCCGCGACGACCACCCGGGCATGTCCGCCGAGTGGCGGAAGATCAACCTGGTCTGCAAGCTGACGGACGACCAGCAGGTCACGCTGAAGCGCCAGCCGATCGAGTCCATGCGCGAGGACCTGCTCGCCCTCTTCGAGAACTCCGAACTGAAGAAGTACCTCACCGAGGAGGAAGTCCCGTCATGAGCTACCTGGCGAAGTTCCGCGTGTGGCGCGGAGACAGCGGCGAAGGGGCGCTGCAGGACTTCGAGGTCGAGGTCAACGAGGGTGAGGTCGTCCTCGACGTCATCCACCGGCTCCAGGCCACGCAGACCCCCGACCTCGCGGTCCGGTGGAACTGCAAGGCCGGCAAGTGCGGCTCCTGCTCGGCCGAGGTCAACGGCATGCCGAAGCTGATGTGCATGTGCCGGATGTCGACCTTCACCGAGGACGAGACCATCACGGTCACGCCGGTGCGCACGTTCCCGGTGATCCGCGACCTCGTCACGGACGTCTCGTACAACTACGAGAAGGCCCGGCAGATCCCGAGCTTCGACGGCGGCGACGTCAAGCCCGGCGAGTTCCGGATGCAGCAGGTCGACGTGGAGCGCTCGCAGGAGTTCCGCAAGTGCATCGAGTGCTTCCTGTGCAACAACGTCTGCCACGTGATCCGCGACCACGAGGAGAACAAGGAGCACTTCGCCGGCCCCCGCTTCCTCATGCGGATCGCCGAGCTGGAGATGCACCCGGCGGACGTCAAGGACCGGCGCGAGATCGCCCAGACCGACCACGGCCTCGGCTACTGCAACATCACCAAGTGCTGCACCGAGGTCTGCCCCGAGCACATCAAGATCACTGACAACGCGCTCATCCCGATGAAGGAGCGCGTCGCCGGCAAGAAGTACGACCCGGTCGTCTGGCTGGGATCCAAGCTCGGCATCGTCAAGAAGGGCCAGGACACCCCCAGCGCCTGATCCTCAGCAGGACCGCCGAGGGCGGTGCCGGCTCGCCCGGAAGTCATGGGCGAGCCGGCACCGCCTTCTCGCGTTGAAGGCCCGGCCCGGTCTAGGAACGGGGGCGGCGGAGAAGCCGGGCGAGGAGGCCACGGCGGGGTGGACGGGGCGGGCGGGCGCGGAGTTTGCCGTGCGCCAGCTTGCCGGTCACCTCCACGCGGAGGACGGTCCCGCTCGTGCCATCTGTGGACTCGTCGTGGAGGTCGACCGATCCGAAGGCGATGCTCACCGCGTCCGCGTCGACCTCGATCCCGGGCCTGGTGATGATCGTCAGATTGCCGAGCCGGACGTCGGCGGCGATGCGCAGGGTGGGATGGCTGAGCACCGCCGAGGTCAGATCGAGCGTGACGCTGCCCATGTCCGCCGAGATCTCCAGGGCCCGCGGCACGATCCACGCCCCCTCCCGGACCGCGTTGCTGCCCTTGACCTGGATGCGCACGAGATCCTTCGCGCGGACCGGGGCCCCGCCGGGGGCCTCCCGCAGATCGGCGACCAGGGACGCGAGCTGCCCCATGGTCCGAGCCGACAGCGCCAGCTCCAGCCGTTCCTCCAGCTCCGCCAGCTCGAGCCTGCCGTCACCGACGGCATCCCTCAGCTTCCCGACCACCCGATCCCGGTCCTCGTCCGAAGCCCGCGCCTCCGACCGATCCGGCTCCACGTCACCCGCCATAGCCCGTGCTTAAGGCGCGACCCCGCCCGCCGTCAAGACCCACCCTGTCCTCCTCGCCCGGGATACCGGGCGGACCGCCGGGGCCGAGAACGCGGAAAGCCCCGTCGCACCTGCGACGGGGCCTTCGAAGGCGGCTACTTGGCGGCGAGGACGGCGTTGAGGAGGACGTTGCCGAGGACCGGGCCGGACTTCTTGCCGGAGGAGTTCTTGAGGAGGGAGTCGACGGTCCAGGCGACCTTCTTGTTCTGGACGGCCGTGGTGGTGGGGACGTCGGTGGTGGGCGTCTCCGTGGTCGGGGGGACCTCGCCGCCGAACTGGCCCAGGAGGGCCTGGAGGGTGGCGATGATCGTCGTGATCTGGGTGGGGGTCAGCTTGAGGGCCTCACCGAACAGGACGAAGATCTGGTCGAACTGGCCGGCCAGCACCAGGCGGGCGGCGGCGGCCATCGGCTCGGGGAAGGCGGCGAGGATCTGCTCGACCAGGCTGAGCTCCTCGGCGGCCGCGAGCGGGACGCGCGGGGCGGCGTGGGCCGGGGCCACCGCGGTCAGGGCGGGGGTGATGGCCAGGGCCAGGGTGGCGGCGATCAGCGCGGGCTTGCGCAAGGGGACTCCTCGGGCGGTGGGGGTGAGGGGCGAGGGAGGGCTCGGACCCCTCGCGAGCGAGCGGAGTCAAGCCTAGTGAGGAACGTGAAGCATTTCCACCTATTGGACAGGCCGGACAGAAGTGGACGTTGCGCATGCAAAGGGCGCTCTGGAAAACCAGAGCGCCCATGACAAAAAACGCCTACTTCTGGCCCGCGGCGTGCAGCCAGTCCTTGTTCATCCGGCCGATGAACTCCAGCGGGATGCCCTTCGGGCACGCCACCGTGCACTCGCCGGTGTTGGTGCAGCCGCCGAAGTCGAGGTCCTCGTGGGCCTGCACCATGTTGAGGACGCGGCTGTCGCGCTCCGGCTGGCCCTGCGGCAGCAGGCCCAGGTGGGAGATCTTCGCGGACAGGAACAGCGAGCCCGAGCCGTTCGGGCAGGCCGCGACGCACGCGCCGCAGCCGATGCACTCGGCCGCGACGAACGCCTTGTCGGCGTCGGCCTTCGGCACCGGGGTGGCGTGGGCGTCGGGAGCGGCGCCCGCCGGGGTGCTGATGTAACCGCCCGCGGTGATGATCTTGTCGAAGGCCGAACGGTCCACGACCAGGTCCTTGACGACCGGGAAGGCCTTCGCGCGCCACGGCTCGACGTCGATCGTCTCGCCGTCGGAGAACTTGCGCATGTGGAGCTGGCAGGTCGTGGTGTTCTTCTCGGGGCCGTGCGGCTGGCCGTTGATGACCAGGGAGCACATGCCGCAGATGCCCTCGCGGCAGTCGTGGTCGAACGCGATCGGCTCTTCGTTCTCGAGCGCGAGCTTCTCGTTCAGGACGTCGAGCATCTCCAGGAACGAGGCGTCCTCGGAGATGCCGTCGACGTCGTAGGTGACCATGCGGCCCTTGTCAGCGGCGTTCTTCTGACGCCAGATGCGCAGCTTCAGCTTCACTTAACTCAGGCCTCTTACTTGTACGAGCGGGTGCTCGGCTTGACGTATTCGAAGGTCAGCTCTTCCTTGTGCAGGATCGGAGCCTGGCCGCCGTTCCACTCCCACGCCGCGGCGTAGGAGAAGTTGGCGTCGTCGCGCTTGGCCTCGCCGTCCTCGTCCTGGGACTCGGCGCGGAAGTGGCCGCCGCAGGACTCGGTGCGGTGCAGGGCGTCGATGCACATGAGCTCGCCCAGCTCCAGGAAGTCGGCGACGCGGCCGGCCTTCTCCAGGGACTGGTTGAGGTCGGCGCCGGAGCCGGGGACCTTGACCCGGGTCCAGAACTCGTCCTTCAGCTCGCGGATGAGCGAGATGGCCTTGCGCAGGCCCTCGTCCGTCCGCTCCATGCCGCAGTACTCCCACATGATGGTGCCGAGCTCGCGGTGGAAGGAGTCGACCGTGCGGTCGCCGTCGATCGACAGGAACCGCTCCACCTGCGCCCGGACGCCCGCGACGGCCGCGTCGACCGTCTCGGACGGCACCGGCGTCACCGGGTTCTTGGCCAGGTAGTCGCCGACGGTCTGCGGGATGACGAAGTAGCCGTCCGCCAGGCCCTGCATCAGCGCGGACGCGCCGAGCCGGTTGGCGCCGTGGTCGGAGAAGTTGGCCTCGCCGAGCACGAACATGCCCGGGATCGACGACTCGAGGTCGTAGTCCACCCAGAGCCCGCCCATCGTGTAGTGGACGGCCGGGTAGATGCGCATCGGCTGCTCGTAGGGGTTCTCGCCGGTGATGCGCTCGTACATCTGGAAGAGGTTGTCGTACTTGGCGGCGACGGCGTCACGGCCCAGGCGGGTGATGGCGTCCTTGAAGTCCAGGTAGACGCCCAGCCCGCCGGGACCGACACCGCGGCCCTCGTCGCAGACGTTCTTGGCGGCGCGCGAGGCGATGTCGCGCGGGACCAGGTTGCCGAAGGCCGGGTAGATGCGCTCGAGGTAGTAGTCGCGCTCGTCCTCGGGGATGTCGGCGGCCCTGCGCTCGTCCTTCAGCTTCTTCGGCACCCAGACGCGGCCGTCGTTGCGCAGCGACTCCGACATCAGGGTCAGCTTCGACTGGTGGTCGCCGGAGACCGGGATGCAGGTCGGGTGGATCTGCGTGTAGCAGGGGTTGGCGAACAGCGCCCCGTGCTTGTGCGCGCGCCACGCCGCCGTGACGTTCGAGCCCATCGCGTTGGTCGACAGGAAGTAGACGTTGCCGTAGCCGCCGGTCGCGAGGATGACGGTGTCGGCGGTGTAGGACTTGATCTCGCCGGAGATCAGGTCACGGACGACCACGCCGCGCGCCTTGCCCTCGTGCATGATCAGGTCGAGCATCTCGTGCCGGGCGTGCAGCTCGACGTTGCCGAGGTCCACCTGGCGCATGAGGGCCTGGTAGGCGCCGAGCAGGAGCTGCTGGCCCGTCTGGCCGCGGGCGTAGAACGTCCGGGAGACCTGGGCGCCGCCGAAGGAGCGGTTGTCGAGCAGGCCGCCGTACTCGCGGGCGAACGGGACGCCCTGCGCGACGCACTGGTCGATGATCTGGGTGGAGATCTCGGCGAGGCGGTGCACGTTGGACTCGCGGGCGCGGAAGTCGCCGCCCTTGACGGTGTCGTAGAACAGCCGGTGCACCGAGTCGCCGTCGTTGCGGTAGTTCTTCGCGGCGTTGATCCCGCCCTGGGCGGCGATGGAGTGCGCGCGCCGCGGGGAGTCCTGGAAGCAGAACTGGGTGACCTGGTAGCCGAGCTCGCCGAGGGTCGCGCCGGCGGCGCCGCCGCCGAGGCCCGTGCCGACGATGATGACGTGCTTCTTGCGCTTGTTGGCCGGGTTGACCAGCTTCACGTCGAACTTGCGCTGGGTCCAGCGGTCCTCGATCGGGCCGGACGGAGCCTTGGTGTCGGCGATCGGTTCGCCGGAACGGTAGAAATCGTTCATCAGTCGATCAACCCCACGGTCACGGAGAACGGAACGGCCAGGAAGCCAATGGTGATCAGCACGGCGAAGGCGGTCGCGGTCAGGTTCAGCGGCTTCTCGTGCTTGGGGTTCTTGCGTCCGAGGGACTGCACCGCGCTGACCAGGCCGTGGCGCAGATGGAAGCCGAGGGCGATGACGGCCGCCGCGTAGAAGAGGGTGATGTACCAGCGGTCGGGCTGGAAGTCGGCCACGACGTTGCGGTACGGGTCGCCGTGCACGTAGCCGGGGTTCACCGTGCCGACGGTCAGGTCGAGGATGTGCCAGACGATGAACAGCAGGATGATCACGCCGCCCCAGCGCATGGTGCGGGCCGCGTAGGAGCCCTTCACCGGCTGCCGGTGCTGGTACTTCACCGGCCGCGCCTTCTTCGCCCGGACGGTCAGCTCGGCCGCCGAGCCGAAGTGCAGGACCACGATGAGCAACAGGCCTGCTCGCTGGATCCACAGGAACCACTCGTGGTGCAGGGCGGGGCTGCCGATGGTGCGCAGCCACGCCGCGTACGCGTTGAATTCTTCCTGCCCGAAGAAGATCTTCAGGTTGCCGATCATGTGTCCGATGATGAAGAGGAACATCAGGCCGCCGGAGACGGCCATGATCGCCTTCTTGCCCACCGTGGACCGGTAGAGAGCGGGGATCGTCGCAATAGCCACGCGCGAACGGTACAAAGCGGGCACTGAAGCGGTCCAAGTCATGGTCCGTCTGATTTCGATAGCCTCAGGCTATGCACGGTCTCCAGCAGGGCCTGCGGCTTCCTGGTCCATACCTGTCCCGTGATCGACTTCACATCGTCACCGGGAACCACTGGCGGTCGTGACCTGGGCGATTCAGACTCGGCCCATGAAGCGGCCCACGCCCCTGATCACCCTGCTCGCCGGGCTCGTCCTCGGCGGGGCTGTGCTCGGCATCGACATGGCGCAGAGCTCGGGAAACGCCGAACCCGCCCCCTACGGGGCACCTGAAGCCACCGTAGCGGCGCCTCCCGGAACCCCCGCACCGGGTCCCGCGTCCGGCTCTCCCGGCACCGCCTCACCCGGCCCCGATCCGGCCAGGCCGACCCCGCCCGCGGTGATCAGCGAGAAGCCGGTCAGCTTCGCGGGGAACGCGACCGTCAAGGGCGGGCCCGTGCCGCTGGCCGTCACGGTCGTGGGGAACCGGGCCATCGCCTACCTCTGCGACGGGACGTCCCTCGAGTCGTGGTTCCGGGGCTCCGCCTCGGGCACGGGGCTCGACCTGAAGGGGAAGAACGGGGCCGTCCTCACCGGGGTGGTCGCCGCGGACGGGAAGTCCATCTCCGGCAAGGTCACGGCCGGTGGCGGCACCTACCCCTACAAGATCGTCGTGGCGAAGCCGCCGAGCGGCCTCTACCGGGCGACCGAGACGACGCGCGGGGCCGTCACCGGGTGGATCGTCCAGGCGGACGGGCGCCAGACCGGGCTGTCGACCGGCCCGGACGGCTCGAAGCCCGCCCCTCCGCTCGACCTCGCGAACCTCACCGCGACCGTCGGCGGCACCCCGGTGACCGCCGAGCCCGCCGACCCGAACGCGGCCCCCTGATGCCGGGGCCGATCACCGAAGAGCCGGCGGGCCGCCGCCCGGCCGAGCCGAGGACGGAGCCCCGATGAGCAGTTCGGAATCGACGATGCCCGAGACCGCGCCCGCGGCGCCCCGGACGGCCGCAGCGCTGCTCGTGCCCGCCCTCGCCGGCGGCCTGGTGGCGCTCGCCCTCGGGGTGTACGGGAAGGCGCACGACGGCACCGGGATCGGCGTGCTCCTGGCCGGGTTCTCGACCGCGGTCGCCGCCAAGGCGTGGATGACGACGGTCGCGACGGCCCTCGGCGTCGTCCAGGTCGTCTCGGCGCTGTCGCTGTACGGCAGGCTCGGGCGGACCCCCTCCTGGGCCGGGCCCGTGCACCGGTGGTCGGGACGGGCGGCGTTCCTCGTCGCGGTGCCGGTCGCCGTCCACTGCCTGTACGCGCTGGGCTTCCAGGCGACCGACGGCCGGGTGCTGATGCATTCGCTGCTCGGCTGCCTGTTCTTCGGGGCGTTCACGGTGAAGATGCTCTGCCTGCGCAGCGACCGGCTGCCGGGCTGGGCGCTGCCCGTCCTGGGCGGTGTGGTGTTCGTCCTTCTGGTCGCGGTGTGGCTGCTGTCGTCCGTATGGTTCTTCAACAGCAACGGACTGACGACATAACGGACTGACGACCTAGGGGAACTTGTGAAGCGGACCGTCACGCTCCTGATCCTGGCGGCCTGCGCCGCCGCGTGCTCCTCGAACGACGAGCCGAAGGCGGCCCCGGGTTCGGCGTCGCCGTCCGCGACGGCCTCGGCCTCCGCTCCGCCCTCCTCCTCGGCGGCGCCCTCGTCGCCTTCCGTCGCGCCGAACGCGTCCGGCTCGGCGAAGCCGACGGGGAACGAGTGCGCGAACAAGGACCTGAGGGTCGAGGCGGGCGACTCGCAGGGCGCCGCCGGGACGATCTACACGCGGTTCGTGGTCACCAACAAGGGCACGGCCGCGTGCACCCTCTACGGCCACCCCGACGTCCGGCCGTACAAGGGGAACCCGCCCGCGCGCGTGGAGGGCGTCAAGACCGCGCGGATCGCCGCCGACGACGCCAACTTCGGTGGGACGCCTCCCGCCACCACCCTGGCTCCCGGCACCGGCACGGCCGTGTTCTTCGTCGTCTACGGCACCGCCCCCGTCGGCGACGCCGCCTGCAGGAAGGCCGACGGCCTGCTGTTCACCGCCCCGCCCCGCACGACCTGGGCCGCCGCCCCCGCCGCGGAGTTCGAGCTGACGAGCTGCGGCAGCCCCGTCGAGGTCTCGGCGATCTACCCGCCGTCGAAGACGATGTGACAAAGCCCGCGGTCGTCATCTCCTACGAGATGTTGGCTCGGGTCAGGCACGACCGGCGGTGTCGGCGAACGGCCGTGAGGTCGCGAGGAGCGCGTCGACCGGCCACTGGTCGGCGGCGTGCTCGCCGTAGTGGGCGGCGAGGATCCGGCCGTCCGGGGCGATGAGGAAGTCGGCGGGCAGGCCGAGACGGCCGTTCTCCTGGCGGGACGCGGGAAGGTTCTCGCGGCGGCGCGCGACCGCCACGACGCTGCGGCCGATGGCGCGGGCGATGACCGGCCAGGCGCGGGGGTTCAGCAGGGCACGGCGGCCGCGCTCGACGCCGAACTCCCGGTAGAGCCGCCTGGCGGGGTCGCCGACCAGCGGGAACGGCAGGCCGTCGGCGTACTCGCGGAGCTCGGAGCCGGGGGAGTGGAACACGACGACCTCGCGGATGCCGGCCGCCCGGATCTCCTCGTGCCTGACCACGATCGAGCGCAGGTGCAGGTTGCAGACCGGGCAGCCGGCGAACCGGCGGAACTGGAGGTGGACCAGGCCGTCGCCGGTCAGCGCGACCTCCCGGCCGGTGACGTCGGTGAGCGTGCGGGTCGTGACGGGCGTGCCGGGGACGAGACGGGACATGACGGCCTCCTGTAGGCGTACGGCATACGCTAACAACCATAAGCGTATGCCGTACCCTGTCAAGGGTCATGCCGAGACCACGTTCCCTCACCCAGGGCCAGATCGCCGCCGCGGCGCTGGCCGTCCTCGACCGGGACGGCCTCCCGTCGTTCTCGATGCGAGCCGTCGCGACCGAGCTCGGGATGGGGACGATGTCCCTGTACCGCTATGTCGCCGACCGGGACGAGCTGGAGGCGCTCGCCGTCGATCTGGTCCTCGGCTCGGTGCCGCTGGCGGCCGAGGGGAGCCCGCGGGCCCGGGTGCTCGCGCTGGTCGAGCGGCAGCGGGCGGCCGTCGCGGCCCATCCGGCGACCATCCCGCTGACGGTCAGGCACCGTCAGCGGTCCGCCGCCACCCAGCGCTGGGGCGAGGCCGTCCTCGGCGCCCTCACCGAGGCGGGCCTGACGGGCGCCGAGCGCGGCCTGGCCTTCCGCGCGATCATCGCCTACCTGATCGGCGGCCTGCACCTGGAGGACCAGGCGTCGCTGTCCGGCCCCGGCACCGACGCCCTCGCCGCGCTCCGCGACTCGCCCCTGCTCGCCGAGACGGCCCGCGCGGTCAGGAGCACCCCGGACGAGCGGGAGTTCGCCCACGGCCTGGCCGCCCTCCTGGACGGCCTGGGCCTCAACGGGCCAGCGACTCCTTGAGGAAGGAGACCTGGAGGTGGAGGAGGTTCTCGGCGACGATCTCCTGCGGGGTCATGTGGGTGACGCCCGACAGCGGCAGGACCGTGTGCGGGCGTCCGGCGGCCAGCAGGGCCGAGGACAGGCGCAGGGTGTGGGCGGCCACGACGTTGTCGTCGGCGAGACCATGGATGATCATCAGCGGGCGGGTGAGCTTCGGGGCGTCCGCGATGAGGGAGTTGGCCTCGTAGACGTCCGGGTCCTCCTCGGGGTCGCCCAGGTAGCGCTCGGTGTAGTGGGTGTCGTACAGGCGCCAGTCGGTGACGGGCGCGCCCGCGATCCCGGCGTGGAAGACGTCGGGGCGGCGCAGGACGGCCAGCGCCGACAGGAACCCGCCGAACGACCAGCCGCGGATCGCGACCCTGGTCAGGTCGAGGGGATGACGCTCGGCGGCGGCCTCCAGCGCGGCCACCTGGTCCTCCAGGACCACGTCGCAGAAGTCGCCGGAGATGGCGCGCTCGAACTTCGGGCCCCGGGCGGGGGTGCCGCGGCCGTCGGCGATGACGACGGCGAAGCCCTGGTCGGCGAGCCACTGCGGCTCGCAGTAGGCGCGCAGCGCCGCCACGACGCGCTGGGCGTGCGGGCCGCCGTAGGGGTCCATGAGGACGGGCAGCTTCTCGCCGGAGGCCGGGTCGAAGCCGGTCGGCAGGACCACGGCCGTGCGGATCTCGCGCTCGCCCGCGCCGAAGAAGGTCACCACCGGGGTGATCACCGGGGTCTCGGCGAGGTTCTCGATCTCGATCGACGTGCCGTGCACCCAGGTGCGCGAGCGGGCCGACTCCAGATCGCTCCCGGCCAGGACCGTGACACCGCCGTCGCGGGTGCCGGTGTAGACGCCGCGCCCCTCGGTGAGCCGGACGAGGCCGTCGGGGGAGAAGGACCAGACGTGCGTCTCGGTGGGCTCCTCCGAGGCCGTGAACAGCACGGAGTCGCCCTTGACGCCCAGCACCGAGCGGACCTGGAGGCCGGGCGGGGTCACGGGGACGTCGCCGACGGTCAGGCGCCGGGTGTCGTCGGCGTCGGTGGTCCAGACGAGGGCGCCGGAGGAGGTCCTGGCGGGCAGCCCGGGGACGATCTCGAGCCAGATCGGGTCGTGGTCGGCCTTCTCCACGGTGGTCTCGCCGTTGAGGGCGTCGACGCGCAGGACGCGCTGGGTGCGCTGGTCGCGGGTCTGGATGACGATCACGGGGCCGCGGTCGTCCCAGGAGGCCGTGGCCAGGTAGGGGTACATGCCGCGGTCCCAGGCGACGGCCGCGCGCTTGTCGCCCTGCTCCGCCGAGATGATGATCAGCGAGACGATCGCGTTGGGCGTCCCGGCGGCCGGGTAGGCGATCTCCTGGGCCGGACGGTCGGGGTTGGCCGGGTCGGCGATGTGCCAGCGCTGGACGGGCGTCTCGTCGACGCGGGCGACCAGCAGCGACTGGCCGTCGGGGGACCACCAGTAGCCGCGCATCCGGTCCATCTCCTCGGCGGCGATGAACTCGGCCAGCCCGTAGGAGATCTGCTCGGTCTCGGGACGGGCGGCGATCCGGTCCTCGCCCGAGGCCAGGTCGATCACGTGCAACGCCCGGTCGGCGACATAGGCGACGCGGCGTCCGCGCGGGTCGAGGCGCGGGTCGAAGGCCGGGGTCGCGGAGTCGAGCCGCTGCACCGAGCCGTCGTCGATCTTGACGGTGAACAGCTGCCCGGCCAGGGCGAACACCGCGCGGGAGACGGCGGAGTCGGTGGCGTAGGTGACGACGCCGCCGGCGGCCTCGCGGGCGCGTTCGCGGCGGGCCCGCTCCTCGGCGGGCAGGTTCGCCTCGTCGACGCCCAGGGCGAGCGGGTCGGCGAGCAGCGACTCCTCGCCCGAGGAGAGGTCGAGCTTCCACAGGCAGGTGACCGGGTCCGTGCCGCCCCGGCTGCGCAGGAACAGCGCGTAGGCGCCGTCCGGGGAGATCGTCACGCCGCGGGGGGCACCGAGGGTGAAGCGTCGGGTGCGGGCGCTCTGCCGGGGAAAGCTAAGGGTCATGGTCCTCAAGGGTAGGCGACCACGGCCCCAGCTCCGGGAACAGGCCGTCCGGCCCGGCGAAAGGACGTTCAGTCCGGCAGAAGGATCAGATCCTCGCCCGAGACCTTCACCTTCGCGGGGGCCAGGGGCGCCGTCGCGGGGGACCGGGCGACCGAGCCGTCGGCGAGGTTGAACGCGCTGCCGTGGCACGGGCACGTCACCTTGGTGCCCTCGATCTTGTCGACCGGGCAGCCCTGATGGGTGCAGATCGCCGACAACGCCGTGAAGGTCCCCGCCGTCGGCTGGGAGACGATCACCTTCTCCTTGGTGAAGATCTTCGACCCGCCCACCGGCACGTCGGCGACCTTGCCCAGGACGGTCTCGGCCGTGGCCGCCGTCTTCTTGCCGTAGACGGCGCACCCGCTCGCCGCGCCGACGGCACCGACCACTCCGGCCGCGAGCACGGCCCGCCTCTCGGTCTCCATGCGACGAGGTTCTCACCCGCCCGGCAGGCCCGTCCCCGATCCCAGATACCGGATGCGAAACAATGACGGCGTGCAACTGCAGCAGCTGGCCTATTTCGTGGCGGTCGCCGAGATCCGCCACTTCACCCAGGCCGCCGAGTCCCTGGGCATCGCCCAGCCCTCGCTCTCGAAGCAGATCCGCACGCTCGAATCCGAGCTGGGCGCCGCCCTCTTCTCCCGCGCCCGCGGCAACATCACCCTCACTCCCGCGGGGGAGGCCCTCCTTCCCCTGGCCAAGCGCATCCTCGCCGACGTGGACACCGCGAGGGTCGAGGTCCAGGAGCTGGCGGGCCTGGTCAGGGGCCGGGTCCGGCTGGGCGCGACCCCCTCGCTCTGCGCGGGGCTGCTGGCCGACGCGCTGCGCCGCTTCCACGACGCCTACCCCGGCATCCGGCTGATCGTCGAGGAGGGCGGCTCCCGCGACCTGGTCCGCGACCTGACCCGCGGCCATCTCGACCTGGCCCTGGTGATCCTGCCCCTGGCCGACGACACGCCCCTGGTCACGACCCCGATCCTGCGCGAGAACCTGGTCGTGGCGATGCCCGCCGACCACCGTCCCCGGCGCAGCCCCATGACCATCGAGGACCTCCAGGGCCGCGACCTGGTCATGTTCCGCTCCGGCTACGACCTGCGCGAGGCCACGATCACCGCCTGCCGCACCGCCGGCTTCGAACCCCGCTTCGCGGTGGAGGGCGGCGAGATGGACGCCGTCCTGCGCTTCGTCGAGGCGGGTCTCGGCCTCGCGGTCGTGCCGTCCATGGTCCTGGCGGGCCGTCCGGGCCTGCGCGGCATCGCCCTGACGGCCTCCGACCCCCTGCCCTTCCCGGTCCGCCGCGACCTCCCCCCGCCCCCCGGCCTCCAGCGCACCATCGCGATCGCCCACCGCAAGGACGTCTCCCTCACCCACGCGGCCAAGGCCTTCCACACCACCCTCGAGACCTACCTCACCGAAGCCGCCGCCGACGGCGCCCTTCCCACGGGCGTCCACCACCTCCGGGGCGGCTCCGCGGGCTGAGCCTCAGCCTGCCGGGTGGAGTGCCCGGGTCAGGTGGAGTGCCAGGTGGTCCACAGGGCGGCGTAGGAGCCGGAGCGGGCCACCAGTTCGTCGTGGGTGCCGAGTTCGGAGATGAGGCCGTCCTCGACGACGGCCACGCGGTCGGCGTCGTGGGCGGTGTGGAGGCGGTGGGCGATGGCGATGACGGTGCGGCCCTCCAGGACGGCGCCGAGGGAGCGCTCCAGGTCGCGGGCGGCCCTCGGGTCGATGAGGGAGGTGGCCTCGTCGAGGACCAGGGTGTGCGGGTCGGCGAGGACCAGGCGGGCCAGGGCGAGCTGCTGGGCCTGGGCGGGGGTCAGGGTGGTGCCGCCGGAGCCGACGACCTCGTCCAGGCCGGGGCCCGTCCAGGCGACGGCCTCCAGCGCGGCGCGCAGGTCGTCGTCGGAGGACGGCCTGACCAGGGCCAGGTTGTCGCGCAGCGTGCCGCGGAAGACATGGTGCTCCTGGGTGACCAGGGCGACCTGGTGGCGGAGGTCGTCCAAAGGCAGATCGGTCAGGGGGACCTCGCCCAGGGTCACGGCGCCCTCGCGCGGGGCGTGGATGCCCGCGAGGAGGCGGCCGAGGGTCGACTTGCCCGCGCCGGACGGCCCGACGATCGCCAGGCGCTCACCGGGGGCCAGGTCGAGGGAGACGCCGTGCAGGACGTCGCGCTCGGCGTAGGCGTACCGGACGTCCTTCGCCGAGATCTCGGTCCCCGCCGGACGCTCCCCGGACGGCTCCCGGTCGGACGGCACGGCGGAGACGCCCAGCAGCCGGGCCAGCGAGGCGCCGCCCAGCTGGAGCTCGTCGAGCTGTGTGAGGAGCATGTCCAGCGGCCTGGAGAGCTGCTGGACGTACAGGGTCGCGGCCGTGACCTGGGCGAGCGAGAGGTGCCCGTGGATGTAGAACAGGCCGCCGAACAGCAGCGTGGCGACCACCGGGACCACGTAACCGATCTCCAGCGACGGGTACCAGATCATCCGCAGCTTCAGCGAGTACCGCTCGGCCGCCCAGCTCTCGGTGATGTCGGCGTCGGTCCGCTCGTGCCGCCCGGTCTCCCGGCGCAGCGCCGTGACGGTCCGCGCCCCGGTGACGGTCTCGGCCAGGCCGTCGGTCATCTCGGCCCAGGCGGCGTGCTCGCGCAGGTAGGCGTCGCGGGCGCGCTGGAGGTACCAGCGGGTCGACAGGAACAGCAGCGGGACGACCAGCAGCACCGGCAGCAGCAGGAGCGGGCTGGTCAGCCCCAGCGCGACCACCGTGAACAGCCCGGTGACCAGGGCGATCAGGACCTGCGGGGCGGCGTGCCTGACCGAGCCGCTGAGCTGGTCGACGTCGCGGGTGGTGCGGGCCAGCAGGTCGCCGGTCCCGGCCCGCTCGACGGTCGACAGGGGCAGCCGCAGGACCTGGTCGATGAACTCCTCGCGGAGCTCGGCCAGGGCCTTCTCGCCGAGCCGGGCGGAGGCGAAGAACGCCTGCCGGGTCAGCGCCGCCTGGATGACGACGAACAGGGCGATACCGCCCGCGATCAGATCGATGTGCTCGCCCGGGTTCTCCACCAGGCGGCCGAACAGCCACGGCGTCACCAGGCCGGTGATCGCGGCGAGGCCGTGCAGGCCCAGCGCGAGTGCCAGTTCCCGCGGATGCCGCAGGACCAGCCGCCGCGCATAGCTCCGCACGTCCTCGCGGGACGCGACGGGCAGTCGCTCGCTCATTTCCCCTACTCCCGTACGACTGCCGCGCGGTAGGCGGGACAGCTCTTCACAAGGTCGGCGTGCTCGCCCTCGGCGGCCACGGCGCCGTTCTCGACGAAGATCACATGGTCGGCGCGGTCCAGCATCAGCGGGCTGCCGGTGAACAGGACCGTGGTCCGCCCGCCGCGGTGCTTGCCGAGCCGGTCGGCGATCCGCGCCTCGGTGTGGGCGTCGACGGCGCTGGTCGGCTCGACGAGGATCATGACGTCGGGCTCGGCGGCGAGGGCCCTGGCCAGCCGCAGCCGCTGCTGCTGGCCGCCGGAGAACTCCCGGCCACCTTCGGCCACGGGACCGTCCAGCCCGACGGCGTCGACGACGTCCTCGGCGCAGGCCGCCCAGACGGCCTCGCGCGCCAGATCGTCGTCGGGGGCCGCGAGCTCGCCGCGGACCGTCCCGGTGAACAGGCGGTCCTCGTTGATCGAGACCAGGATCCGGCGGCGCAGCTCCTTCAGCTCCGCCAGGGGGATCCCGCCGTAGGAGCCGCCGTCGGCGTAGCCGCCGAGCCGGTCGGCCAGTTCGGGCGCGGCCGTCCCCGCGACGACGGCCGTCAGCCCGCCGCCCCGGACCGTCAGGCCGGTCACGGAGTCGGTGAGCCGGGAGTCGGTGAGCCGGGTTCCCTCGGGTTCGCGGGTGCCCAGATCGGGGTGTTCCGGGTCGAGCTGGAGGATCCGGACGATCCGCTTGGACGCCACATGGGCCTTGGTGATCCGGTCGGCGGCCTCGGCGATGGTCCACAGCGGGTCGACCAGGAAGGCCGCGTAGCCGTAGAAGGCGACGAGCTGGCCGACGGTGATCTCCCCCGCGGCGGCGTAGTGCGCGCCCATCCAGGTGACCACGACCAGGAGCAGTCCCGGCAGCAGCAGGCCGATGCCGTCCAGGACCGACTCGACCGAGGCCGTCCGCACCCCCGCCGCCCGGACGGACTGCGACTCGTCCTTGAACCGCCGGGAGAACAGCTGCTCCCCGCCGATCCCGCGCAGCACCCGCAGCCCGCCGACGATGTCGGCCGCCCGGGTCGTCAGGTCGCCGGTCAGCTCCCGCTGCCGGGTCTGCCTGCGGTGCAGCGGCCTCATGATCGGCGCGGTCAGGGCCAGGATCAGCGGGATGCCGATCAGCACGACCAGGCCCATCTGCCACATCGAGCCGAGCAGGATGACCGTCACCACGATGATCGAGACGACCGAGCCGGCGCCGCGGGCGGTGATGTCCATGGCGTCGCCGATCCTGGAGACGTCCGCGATGCCGACCGAGACGACCTCTCCGGTCGTCAGCCGCTTCGGCAGGGTCGGGCCCAGCCGGGTGGCCTGCCGGACGATCACCTGGATGGTCCGGTAGGCGGCGGCGAGCCAGTTGAAGACGGCGAACCGGTGCCGGAACACGCCGCTCAGCGCCTGGAGGAGGCCCAGGCCGAGCAGCACCAGTGACCACTCGGTCAGGGAGGTGGCGTCCTTGGCCTTGATCCCGTGGTCGATGGCCTGGCCGAGGACATAGGGCATGAGGGCCTGCGAGCCCATCCACGCGACGCCCAGCAGGGTCCCGGGGATGATCGCGTGCAGCTGGCACCGCGCGATCCACCCCAGGTACCGCCACGGCCCACGGTTGTCGGGAGTCCCGGGATCCGAGACGGGCAGCGAGCGCATCACATCAAGGTAGGAAACACGCAGGTAACAGCGCCAATCATTTTCCAGCGGGTCCCCGCCCGCCCGGCCGCTCCGGTCACTGGTTACCCTGCTGGTCATGAGTGACCGCCGCATTCTGTTCGTCCACGCCCACCCCGACGACGAGTCGATCGGGACCGGGGCGACGATGGCGCGGTACGCGGCGGAGGGCGCGCACGTCACGCTCGTCACCTGCACGCTGGGCGAGGAAGGCGAGATCATCCCGGCCGACCTGGCCGAGCTCGCCGCCGACCAGAAGGACGAGCTGGGCTCGTTCCGGATCGACGAGCTGGACGCCGCCTGCGCGGCTCTGGGCGTCACCGACCAGCGGTTCCTCGGCGGACCCGGCCACTGGCGGGACTCCGGGATGGCCGGGGTGGCCTCCAACGAGCGGACCGAGGCCTTCTGGCAGGCCGACGTCGAGGACGCCGCCGCCCGGCTCGAAGAGATCATCAAGGACGTCGGGCCCCAGGTGATCGTCACCTACGACGACAACGGCTACTACGGCCATCCCGACCACATCCAGGCGCACCGGGTGGCGTGGCGGGCGTTCGAGCGGACCCAGGGCACCGGCCACGAGGTCGCCAAGTTCTACGCGACCGCGATGCCGCGCTCGGTGATCGCGCGTTCGGTGGCCGTCCTGCAGGCGGGCGGGCCGTTCCGGGCTCCCGGCAGCGTCGACGAGGTGGCCTACGGCGTCCCCGACGACCAGGTCACGACGGCCGTCGACGCCCGTCCCTACCTGCCGCAGAAGCTCGCGGCGCTGGCCGCCCACCGCACCCAGGTCACCGTGGACGGGGCGCACTTCGCGCTCTCGGACAACGTCGGCCAGCAGGCCTTCGGCGTCGAGTACTACACGCTCCTGGCCGGGCCGAAGGGCCCCGTCGGCCCGGACGGACGCGAGTCCGATCTCTTCGGCGGTCTGTAATCTGATCGGCGTGAACAGGTTGGACTCACCTCTCAACGCTGCCCTGTACCTCGCACTGGGCCTCTTCGGCGTGCTCTGGGGCCTGATCGGCTCGTTCACCTACAGCCACTCCCTGGCCGTGACCTTCGCGCTGAGCGTGGGCAACCTGGTCCTGTTCCGCCTGGCGGGCTGGGGCGCCGGCACCCGGGCCGCCGCCGTGGTGCCCACCCTGGCCTGGCTGACGACCGTCATGATCTTCTCTCTCCCCAAGAGCGAGGGCGACGTCATCTTCCCGAGCACGATCTCCGGGCAGGTCTACCTGTTCCTGCTCGGCGGCGCCGCCGCCGGCGGCCTCGCGATCTACCTGACCCCCGCCACCCGCTCCTTCCTGACAGGCCTTCCGCATGACCCCAGCTCCCGAGCCCGCTGACCCCCGGCCTGACCTCACGGTCGCCGCGTTCCGCCGGGTGGCGGGCCGCTTCGCCACGGGGATCACCGTCGTGACCACCGTCGCCGACGGCCGGGACCACGCGATGACCATGAACGCCTTCACCTCGGTCTCGCTCGACCCCCTGCTCGTGCTGTTCTGCGTCGAGAAGATCGCCCGCTTCCACGACACGGTCCTGGCCCAGCCGACCTGGGCCGTCAGCATCCTCGGCGAGCACTCCGAGGCGGCCTCCTCGTGGTTCGCGACCCGCGGCCGTCCCCTGGAGGCCGGGCTGGACGGCTGGAAGATCCACCGCGGACCGCGCACCGGGGCGCCCATCCTCGACGAGGCCATCGGCGCCCTCGAGTGCCGCACCCACGCCGTCCACGACGCGGGCGACCACACGATCGTGGTCGGCGAGGTCCTGGCGGCCACCACCCCGGCCGAGGCCGGGCCCCTGATCTACTTCAACGGCACGTACCGGACCCTGCGCGAGCCCGCGTGAGGCGCGCGGCCGTGCCGATCGCCTCCGGGCTGATCCTGATCGGCGGCGCCTACGCGGTCTCGGCGAGCGGCGAGTGGTCGGCCCCGATGCGCGACGCCCGCGTCTGGGTGGACGCCGACCAGCGCACCCTCCTGGTCTCCGGGACGGGCAGCGCCTGCGACACCGACGCCGACCTGCGGCTGACCGAGACGGCGGTGGCCGTCCGGATCGAGATCACCAGGCACGGCACGGAGCAGGACTGCCAGGCGGTCGGCTTCGTCCGCACCTTCAAGATCACGCTGCGCGGGCCGCTCGGCACCCGGCGGGTCGCGGGCTTCAACGATCTGGACCTCGTCCGGCTCGACCAGCGCCCGGACGAGCGGACCAACGCGATCCCCGTGAAGGTGTTCTCGGCGCCGCATCCCTACGTGCCGGGCCCGTCCCGGCCGCCGGTGCTCCCGGAGCGCGAGAGCGTCTGGGTGGACCCGTCGGGGACGGTCGTGTCCCTGGTGGAGCCCGGGGCGCCCTGCGGCGGGACGGTCACCGTCCGCGTCTTCCAGTGGCCGAAGACCCTGAAGATCGCCCTGAAGCGCACCGGCCGCACCGAGCCCTGCCCGGCGAGCCGCCTCCCCGTGCTCTACCGGATCGCGCTCCAGAAGCCGGTCGGCGGCAGATCCCTGGTCGGCGCGGACGGCGCCCCGCTGCCCCGCCTGGAGTCGCCGCCCGAACTCTCCGAGGCCGGCCAATTCAAGATC
Organism: Actinocorallia longicatena; assembly: GCF_039534125.1. Lineage (NCBI taxonomy): Bacteria > Bacillati > Actinomycetota > Actinomycetes > Streptosporangiales > Thermomonosporaceae > Actinocorallia > Actinocorallia longicatena. The sequence goes on along the minus strand of NZ_BAAAUV010000003.1, from coordinate 55,546 downwards.
ATTTATCGCTAGCTAGGCTTCGAGCAGGCGGGACAGCACGATCGAGGTCTTGGTCTGGACGATCATCCGGTCGCCGCGCAGCCGTTCCAGGGCCTCCTCGAGATGGTGGATGTCGCGGGCCCGCATGTGGACGAGGGCGTCCGGCTCGCCGGAGACGGTGTAGCAGGCGACGACCTCGGGATGGCGGCGGACCGAGGCCTTGATCTGGGACGCGCTCGTGCCGCCGGTGCAGAAGATCTCGATGAACGCCTCGGTCGTCCAGCCGAGGGCGTCCTGGGAGACGACCGCGCGGTAACCGGTGATGATCTTGTCCGCGCGGAGGCGGTCGACGCGGCGCTTCACCGCCGGGGCCGAAAGCCCGACGCTGTCGCCGATCTGGCTGAAAGAGGCACGCGCGTTCTCCAGCAGACACGCAATGATCTGCTGGTCTATGGCGTCAATTTGCAATGAACCGGGCCTCTCGCTGCGCATTTCAGTTTGGATTCGCGTTATGCACGACCATAACCTGAGATACATGACGACCACCTCTGAGCTGCGGGCGCTGTCCGAGGCGCACTCCGCGCACAACTACCACCCGTTGCCCATCGTGATCGCCACGGCCGAGGGCGCCTGGGTGACCGACGTCGAGGGCAAGCGGTACCTCGACATGCTGTCCGCCTACAGCGCCGTCAACTTCGGCCACGGCAACCCGCGCCTCATCGGCAGGGTCAAGGAGCAGCTCGACCGGGTCACCCTGGTCAGCCGGGCCTTCGACCACGACCAGTTCGGCCCGTTCGTGACCGAGCTCGCCGAGCTGTGCGGCAAGGACATGGTCCTGCCGATGAACTCCGGCGCCGAGGCCGTCGAGACCGCGCTCAAGACCGCCCGCAAGTGGGGCTACGAGGTGAAGGGCGTACCGGCCGACCAGGCCAACATCGTCACCTTCCAGGGCAACTTCCACGGGCGCACCACCACGATCGTCTCCTTCTCCGACGATCCGGACGCCCGTAACTCCTTCGGCCCGTTCACCCCGGGATTCCGGTCCGTCCCCTACGGCGACGTCGAGGCGCTCCGCGCGGCCGTCGACGGTTCCACCGTGGGCGTCCTGATCGAGCCGATCCAGGGCGAGGCGGGCGTGAACGTGCCGCCGTCCGGCTTCCTCCGGGCCGTCCGCGACATCTGCACCGAGGCCGGCGCGCTGATGATCGACGACGAGATCCAGGCGGGGCTCGGCCGGACCGGCCGCACCTTCGCCGCCGACCACGAGGGCGTCGTCCCCGACATCTACATCCTGGGCAAGGCGCTCGGCGGCGGCATCATGCCCGTCTCCGCGGTCGTGGCCGACCAGGACGTCCTGGGCGTGTTCAAGCCCGGCCAGCACGGCTCGACCTTCGGCGGCAACCCGCTGGCCTGCGCCGTCGGCCGCGAGGTCGTCGCCATCCTCAACGAGGGCACCTTCCAGAAGCACTCCGCCGAGCTCGGCGCCTACATGCACGAGCGGCTCGGACGGCTCCAGAACGTCAAGGCCGTCACCGGCCGCGGCCTCTGGGCCGGCATCCAGCTCCACGGCAAGGCCCGGCCGGTCTCCGAGCGCCTCAAGGAGCTCGGCGTCCTCGCCAAGGAGACCCACGAGACGATCATCCGCCTGGCCCCGCCGCTGGTGATCACCAAGGAAGAGCTCGACTGGGCCGTCGACCAGCTCGAGATCGCCCTGGCCGACGCCTAGGCCGTTTTCAGGCCGAACGCTCAGGCCCCACAAGCTGCGAGGGGAGCGCCGCGCCCGGTTCCGGGGGGTATCCGGTGCGCGCGCTTCTCTCGCAATCCACCCACCTGACAGGGGTGAGACCGCAGGCCCGTCCCACAACGGTGTGGGGCGGGCTTTCGCGTCGCCGCGGACGGGCGGTTCCGGCCACCTCCGCTGATCGCGGGAGAGGGCGGGTCGATAGGATCCGTGGCCATGACCTTCGCGACCGCCGACCTCATCGACGACTTCGAAGCCGAACTGCAGAGCTGTGAGACCCAGTTCCGCCAGTTCGGAGGGCTCCAGGTGTTCAGCGGCCGGATCAGCACGATCCGCTGCTTCCGCGACAACGGGCTCGTCAAGAAGATCCTCAACAGCCCGGGCGAGGGCCGTGTGCTGGTCGTCGACGGGGGAGACTCCCTGGCCAGCGCGCTGTGCGGCGATCTCATCGCCAAGGCCGCGGTCGACAACGGCTGGTCCGGGCTGGTGATCAACGGCGTCGTGCGCGACACCGTCACGCTGGCCACCCTGCGGCTGGGCGTCAAGGCCCTCGGCTCGAACCCGAAGAAGTCCGCCAAGGACGGCGCGGGCGAGGTCGACGTCCCCGTCTCCTTCGGCGGCGTCGACTTCCGCCCCGGCGCATGGCTCTACAGCGACCACGACGGCATCGTGGTCGCCGACAGGGAACTTCCGGTCTAGTTCGCGGCGCGCTGCATGAAGGCGGCGAACTCGTCCAGGGAGATCTTGCCGTCGCGGGACTTGTCGGCGGTCACCATGACCTCGACGACGCGGCTGAAGTCCGCGTCGTGGCCGAGGGCGTGCATCAGCGAGCCGAGCTCGCCGACGTCGATGAACCCGTCCCCGTCGGCGTCGATGAGGTCGAAGGTCGCCTTGTATTCAGAAGCTTGAGTCACAGGCGGAACACTAGCGCGGCCGGACTCCCCTAGCGGGAGCCCGGCCGCATTTCGGTCTCGCGTTACGGGGCGTCGACGATGCCGACCTTCGGCACCCTGACGGTCCTGGCGCCCGGCACACCGCCGAGGATCACCTTGCGGTAGGAGACGTTGTTCCCGGTGGACCGCTCGATGAGGCGGTGCTTGGGGTTGGCGATGACCTGGATGTAGTAGGTCCCGTTCTTGAGCGCGGAGATGTCGAACGACTGGCCGGGCAGGGTCTGGGTGTAGGTGTCACCCTGGCCGACGTCGAGCACCTCGCGGACCGACAGCGATGTGACGTCGCCGCACGCGGTCGCCAGGTCGGTGTTGGACGGCTTCCACTTCGCGCCCTTGACGGTGAGGTCGATGGCGTCGGTGGCGGCGAGGCAGAACGCCTCCTTCTGGCTGCGGACGATCAGCTTCCTGTCGGCGCCGAGCAGCCGGTAGGTCGCGAAGTCCTTGAAGTGCCAGTGCTCGTGGCCGGGGCGCGGGTCCCACTCGAACTGGCCGGTCCTCTGGTAGCCGACCTGCTTGCCCCTGGTGTCGTAGAAGTACTGGTAACCGTCCATGAGGCCCTGCCGCCCCCGGCGGAACCCGTCGACGATCAGCGGCGACGGCCCGGCGTTCCAGACGTTCGCCGCGAACTGCAGGTAGTCGTGGACCGGTGCGGGCACGGCCGGGGCGGGTGCCGGAGCCGGGGTGGGCATTCCGGGCATCGGCGGCATCGGGATGGCGCCCGTCTCGTCCTGGCTGATGGCGATCCCGTAGGCGGGCAGCGCCCGCAGGTCGGGCCTGGGGCCCTTCGGGATCCTCGGCTTCCCGGTGGGACGCACGGCCTTGAGAGCGGCCCCCGCGGCGCGCTTACGACCCTGGGCGTCCTGGTTCTGGATGAGCCGGACGGTCAGCCTGACGTGCTTGGTCCCGCCGCCGATGCGGAAGAGCTTCCGGTACTTCTTCGCGACCGAGACCGCGACGTCGTAGGTGCCCGCGGGCAGGTCGGCGGAGGCCGGGGCCGGGCCGTAGTAGCCGCTGGCGGTGTTGACCGCCCAGCCCTTCTGGATGCCCCAGACCGACCCGAGCGTGAACGGGTTGTAGGAGCAGGAGTCCGGGTACTTGTTGGTCGCCACGGCCTCCTTCTTGATCCGGCTGGACGGCCCGAGCGGGCAGAACGTCTGCGAGAGCTTCTGCTCGATCTTCCCGTCGGTGCTCCTGATCGAGAGCTTGAGGAAGTCGGGGAGGCCGGAGAAGTCGTCGACGAGACCGGCGGGCAGCTTGCGGTCCTTGCCGCCGATCCGCTGGTAGACGACGGGCTTACGCGCGTAGGACGGCCGCTTGACGCGCAGCTCCCACGGACGGTCCGCGGCGATGTAGGCGCCGAGGTTCAGGTAGACGGCCGGCTCGCCCTCGTAGCGGTCGGCCGTGGCGGTCTTGGAAGCGGTGATCAGGCGGAGCACCGGCTTCTCCGCGGCCTGTGCGGAGATCGCCGGTAGTCCCGCGGCGGTGACGCACGCGGCTGCCGCGAAGATCATGGTCGTTCGGATCATCAGTCCCCCGGGGGCGTGGAATTCAGACGATCGGTGAATCTAACGGATTGATCACGGAAAGAGGTGAAGAACTCATGAGTCCGAATGAGACCTTCTGTGAACGGACGCTGCCGTAGAGTGACCGATATGGCGTTGCGTTCCCGCCCACCCCGGCTGTCGCTCATCCGTTCCGGCAGGCAGCATCTGCTGCGCAGGCCCGTCGCGTGGCCCCCGACCGCGGAGAAGCTCTACGCCGCGCTGTCCATGCCGCGCGGCTGCACGATGACCCTGACCGGAGGCCGGGTGCGGGTCGACGGCGGCCGCGATCCCCGGCAGCTCGCGGCCCGGCTGGCGGGGGAGCTGCCGGACGGCGTCAGGGTCGAGCTGTACGACGGGAGGATCGTCGTGTCCGGCGTCCCCGACCTGCGGCACGACCAGGCCGTCGGCGCGGTGGAGGCGCGGCTCGGCGGGCTGGCGGCCGGGCGCGACTGGGGCGCCCAGCGGGCGGCGACCGTGCTGATGCCGCGCGGCCGGTCCTACGTCCATCCCGATCTGAGCTATGTCAGGGCCGGGGCCGGCTGGCAGGGCGAGGTCGTGCTCGGCTCGGATCTGGCGCTGGCCGTCGAGGTGGCCTCGCCCCCCGACGCCGAAGACGATCGAGACGCGAAGCGGCTTTTCTACGCCGAGGCGGGCGTCTCCTCGTATTTGCTGTTCGATCTGGACGCAGGTGAGGCCGTCCTGTTCGACATCCCGATCGACGGCGACTACCAGCAGTCCTCCCGGGTGCCGTTCGGCGTCCCGCTGCCGTTGCCCTACGGAAACCCCCTGGAGACGATGTGCGACTTCTCTTGACCTCTCTGCTGGTCATGGCCCCCTTCCTGACCGGCTGCAACGGCGGCGACGACGCCGTCGAACCGGCCCCGGTCCCCACCCGGTCCGTCCCCTTCACGCCCCCGGTCGTCACTCCGCAGGCCCCTGTCGTCCCTTAACGCGACGAACTGACTCGATCTTGTGGCCTGGACGTGATCAACCGCTGGTTATGGTGCGGAATCAGATCACATCAGGTGAGGAGCGGGCATGACGGAAGAAGTCTCCAAGGGTCGTCGGGTGTCCGGCGACCAGCGGGCGGACCTGGCTAAGACCGCGGCCGACAGGTACGTGGCGGGCGCCAGCATCCGTGCCCTCGCGACCGAGCTGGGCCGCTCGTACGGCTTCGTCCACAAGCTGCTGGGCGAGGCGGGCGTCGAACTGCGCGGCCGTGGCGGCAACAACCGCGGCAAGAAGTAGCACCACCCTCAGCGGACCGCCCTGCCGGGCGCGGCCGGGCAACCTTCCCGGCCGGGCGGTCCCATCCGGCACGATCTCGCGTGAACACCAGGACCTCGGCCTCGGCGGGCCGTCGGCTGATCGCCTCGGGGGCGGGGCGAACAGCGCCGTGGCGCGGTCCTGCATCCGATGCTCACGGGACGCTCACGGCTCGGCTCCGGCGGGCGTGGTGGGGCCGATGAGGTGATTGACGACCAGGAGGGCCGCTCCGACGCTGACGGCGTCGCCGCCCATCTCGCCGACGCGGATCTCGGTTCCGGCGTAGGGATGGGTCAGGGTGAGGGCCCCGGTCGCCGTTCTGATCTCGGTGAGCCTCGAGCGTCCGAGGAGCTGGCCGAGCCATCCGCCGAGCACGACCCGTCCGGGATTGAGCAGGTTGATCAGGTTCGACAGGGCGACGGACAGATGGCGCACGGCCTCGTCCAGGACCGGAGCCGCGGCCGGATCGGCGAACAGCAGCGCGACGGCCTCCTCCTCGTCTCCGCCCGACAGGTCTCGCCCGGTCACCTCCCGGTACCGCTCCAGCAACGCCCCGCTCCCGACATAGGCCTCCAGGCAGCCGCGCACCCCGCACCGGCACATCCGCCCGCCCGGCTCGACCTTCGTGTGCCCCCACTCCCCGGCACTGCTGGAGGCACCCCTGTAGAGCGTCCCATGACTGATGATGCTCGCCCCGACGCCGGTCCCGAGCAGGGTGACGACCAGATCCTCCGCGTCCCGTCCGGCCCCGAACCACTGCTCGGCCTGCCCGAGCGTCTTGGCGCCGTTCTCCAGGAACACCGGGAGGTCCGTCCCGGCCCTCAGCAGCGCCCCGAGCGGCACCCGCGGCAGCCCGTACGCCTGCGCGTGCAGCACCGGCTCCGGCACCTGCTCGACCACCCCGGGCACCCCGAGCCCGACCCCCAGCACCCGCTCCCGCGCGACCCCGGCCTCGGCGAGCAGCTCCTCGACCCCCTCCAGCACCCGCGCGGCGACCATCTCGGCCCCCTGCACCCCGAGCGCCAGCGGCCACGACGCCCGCGCCACCCCGCCCAGCGCCGCGTCGAACAGCTCCACCCGCAGCCGCGTCTCCTCGACGACGGCCCCCACCACGTACCCGTACTCCGGATCGATCCGCACCAGGGTCCGCGGCCGCCCGCCGTCCGACCCGAGCACCCCGGCCTCCCGCACGAACCCCTCACCGATCAGCCCCGTGACCAGCGAGCTGACGGTCCCCACGCTCAGCCCCGTCATCCCGACCAGCCGCTGCCGGCTCTTCGGCCCCTGCAGATAGAGCGCTCTCAACACCGCCGCCCGGTTCCCCCGCCGCACATCCACGACACTGCCAGGCGACCCCGTCACCACGACCACCACCGACCCCTCCCCTGAGAGCGCTCCCAGGAGCCTAGAGCCTCTTCAGTGGATCAGACCCTTTTCAGATCGTCCGCGACGTGATCGGCTGTACTCCGGGAGGCCTCCATGCACTACGAACGGTCGGTCGACATCAAGGCGAGCGCGGACCACGTCTGGACGATCCTCACGGACGTCGCCCGCTGGCCCACCTGGACCGACTCCATGGTCGCCCTGGACCTGGTCGCGGGCACCGAACTGGCGCCCGGCTCCCAGGTCCGCATCCGCCAGCCCCGCCTCCCGGTGACCGTCTGGACCGTCACCGAGTTCACCCCCGGCACCCACTTCACCTGGGCCTCGGCCACTCCCGCCCTCACCTCGGTCGCCGCCCACCACCTCATCCCCGGCGAGGACGGCACGGTCACCGTCCGGCTCGTCTTCGACCAGTGGGGCCTCCTCGCCCCCCTGACCACCCTCTTCAGCCGCAGACTGATCCACCGCTACGTCGACATGGAGGCCGAGGGCCTGAAGAAGGCCGCTGAGGCACCCTGAGCTCAGCCGAGCACGGTGAGCACAGGCAACATTCCCTCAGACGTCGCCCCGACAGAACTCGGCGGCACGCTGATGTACTTCCCGTTCGAGGTGATGTGGACTTCGGTGATCGACGGCGGGTTCTGGGTCGCGAGGAGATAGCGCCCTGGCTTGACGCTCCTCGGCACGACGAACTCGTGAACTTCGATGGTGCTGAAGTAATAGGAGCACTCGGGCATGCGGTACTCGCTCGTGGTCTTCTTCTCGATCGAACCCCGGGCGGTGACGAAGGTCGTGGTGGCGGGAGGCAGGCCAGTCGGGTTCTTCGGGGCCTTGTAGAGCCAGATCCTGGTGTCGGGATTCTTGGCGATGTCCCGGTTGTCGGCTTCCCCGCCGGAGCTGAAGCCGTAGGACTGGTGGTAGGCGTCGCCCTTCTCTGATTTCGGCCCGTGGCAGCGGTAGTCGCCTTCGCCTCGATACTCCAGGCCCCATGTGGCCCGGTCGAGATGGTCGACACGCAGCCGTACCCGCGTACCGCGTTTCACGGTCGAGGGAGTGACGGTCAGGGTGAACTGGCGAAAAGGGCCTGCTCTACTGCCGTCCGGGATGGTGGCGTTGGCGACGACTTTGCCGGGCTGCTGGAAGAAGGTCCTGTACGTGGAGGTCCGGGCGCCTCCGATGTCGGGATCATTGTTCAGGAAGAGCAGGGTGGCGATACCGGCTCCCGCGACGCCGACCCCTGCCACGGCGGCTTTTCCGCTGCCGATTTTGGAGAGCAGGCCGGTCTTTCCTGCTCCTCCGCCGAGTGCGGTCGAGCCCAGTGAGGTACCCGCCTGCCCGGCGCCTGAGCCCGCGAGAAGCGCCAGAGGAAAGAGGACGCCCAGCGCGGCGGTTCCCGCGGCCAACGCCGCGAGGCCACGGCGCTCCCAGTCGGGCCCATAGGCCCGGGACGCGATGTGCTCGAGATGGTCGACCAGCGCACTCGCCCTAGGCGGGCGGCTGACGGCGGCCTTCGCCATTCCCGCGTTGATCAGCTCATGCAGCTCCTCCGGGACGTCTTCGAAAGGTATCGGCGCGGCGGTGTGCGCGGCGGCCAGTTCGGAATGGGTCCTGGCTCTGTACGGCGCTCTGCCGGTGACACACTCGTAGAAGACGCAGGTCGCAGAGTAGACGTCCGTCGCTGGAGTGGCACTCCCGCCGTTCCACTGTTCGGGAGCCATGTACATGGGAGTTCCGCTCATCGAGCGCTCGCCTGCCAGACCCGCGATCCCGAAGTCGATAAGCTTGCTTTCACCGGCCTCCGTGACCATGACGTTGGCGGGTTTGTAGTCGCGATGGACGATGCCCTTCTCATGGGCTGCGTTGAGGCCCAGAAGAGAGCCCTTGAGAACGGTCAGAGCGGCCTCTGGATCGAGCGAACCATGCTCCTTGAGGAGCCTTTTGAGCGAGACGCCCTCAACGGCCTCCATCACGATCGCGGCCTGGTCGTCGGTCTGAATGTACTGATGGATCTTCGCCACATGAGGATTCGTGACCTGGGCCAGAATGCCGGCCTCTCGCTGGAACTCGCTGAGATGCGCATGGTCGACCATCAGTTCGGGGGCGAGGTACTTGATGGCGACCAGGTCGGCGGAGGAAGCACGGCGGGCGAGGACGACACGCCCCTGCGCCCCTCGCCCGAGTTCTCGGAGCTCCGTGTACTCGAAAAGCGGTCCGGTAGAACTCACCCGATGCGTTCCAACTGTTTGGTGAGCAGCTCCTCTGCTCTCTTCTTGATGGGATCGACCTTCGTCCGGGGCTCCGTCGCCTGCCAATAGATGGAAGAGACCAGGACGTTGCCGCGCAACGCGTAGTCGAAGAAGGTGTAAGCGATGTTGTGCTTGATGTAGGTGCTGTAGACACCCTTCTGAAGGCCGCCGGAACGCCTCCATTCCCCGATCGGTTCCTCGGTAGGAGTCCAAGTCGCGTCGAACGATGCGAGGAACCTCGTCGAGCTGGGGATCGGGGAAGGGGGGACGCGCTTCTTGGGTCGGCAGTCCTTGAGCTTCTCCTGCGTTCTGGCAAATGCGCCGGATGCTTCCTCGGCGGTCGGATAGACCATGATCAGCTCGCTGCGGTTGCCGCCGTCCAGCCTTCCGCTCTTCTCGCTGTACTGCTGGGCGGCGAACTGAGGGGTACCGGGGGGATCCAGCTTTCCGTAGGTGCAGGTCTCGATCTGCTTCTTGACGAGGCTCGTCCTCCGGCGCTCCGGTGCGGGGACGGCCCAGTTCTTACCGTAGTCACCCCGGGTGAGAAGAGCGGTCTCGACCTGTTCCAGAGTGAAGACCGGAGGCGGTGTGCCGGAGGGACCCGTCGAGGGCGAGGGCGATGGTCCGGTCTCGTCCTTGTCTCCGCTGCATCCGGTGGCGAGGAGCCCGGCCATGACGGTGAGGCACAGGAGGACAGCGCTCGCACGAGTCGCGGGCAATTTCGGCCTTTCGGTCAATCGGATTCGGCTTGGATCTCGTCGATCGGGAGGTCGACGAACGGGATGGGAGGTCCCGAGGCGTGATCGGGGAAGACGCCGTTCTGGGGTCCGTTCGGGCAGCCGACAACGCAGATCCACTCCACCCGCCAGTGCAGCGTGGCGGTGATGTGGTGTGCTTCCGCGCCTTCGTGCACCGAGGAGTACTTGAAGGTGTGCTCGCAGGGTTCGCCGGCGGTCGTGCCGAACTCTCGCCCCGCCCCGACGCATTTGACGGGTTCGCCGCCATCTTCGAAGAAGCTCCACTCGATGTAGGTGAGGTGGGCTTCGGCATGGATGGTCTGGGGCTGGACGCCTTCCGGCGCTCCGACGGAGGCGTCGGCGGTGTACGCGTTCGTCTCGATGTTCCTGTCGATCCAGAACGAGGTCTTCACCCGGACGAAGGACTTGTTGGGCGGTGCGCTGAGAAGTTCTGGATTCGGGAAGTCGATGTTGTCCCGGGCCTGCGCGGCGGTCTGCCAGGGGTCCGCGGCTGGCGCGTCCGCGTCCTCGGGAGCGACGACGATCTGCCCGTTCTCGTCGCGGGGGACGGGGTCGGGTTCGCCGTCGCCCCCACCGCCTCCTCCACCCCCGCCGCCGCCTCCTCCGCCCCCGCCGCCACCGTTCTCGCCTTCGGCTCCGCACTCGTACTGGTCCGGATTGGTGAAGTCACAGGGAGCGGCATGGGCGTTGACGGGGGCCAAGGGAGACGCGACGAGAGCGAGCGCGGCGAGGGCGGCCAGGAGAGGGGTCTTCGTTCTGGTCAGCATCGCTTTCCCTTCCGAGCTTCAGCGATCTTCCATTGGGTTCCATCCCAGAGGAAGCGAGCCTGGTAGATGTAGGTGCTTCCCCGGGAGATGCCGAGACGCTTTCCGGTCTTGGCAGAGAACCTGGCGACGCCGATCGTCCGGACGCAGTCCAGGACCACGACCGAGGTGCCGTCCGTTGTCTTGGACGCGACCTTCGGGTTGTAGGCGTTGTTGAAGCGCCAGATGACGCCCTTCCGCGCCTGTTCGTCGACGTCCTCGGTGATGATCGTCAACAGGGGATCCATCGCCAGAGCGGGGAGGCCGGAGGCATCGGCTGTGGCGTAGGCGTTCTTGTAGGCGTCCTGGAAGGCGCGGTAGCGGTCAAGAACGTTGCTGTTGATCTGAGCGCTGCTGTAGGGCGGAGTCGAGGAGGTCGCGGTGGCGGCGGGGCCGAGGGGCGGGGCGAGGGTTCCGGCGGGGTGGAAGGTGCCGGGGTCGCTGGGGGAGGAGCAGGAGAGCAGGAAGGGGGTGAGCAGGAAGGAACAGGCGTAGAGGGCGGTGTTCCTGGGGTTGGTCATGGCTCGGGCTCAATCCTGCGTCGCGGGATAGTGCGCAACGAGAAAGCGTACTCATGTGGGTGATCCGGGAAAAGGTTCACGTCAGAACCGTTATCGCCCAGGCCGGAGTGGATCGCGTCGTTATTTCTCGGACAGGCCCTAGAGGGGGCCGGGGGTGACGGGGGAGACTCCTTGTTCTGAGGAAGGGGTCTTCATGGTCAACGGGGTCAGGCATGTGCTCGGGGGGATCCTCGGGATCTTCGCCGTGCCGCTGGTGCTGGGGCTGGCGGCGTGGGGGAGCTCACGGATGCAGGAGTCCATCTCCCGGAGCTTCGGGCGGGGGGATCAGGATCCCGAGCTCATCCTGGGGATCCTCGCACTCGCCGGGGCGGGTCTGCTGGTGGGGATCGCGGTGAACGCCCGGGTCTCGCCGTTGGCGTCGCTGGTGCCCGGGACGGTGTTCCTCGCTCTGGGGCTGTGGCTGGCGTTCGACTTCAGGAACGCCTTCAAGCTGGTCGACGACCTGGGGCCGGACTGGATCCGGACCAGGATCCTGGGGTTCTCCGCGTCCGGGATGCTGCTGGTTCTGGGGGTGCTGCTGCTGGTCGCGAGCGTGTCGCCGCAGAGATGGCGCGCGAGGCCGGCGGCCGTCCGGCCCTATGGAGGGCCGCCGGCGCCCTACGGGGCCGGGCCCCAGGACGGGCCGTCGCCCTACGGGCCGCAGGACGGGCCGTCGCCCTACGGGCCGCAGGACGGGCCGTCGCCCTATGGGGCGCGGGAGGGTGGCGGGTTCGGGGGTGGAGTGCCGGGGCCCTATGGCGGGCAGCCTGGAGGTGGGGACTCGCCGGGATCCGGCGGGGAGCCGCAGGGGCCCTACGGCGGGCCGGAGCCGGGGCCGTTCGGAGGTCAGCCGCCGTATCGCGCATAAAAGCCGTGAGGAGGGATACGGCACATCTGATTTGTCTCTGATCGGCTCACATGTGGAGGGTGGCGATGGTGAAAGCTGAGGAACGGTTGCGTCTTGATCATTATGAAGAGGAGGGCGTCACCGTCGTCAGCCCGGCCGGTGAGGTCGACGTCTTCACCGCGCCGGTGCTCCGGGAGTTCCTGCTGGGGCTGCTCGACGACGGGATGCGGAAGCTGGTCGTCGATCTGACGGCCGTGTCCTTCCTCGACAGCACCGGCCTGGCGGTCCTGGTCGGCATCTGGCAGCGGCTGCGGAACCAGGACGGGTCGTTCGCGCTCGCCGCGGCCAACCCGCGGATCGCCCGGGTGCTGCGCACGACCAGGCTGGACCAGTCGCTCCGGCTGCACGAGACCGTGCGCGAAGCGATCGAGTCCGCCTGAGCCGTGGATCCGCCCGGGCTTCGAACTGGCGTTCGGGTGTGTAATGCGGTAAAACCGGACACGTGTTCGAACGTGTCCGCAGCTCAGAGTCGCCGTCATGCCCGTTCCGCCGGTAGTCCTCTACCGGATGGCGCGTGGTCCCGCCTACCTGCTCTCCTGGGGCAGGAGGCCGGACCGCTCCTGGTGGGCGCAGCTGCTGTGGATCGAGCTGACGGGTGAGGGCGGCTGGCGCGGCTCGCGGGCCTGGGTGGATGCCTCGGACGTCTCCAGGATCCCCGGCCAGGACTACCGGGCCGTCCCGCGCGAGAACCTCGCCGAGCACCGCGAGAACCGCGATCTGACCGACCCCCGCGACCCCGGCAGGCTGAGCCGCGCCGCCGACCGGGCCCGTTTCGAGTCCCGCCGCGCCGCGCCCCGCGAACCCGACTTCTAGTAACCGGTGGCCGGGTCGACGACGCCTTCCAGGGGAGCGCCGGCGGCGAAGGCGGCGACGTTGCGGGTGACGCGTTCGCAGAGCATCTCGGCGACGTAGACCGAGGAGTCGGCGTTGTGCGAGGTGATCAGGGCGGTGTCGCACGTCCACAGGGGGTGGTCGGCGGGGAGCGGCTCGGGGTCGGTGACGTCCAGGCCGGCCGCGGAGATCCCGCCCGTCCGGAGGGCCGTCACGAGGGCGTCGGTGTCGATGTGGGGGCCGCGGGCGACGTTGACGACCACCGCGTGGTCCGGCAGCAGGGCCAGTTCCGGGGCGCCGACGATGTGACGGGTCTCGGGCGTGAGGGACAGGGCCACGACCAGGACGTCCGTCGAGGGCAGGGCCGCGTGGAGATCGGTGATGGGCGTGGTGCCGGGGATCGGGTCCGGACGGCGCCGCAGGATGTTGATCCGGCAGCCGAACGGCCTGAGCAGGTCGACCAGGTCGCCCGCGATGCCTCCGCCGCCGAGGATCGTCACGGTCCGGCCGTGCAGGGAGCGCGGGTTGATCGACAGCCAGGAGCGGGTCCTGGCCTTGCGGGTCACGTCGCGCAGGCAGGCCAGGATCAGCATCAGGGCGTGCTCGCTGACCTGCGGGGCGAAGGATCCCTTGGCGCAGGTGAAGACCGGCGGGAGCGCGAAGGCCGGGGCGAAGTGCTCGACGCCCGCCCAGGGAAGCTGGACCCACCGGACGGCCGGATGATCGTTCAGCAGCTCGATCAGCGGCTCGGGCCCCCCGGGGAGCAGCCAGACCAGGCCCTCGGCCTCGGCCGCCGGGACGACCTTCCCGCCGCCCTCGGCGACGGCCCCGGCGACCTTCTCGCGCAGCGCCGCCAGGTCGACGTCCGTGCTGCGGCCGACGCCTGCCAGCGCGTTCTCGGGGGCAATGGCGATCTTGACGGTCATGTTCACCAGTCTGTCCTGAAGGAAAAAAACCTACAAATCCGTACTGATTGACTGCCATCCGTGACGGAAGTCTCCCCCCGACCGTAGCAAGTGCGATCTTCCGGAGTTACTGTGATCTAGACGAGCGAACCACCATGGATGGAGGCGTCATGTCCGAAGCCGTGAAGAAGGGTGAGCGTCTGACCGGTGACCGCCGGGACCAGCTTGCCAAGGATCTGGCCGCCAAGTACGCGTCCGGCCAGAGCATCCGTCAGCTGGCGGCGGAGACCGGGAGGTCCTACGGGGCCGTTCACCGGCTCCTCGTGGACCACGGTGTGAACCTGCGCAGCAGGGGCGGAGCCCGCCGAACGGCGAAGGCTTCCTGACGAGCAGGTCCGGGCGGGCGCTTCCGCGGAGCCGCCCGGACCGCTCCACTGCCGTGAGATCCCCACCAGGGTCCGCGGTCCGGTGCCCGACGGCCCCATGACCACAAGTCCGGGGCCGTCTCGCCTTTCTCAGGGCTCCCGGGCCGCCATCGTCTCGATGCTCGCCATGATCAGCTCGACGCCGTACCCGTAGTAGTCGTCGAGATCCGGACGCTCCACGAGCTCCTCGCTGTAGGCGTTGAGCAGGGGGAAGACCGTGCTCGGATACCGGCTCAGGCCCAGCCGCATCTGGTGCAGCCAGGCGCCGGGGTCGACGAGCTGCTGCGCGACGGGGCAGGGCTGGTTGGCGACCAGCGCGCACGACGCCTGGAGCAGGTAGGACGCCACCTGGTAGGCCCGTCCGAGCGGGAAGCCGCCCCGGGTCAGGAACGTCAGCGCGGCCTCGGTGGCCCTGGCGAAGTTCTCCGACCGGATCTTCTCGGTGAGCTGGAAGAGCTCCGGCATGTAGGGATGGGCGCGCAGCCCGGCGACCAGGGCGTCGACCTGGCCGCGCACCCCGGCCAGCCATGGATCGGTGCCGAGGTCGACGCAGACGTCGGCCATCAGCTCGTCGATCATGCCGATGAACAGCAGATCCTTGTTCTTGAAGTGCCAGTAGAGCGCCATGGGCGTGACGCCCAGCTCCTGTGCCAGCCGTCTGATGGTGACCGCGTCGAGCCCCTCGGCGTCGCCGAGCCTCAACGCGCTCTCGACGACCGCCTCCCTGGTGAGTGCCATCGCCCGCGTCACCTCCCTGATCTGGACGACTTGACAACTATACGCCGTACAAGTTCTGATGTACGTCGTACATGTACACCGTACAAGTACGTCGTACAGGAGGGATTTCCGGTGAACCGCTGGGTCGCCTTGGGGGCCGTCGCCCTCGGCACGTTCATGACTTATCTGGACAACAACGTCGTCAACGTCGCGCTGCCGTCCATCCAGCGCGACCTCGATCTCTCGATCTCGGGCCTCGAGTGGATCGTCAGCTCCTACATCCTCGTCTTCGCCGGTCTGCTGATGGCGGGGGGCAGGCTCGCCGACGTCTTCGGCGTCCGGAACACCTTCCTGGGCGGGCTGGCGATCTTCACCGCAGCCTCGGCGCTCGCCGGGATCGCGGGCAGCCCGGAGCTCCTGATCGGGGCGCGCGCCGTGCAGGGTGTCGGGGCGGCGCTGCTGGCGCCGGCGGCGCTGTCGGCGATCGCCGCCCTGTTCACCGAGCCCGCGGAGCGCGCCAAGGCCATCGGCCTGTGGGGCGGGACCGGGGCGCTGGCGCTGGCCCTCGGCCCGCTGATCGGCGGGGTGCTCAGCGAACACGCCTCCTGGGGGTGGATCTTCCTGATCAACGTCCCGTTCGGCGTCGTGACGGCCGTCCTCGCCGTCCGGCACCTGCCCGCCGACTCCGGCTCGCGCCGCCCGGTGGACGTCCCCGGGCTGCTGGCCTCCTCGGTCGGCCTGTTCGCCCTGACCTTCGGCCTGATCGAGGGCGACGGTCACGGCTGGGGCTCCGCGCTGATCATCGGCTCGTTCGCGGTCGCCGCGGTCGCCGCCGCGCTGTTCGTCCTCGTGGAACTCCGGTCGGCCGACCCGATGATCGACCTGCGCCTGTTCCGGAAGGTCAGCTTCAGCGGGGGCCTGCTGATCACCGGGCTCTGGGCGTTCGGCGTCTTCGGGATCTATTTCTTCCTCACCCTCTACCTGCAGAACGTCCTGGGCTTCAGCCCGACCGAGGCCGGTGCGGCGTTCGTGCCGCTCGCGCTGGTCATGGCCGTGATGGCGGCGGTCTCCGACCAGCTCGTCAAGCGGATCGGCGCCGCCGTGACGGTCGCCGTCGGCATGGGCCTGATGGGCCTGTCGGTCGGCTGGATCTCGACGATCGGCGCGGACGGCGGCTACCTCGACCTGCTCGCCCCGTTCCTCGTCTACGGGATGGGCGCGGGGATGCTGATCCCGCTCACCGACGTGATCATCAGCGGGGTCCCGGCGTCGGAGTCGGGCATCGCCAGCGGCATGCTCAACGTCTCGCGCGAGGTCTTCGGCCTGCTCGGCGTGACGGTCCTCGGCGCGATCCTCTCGGCCCGCCAGACCGACCAGACCCCCGCCGCCTTCCTGGACGCCTACCAGTTCACCCTGGTCGTCGCCGGAGTGATCGTCGCCCTGGCGGTCCCCCTGGCCCTGGCCACCCTCCGCCGCCGGCAGGTCGCCGAGTCCGTCCCGGAGCCGGAGCCGGTGGCTGTCTAAGGACCGGTCACCGTCTGGACCTCGTGGACGGTGATCGTGGTCCGGCCGGTGGAGGGGAGGGGGCCGATGTCGCCGGATCGCCGGTCGCATCGGCCCTCGCACGTCCAGGTGAGGCGGTACTCGACGGTCGCGGTCACCTCGTAGGGGGTGGGGGAGGAGCGTTGCCAGGTGTGGAAGCAGGGGCCGTTCCGGGAGCCGGGCGAGGAGCAGACCTCGTCGCCGTCGCCGAGGTCCCAGCGGATCCGCGTGGGCCGTCCGCGCAGGACGACCGTCTGGCCGCCCGCGCTCGCCGACGCGCGGACCGGCCGCCACGCGCTCCTCTGCACCCACAGCGCGGTCGGCACCCGCACCCAGGTCACCGGCGCGGAGTAGGTGCGGGGGCGGGGGAACTCCAGCTCCAGCCCGGCGACCGCCATCTCGACGACGTCGCGGGTGGACACCTTCGGGACGGGCACGAGCGTCGTCGCGCAGATCCGCTCGGTCTTCGGGCAGCCGATCAGCTCGACGGGCCGCACCCCGCCCTTGTGCGGGCGGCCGTGGCCGGGCCGTTTGCCGCCCGCGGTGACCAGGCAGTGCAGGGAGGCCACCGAGCAGGAGGCGGGCGGCTCGGCCGCCGCCGCAGGCAGCAGCAGGATCAGCATCGGCGCTCCAGCAGCTCCAGCCCGACGACCTTCCAGCCGCCGTGGTCCCGCAGGGTCGCGTGCAGCAGCCCGCGCTCCCTGACCGGCCGCGCGGGGAGCCTGCGGCCCGTCCCCGCGTCGTAGGTCGAGAACCCGGAGGCGGTCACGCAGTCGAGCACCTCGGCCCGTCCCCGCCGGATCCGGACGATCCTCGGATTCAGCGCCGAGTGGCTGCGCCGCACCACCCCCTCGCGGCCCTGCCGCTCGACCTGGGCGATCAGGTTCCCGGCGACGGGCGGTCCCGCCACCGAGGCGATCTCACCCGGGTCGTTGGTGGCCAGCGCGCTCTCGAAGACCCGCTGGAACTCCCTGTAGGCCGCCAGGACCGAGCCCCGGCGATCATCGGCCGCCGGGGACGCCACCGGCGCCGCGGGGGGCGTACCGGCCGGCCTGAACTCCTCCGCCCCGGCCGCGCACCCCGTGAGGAGGACGGCCGCGAGCAGCCCGAACGCTTCGCGCATGGCCGCAGCTTAAAGCCCTCTTGACCAGCGGAACATCACCCTGGGAAACAATATGGTAACGCGAAGTCACATTATCAGGCCAGAAGGTCCAGCAAAAGCGGCGACGGAGCCGCCCCCTGCTCGAACGGTGAGATCAGGGAATGCACATCGATCTTGTCGAAGGCGGGCCCGGTCAGCAGATGCTGCTGGAGCAGGATCTCGGGCCGGTAGCCGCGCCGGTGCAGCGCGTCGGCCAGCAGCGGACCGAGGCTCCGCACGACGGGGAACAGGTCGGGCGACTCGGCTCCGCAGCGCCGCAGGAGCTCGGTCGCCCGGCCCCGCCGGACCAGGTCGAGGACGTGCCCCCCGCCCATCCCGGCGACGGTCTCGCGGATGCGCTGGGCGCACGCTGCGATGGCGGTGTCCCACACGCCCTGGTCGGCGGTGTCGAAGGTGACGGCCCGCAGTCCCGCCCCGGCGACGGGGACGGAGCCGAACGGGATCAGATGACCACTGGGCGCCGGGGAGGCCGTGCGGGCGGCCGTCAGGCGCTCGGCCAGCAGCTTCGCGAAGGCCGCCTCGACCTCGACGCCCAGCGGGCGCAGCGGGACGGGCCGCACCCCGGGCGCGGGCGGCGGAAGCGCGGGACTGCCCAGCAGCGCCGTGACGCGCCCCGCCAGCTCGGGCAGGGGGAAGCGGTCCCGGTCCTGCCGGAGGGTCCAGCGCCAGGCGTCCCACAGGTCGACCGGGTACCAGCCCTCGGCCGCCAGCGGGCTGACGTACTGCAGCACGAACCGCTCGAACGTCAGCGACAGGTAGGAGCCGTGGACCAGCGCCGCCGCGACGGACTCCGGCGAGACGACCTGGGCGACCAGGGCGTCCGCCGCCGGGACGTTCGCGTGCAGGTGCACCAGCTCGTGGGCGATCACCGCGGCCAGCTCGTCGGCCGGCAGGTCGAGCACGTAGGGGAGGCCGAGCAGCAGGCGTCCGGGGGCGGCGGCGACCTCGGGCACCGGGTAGATCTCGATCCGCCGGGGGGCGGGAACGCCGAGCCGCGCGGCCGTGTCCTGGACGAGCATCCAGAGGTCGGGCTGGCTCTCCGCGGTGATCGGCAGGGCGACCTGTGCCTGCCCGAATCCTGGCGCTGTCTTCATCATCAGAGCGGCAGGCTACCAACCGGTAAGGACAGCCGGCCGGGGATCCGCCCGGTGGCGGGGAGGGGTGGCGAGCGTCACGTCAACCCCGGGGGCCCGCCGGGTGTCGGGCGCGGCCCGCCTAGGGTGGGGGCATGCTGCGCCTCTTTGAGACCCGGACCGGACAGGTCGTCGGAGTCCGGCCCGGGCCCCTCAAACTCTATGTCCAGCAGCCGGATGACCTGCGCGTCTGCCTCACCGCGGACCTTCTGCGCCGCCTGGCCCCCCGGTTGCGCCGCCGCACCCTCACCACAGCAGCTCACGACGTTGATCACACCCCCTGGAACATCCCCCCGCTGCACGGCGGGGACCCGTTGCCGGGGTCGCTGAGTGTGGGAAACGTCACGTCCGCAACGGAGGTGGCCGTCGCGGAGTGGACGGCGCCACCGGGTGATCCGCTGGCGGTGCGCCTCCTGCTCCTCTCGGTTCACTACCGTGCGGAGGCCCGGATCGGACCGGAATCCCTCGCCGGGGCCGAATCCCGCCTCGACGCCTGGCGCCGCGACATCGCCCGCTGGGGGACCACAACGGCCCGGCCCCTCCACCAGCCGACGGCCGACCGCGCCATCGCCGCCCTCTGCGAGGATCTCGACGCCCCGGCGGCCCTGGCCGTCCTCGACGATCTCGCCGCCTCCGACCTGGAACCGGGCGCGAAGTTCGAGACGGCCGTCCACCTCGATCTGGTCTTCGGCCTCGACCTGGTCCGCGACCTCGGCAAGTACTGATCCGGGCTGGGCGGGCTCAGATCGCGCCGAGGAGCGGCATCTCCTGGACGGGCTTGCCGTTGGCCTTGCGGACGGCCGCGAAGCGGAGCCGGACATAGTCGGCGACCCAGCCGGACTCGCGGCGCAGCGCGGGCGCCGCGAGGGTGTTGACGCGCGACAGGACGGGCTCGATCAGCTCGGAGGGGACCCCGGCGAGCGGCGCGGCGGCGAACAGCCGGACCCAGTCGGCGGCCCCGTCGGGGGCGTCGGTCATCCGGGTCGGACGGTCGAAGTACTCCAGCAGCCTGACGGTGAACCCGGCCTCCTCGAGACGGGTCGCGTAGTCGGCCGGGGTGGGGAAGTACCAGGGCAGCTCGGGTTCGGGCAGGTCGTAGTCGCGCCAGGCGGTCTGCATCGCGGCGATCAGCTCGGCGCAGTTGCCGGCCCCGCCCATCTCGGCGACGAACCGCCCGCCCGGACGGAGCGAGGCGTGCACCCGCGCCAGGACGGCGTCGGGGTCGCGGGCCATCCAGTGCAGTGCCGACATCGAGATCACCGCGTCGTAGCGGTCGGCGACGGTGAAGTCGGCGGCGTCCCCGACGGCGAAGGACAGCTCGGGGAACTGGGAGCTCGCCTGGGCGATCAGATGCGGGTTCCCGTCGAGGCCGAGCGGCTCGGCGCCGCGCGCGGCGAGCTCGGCGGTGAGCATCCCCGCGCCGCAGCCGAGGTCGATGATCCGCTCACCGGGCTGCGGATCGAGCAGGTCGATCAGCGGTGCGCCATGGGCCGACACATACCCGAAGGCGGAGTCGTAGGTGGCGACGCCCCAGTTCATGAAGCGAAGATATCCGACTATTCCCCTCCTGCGGGGGCTCGGGGGCCCACCCGTTGCGGCTCTGCCTAGAATGACTTTCTAGAATCTGGCTCACCAATCTTCAGGCGCGGAGGCATCATGGGCTACGAGCAGATCACCTACGCGGTCGAGGACGGGATCGCGACGGTCACCCTCAACCGCCCCGACCGCATGAACGCCTACACGAACGTCATGCGGGCCGAGATGATCGACGTCTTCGACCGGATCGACGCCGACGACGCCGTCCGCGCCGTTGTCGTCACGGGGGCGGGCCGCGCCTTCTGCGCCGGGGCCGACCTGCAGAGCGGCGGCGAGACCTTCAACAAGGACGCCAGCGACGACATGTTCGGCGACGACCTCCTCGAGGACGGCAACCCGCGGGACGGCGGCGGCACCGTCGTGCTGCGCATCGCCGCCTGCCTGAAGCCCGTCATCGGCGCGATCAACGGTGCCGCGGTCGGCGTCGGCATCACCTTCACCCTGCCGATGGACGTCCGGATCGCCTCCGGCAACGCCAAGTTCGGGTTCGTCTTCGCCCGCCGCGGCATCGTCGCCGAGGCCGCCTCGTCCTGGTACCTGCCGCGCGTCGTCGGGATCTCCCAGGCGATGGAGTGGGCGATGACCGGCCGCGTCTTCCCCGCCGCCGAGGCCCTCGAAGGGCGGCTGGTCTCCCGGATCGTCGAGCCCGAGGACCTGCTGCCCACCGCCTACGCGCTGGCCCGCGAGGTCGCCGACAACACCTCGGGCGTCGCCGTCGCCGCGATCCGCCGCCTCATGTACGCGGGCCTGTCCGCCGAGACGCCCTGGCAGGCCCATGCCGCCGACTCCCGCCTCATGGCCGAGCTGGGCGCCGCGCCCGACGCCGCCGAGGGCGTCACCTCGTTCCTGGAGAAGCGTCCGGCGGTGTTCCCGATGTCGGTCTCCAAGGACCTTCCGCGCGTCCCGGAGTTCCCGAAGCACCTCGAGAACTGACGGAGCGTCACGTCAGGCGGTGCGCGGCCGGCGGGGCGGCATCGGCGGGACGACCTTGCCCGCGGCGAGGACGGACTCGGCGATCGTGACGATCTCGTCGGTGCGCCTGCGGACGGTCAGGGTGCCGTCGGACCAGGATTCGAGGATGCCGACGACATCGCTGTACTCTCCCGTGGGCAGACGTCTGCGCAGCGAGACCCGCTGGCCGACATCGGCTGGCGTGACCGTTACGACGAGCTGTGCGGCGAAACGGGATGACAAGGGGCACCCCCACGTCGAAATGAATACCCGGCGCCAGCAATACTATTGCCCACATGCTTACGGTGAGCCGTGGCTGACGGCTAGGGCCGGGAAGTTCTGAGAGGAGTACGGCGTGACCTACGTCATCGCGCAGCCTTGCGTGGACGTTCTCGACAAGGCCTGCATTGAAGAGTGCCCGGTCGACTGCATCTACGAGGGCCAGCGCCAGCTCTACATCCAGCCCGACGAGTGCGTCGACTGCGGTGCGTGCGAGCCGGTCTGCCCCGTGGAAGCCATCTACTATGAAGATGACCTCCCGGAGCAGTGGAAGGACTTCTACAAGGTCAACGTGGACTTCTTCGAGGAGCTCGGTTCGCCGGGCGGTGCCTCCAAGGTCGGCAAGATCGAGCGTGACCACCCCATCGTGGCCGCGCTTCCGCCCCAGGGCGAATAGCTTCACACGTCTGGACCTCTCGGCCGCGACCCCTCGGGGCGCGGCCGAGAGGCATGTCAGGAGGAGGAACAGATGCTGCTGCCCGATTTCCCCTGGGACCGGCTCGAACCGTTCAAGAAGACGGCCTCCGCGCACCCCGGCGGGCTGGTGGACCTCTCGGTGGGCACGCCCGTCGACCCCACCCCGCAGCTCGTCCGCGACGCCCTCGCGGCCGCGTCCGACGCGCACGGCTACCCCCTGACCTACGGCACCCCCGCCCTGCGCGAGGCGGTCGCCGGCTGGCTGGACCGCCGCCTCGGCGTCGCGGCCGACCCCGCCGCCGTGCTGCCCGCGATCGGCACCAAGGAACTCGTCGCCTGGCTGCCGCTGCTGCTCGGCGTGGGTCCGGGCGACACCGTCGTGTTCCCCGCGCTCGCCTACCCGACCTACGACATCGGCGCGCGGATCGTCGGCGCGACCGGAGTCGCCGCCGACGGCCTGCTGACGCTCGGCCCCGCGACGCCGAAGATCGTCTGGCTGAACTCGCCGTCGAACCCCACCGGGAAGGTGCTGCCCGCCGCCCACCTGCGCAAGGTCGTGGAGTGGGCGCGCGAACGCGGCGTCATCGTGATCAGCGACGAGTGCTACATCGAGCTCGTCTGGGAGGGCGAGGAGCCGGTCTCGATCCTGCATCCCGATGTCTGCGGCGGCTCCCACGAGGGGCTGCTCGCCATCCACAGCCTGTCGAAGAGGTCGAACCTGGCCGGGTACCGTGCGGGGTTCGTCACCGGGGACCCGGCCCTGGTCAAGCGGCTGCTCGAGGTCCGCAAGCACGCCGGAATGATCATGCCTGCGCCCGTCCAGGCGGCGATGACCGTCGCCTACGGCGACGACCAGCACGTCAAGGAGCAGCACGCCCGGTACGCCGCCCGCCGCGCGTCCCTGAAGCCCGCCCTCGAGGCCCACGGCTTCCGCATCGACCACTCCGAGGCCTCCCTCTACCTCTGGTCCACCCGCGACGAACCCTGCTGGGACACCGTCGCCCACCTGGCGTCCCTGGGCATCCTCGTGGCCCCCGGCGACTTCTACGGCACCGCCGGCTCCCACCACGTCCGCATAGCCCTCACCGCGACCGACGAACGCATCGCCGAGGCCGTCACCCGCCTCACCTGAACCGGCGGCGCGCTTCGGCTGGGCGCTCGGCTTGCCCGGTGGTGCGGCTTACCCGGCGAAGCGGACGGTCAGGCAGGGCTCTTTCGGCAGCCCGCCGGGCGATCCTGGCCGGCCGCAGGCTCAGGCGTGGGCGATGATCTCCTCGACCAGCCAGGCCGCCGGGCGTTCCGGGTAGGGGCGCGGCAGGGAGAGGACGATGTGCGTCAGGCCGGCCGAGGCGAGGTCGCGGACCTGGCGGACGGTCGCGGACGGGTCGGCGTAGTCGACGATGAGCTGGACGGACCGGGTGATCGAGGCCGGGTCGCGGGAGAGGTCGGCGCAGTGCGCGTCGAGGATCTTCATGCGCTCCTCGATGTAGTCCAGGGAGTTGTGCGGCGGGCCCGGGATGTTCCACATGTCCGCGTGCTCGGCGACGAGGCGCAGCATGCGCGGACCCCAGCCGCCGAGCAGCAGCGGCGGCCCGCCGGGACGGACCGGCCCGGGCGAGTTCACGCAGCCGCGCAGGGTGGTGTGCGGGCCGTCGAAGTCGAACTCCCGCCCCGACCACATGTGGCGCAGGATCGCGATCGTCTCGGCGAGGCGGGAGAGTCCCTCGGCCGGGCCCGGCAGCGGCAGGCCGTAGGCGGCGTACTCGGCGATCGCCGGGTTGGCGCCGGGCATGCCGCCGGCACCGGGCGGCTGGCGGGTGCCGCCGACCCCGAGTCCCATGATGAGACGTCCCTCGGACAGGACGTCGACGGTCGTCGCGATCTTCCCGAGGACGGCCGGTTCCCGCAGGCGGTTGCTGGTGACCAGCAGGCCGAGGCCGACGCGTTCGGTCCGGGCGGCGAGGGCGCTGAGCAGCGTCCAGCCCTCGTAGACGGGGCCGGTGCCCGGGCCCGCGACGGGCAGGAGGTGGTCCCAGAGCCAGGCGTCGGCGATCTCGGGGTGGGCGTCGGCGTCCTCCCAGGCGCGCAGGATGTCGCGGTGGTGGACGTGCATGGGCGTGGTCTTCATGCCGAAGGTCAGCGTCATATGTGCAGACTAGCTGATCGTCAGCAGTGCTGACGATCAGTCTGCGGCTATATTCGAGCTGTGGAAGTGCTGACCTCGCGTCTCGGATACCTGCTGAAACACGCCCAGCTGCGGCTGGGCGCGCTCGTCGAGGCCGCGACCGAGCCGCACGGGCTCGGCGGCCGTGAACTCGCCGTCCTCGCGGTCCTCGCCGAGGGGCGGCCCCTCTCCCAGCTGGAAGCGGCCGAACGCCTCGGCGTCGACCGCACGACCATGGTCGCCCTCCTCGACGCCCTCGAGGCGAAGGGCGTGGTCGAGCGCCGCCGCAGCCCCGAGGACCGCCGCCGGAACATCGTGGAGCTGACGCCCGGCGGCCGCGACCGCTTCCACTCGGCGGAGACCGCCCGCGCCGCCGCCGAACGCGAGTTCCTCGCCGCCCTCACCCCGGCCGAGTCCACCGAACTCCTCCGCCTGCTTCGCCTCACCCTGTGAACGGGCCGAGCGGCAGGCGTTCCGTCACCACGGGGTGATATCGGTGGCCCGATTATCGTCAATGTTCCTTCCTAAACGGGTCGTGACCATCCCCGGCGATGTCCTTACAATGCAGGCCAACGCCCTCGATTTCCCCCGGCCCGTTTGGAAGGTTCCGATGCTGGAGCTGGCACGCCCCCATGCCGACGTCCGCGCCGACGCACTCGCCTTCACCCTCGACGAACCGGGCCGGGAACCCCAGGCCCAGCGCGTCCGCCGGGTCGCGGGCATGGAGGTCGACCTCCGGCTGCTCGGATCGGGCCACCAGGTCCTCGCCGGGACGGTCGTCGAGACCGTCGCCCAGCTCGACGATCTCGACGGCCCGCTGCCCTACCAGCTCCGGCGCGAGGTCAGCGGCTGGTCCTACGGCTTCACCGCCGACGTCTACCGCCGCGACTACGCCGACTTCACCCGCGCCGTCGACTTCCTGCGCCGCTACCTGTCCGGCCGCGACGACACCCTCGCGGCGGGCTTTCCCGGCCAGCCGGACGCCCTGTCCGGGGTGATGATCCGCCAGGTCAGGCGGGGTCTGGAGTGGCGCGCGTGGCACACCTTCCCGGTCACGAGGCAGATCGTCAGTACCCGCTCCAGGATGCTGATCGGGTAGTGCTATTCTGCGCCTGTCAGTAGTCACTTACTTCTGGGAGCAGGCGTGGCGCGCGAGATCTTCAACGAAGAGCACGAGGCCTTCCGCGACATGGTGCGGTCTTTCATCGCGAAGGAGATCACACCGTTCCACGAGCAGTGGGAGAAGGACGGCGTCGTCTCCCGCGACGTCTGGACGGCCGCGGGCCGCGCCGGGCTGCTCGGCATCAACCTGCCCGAGGAGTACGGGGGCGGGGGCAACGACGACTACCGCTACTACGTCATCTTCAACGAGGAGCTGGCGAGGGCCGGAGTCCACGGCCCCGGCTTCTCGGTGCACAACGACATCAACGGCGGCTACCTCAAGCAGCTCTGCAACGAGGAGCAGCGGCAGCGCTGGTTCCCCGGCTACTGCTCCGGCGAGCTGATCACCGGCATCGCGATGACCGAGCCCGCCGCCGGCTCCGACCTCCAGGGCATCAAGACCACCGCGATCAAGGACGGCGACCACTACGTCCTGAACGGGTCCAAGACCTTCATCTCCAACGGCATCCTCGCCGACATGGTGATCGTCGTCGCGAAGACCGACCCGGCGGCGGGCGCCCGCGGCGTGTCCCTGCTGGCCGTCGAGCGCGGCATGGCGGGCTTCGAGCGCGGCCGCAACCTCGACAAGGTCGGCATGCACGCCCAGGACACCGCCGAGCTGTTCTTCGACAACGTCCGCGTCCCGGCCGCGAACCTCCTCGGCGAGGAGGGCCAGGGCTTCATCTACCTGATGACCAACCTGGCCCGCGAGCGCCTGTGCATCGGCGCGACGGCCCTCGCCGGCGCCGAGACGGCCTTCGAGCAGACCCTCGAGTACTGCAAGTCCCGCACCGCCTTCGGCCGTCCCATCGGCAAGTTCCAGAACAGCCGCTTCAAGCTCGCCGAGATGAAGACCGAGATCACGGTCGCCCGCGCCTTCACCGACCAGTGCATCCTCGAGGACAACGCCGGCACCCTCACTCCGGAAGCCGCCGCCATGCTCAAGTGGTGGAACACCGAGATGCTCAAGTCCGTGGTCGACCGCTGCGTCCAGCTCTACGGCGGCTACGGCTACATGACCGAATACCCCATCGCCAAGGCCTACCAGGACGCCCGCATCCAAACCATCTTCGGCGGCACCACCGAAATCATGAAGGAGATCATCGGCCGCAGCCTGGGCGTCTAACCTGCTGTTACATCGGAAAGAGAGCACGCCGCTCATTGTGGCTACTTTGCGCTCACTAACATTTTCATGACTTCGTTTGTCCGCTATCCGGCGGGGATGTGGAGGTGGGCGCGGGTGCGGGTTTCCTTGGTCTTGACGGAGATCGGCTGGTAGTCGGCGGGGGCGGGGAGTCCGCCGTGGCTGAGGGCGTCGCCGTAGAAGCGCTCGGAGATGATCATGCCGAAGGAGGCGCCGGAGTCCTTGACCGCCTTCTTGAAGGCGCGGGCGTCGAGGAGGCGGAAGAGGTGGACGAGGGCCTGGCCGGTGACACCGTAGGCGTCGCGGTTGATCAGGCCGCTGTGGGCCGCGAGGCGGAGCTGGAGCCGCATGTGGTCGGGGGCCCGCCTGTTGTAGTCGCGTAGCGCGTCGGCCAGGTTCCGCGCGAGCGGGTCGAGGAGGCGCTCCGTCGGTGTCTCCGGAGGCGCGATGACCAGGGCGCCGTCGCCCCGGTCCTCGCGATGGCAGTCCTGCCAGGGCAGGCGGGCGTGGCCGCAGGCGTCGCGAAGCCGGTCGTACATCTCCTGGCGCAGGCGGAGCTGGGCGGTGTCGTCCCGGCGCGGATCACCGAAGGCGCAGATGTCGACCGCGAGCATGGTGGTGTGGATGCGCGGGCGCAGCCCGTGGGCGGGACCGTCCGCCGAGCCGGCCGGCAGGAAGGGGCGGACGGTCTGCGGGGACGGGTGCGGCCGGTGCCGGTGGGGCACCGGCCGGTTCCGGTGGGTCCGAAGGCCGCTCGAGCTCGGTGGCGGATCGGCCGGTCGGAGAGCCATCCAGATCACCCGTCTCTCAACTCATCGCTGAAAGCATGGTCCCGCAGATGCATATGCATAAGCAAGTGCATCAGCACAGGATTTGCAGGGCGATGCATATGCAGTGTGTAGGGTGTGTTGGTGGCGTCGCAGGGTGAGACGATCTTGGTCTCGTCCCGGTCGGGGCAGGGTGCGACGGCGGGTGCGGAAGGGTTGCCGGTGTGGGTGAGAGCGTGATGATCCACCATGGAGCGGAGGAGTGCTGGCGGAAGAGCAGTGCCAGCAATCCGGCCGGGAACTGCGTGGAGATCCGTCGCCTGAGGAGCGGATCGGTCGCGGTCCGGAACTCGCGTCACCCCGACGGCGCCGCACTGGTCTACGCCTCGGCCGACATGGCCCTGTTCCTGCGCCGGCTCAAGGCCCGTCCCGGCCCGGACGGCCGACGTCCGCCGACCGCGTCATAGCCGCGAGGCGAAGGAGCCCCCAGTGACCGGACCCGAGAGCGGAGACCCCCGGATTCTGCCCTTCCAGGCATCCGGCGGTCCGACCGTGCTGCGCATCATCGTCGGCGCCCAGCTGCGCCGGCTTCGCGAGGCGAGGGGGCTGTCGGCCGAGGAGGCGGGCGACGGGATCCGGGCGAGCCAGTCCAAGATCAGCCGCATCGAGACCGGGCGCATCGGTTTCAAGGAGCGCGACGTGGACGACCTGCTCACCCTGTACGGACTGCACGACGAGGACGAGCGCGAGGCCCTGCTCGTCCTCGCCCGCCAGGCGAACGTGCCCGGATGGTGGCACCGGTACGGCGACGTCCTGCCGAACTGGTTCGAGATCTACATCGGCCTGGAAGAGGTCGCCACCACGATCCAGGGCTACGACGTGCAGTTCATCCCCGGCCTTCTGCAGACCGAGGACTATGCGAGAGCCGTGGTCTCCCTCTGGTACGCCGACGCCCCCGAGGACGAGCTGAACCGGCGAACGAAACTCCGGATGCGCCGGCAGCGGTTGCTGACCCGGCCGCACGGCCTCGACCTGCACTTCGTGATCGACGAGGCCGCGCTCCGGCGTCCGCTCGGCGGCCATCAGGTCATGCGCGCCCAGATACGGCGCCTCATCGAGATGGCGAACCTGCCGAACCTCACCCTGCAGGTCGTCCCGTTCGAGGCCGCCCGGCAGGCCGCGGCCGGATGCGCGTTCTCCATCCTGCATTTCGTGCAGGACGGCATGACCGACCTGGTCTACCTCGAACAGATCACGAGCGCCCTCTACCTGGAGAAGCCCGCCGACGTCGCCGAGCACCGGCGCATCATGGACGGGCTGTCCGCCGCGGCCCTGGATCCCGCGGCGAGCGTCCAGGCCCTGCAAGCCGTCCACGACGAACTGGGCCGCGACTCCTGACGGCCGAGCCGCCCGCCCATCCGAAGTCGCAGCCATTGTCCGTTCCATCCAGTCGGCGGGAAAGGCGCGGTTCGTGTTCCGCGATCGGTGTGAGAGGACCCTTCGGGAGATGGCGGCGCCGGGCGGGGCGCACCGCTATGATCGGAGATCATGAAAGGGGGGCGAGCGTGGCTGATGAGGACTACGTGTCCGAGCTATTGGACCTGACCGAAATATCTTTCGAGGACCTGGCGGCGCTTCCCGATTCGGTGGTCTCTCGTGCGCTGAGACGGGTCAAGCTGGAGTGCCTCTCCGAAACCGAACCCTTCTCCGGCTTCGAGTCCTATATTTGAGTCGTCCGGCACGGCCCGGCAGGGCCCGTCCTGGCTATACTAATTTCTCCCCCGACGCCCTGGCGGAGACCGGTAGTGAGCCTTGATGAGCGCCAACGTTCTACCAGCGTCCTGACCTTCTATTCCCACTCCGGCGTCCCCGGCCGCGCAATGGCCGTGGCGAACATCGCGCTTCTGCTGGGCGCGGCCGGACACCGGGTTCTCGTCGTCCGGCTCGACCCGTCCGCACAGGATCTGCGGGCGCTTCTGGCGCCGCTGTTCGCGCGGCCCGTCCGGCGCGGCGGGGCGGACCTGCCGCTCGACTTCGCGACGGCCGGTGCCCTGCCCGCGCTCGGTGACCTCGTCGTGCCGATCCTGACGGGGGCCGACGGCACGGTCGACCTCCTGGAGGCCGCGGGGGCAGCGGGGGCCGAAGAACCCGGAAGCGCGCCGCCGCGGATCGACCATTCGGCCTTCATCCGCGCGCTCCGGAAGTCTTTCCTGTCCTCCGGTTACGACTATGTGGTGGTCGACGCTCCACCGGGATCGTCCGAATTGGTCTCGGCGATTCTCGCGGACCTCATCGACATTCTGGTCCTGCTGTATCCACTGGATTCCCGGACCATACAGCGGATCGAACGCGTCGCTTATCATCTGCGCAACACCGCGGCGCGCGACATCCGTTTCCTGCCCGTCGCCGCACCGGCTCAGGAACATCGGAAGCAGACGGAGCAGGCGAATCTCCAGCTCGCGAGGCGGCGTTTCTCCTGGGCGCTCGAAGACGTCGCGGAAACGGACGAAGAGGACTACTGGCAAAAGGCGATCCTGCCCCCTCACGCCGAGCATCCGGACGACACGACCCTGGCCGTCCTGCTCGACCCGCCCGGGGCCGGGACCGTCTCCTGCTACCGGCGGCTGACCGAGCTCGTCCTCCGGGCCCCCCTCACGGGGGAGTTCGGCGAGTCCCTGCGCGACCGGTACAAGATCGCCCTCGGCCTGGGGGACCAGCCCGAGCCCGACCGGACCTTCGGGCTCGTCTACGCGCCGATCGACCGGGTGTGGGCCGACTGGGTCGCCGCCGAGCTCGTGCGCATGGGCCTGCGGGTCCGGCTGCCGGCGAACGGGCGCTTCGGCCCGGACGACGTCCTCGTGGTGATCGGCTCGGCCGATCCCTCCCCGCCGCTCCTCGGCGCCGCCCCGTCGGGCGGGTCCGTGTTTCCACCGCTCGTGCTGGGGGTGAAGGTCGGGAACGGAGCCTCCTTCGGCCCCTCGGAACCCGACCTGCTGGTCGACCTGCGCGGCCTCGGCGAGGCCGACGCCTCGGCCCGGCT
This sequence comes from Actinocorallia longicatena, assembly GCF_039534125.1. Classification (NCBI taxonomy): domain Bacteria; kingdom Bacillati; phylum Actinomycetota; class Actinomycetes; order Streptosporangiales; family Thermomonosporaceae; genus Actinocorallia; species Actinocorallia longicatena. Next base: position 25,172 of record NZ_BAAAUV010000003.1, on the reverse strand, counting down.
GCGGGAGCGGATCCTCGGTGCCCCCGGGGGCGAGCCCCCCGCCGAGCAGCCCGGCGGGCCGAGCGTGCGGTTCCCCCGGCGCAGGCCCGCGCTGCTCCGGATCCCGCCGCGGGACCCGGCGTTCGTCGGACGCGACGTCGACCTCGAACGGCTGCGCGACGGGCTCCGCCGGACGCCCGCCCCGGACTCCCCGCCCCGGCCGTACGTGCTGAGCGGGGATCCCGGCTCGGGCAAGAGCGAGATCGCCCTCGAGTACGCCCACCGGTTCGCCTCGGACTACGACGTCGTGTGGTGGATCCCCGCCGAGAGCCACGACCGGACCCGCGGCGCGCTGGTCGAGCTGGCCCGGCTGCTCGGCGGGGCCGCGGCGGCCGATCCCGTGGCGTTCCTCCAGGAGCAGCTCAACGAGGGGGTCCGCTACACGAGCTGGCTGCTCGTCTACGACAACGTCGACGACGGGCCGTCCTCCATCGATCTGCTGCGGCCGCAGAGCACGGCTTCGGGGCACGTCATCATCACCACCCGGGCGGCGGGGCCGGGCGGGGCCACCGTCGGCCGGTTCCCGCGCCCGGACTCGATCATGCTGATCCGCCAGTTCCTCGACACGCTGCCGATCCCCGGCGAGGACGAGCTGCTGGACCTGCTCGACGACGTCCCCCTGGCCGTCCGGCTCGCCCTGGCGTGCATCAAGGAGCGGATCCGTTTCCTCCAGGAGATGGGCGAGTGGCGGGGAAGGGCGCGGAGCAACGCCCTGCACCAGTACCTCGCCGACTACCGGCGGAACAGGGAGAGCTCCGGCGACCCCGTGACGACCGCCGTCCGGCTCACCCTGGAACAGCTCACGATCAAGACGCTCGGACCGGCGATCCGGCGTCTGCTGGACGTGGCCGCCCATCTGTCACCCGAGGGGATCTCGCCGCGGCTGCTGTACTCGCGGAACCTCGTCGCGCTGATCGCCGAGGAGGACTCCGATCTCGAGGACGTTCTCCGGCTCGACCAGGTCCTCCACATCGTCGCCCGGCTGGAGCTGGCCGCCTACAACCAGGCGCCCGGCGGGATGCTCCGCATGCACCGGCTGGTCCAGGACGTCCTGCGGACCGAGGAGGCGCGTCCCGGGGTCCAGGCGGTCCTGGCCGCCTACGCTCCGGTGGACGAGCAGATGAGCGACGCCGACCGGCGGGACCGCTACACCGAGCTCCAGCGGCATCTCGGGCCGGCCGGCGCGGCCGAGGGGACGACCGATGAGGTGCGGCGCTGGCTCTGCGGCCAGGTCGACCACCTGTGGCGCTCGGGAGATCTCCACAACTGGCGGATCGGCCGCGCGCTCGCCTCGGACCTGCGCGCCCGCTGGCTGGAGCTGTTCGCCCAGGACGACCCCGTGCTCATGCGGCTGAACGGAGGACTCGCCAACCTGCATCGCGCCCTGGGCGAGCACGCGGAGTCCCGGCGCCTGAACGGCGAGACCCTGCAGCTCCAGCGCCGGGCGCTGCTCCAGTTCCATCCGCGCACCCTCATCACGGCCAACAGCCTCGCCGCCGACCTGCGGATGCTCGGCGAGTTCGAGGACGCCCGCGCCGAGGACTACTCCACCTACGAGGGCTGCCTGCTCACGTTCGGCATCGACCATCCGGTGACCCAGAGCTCCGCGAACAATCTGGTGATCTCCCTGATCCTGGCCGGCGACCTCAACGAGGCGCTGCGCAGGGAGCTGCAGAACCACTCCCGGAGGGAACGGCTGCTCGGGTCCTCGGCCATCGCCACATGCCGGTCGTCGCGAAGGCTCGGCGACATCTACCGGTATCTGGGCAAGATGGATGAGTCGCTGCGCTGGCTGGCCGAGGCGTCCTCGGCGCTGCGCTCGCGTGGCGAGAGCGACCATGTGGAGTCCATGCGCACCGACCGGAGCCTCGCGATGACCTACCGGATGACCGGCGAGCACCAGGAGGACCGGGGCTTCCTCCACCAGGCGGCGGAGCTGAGCCGCATCACGCTGTCCCGGCTGGAGCGCGCCTACGGCGGCGACCATGTCGGGACCCTCGCCTGCCGGCTCGGGCACGCGGGAGACCTGCGGCTCCAGGGCGATCACCACCGATCACTGGAACACGCGGAGATCGCCTACGAGGGCTACCGCCGCCTCTACTCCGCCGAGCATCCGTTCACTTTGATCTGCCGCACCGATCTCGCCCTGTACCTGCTGACGTCGGAGCGTCCGGATGAGGCGGGCGAGCACGCGGAGGCCGCCTACGAAGGCTTGCGGTCCCGGCTGGCCGACGACCATCCGATGGCGCTCGCCGCGGCGTTGAACCACGCGTTGTGCCTGTCCCGCGACGGCGAGGACGGACCCGCCGCGGACCTGGCCCGGCTGGCTCTCAGGGGGCTGGGAGAGACGCTGGGACCCGACCATCCCCACACGCGGATCGCCGCCGAGGCCGCGGACGGCCGCCACCGGGGCATCGATGTGGAACAGCCGGTCTACTAGGAGGCGCAGTCCGTGACGCGAGTCGTCAAGACCCCATCCCTGTCCCGGGCGAACGGGCCGCTCGTCGAACGGGCGCACGAGGCGTTCGAGCGTTCCGGCGGGCTGCGCTATCTCGGCCACTTCACCCTCGGGGTCTTCGACTTCGCCGTGCACGACGACATGGACGCCACGACGGCCGAGAGCCTCCACCGCCTCGGACGCTATCTCGACCAGGCGACGTCCTCCCTCGGCGAGCCGCTGGAGAGCCTCGCGTCGGGTCAGCTGATCCGCGCCGTGTTCGAGACGGAGAGCGGCGCCGCCCTCTACTTCACGACCAGGGACCGGGAGTACCTCGTGGGCGTCGCCCGGGAGGGGATGGTGCGTGAGGCCGACCGTGCCGTCGCCGGGCTGGTCACCGAGATCCGGTCGCTGTACCGCAGGGGGAGCCAGAACCCCGGAGGCTGGGAGGCCCCCACCGACCGGTTGCCGGGCGGAGAGCTCGTCGCCGCGCCGGATCCGCTGCGCTCGGTGCACCTCGAGGGGACGCCCCCTCCACCGGACCTGGTGGTCTCTCAGCTCTCACCCGAGACCCTGCACTACGTCGGGATCGTGACGGACGGACGCATGTCCTGCTCCGCCGACGTCCTCGACGATCCCTCGCTGGTGCACTACTTCCGCGGGATCTCCGTCGCGGAGCGCAGGGAGCGGTACCGCACGATCCACCACCGGCTGGTGAACCCGTTGCGGGGGCTCGGCCAGAGGCTGCAGACCGCCGTCGGAGGCGAACTGCACCGCACGGTCCTGGACGTCGAGGAGGGGGCGCTCTACCAGATTCCGCTGCGTCCGGGTGCGTACCTTCTCGGGGTCACGCTTCACCAGAGCCAGGTGTACTTCGCCGACGCGCGGCTGGAAGGCCTGGCGGTTCAGCTGCGCTAGCGGCGTCGGAACCGGCGATCGCGCCCAGGACGAGCTGGCGGAGCTGGGCGGCGAAGACGTCCAGGGTGTCGCGGTGCCTGACCCGTTCCGCCGCGTTGGCCCCGGGGCCCGTCACGACCAGCTTGCTCAGCGGGATCGAGGTGTAGAGGTCGGCGAAGATCTTGCAGGTGGCGTCGAGCTGGTCGGTCTGCACCGCCGTGGGGGGCACGGACACGGCCGCGCACCACCGGGCGACGTTCTCGCGCAGCCAGACCAGCAGGACGCGGAGCACCGCCGCCGCGCCCAGCCCGGTGTACAGACCGGGGTCCTGGAAGGCCTGGCGCTGCGCCCGGCCGGACTCGTCCATGCTCAGCGCCCGCTGGACCATCTCCCGCTCGCTCTCCGGTCCGGTGAGCCCGGTCACCGCGGCCAGCACCCGGTCGAAGTGCTCGTCGAGGCCCGCCGGCAGGGGCTGCGGGCTCCGGCCGAAGTCGGGGGCGCCGACCAGCCCGCTGATCACGCTGCGCATCGCGAGGAACTGGGTGTCCATGCGCTGGGAGAGCTCGGCCACGAGCGCCTCGGTCTGCACCTTGGCCTGCACGCCGGCCTGCGGCCGGACCACGGCGTCGTGGATCTCCCGCATGAGGCGCCGTTCGCGCTCCTCCTCCAGCCCGCGGGTCATCCGCCGGACGAGCTCGATGAGCTCGGTCGCGAAGGTCGCCGGGTGGTAGAGCAGGGGGACGCTGTCGAAGGACGGGCCGAGGCCGGTCAGGTCGGGGGCGATCTCGCCGTTCACGACGAGCAGCACCCGCTGACCGGGGATCTTGTGAAGACCGGCCGCGCGGCTCTCCAGGGCAGCGGCCTCCGCGGACTGGAACACCGATCCTGACACGATGATCGCGCAGCCGGCCCCGTCGTCGCCGACCGCTATCCAGAAGTCGGCACGGGCGCCCTCGCGGTCGTCGACGTCGATCCCGGCCAGATACGGAGAGCCCTCGTCGTCGAGGATCCTGCTGATCTCGCCGTGCAGATCGGGGGCGATGCTGCCGGCCATCACCTGCTCGGCGGCCCGCCGGAGCCGTCGCGGGGTGACCTCGCCGGAAGCGGCCAGTTCGTAGGCCCGGTGGCAGAGGCGGATGATCCAGCGGGCGTTCCCCCCGGTCAGCCTGGCGATCTCGGGGACGAGCTCGACCGGGAAGCCGGTGCCCCCGGTGTGATCGTGGACGAGCTGCTCGACCTCGGGGCCGGCCAGCGGCTGGAGGGCCACCGTCGTGTCGATCCGCTGGCGGACGTCCTGGCCGAGGGAGCGCAGGAACTCACCCGTGCAGCACAGGACGAGGAAGACGTCGGGACCCGTGCACATGTCGAGCAGCCGCCGGAAGCCCGGCCTGACCCGCTGGGGCAGCGGATCGTCGAGGCCGTCGACCACGACCATGAGGCGGCGGCCCACCGTGCCGAACAGCTTGAGGAACGCGCCCATCGCGGTGAGGGCCAGGCCGTCGTCGCCGATCGAGGCGGTGACGCCCCGTTCGCGCAGCGGGGCGGTCGGGGGATTGCCCGACAGCCACTCCCAGACGGAGGAGCGCAGATCGGGGACCAGGAGGAGGGCGAAGGCCGCGCCGAGGGACTCGTCGCCGGTGAGCGCGTGCAGCCGCTGGCGCAGGGTCCGCCGCAGCCTGCCGGCCATCAGGCCGATCTCCTCGACGACCACCTGCGGATCGGCCGCACCCGAGCGCAGGCTCGCCACGAGCTCCGCGGTGAAGGGGGAGTCGCCGAGCTCCTCGGCGACCACTTCGGCGTAGTGGCGTGAGACGGCCGCGACGGCCTCGCCCAGATCGAGCTGCCGCACGAACCCGTGCCGGTAGAGGGCCAGGACGCCGTCGAGCAGGGCGTCCAGATAGACGAAGCGCACGTCGCCGTCCAGGCGGTGCAGCTCGGCCGCGAGGTGGGTCTTGCCGGAGCCGGGCCCGCCCACGACGGCGAGGATCCGCCCACCGGAACCGGCGCCGTTCACGAAGCCGGCCGCCTGGGTGAGCGTGAAACCGATCGCCTCGGTCAGGGTGGTCACCGCGGTCTGGCCGACACGGGCGGTACCGGAAAAGGGAAAGGGATTGGGTCCGGGTGCCGCCGCGCCGCTCATGGTCATATGTTCACCCCGCTTCGCGCATAGGCGCGCCCGATGTCTCCCATGTCGAGGGTACTCCGGCTTTCCGCGATGGCGATGTCATGTGCCATCCTCATCACCTTCAGGAACTGCCCGATCGAAAGGCCGCTTCCGGTCGAGGAGCGATCCCTCACATAGGTGTCGACGTGTTCCTTGCACGATTCCCATTCGCGCAGAAGGTCATCCCGGCCGGCGACGCGTGCGCAGATGAAGGCCCAGCCGTCGTCCTCGTCCAGCGTTCCGACCGACAGGGAGATCACCGCCCGCTCGCGGCCGGGCCTCAGCACGCAGTCCGCTGCGGGATCGCCCACGGTGGCCTCGGTGATGAACATCAGCCCGGGAACGGCGAAGCGCAGATAGCACTCGGTCTCGCCCTTGACCTCGATCCGCGGCAGCACGACGACCAGCAGCGGTGGCGGCTCGCCGTGCGGGCTGAGCAGCAGGACGAGCCTCCGGTAGGCGCGTTCGGGATCCCTGGTGTCGGGGTTCACGAGCGAGGCCAGCTCCGTCTGCTCGGCCGGGGTGAGGCGTTCCACGAGCTCGTCCACGACCGCCTCGAACAGGCGGAGATTGCGGTCGCCGAAGGACTCCTCCGCGGTGCCCTCCAGGGGCGTCAGGTCGATCTTGGTGACCCGCATCAGGTTCGCGGGAGCGGTCGTCTCCACCCAGTGCGCGCAGCGCAGGGCCAGGCTGGTCTTGCCGCACAGATCCCCGCCCGTGATCTGGACGACGTGGCCCTTGGCCATGGCTCTCGCGTCCGCGGCCAGCAGTGGCCCGGCCTGCCGGCAGAAATCCTGGTAGGCCTCGCCCGACCGGTCCACGGGAGCGTAGACGTGGTGCAGGGGGTCGAGCGGTTCGTCATGCGGGGTGAACAGTTCCAGAGCCACTCGCCTCTCCTGTGCGGACACTGGGCGGACTGGTGAACAGCATGCGCGGCAGGGAACGCACCGGACGTTCCAGAGCGATCGCCAGCCGCTCGACCCGCCTGCTGAAGTCCCCGATGGCCTCGCGCGTCTCCGTCAGGCGGTCCCCGCCGCCGCCCCTCGCAGGATCTTCCCACCCGGTGGCCAGGCTGTACCCGAAACTTCCGGAAATCAGGTCTTCCGCGAGCGGGGCGGGCCATCTCCACCGCCTCCGCCGCTCCCTGGCGAGGTTGAGCTGTGCGAGGAGCTGGTCGCGCGCCGCGTCGAGGGGGCCGGTCTCCGGGCGGTGCGTCCGTTTCCCGCGCTCGTCCAGGTAGCCGGCGGCCGCCTTGCGGAACGCGGCCGACGCGGCGCGGAGCTGGGCGGCCTCGGCCCGCCCCCGGTCGCGCATCCGGGGAAGCTCGGCGGCGAGATAGCCCAGCAGCGCCGGGATGAGGAACGCCACCAGCGGCGGGAGCGCGTCGCCCGATGGTTTCGGGGCGATCGCCGCGCAGGCCCGCTCGAAGTCCTCGTCGTGTTCCTCGCGCCACCGCTCGAGGCTGACGAGGGTGCCGTCGACCACGACGCTGTCCGCCGTGGAGGAGGACGCGAGGCCGAGGCCGACGGCGGTCTGGGCGAGCGCCGCCCGGTGCGATTTCACCAGGCAGTAGGCGACACCGCGATCGTCGCCCGCCTGGTCCGCGGAAACGGGCGGAGAAACAAGAAGAACCGCCCAGAAGGCGAACAATGGCACCAAATAGCGCATGACGACAATCCCTTCGGACGGGATCCACCAGCCGTTCGTATGACGCGAGAATCCCCCCAGAGGTTCCGCATCTCAGTGGTAGACAGGAGAGCGACCAAGCCCATGGAGGCGACAATCGTGCGCGACGCCGGCTCGGCGGAAGCGGAGTGGCGCCCTGTGCCGTTCCGGCAATTCGTCCTGAAGATACACAGCCGGTGCGATCTGGCCTGTAGCCACTGCTACATGTACACCGCCGCGGACCAGGGATGGCGGGATCAGCCCCGGGTCATGTCCCCGCGGACCGTCGCGGCGACGGCCGCCCGCATCGGCGAGCACATCGCCGCCCACGGTCTCACGGGCGTCCGGGTGATCCTCCACGGCGGCGAACCGCTGCTCGCGGGGGGCGAGCGGATCGCCGAGGTGGTGAGATCCGTGCGCGAGAACGCCGGCGCGCCCGTCTCCTTCCACCTCCAGACCAACGGGACCCTCCTCACCGGGCCGCTCCTGGACACCCTCGACGACCTGGACGTCAGGATCGGGGTGAGCCTGGACGGGGACGCCGCCGCGCACGACCGGCTCCGGCGGCACGCCGACGGGCGGGGCAGCCACGCCCGGGTCGCCGAGGGGATCGCCCTGCTCAACGGCCGCCACCGGCGCCTCTTCGGCGGGCTGCTCTGCACCGTCGACCTGCGCAACGACCCCGTCGCCGTCTACGAGGCCCTGCTCGCCCACGATCCGCCCGAGATCGACTTCCTCCTCCCGCACGGCACCTGGAGCGCTCCTCCTCCCGGGCTCCCCTCGGCCGGGACGCCCTACGCCGCCTGGCTGCTCAGGGCCTTCGACGCCTGGCGCACCCGGCCCGTGACCGAGGTCAGGATGTTCCGCGATCTGCTGCATCTGCTGCTCGGCGGGCGCACCAGCACCGAGGGGCTCGGGCTGGCCCCCGTCGCCGTCGCGGTGGTGGAGACCGACGGCTCGATCGAGCAGTCGGACATCCTGAAGATCGCGTTCCAGGGAGCGTCCGGCACCGGCCTGCACGTCGCCACCGATCCGTTCGACGCGGCCCTGCCGCTGCCCTCGGTCAGGGCCCGGCAGACCGGCCTCGGAGCCCTGTGCGAGCAGTGCCGAGCCTGTCCGGTCGTCCGGGTCTGCGGCGGCGGCCTCTACGCCCACCGCTACCGGGCCGGCAGCGGCTTCGCCAACCCCTCGGTCTACTGCGACGACCTGTACGCGCTCATCACGTCCGTGCGCGGCCGCCTCACCGACGACCTCACCCGGATCGGAAGCCATGCCTGAACCGACCCGTCACAGGATCCCGCCGGGCGTCTTCGCGGCGCTGTCCCACGGCGGGGGAGGCGCCGAGGCCGTCCGGCTGCTGGCGGCCGCGCAGTACAGCAAGACCCTGCTCCTGCTGCGCGCGCTCGACGCGGACCGCGGCGGTGTGCTCGCCTCCGCGCACCGGCGCTCGCCCGAGGCCGTCGACGCCGTTCTGCGCCATCCGGCCGTCGGCGCCCGGCTCCTGCACGTGATGCGGCGCGGAGACCGTCAGGCGCTGGCTCCCGTCGGGGCCGCGGCGGCGCTCCGGGCGGGGCTCCGCGCCGAGGTCGAGACGGCCGTCACCGGGTCCGCGCTCAGCCTGCCCTCGCTCGGCCGGGCGAGCCTTCCCGGGGCGACCAGGGCCGTCGTCTCGGCGGCGGACCGGACGATCACTCCGGACACGGGACCCGCCGTCCGGATCGGCGGTCCCGGCTGGACCCCCCTGCGCACGCTGGACGTGCCGGGCCTGACCGTGTCCGTGGAGGACCTCGATCCGTTCCGCTTCCCCGGCGACCTTCCGCTGGCGGCGCGGCTCTCGCCCGCCGACCACGGGCGCTGGCGGCGCCGGTTCGCCGACGCCTGGACGCTCCTGGCGCGCGAGCACCCGGCCGCGGCCGCCGAGACCGCCGCGGGACTGCGCTCGGTGGTGCCTCTGGAGACCGGTTCCGGTGTTCAGGTCGCCGCGACGTCCGGCGAGTCGTTCGGCGCCCTGGCCCTGTCGCTGCCCGGTGATCCGCTGACGTTCGCGCTCACGTTCGTCCATGAGACCCAGCACCTTAAGCTCTGTGCGCTCATCGATCTCCTGCCGCTGATCGACGCCGACGACGGTGCGCTGTACCACGCGCCGTGGCGGCCCGACCCGCGGCCGCTCAGCGGGCTGCTGCAGGGGGCCTACGCCTTCCTCGCGGTCACCGGGTTCTGGGCGCGGCATCTGGCGGCCGTTCCCGAGGCCGCCCACCAGTTCGCCCGCTGGCGTCTCGCGGTCGCCCGCACCCTCGAGGTGATCACCGGTAGCGGTTCCCTCACCGGCCACGGCCTGCGCTTCGTGGACGGGATGCGCTTCTCGCTCGCTCCTCTGCTGGCCGTTCCCGTGGCCCGGGCCGTCGAGGGACGCGCCGTCGAGGAGCTCGACGCCCACCGGGAGGCGGTCAGCGGAAGGACGGGAGGGAGTTCAGGAGGGGAGTGAGGACGGGGGCGTAGGACGGGCGGCGGGTGACGAGGTGGACGCGGAGGGGGGTGCCGCGGGAGAAGTCCTTCTCGAGGGCCGTCCTGGTCCACAGGGCGCTGGTCTCGACGGGGAGGCCGCAGCGGCCGGCGCCGAGGAAGGGGAGGGCGACGGAGCGGACCGCGGGGTCGGCCCTGGCGGTCTCCAGGACGGCGGAGACGGCGTGGGCGACCGACTCGGGGGCCGGCGAGTAGTCGTTCGAGCCCGGCACGGCGACGGCCATGGCGACGTAATAGACGCGGTGGACGCCGCGTGAGCGGAGGGCCCCGGGGTCCAGGGGGATGACGGTGCCGGGGGCGACCTGGAGGCCGGGGCGGCTGTGCTCGGCGGTCCAGGCGGACAGCTCACGGGCCAGGACGTCGTCGACGATCTCGCCGGCCGGGCCCTTGCCCGCTGCGGCCCGGCGCAGGGCGGCCGCGACCGAGGACTTGTAGCTCTGCGCGAGCTCCACGTAGGTGTTGCCGGAGCAGACGAGCACGTCCACGTCGGTGAGGAGCTCGATCGGGCAGACCTCGAGCGTCACGCCGCCGCCGCGGATCTCCGGTGCCGGCCGGGCGGCGATCAGCCGGAAGGCCTGGTCGATGGCGCGGCGGACCGTGCGGTCGTCGCGGCCGAGCCGGGCCGACAGGGCGGTGAGACGGCCCGCGAGGAACCGGTCGGCGATCTCCGGATGCAGGCCGAGTGAGGCCAGGGCGACGAGGGCGAGGTCGGGGGCGAGGAGCTCGATCCGGCGGCGGAGCTCGGTCTCGATCTGGAGCCGGTCGCCGGGGATCCAGGGGCCCAGCCGGCTCGGCAGATCACTGCCGGGGACGCCGCGGCCCCGGCTGAGGGCGCGGAGCTCCTGGTACAAGCCATCGCTGTCCGCCATGAGTGATCACTGCCGCTTTCTGTCCGTCTTCTGGCAGCATTCTGCCATTTTCGGGACGAGGCGCGCGGCGGGAATATGTCAGCGGAGGCCAGTATCGTGCGTAGCACATTTCGCCGGATAAGTGGAGATTTTCGTGCACAGCGGCACTTGGAGGCTTACGCGGTTTCGGTCCTGACCGCCGGTATGGCGGGGCTATCCGTTTTCGGGGATGTGCTCACGCCGGGTCTGCGCTGGTCGGTCTGCCTGGCCGCGCTCTCCCTGCTCGTGTACCGGAGCACCGATCCGGCCGTCCGGGGAGGGGCGGCCGGATCGGTCCTCGCCGATCGGAAGATCTTCGCCGAAAACCCGCTGGCGCCGCGGCTGGCCCGGGCCAGGGAGGTCTGGGTCCTGGCGCCCGCGGGGAAGAACTTCCTGAGCCCCGAGCACTGCACCCTGCTGCGGTCGGTGCTGGCGGACCCCGGTGCGTCCGTGCGCTGCGTGGTGCTGAACCCGTCCGCGACGGAGGCCGTGCGGATCGCCGCCGAGCAGCTCACCGGGGAGCACTCGATCGAGCCGCTGCCCGCCGCGCTCGACACGGCGCTGTCCCGGCTGCGGCTGATGCGGAGCTGGGACCTGCCGGGCGAGCTGTCGTGCCGGGTCATGGACTACAGCCCCGGCTTCAGCCTCGTGGCGATCGACCCCGAGGAGGACGGGACCGTCGTGGTCGAACTGCACGGGGTCGCCAACGACAGCAGTTCCGCGCGAATGCATCTGACCCTGACACCCGGTGAGAGCGGACATTGGTATCGCTACTGGGTCAAACAGTTCGCCGAAATCTGGGCCCGATCCACTGAGGTCACGTGAATGGCATGAATCGGTGACAAAAAGCGGAAAGCCGTGGCAGGGCCGGATGATCCGGAATTAACATCTCCGCGCACGGTACGGGGAATCCATCAGCGGAAAGACATGAAAGATCATGCACTTGAAGATCATTGATGAATGATCTCCGAGAGGATCCGGAAGAGGCCGCGGAACGGCTGCTCGGGCAGGGGACCGAACTACTGGCGCAGGCCGGTGACGCGCTCACGGAGGCGGCACGTCACCTTCTCGTCCTCGCCGCGGAGAACCTCGGCGAGGCGTTCGCCCTGAGGCCCGCCCATCCCGGGCTCCGGCTCCTGCTCGGCACCGCGCTGGCCCGCCGGGTGGTCTGGGACGTCATGACCGGCGGCGTCACCGCCGACACCCGTCTCCAGGCGGCCGTCGCGGTCGAGGACCTCGCGGCGGGCCTGGCGGAGGACCCCGGCGACGAGGCGGCCGGAAGGCTCCTGGCCAGGACGCGGGCACTGGCGTTCGGGTGCCTCGGCGGGCCCCCGGCGGCCCCGCCGGGTGCGGAGGAGATCGAACTCGACCACTTCCTGCGGGCGGCCGTCCTGCTCCTCGGCCCGGCCCCGGCCTGGCTGCGGAGCCTGATGCCGTCCGAGGCGACCCTCGTCTCCCTGGTCGCGGATCCGGCGCTGCTGCCCGGCGCGGCCGACGGCACGGAGGCCCTGGCCCGCCTCCGGCACGTCCGCTCCGCCGATCTCGCGACGCCCGCGGCCTGGCTCACCGTCATCGGCCGGCTCGCCGCCGCCGGTGGCCCGGCCGGCCTGGCGAGCCCGGACCCGGCCGATCCGATCGCGGACATCGTGCGGGGCGTCGCCGCGGCCCTCGACCTGGACGCGGGCGGGCCGACCCGGCTCGTCACCGTGCTGGACCATCTGACGGACGCCGCCCGCGCGCTCGGTCCCGCCCACCCGCTGCACCCCGGCCTGCTCACCCTCCTCGACATGGCGGCGCGCCTCACCAGGCACGGCCCGGAGACCCGCCGCGACGGCGAGGCCCTGCTGGAACGTCTGGAGGCCGCGCTCCGCGAGTTCCCCGCCCGGCACCCGCGCAGGCTCGACACCCTGACGCACCTGATGGCGATCTCCCTGCGCCATCTGCGCTTCGACTCCTCCCCGGCCCGCACCGCCCGGATCGAGGCCCTGGTCGCCGAGCGCGCGGGCCTGGCCGACGACGTCGTCACCCGGACGATGCTGCCCCTGGTCACCGCGTTGATGTCCTACTTCCGGGCCCAGAACTCCGGGGAGCTGATCGAGCTCGACACGGCGATCGAGGCCCTGGAGGCCTCGCTCCGGAACGGCGGCGAGGACCAGGGCCTCCTCGTCCAGACCCTGGAGATCATCTCCGCGCTGCTGGCGATGCGCCATCTCAACCAGGGCAGGATCGACGACCTCACCGCCAGCGGGGTGTACGCGAACCTCGCCCGGACGGCCCTCGACACGCTGAATCCGGAGCGGCCGCCGCGCCTGCGCGGCGACGGGCTGGCGGGCGCCTTCGGCGAGGTGGGCGGCATGCCCCGGATGCAGCTGAGGACCGAGGACTTCGACCGTTACATCGAGGCGCTGTCCGGCGGAGCCGCCGACCCGGACGGCTCGACGGAGCGCGGCATCAACGGCTTCGAGACGCTCCGGGCGGTCACCGAGCTCGCCCAGGCGGGAACGCTCGACCGCGAGGACCTGGCCGCGTCCCTGCAACCGCTGATCGACCAGATCCGGGCCTCGCTGGACGCCGCCGGAGACCTCGATCCCGACCAGCCCTTCCACGGCATGGAGCTGCTGAGGGCGTCGAACCTCTCGGCGGTGCTCGGCGGGCTTCATCGCCGCCCCGCGGACCTGGACCAGGCCGTCAGGCTGGCGGTCGAGGCGGCCGGATGCTTCGACCGGACCGGCAACGGGGGGTTCCTCCGGCAGGTCGCGTCCCTGCAGCACGGCGGCGCACTCGGCATGAGGTCCCTGCTGACCGGCGACCGCGCCGATCTCAGCGACGCCATCGTCGTCCTCACCCGCTGCGCCGACGAGTGCGCCGCCGCGGGCCTGGCGGTGATCCGCTACCCGGTGCTCGCCCTGCTCGCCCAGTTCCACCGGCGGCGCGGCGACGCCAACCTCGGCGACGGCGCCCGCTCGGTCGAGGCCGGGCTGGCGATGCTCGACGAGGGAGCGTGGACCGTCCTGACGCAGTCCTCGCTCGGCCAGGCGGCCGCCATCGCCTCCCGGATGGTCGGGGAGGCCGCGGACGTCGCCCGGCACGCGCTCGCGGCGGGGATCAAGGAGGGCGTCGTCGAGGCCCTGGAGGCGGGGCGGGCCCTCATCCTCTACACCGCGACCGCCGACCGGAACACGGCACAGATCCTCGCCGACGAGGGCAGGGAGGGCATGGCGGAGGAGTGGGCGAGGGCCGGAGCGCCGATCCCGAGGCTCGACGTCGACGCCGGGACGCTCTTCTCGGCGCTCCTGGACGAGGGCGTCGTCCCGCCCGTCCCCGACGATCTGCGCGAGCGGGTCAGGCGTGAGCTGCGCTCCACCTTCGTCGAGGACCGGCTCTGGTCGAGGACCGGCCCGGCCGACATCGGGAAGGTCCTGACCGCCCGCGGCATCGACGCCCTGGTCTACCTGCTGCCCAGGGACGACGCCCGGGCCGAGGCGCTGCCCGTCCCGGACGGCGGCGGAGCGGCGGCCGTCGTGGACGCCCGGGGCGAGATCCACCTGCGCCGGCTCCCCGATCTCACGGTGGGGGAGAGCGGACCCGTCCCCGCGTTCGTCCGGGCCCAGCGGTCCCGCCTGGACGAGACGGGACCGGACGGGACCTGGACGGCCGCGCTCGAGGACGTCCGCCGGTGGGCGTGGCCCGCGGCGATGCGGACGGTCCTGGAGTGGGCGGAGGACCGGGGACTCACCGATCCCCGGCTGGTCCTCGTCCCGGTGGGCGAGCTCAGCCAGGTCCCGTGGCACGCCGCGACCCGCGCCGTCGAGGGCCGCGACCGTCCCGTCTGCGCCGACGCGGTGCTCAGCTACGCGGCGTCGGCCCGGCAGCTCATCGAGGCGGCCGGCCGGACCACCCGGCCCTGGGGCGAGGAGGCGGCCCTGGTGCGCGTCCCCGACAGCGGGCTCCTCTGGTCGTCCGTCGAGCAGGAGGGCCTCGGCCGGATCCACCCCGGCGCGGTGACGTTCGACGAGTACGAGCCGCCCACGCCCGGGGACGTCAAGCGCCTGATCCGGACCGCGTCGATGATCCATTTCAGCTGCCACGCCCAGGCGAAGGCCCGGCCGATCGACACGGTGCTGAAGCTCAGCGGCGGCTCCGAGCTGGCCATGCACGAACTGCTCGACCGCACCGCGGCCCCCGTGACGTCCGGACCGCTGGTCGTCATCGGGGCGTGCGGCACCGACCTGTCCGCCGACGACCACGACGAGTCCCTGACGCTCGCCACCGCCTTCCTCAACGCGGGCGCGGCGGGCGTGGTCGGGACGCGCTGGCCCGTCAACGACCTGGCCTCGGCCTTCTTCATGATCCGGTTCCACCACCTGCTGGCCACCGGGGAGCCCGACCCGGCCCGCGCGCTGCGCGCCACCCAGCGATGGATGCTCGACCCCGATCGGGACCTCCCCGACGACCTGTTCGGCGACCTCCTCAAGGAGGCCGGACGGGCCCCGCTGACCGACGCGGGGGCGTGGGCCGCCTTCGCCTACCAGGGAAGGTGACATGACCGCCTTCGGCATCGACCTCGGCACGACCAACTCCTGCATCGCCTACGTGGACGCCTCCGGCCATCCGGTCGTCCTGCGGAACGCGCTCGGCGAACGGCTCACCCCGTCGGTCGTCTACTTCGAGAGACCGCACGAGGTGATCACCGGCGCGGCCGCCAGGAACGCGGCGCTCGCCGCACCCGAACTGGTCGCCCGGCTCTTCAAGCGGAAGATGGGAGACCCGGACGCGGAGTACGCCTTCCACGGGATCCGGCAGACCCCCGAGACGATCTCGGCGTACCTGCTCAAGGACCTGGCGGCGGCGGCCTCCCGCGAGCTCGGCGGGCCCGCCACGGACGTGGTGATCACCGTTCCCGCGTACTTCGGCGTCGCGGAGAAGGAGGCGACCCGGCGGGCCGGGCAGATCGCCGGGCTGACCGTCCTCGACGTCATCCCCGAGCCGGTCGCGGCCGCGCTCTCCCACATCGAGGCGCACAAGAGCGACCGGGTCCGGCACCTGCTCGTCTACGACCTGGGCGGCGGCACCTTCGACACCAGCGTGATCCGGGTCGACGGCGTCCAGGCCACGGTCCTGTGCACGGGCGGCGACCTGCGGCTCGGCGGCACCGAGTGGGACGCCCGGATCACCGATCACCTGCTCGACGGCTTCGTCCGCGAGCACCCGGACCGCAATCCGGCCGACGACGCCGCCTTCATGCTCGACCTCCGCGACCACGCCGAGCAGATCAAGAAGGACCTCAGCGGGGTCCAGTCCCGGCAGCACCCGGTCCGGTTCGACGGCCGCATCACCCGCGTGACGCTCACCCGCGACCATCTCGAACGTCTCACCAACGATCTCCTCGAGAAGACGCTGAAGATCACCGAGGAGACCCTGGCGGCGGCGCCGGGACTGCGGCCCGAGGAGATCGACGAGGTCGTGCTGGTCGGCGGGATGACCCGGATGCCGGTCGTCGCGGAGCGGCTGCGCGAGCGGTTCGGGCTGGAGGTGCGGCAGCACGAACCCGATCTGGCCGTCGCGCGGGGCGCCGCCCTGTTCGCCCGGATCAGCCTGCCGGGCCCCGCCGAGGAGGTCGCCGACCAGCTCGGCGTCACCACCGAGCAGGTGGAGCTGATGCGCAAGCGCCGGCCCACCGGGGTCCTGCCGCGGGCGTTCGGGGTGAAGACCGCCGACGAGAGCGATCCGAGGCTGCACACCGACCCCGGCAACGTGCGGCTGAAGGTGTTCCATCTGCTGCACGCCGACACGCGGCTGCCCGCCGACACCGGGCCCGTCCCGGCCGTCACCGTCATCGACAACCAGCCGATGGTCGAGGTCGAGGTCTGGGAGTCCCGGCCGGGCCCGCCCTCGGACGAGCTGGACGACAACGTCCGGATCGGGCGGGGCGTCCTCCGGCTGCCGCCGCGCACCCCCGCCCGGACGATGCTCCACATCACCTTCTACGTCTCCGAGACCGGCCTGCTGACCGTCACGGCCGCCGATCCGAGGACCGGCGCCGAGCTGAAGCTCGACCTGACGATCGGCATGGACGACGCCGCCGTCGCCGAGGCCACCGGCCTCGTGGCCCGCACGGAGGTGACCTCGTGAGCACCCACCGGGCCCTGACGATGCTGTGGGAGGACTGGGCCGAGGTCCGCTCGGCCCTTCCCGAGGGCCGCGGGGAGGAACTCGACGACCTGGTCGAACAGCTCGCGGACGAGGGCGATCCGGTCGTGGTCAGGGCGCTCGCCGTCCGGGTCGCCCGGCTGCTGCTCGACCTCGGCGACGAGCACGAGATCCGGGCGGAGCTGCGCGGCGGCGACCGCGACGAGCACGGCGCCGGGCCGGACGACGAGGCCTGGTTCGGGCTCGCCGAACGCCTCGCCGTGCGCGCCGACCCGGCCCGGCCGACCAGCGAGGAGATCGCCGCCGCCCCCGACCTGCTCCCGGACGCCGCGATGCTGGACGCCGCCGATCTCGCCGCGGCGGGACTGCCGCCCGATCCACCCGGCCTGATCAGGCTCGATCCGGAGACGGGACCGTCCCGCTGGCCCGCCTTCCAGTTCGGCCCGGACGGGCTGCCCCGGCCGGTCGTCCAGGAGATCAACACACTGCTGGGCTCGGACGAGGACCCGTTCGCGGTGGCGGAGTGGTGGCTCGGCCGCAACGGCTGGCTCGGCGGAGTCCCGGCCGACCTGCTCGGCGCGATCCCGGACGACCGGCTCCTGGCCGCCGCCCGCGCCCTCGGAACGGAGGGATGACGGTGCCCTCCTACGAGCCCCCGGCGAAGTACGTCCCCACGCCCGAGCTGGTCACGCTGAGCCGCGGCACCCGCCTGTGGCGCGTCCACGGGACCGGGCACGGGGCCGGTTCGTTCAACCCCGGCCCCGCCGACGACAATTTCGGCGGCAACAGGTTCGACGGCACCCGCTCCGCGCCCTACCCGTTCCTGTACGCGGGCTTCAATCCCGCGACCGCGCTGGCCGAGACGCTCCTGCGCGACCTGCCCTTCGACGAGAAGGGGATCCGGCGGATCCTGCGCGGGCAGGTCGCGGACAGGCGCGCCACGAGCCTGCGCGTGCGGCGGGATCTGGTCCTGGTCAGCCTGCTGACCGAGGAGGCGCTGAACGCCCTCGCCCAGGACCACTGGCTCATCGACGCCCCGCAGAGCGACTACCACCGGACCCGCCGCTGGGCCGCCTGGATCAGAAAGCACGCCCCCGGGGCGCACGGGATGGTCTGGCCGTCGCTGCGCCGCCGCGGGGACAAGGCGGTCGTGCTGTTCGGCGACCGGTGCGAGCCGACGGACTCCCTGTTCACCGTCGGCACGTCGGTCGATCTGACCGACGTGCGGGGAGCGCAGTGGATCAACTACCAGGTCGCCCGGGCGAGGGCCCGGATCCGACTGCCGCGCAGCTGACCGAAGGACGGACCCATGGAAGAAACGCTCGAGAACGAGACGCCCGCACCGGCCGCGCCACCGGCGGAGCCCGAGCCGCTCGCGGAGATGACGGCCAGGCTCGACGCGATGGAGGAACAGATCAGCGGGTTCCACCGCAGGTCCGAGCACCGGGAGCTGGTGATCGACCGGCTGCACGAGGAGAACCAGGTGCTGCGCGGAGGGATCCGCCGCGCCATCCTCGAACCGGTCGTCACCGACCTCATGCGCCTGTACGACGCCCTCGGCCGGGAGGCGGAGCGCCTGTCCGGCGAGCCCGTCGGCCGGCTGTTCGGCAGCTTCGCCGACGACGTCGAGCTGGCGCTGGAGCGCTGCGGCCTGGAGGTCTTCGCCCCGAAGAGGGGCGAGGCGTTCGACCCGTCCCGGCACACGCCCGTCGGCACCGTCCCCGCCGAGGACCCCGGCCTGCACAACACCGTCGAGAAGGTGCTCGGCGCGGGCTTCACCGACCAGGAGACCGGCCGGGTCCGCCGCCCGGCGAAGGTCCGGTTCTGGAACCACCGGCCCGCCCCCGGCGCCGATCCGGCCCCGGAGCCGGCCCCCGACCCCGAGCCCGGCGCCCCCGCCGGGACCGTAGAGAGCGAGTGACCCATGCCCACGTACGGCATCGACCTCGGCACCACCTACTCCTGCGTCGCCTACATGGACGACTCCGGCCGTCCGGTGATCGCCCAGAACCTCCTCGGCGACGACACGACCCCCTCGGTCGTCTACTTCGAGAACCCGCAGAACGTGGTCGTCGGCGCGGAGGCCAAGAAGTCCGCGCTGCTCGACCCCGACAAGGTCGTCTCGCTGATCAAGCGGCAGATGGGCGAGAAGCTCGAGCTGGAGTTCGACGGCGTCGTCCACACCCCGCAGTCCATCTCGGGGATCATCCTGCGGGAGCTGACCCGGGCCACGGCCGAGCTCACCCACGAGGACGTCAGGGACGTGGTCATCACCGTCCCGGCCTACTTCGGCGTCGCCGAACGCCAGGCCACCCTCGACGCGGGGAAGATCGCCGGGCTGAACGTGCTGAACCTGGTGCCCGAGCCGGTGGCCGCCGCCCTGCACTACGAGGCGATCACCACCGAGGGCGACCGCACGATCCTGGTCTACGACCTCGGCGGCGGCACCTTCGACACCACGGTCATCCGCATCGACGGCAGCGACATCAACGTCGTGTGCACCGACGGCGACCACAAGCTCGGCGGCGCCGACTGGGACACCCGGATCGCCGACTACCTGCTGGAGGGCTTCCTCGCCGAGAACCCCGGCTCCTCCGCCGCCGACAGCGAGGACTTCCTCCAGGACCTCGCGATCGCGGCCGAGGACCTGAAGAAGGGCCTGAGCAGCGCCCAGTCCCGCCGCCACAACATGCGCTTCGACGGCGCGGTGGCCCGGGTGGAGCTGACCCGCGACAAGCTCGACGAGCTGACCGCCGACCTGCTGACCAGGACCTTCACCATCACCGAGCGGACCATCGAGCTCGCCAGGGAACGCGGCGTCATGTCCTTCGACGACGTCCTCCTGGTCGGCGGTTCGGTCCGGATGCCCGCGGTCGAGGCGGGGCTGCGTGAGCGGTTCGGCTTCGCGCCCAAGCTGCACGACCCCGATCTGGCGGTCGCCAAGGGCGCGGCCAGGTTCGCGCTGATCGAGTCGGTGAAGGTCAAGCTCCCGGACGGCGGCGCGGGCGAGCAGTCGGACGCGGCCGTCGCCGAGATCGCCGACCAGCTCGGGCTCGAACCGGAGAAGGTGCGGAAGCTGGCGGGCCAGCGGGTCACGGCCGTCGTGCCGCGGGCGTTCGGGGTCAAGGTGCTGGAGTCCGATGACGGAGCCGGCCAGGTCTTCCAGGTCGAGCACGTCCTCAAGGCCAACAGCCCGCTGCCGGCCTCCCCGCCGGCCGAGCGGTTCTTCACCGCCTACGACAAGCAGACCTCGGTCGTCATCGAGATCTGGGAGCAGGCGGGCGCGGTCGAGTCGCCGATGCTCGGCGACAACAAGCGGATCGGCGAGGGCGAGATCTCCGGGCTTCCCGCGCTGCCACAGGGCTCGCCGCTCGACATCACCTTCGCCATGGACGAGCTGGGCACCCTGCGGGTGCACGCGGTCGAGCAGCGGACCGGCAAGGACCTGGTCATCGAGGTCAGGATCGACGGCCTGTCCGCCGACGACGTCGTCGAGGCCAGGGACGCCGTCGCCCGCTACGCCCTGAGTGAGTGAGCGGGGGCCCACACGTGATCGACAAGACGGCGTACCTGCGGGACGTGCTCGACCCGGCCCGCCGCGCCGCGAGCGCCCGCCCGGACGACCTGTTCGTCCGGTACGCGCTCGACCCGGACAAGCGCCTGGACGACGCGGCGTTCTCCCGCCACCTGGAGGAGATGGAGCGCTACTGGCGCTCCCTGACCCAGAAGCGGCTGTACCTCAAGCTGGCCGAGTCCCTGATGGCCGGGCACCAGGAACTGGCGGCGGCGGGGAAGCTGACCTGGGAGGCGTTCACCGCCGACCGGACCGCCCGCCGCGCCGCCGCGCGGGCCCGGCTCGACCAGCAGATCGACGGCCTCAAGGCCACCACGCCGTGCGTGTCGGGGGCGACCGTGCGGCATCTGGCGGGCGAGGTGTGGAGCGAGGCCGACGTCCGCGCCCATCTCGCGAAGGCCGGGCTGCGGGTCGTCGATCCGCTCTGGGAGCCGCCCGCCCCGCCGGCCGGGCACCGGGCGCTGCGCGAGCAGCTCACCCTGCTCGGGCTCAAGCTCTCGGTGCAGCTCGTGTTCGGCGAGGACGTGCTCAGGCGGGGATTCAAGCTCCGCGGCGGCTTCCGGACGAACGCGGGCGCCGCGCTGACGGCCGCGGACGTCCAGAAGGTCGTCGAGCAGAGCCGGGGCCGTCCGCGGGACGAGCGCAAGACCGCGGCCGACGGGATCCTGAGCGTGCTGGAGAACGCGCTGAAACGGCCGGGCGCGGTCGACGCGCTGCTGGTCTGGGAGACCGCCGAGGTCCTGCGGCCGTCCGCGGAGGCCAGGCTGCCGATCAGGCTGATCGCCGACGCGGCCATCGCCCTGGGCCTCGACCCGAGGGAGGCCGAGGACCTGGCGCTGGCCCTGTCCGAGGGGCTCACCGCAGGGGCGGGCACGAGCATCCGCGCCCAGGTCGAGGAGGCCCTCGCCGAGGGGGCCCTGCGGGCCGCGGAACGGCTGGCGGGCGGGCTCGGCACGGAGGACGCCGAGGTCAGGGCCCGGGTCGAGGAGTCCCTGCGCAAGGTGGGAGAGGCCTCGGCGCGGGCGTCCGCCCATCTCGCCGCGGGCCGCAGCGAGGAGGCCGCCGAGGAGCTCGCGGGCGCGGCCCGGCTGGCCGCCGACGACGAGGAACTGCCCCGGCGGCTCGCCGCGATCCCGCCGCCGCCCGTCCGCCGGGTGTCGGCGGCGCTGGCCGGCGACCGGGTGACCGTCTCCTGGACGCCCGGGGACGTCCGCGCGGGACCGGTGACCCACCGGGTCGTCCGGACGTCGGGGGAGCCCGCCGCCGCCCCCGCCGACGGGACCGTCCTCGGCGACTTCACCGGCACCGAGGCCGCCGACACCGCCCCGCCGGTCGGCGTCCGGACCCGCTACACGGTCTTCTCCCGCCGGGCGGAGGGCGCGTGGTCGGCCCCGGCCCCGGCACCGGCCGTCCGGCATCTGCCCGAGGTCGGCGAGGTCGTGGTCACGGCCACCGAACGGGCGGTCCGGGTGGCGTGGTCGGCCCATCCCGACCTGGCCGAGGCCCGGGTGGTCAGGCTCGACGGGGCCGGGAGGACCAGCAAAGGGATCCGGGCGTCCCGGGACGGTTTCGCCGACGACGGCGTCGAGCCCGGCACGGAGTACCGGTACCGGATCCAGGCCGTCTACCGGGCCGGCGGCGGTCTCGAGGCGTCCGAGGGGATCGAGGTCACGGCCCGCCCCGAGGCCGCCCCGCACCGGGTCGCGGCGCTGACCGTCCGGGCCGAGGGATCGGGGACGGCCGTGATCCGCTGGCGCGACCCCTCCAGCGGACGGGTGGTGATCAGGTCCGCCGCGGCCCCGCCCTCCTGGGCGGAGGAGAACCGGGTGCCCGTCCAGGAGGTGGACAGGTACGGCGGGGAGGTGCCGGGCACGCCCGTGAAGGACGGCGTCTGGTCGAGCCTGACCACGACGATCGGCGCCGAGCGGCGGTACTTCACGGCCGTGACGGTCGGCGGCGGCACCGCGATCATCGGCCCCACCGGCTCGATCAAGGTCGTCCAGCCGGTGCGGTTCCTGACCAGCCGCAGGCTCGGCGACAAGGCCGTGGTGAGCTGGGAGTGGCCCGAGGGCGCCAAGACCGCGGTGGTCGCCTGGACCCCGGCCGGGGCCTCCACGGCCGAGACCCGCGAGATCAGCAAGCGCGGCTTCACCGACAACCGGGGCTGCGAGCTGAGGATCGGCGCGTCCGGCGGGAGCGTCGCCGTGCACGTGATCGACCGGGACGCCGAGGGCGTCGCGGAGTCGCCGCCGGTCCGGATCCGGATCGCGGCCCGGGGCGTCCGGGTCAGGTACCAGTTCCGGCGGCGGCTGTCGCTGCCGTTCCTGCCGATGCGGGCCCGGCTGCGGCTCACCGCCGACGAGGCCTGCTACCTGCCCGACCTGATCGTGGTGCACGGCACCGGATCGACCCTGCCGCTCCGCCCCGAGCAGGGCGAGGTGCTGAGCCGCGTCCCCGCGGCGCGGCTCGCCCCCGGGGCGCCGGTCGAGGTCGACCTGACCGTGCCGCGCTCCCGTCGCACCTGGCTCGTCTGCTTCGCCGACGGAGACGGCGCCGACAGAGTGATCCTCAACCGAGTGAAAGGGACCTGGTGAATGGCCACCCTGGTCTGCCCGTACTGCTATGACTCCTTCGCCGAGAAGCGCATCCTGTTCCGCTGCTCGGGGCTGATCGGCCCGGCCGGGAAGAAGTGCCCGCTCACCCGCGACACGGTGCTGTTCGACCGGTTCGGCATCCAGGACGCCCTGCCCACGACCTTCGCGGGCAACGGCCGCCACCGGAACGCCGTCCACGAACTGTGCGGGGCGAGGACCCACCACCGGGTCTGCCCGTTCTGCCACAGCAGGCTCCCCGTCGACTTCGGGAAGATCGACAACCGTCTCATCGCCATGATCGGCGCCAAGGAGAGCGGCAAGACCGTCTACATGACGGTGCTCCTGCACGAGCTCATGCACGGCGTGGGCCGCCGGTTCGACGCGTCCATGAACGGCTGCGACGACCACACGCTCAACCAGTTCACCCAGCGGTTCGAGCACGGGCTCTACGAGCAGTCCGCGCTTCCGGCCACGACCAAGAGCGCGGGCGCCGAGCAGATGCAGCCGCTGGTCTACCGGGTGTCGCTGCCGCGCCGCGGGCTGCTCGGCGAACGCGAGCGGCACACCATCACCTCGTTCTTCGACACCGCGGGCGAGGACCTGACGAGCCGGGCCAGCGTCGACCTCAACACCCGCTACCTGGGCTCGGCCGACGGCGTGATCCTGCTGCTCGACCCGTTGCAGATGCGGGGCGCCCGGGACCGCGCCGGGCCCGACACCCCCATGCCCGGCACGGGGGCGGGCTTCGACAGCCCCTTCAACGTCCTGACCCGGGTGACGGACCTGCTGAGGGAGACCGGGGGGCTCGGCCCCGGCAAGAAGATCAAGACGCCGATCGCGGTCGCGTTCTCCAAGATGGACGCCCTGTGGGACTCCTTCGAGCCGGACAGTCCCCTGCTCCAGGAGGCCTCCGCGGCCCGTCCCGCCCTCGACCTGTCCGACACCGAGGCCGTCCACGAGCACGTCAGGGCGCTGCTGGAGGAGTGGGACGGCGGGCAGATCGACCAGCTGCTGCGCGCCAACTACGCCGCCTACTCCTTCTTCGGCCTCTCCGCGCTCGGCGCGGTCCCGCGCAACGGCAAGGTCGCGGGCGACGGGATCAGGCCGCACCGGGTCGAGGACCCCTACCTGTGGCTGCTCAACCGCTTCGACGTCATCGCCAACCACCGGAGCTGACATGTCCTACCAGCAGATGTACTACACCTCGTGCGAGAAGGGCCTGTCCGGCTACGCGGGGTACCAGTTCAACGCGGCCACGCCGGGCACCCCCGACGAGATCCTGCGCAGGGTCGAGGCGCTGACCTCCTACGAGGCGCCGCGGAACGTCGGGCACGCCCCCACGGAGGCCGACATCGAGGCCTGCCCGGTGAACCTGTGCTTCTCTCCCGAGGGCGACGTCACGGCCCAGGTCGTCTTCGTGGGCGAGGACTACTCCGGCCGGCTCGGCAACTACTTCGCCCATGCCGTCTCGGGACGGGCCGGCGGGACGCTCCCCATCGAGTTGTGGCGCAGTTCCGTGTGGGCCAGGAAGATCGTTGACGGCACCGACCTGCCC
Organism: Actinocorallia longicatena; assembly: GCF_039534125.1. Taxonomy (NCBI): domain Bacteria; kingdom Bacillati; phylum Actinomycetota; class Actinomycetes; order Streptosporangiales; family Thermomonosporaceae; genus Actinocorallia; species Actinocorallia longicatena. Next base: position 687 of record NZ_BAAAUV010000003.1, on the reverse strand, counting down.
GCCCTGCCGGGGCCGCTGCCGACCGGGCCGATCACCCGTCCGGCCGTCGACGCCTTCCTCGAGTCGAGCGGCCTCCTGCGGCTGCTGCCGGCGCTGCTCGCCGCCGTCGAGCGGGCCGTCACCATCGGGGACCGGTCGGTCGTCATCTACGAGCGGGACGCCGACCGGATCGCCCACTGGATCGCGGCGGTCTCCTACATGCTGCCGCCCGCGATGGTCCGCGAGATGTCCTTCGCGACCTACCAGCACCGGCCCGGCCGGGCCAGGCAGCACGTGATGGGGACGGTCCCGGGCGCGGACTTCACCCTCAGTGAGGGCGCCTTCGAGAGCTACTACCTGTTCGACTTCGTCGGCGGCCGGGCCTCGGCCATCCCCGACCGGCCGCTCGCGGACCGGCTGGCGGGCAACGGCGCGGTCGAGGCCGAGCAGATGTGGCTGGCCGCCACGCCGCTGGCCGCGGGGACCGAGCGGACCCTCGACGACTGGCGTCCGGTCATGCTCGCCGCGGCGCTCCTGGCGGGCGTCCCGCTGGAGCCGGCCGAGGCCGGTCCGCTGGTCGGCTGGCTCGGCGCCGCGGCCCGCCTCCCCGCGGCGCCCTGGGAACGGCTGGCCCGGCTGGTCCTCGGGCTGCCGGACCCGCCGCCCGCCCTGCTCGCCGGGCTGGCCGGCGGCGCCCGGGCGGCCCGG